>NZ_JABLTE010000193.1 GCF_013315795.1 Nocardia barduliensis
GGGGCGGGGTCGCCCGCGTCGGGGACTGCGGTGCCGCGCAGCGAGGTGCCGGCGGTCTCACGCAGGTAGCTCCAGGCGACCAGGCCGATCAGGGACGCGCCGACCATGTACAGGGCGGGGAACAGCGACCAGCCGGTCGCCTTGATGACGGCCTCGTTGATCAGCGGGGCGGTGCCGCCGAAGGCCGCGGTGGAGACGTTGTAGGCCAGCGCGAAGCCCGCGTAGCGGACATGGGTCGGGAAGATGGCGGGGAAAGTGGAGCTGATGGTGGCCAGCTGCGGCACGTACAGCAGCCCGAGCACGATGAAGCCGAAGATGGCCCACGCCGTGCCCTGACCCATCAGCCAGTACATCGGCACCGCGAGCACCACGAGACCCAGCAGCGAGAACAACCACATCGGGCGGCGGCCGACACTGTCGGACACCCGGCCGAAGAACGGCAGCACCAGCATCATCACCAGCTGACCGACCAGCATCATCGCGCTGGTGGCCGACTCGCCCATACCGATGGTCTGCTGCAGATAGGTGGGCTGATAGGTCAGCAGCGTGTAGTTCACCACGTTGAGCGCGACCACCAGTCCGGCCAGCGTGAGGGTCTCGCGCCGGTAGGTGGTCAGCACCTCGCGCAGGCCGCCGGGCGGGCGCTTGTGCTCGGCGACTTCGGTGAACACCGGGCTCTCCGCGAGCCTGGCCCGCAGGTACCAACCGGTCAGGCCGAGCGGTATGGCGATCAGGAAGGGGATGCGCCAGCCCCAGGCGTGCATGGCGTCCGAGCCGAGCGCGAGCTGACAGGCCAGCACCGTCGCCGATCCGCCGACGAAGCCGGCGAGCGTGCCGAACTCCAGGAAGCTGCCGAGGAAACCGCGCTTGCGGTCGGTCGCGCATTCGGCCAGATACGTCGCGGCCCCGCCGTATTCGCCGCCGGTCGAGAAGCCCTGCACCACGCGCAACAGGATGAGCAGGATCGGGGCCAGCACCCCGACCGACGCGTGGGTAGGCAGCAGGCCGATGGCGCCGGTCGCGGCGGCCATGAGCAGAATCGTGGTGGCCAGCACGGCCTTACGGCCGATGCGATCACCGAGCGGGCCCCACACCATCCCTCCGAGCGGGCGGAGCACGAAGGAGATGGCGAAGCCGAGCATGGTGCCGAGGGTGCCGAGCTCCCCCGGGAAGAAGGCGCCGGTGAGGTACGTCGCGGTGGTGGCGTAGACGCCGTAGTCGAACCATTCGGTCGCGTTGCCCATGGCGGAGGCCGCCACGGAACGCCGCAGGGGAAAACTCTCCGATGTCCGATCGGTCACGCGCACGTCCTCTCCAGCCCGTCCACGGACCTCGGTTCGATCCACCTCCGACCGGCAACCGGGAGGTGAGGCACGAAACAGACCGATACCCAGAACTCCCGGCCAGCAAACAGTCGCGGTCCCCAGAAGGCGCGAAATGCTTTCTTTTGACCTGCGGCAACGCAGTCAATTGTGAAGCGAGTCACACTCCTTGACCGTTGGCGACCACCCCGGTCCTACAGCGGCGTCACGTACGCGCCGGCGATGCCACCGTCGACCAGGAACTGCGACGCGGTGATGAACGAGGAATCGTCGCTGGCGAGGAAGGCGACGGCGGCGGCGATCTCCTCCGGTTCGGCGAACCGGCCGAGCGGCACGTGCACCAAGCGCCGCGCGGCGCGTTCCGGGTCCTTGGCGAACAATTCCTGCAGCAGCGGCGTGTTCACCGGGCCGGGGCACAAGGCGTTGACCCGGACGCCGCTGCGGGCGAACTGCACTCCCAGTTCCCGGCTCATCGCCAGCACACCACCCTTGGAGGCGGTATAGGAGATCTGGGAGGTCGCCGCGCCCAGCACCGCGACGAACGAGGCGGTGTTGATCACCGAGCCCTTGCCGCGCTCGAGCATGTGGCCGATGGCGTACTTGCTGCACAGGTACACCGAGGTCAGATTGACCTCCTGCACGCGCCGCCAGGCGTCGATGCCGGTGGTGAGGATCGAATCGTCCTCCGGCGGTGAGATGCCCGCGTTGTTGAACGCGATGTCCAGCCCGCCGTAGGTGTCGACCGCGGTCTGGAACAGCGCCTCGACCTGGGCCTCGTCGGTGACGTCCACCTGCACGAAGCGCCCGCCGACCTGCTCGGCGGCCGCCGCGCCGGTCCCGGCGTCGATGTCGGCGACCACCACCTTGGCCCCCTCCGCCGCGAAACGGCGGACCGTGGCCAGTCCGATACCGCTCCCGCCGCCGGTGACGACGGCGACCCGATCCTGTAAGCGCTGCAACGTATCTCCTGTCGGATGTGGTGGTGTCACTGCGTGGCGAGGAAGACGTTCTTGGTCTCGGTGAAGGCCGACGCGGCGTCCGGCCCGAGTTCGCGCCCCAGCCCGGACTGCTTGAACCCGCCGAACGGCGTCCAATAGCGCACGGAGGAATGCGAGTTCACCGACAGGTTGCCCGCTTCGACGCCGCGGGCCACGCGCAGCGCCCGGCCGACGTCCCTGGTCCAGATCGAGCCGGACAGACCGTAATTCGTGTCGTTGGCGATGCGCAGCGCGTCGGCCTCGTCGTCGAACGGCAGCACCGCGACCACGGGACCGAACACCTCCTCGGTGAGGACCCGATCGCTGGGAGCGCCGGGCAGCACCACCGTCGGCGGGTACCAGAATCCGGGTCCCTCCGGCATGCTTCCGGTGAACGCCACCTCGGTCGACGGCTGCACGAACGCGGCCACCCGTTCCCGGTGCGCCGCCGAGATGAGCGGACCCATCTCGGTGCTTTCGTCGGACGGGTCACCGACACGCACCCCCTGCACCGCGGGTTCGAGCAGTTCGAGGAAGCGATCGAACACGCTGCGCTGCACCAGAATTCGTGAGCGTGCACAGCAATCCTGCCCCGCGTTGTCGAACACGCCGTAGGGCGCGGTGGCCGCCGCCTGTTCCAGGTCGGCATCGGCGAACACGATGTTGGCGCTCTTGCCGCCCAGCTCCAGCGTCACCCGCTTGACCTGCTGTGCGCAGCCCGCCATTATCCGCGTGCCCACCTCGGTGGAACCGGTGAACACCACCTTGCGCACCGCGGGATGGGTGACGAAGCGCTGCCCCACCACCGACCCCTTGCCGGGCAGCACCTGGAATACGTCCTCGGGCAGGCCCGCCGCGAGCGCGAGTTCACCGAGCCGCAGAGCGGTCAGCGGTGTGAGTTCGGCGGGCTTGAGCACCACCGTGTTGCCCGCGGCCAGCGCGGGTGCGAAGCCCCACGCCGCGATCGGCATCGGGAAATTCCACGGCACGATCACCCCCACCACGCCGAGCGGTTCGTGGAAGGTGATGTCGACCCCGCCCGCGACCGGGATCTGGTGTCCCAGCAGCCGCTCGGGCATACCTGCCGCGTAATGCAGGACGTCACGGACGTTTCCCGCCTCCCATCGCGCGTTGCCGATGGTGTGTCCGGCGTTGGCGACCTCGAGCAGGGCCAGGTGCTCCAGATCCGCGTCGACCGCTTCGGCGAACCGGCGCAACAACCGGGCCCGGTCACCCGGCGCGACCTCGCGCCACACGGTGTAGGCACGCTGCGCGCGGGCGACCGCCGCGTCGGTCTCCGCTTCTCCGGCGAGTTCGACGGTCGTGACCACCTGTTCGGTCGCCGGGTTGACCACCTGCGCTGTCGTCACGAGTTCCGCTCCCTTCGATAGGTGTCCGCCGCCTCGACCAGTGCCCGGATCAACCTGCGATCGGTGGCGTCGGCCTCCGGATGCCACTGCACACCGACCAGGAACGAACCGTCGACGGCCTCCGCGGCCTCGATCGTGCCGTCGGCGGCGTACGCGGTGGCGGTCAGGACCTCGGCGAGCCGATCGACGGCCTGGTGATGGTGGCAGTGCACCTTGACTTCCGGACCGGCCAGGCGCGCGACCCGGCTGCCCGCGATCGTCAGCACCCGGGTGGCGGTGAAGCCGCCCTCGACGCCGGAGTGCTCCTCGTGCCCGACGACGTCGGGCAGATGCGGGATCAACGTGCCGCCGAGCGCCACGTTCGCCAGCTGGAGTCCGCGGCACACCGCGAGGATCGGCAGGCCCGCGGCCCTGGCCAGCTCGAACAGTCCGAATTCCGATTCGTCGCGGTCCGGCCTGGTGTAGCCGGGTATCCCGGTCGAAGGGCCGCCGTAACGCGCGGGATCGACGTCCGCGCCGCCGGTCAGCACCAGTCCGTCGAGCCGCCGCACCAGCTCGGGCCGCGCGACGCCCGCGGGCGGCAGCAACACCGGGATGCCGCCCGCGGCCGCCACCATCTCGACGTAGGCGTGCGGCAGGACCGCGCTCGGCAGATCCCAGGCGTTGAAGCGGGCCTGCTCCACGTAGGTGGGCATGCCGATCACGGGACGGGCTCCCGCGACCTCAGAGTCGTTCGAAACCACGGATACGCTCCCAGTCGGTGACCGCGGCGTCGTAGGCGTCCAGCTCGACCCGCGCCGCGTTACGGTAGTGCCGCACTACATCATCACCGAAGGCCGCGCGGGCCACCGTGCTGTCCTCGAACAGCTGGGCCGCTTCCCGCAGCGTATGCGGCACCCGAGGACGCTCGGAGTGGTAGGCGTTGCCGTGGAATTCCGGCTCGAGCGGCAGCCGCCGATCGATGCCGTGCAGTCCCGCCGCGATCAGCGCGGCCACGGCGAGGTAGGGGTTCACGTCACCGCCGGGCACCCGGTTCTCGAAACGCAGCGCATGGCCCTCGCCGACCACGCGGATGGCGCAGGTCCGGTTGTCCCGGCCCCACGCGATCGCCGTCGGCGCGAAGCTGCCCGCGACGAATCGCTTGTAGGAGTTGATGTTGGGCGCGAGCAGATAGGTGAACTCGCGCAGGCAGTCCAGCTGGCCCGCGATGAAGTGCCGCATGAGCGCCGACATGCCGTCCGCGCCGTCACCCGCGAAGACCGGCTCGCCCGCGTCGCCGCGCAAACTCAGGTGGATATGGCAGGAATTCCCCTCGCGCTCGTTGTATTTCGCCATGAAGGTGAGACTGCGACCCTCCTGGGCCGCGATCTCCTTCGCGCCGGTCTTGTAGATGCTGTGGTTGTCGCAGGTGATCAGGGCTTCGTCGTACCGGAACGCGATCTCGTGCTGACCGGGGTTGCACTCGCCTTTGGCCGATTCGACGTACATCCCCGCGCCGTCCATCTCCTTCCGGATACGGCGCAGCAACGGCTCGACCCGCCCGGTGCCGAGCATCGAGTAGTCGACGTTGTACTGGTTGGCCGGGGTCAGTCCGCGATACCCGGCGTTCCAGGCCGCCTCGTAGCTGTCGTCGAACACCAGGAACTCGAGTTCGGTCCCCACGAACGCGCGCAGACCACGTTCGGTCAGCCGATCGAGTTGTCCGCGCAGCACCTGGCGCGGCGAGACCGGCACCGCCCGCCCCTCCGGCACCACGTGCTCGACATCGCACAGCACCAGCGCCGTGCCCGGCCACCACGGCGCGGTCCGCAGGGTGCGCAGATCCGGCCGCAGCACGACGTCGCCATATCCGGTCGCCCAGGAGGACAGGGCGTATCCGTCGACCGTCGTCATGTCCACGTCCACCGCGAGCAGATACCCGCACGCCTCGGTGGCGTGCGCGACCACCTCGTCCAGGAAATAGCGTGCCGCGCAGCGTTTCCCTTGCAACCGCCCCTGCATGTCGGTCATGGCGACCAGCACCGTGTCGATCTCCCCCGTGTCGACCCGGTCCCGCAATTGCGCCACACTCAGCATCCCGCTACGCATCCACGACCCCTCTCGGCACCAACCGTGCTCACGCTAGAGCAAAACGGACAGGTTCGGGACGGGACACACGAACTTCCGGCCGCCCGCGCGGGGGTGCGGGATCGGCCGCCTCGGCGGTGGGCACGCAGGTCAGGACAACGGATTGCGCAGCGCCGCGGACAGGACCGACAGGCGGCGGGCGCCCGAGGGCGCGGGCCGACGCGGCCCGCGGATCGGTCGTCCGAGCCACATGCGGACGAGCAGGGCCGCGAAACGCAGGTGGCCGCTCAGCGCCGGACCGGCGAGGGCCAGCGACCAGCTGGTCCGAGTACCGGCCGCGGGCAGCTCGCGCCCGGCGAAGCGCCCCGCGATCCAGTCGACCATCACCGGCAGCGCCAGGAATTGCAGCAGCAGATGGGTGCTGAGCCGGTCGCGGAGGTAACGCACGTGCGCGCCCGCGTCCACATAGCGCGCGACGTGACCGTCCACGTCGGCGACCGCGATCACCTCGTCGTGCACGCCTTGCAGCACCAGCACGGGCATGGCGGGCGCCTGACGGCCGGGGTGGATGTCGTCGAGAATCCGCCGCAACCCGTCCTGGGCGATCATGGCGGTGATGCCCGCTCCGCTGTGCTTGTCGATATCGCGCCGGGCGAAGCGATACAGCAGGGGGAACGTCGCGGTGGTCTCGGTCTCGGCCAGCCAGCCGAGATACCGCGCGTCCAGGTGGGCGCGCAGCAGGTGGTCCAGTTCCGGGTAACCGCGGCGCAGCCCGGCGGTGAAGACGGCCGCGAACCCCGCGAACAGCGTGCCGTTGAGCCGGACGAAGGCGGCGGTCGGGTCACCCACCGGCGACCCGGCGACCGCGCCGACGATGTTCAGCTCGGACGCGTACTCCGCGGCCACCTCCGCGGCCCACGCGGTGGCCAATCCACCGCCCGAATATCCCCACAGGGCGACGGGTGTGGCGGGATCCAGTCCGAGCGGGACGAAGGCGAGCGCGGCGCGCACCGCGTCCAGCGCGCGATATCCGGGCTCCCTGGCCACGCCGAAGCGTCCTGCGGTTCCCCCGTGGTCCGGCACCGACACCGCCCAGCCCCGTGCCAGGGCGCTGGCGATCAGCGGGAGCTCGAGCTGGGGTATCGACCCCGCCGCCCGCGCCCCGCGCCGCAGGGAGTAGGAGGGCAGACATTTCGCAGCCACCGCGTCGATCGCGCACTGGAACGAGACCAGCGGGCGCGGCTCGGCGGGGTCGGCGCCCCAGGGCAGCAGCACGGTGGTCACCGCGACCTCCGGCACACCGTCCAGATCGGTCGTGCGATAGAGCAACTGCCATGCCGAAACGCGCTGGGGCACCATGCCGAAGAACGCGATCTCCACCATGCGCGTGCGCACGATCGAGCCGGGACGCAGGCGCCCGGCCGCGGGCGGCGGAACGTAGAACGGATCGTCTCCGGGCAATTTCGGCCGATGCGAGAAGGCCGCCGGATCGGGCGGCACCGCGGCGCCGTCCCACTCGAGCTCCACAGTCATCCGGTTCTCCCTCTCCGACGGCACGGCCGTGACCACGGGCACCGCCGCGCCGGTGACGACGCGGGATGCCCGTATTCCACCCAACCAATGTCGTGGCCGGAAAAGAATTGTCCCGGGAGCCAATCCGTTGCTCGCGAATTCTCCCGTCCATGCAGTGACAGCGCGGATCACAAGCTGCCGTTGCCGCCGATCAGCCACGGATTGAAGGTGCATTCCAGCGACGGATGCGCGACCGGATCGAGCGCGTGCAGCACGATCGATGCCGCCCGGGGGGAATACATCATCGTCAGGTGATCGGACATATCCTGTTCGCACCCGTCCTGCAGCGTGACGTTGTCCACCGTCGCGTCCGGACCCGCCTGCAGGAACGTCCATTGATAAGGGTTGGTGACCTCGTCGTGCCGGGAACCGATCGCCGTGTAGGCGACGCCGGGCACCGTGTCGCCCTGCGCGTTCAGGCTGGCGTAGAACGGCGAGCCCGCCGCCTGCTGGATGTTGGCGATGCCGACCAGCGGTTCGTAGAACCCGAGGATATCGACGCCCAGGTTGTTGATGATCCGGCCCAGCGTCGCGATGCCCATCAGCGAGGTGCCGTGGTGGGTGGCGCCCAAGCTCACCAGCTTGCCGACTTTGCCATGGCCGCCGCCGAATTTCAGGTAGTGGTTGGCGACCGTGCCACCCTGGGAATGCCCGACGATGTCGACGGCCTGCGCACCGGTCGCGGCCAGCACCCGATCGATGAAGTCGCGCAGTTGCGACGCCGAATCCTCCATTCGCCCGACACCGAAGCGCCCGGGCAGGATCGGGCCGAGTCCACCGCCTTGCATCAGGCCGGATCGTCCGAAGTTGAAGGCGAAGACGCAGAATCCGGCGCGCGCCAGACGCGGCGACAACGAGGAGAAGGTGTCGTAGGCGTTCAGCCAGGTGCCGTGCAGCAGCACGACCGGACGCGGGTGTTCGGCGGTGGGGGTGCAGTTC
>NZ_JABLTE010000194.1 GCF_013315795.1 Nocardia barduliensis
GGGTGGGTTCCACCAATTCCCCCAGCCGGGGTTCCATCCCCAACCGGGGTTCCATCCCCAACCGCGGCCGTCACCCCAACCGGGGCCACGCCCCCAACCAGGGCCGCGACCCCAACCGGGATTACCCCAACCGGGGTTGTCGACGAATTGGGTTGCAGACGGGAGCGTCGTTGCTTGCGCGGTAGGCGCGTGCGCCGCGGCTGCGACGACCGGAATCGCAGCAACTGCGGCCATACCGGCGGCGGCCGCCAACCGGGCGAACTTCGTGTGTGAAATCTTTCTCTCGAACATGATAGGGCTCCAGATACTGTCCCGACCTGCTCGAATCCTACGCGGTTTCGCCGCACTCTAAAAGTCACCCCGTTGACTAATTATTGTCCTCGCCACCTTTGCCCCCGTTTCCCAATCCTCGGCCCGAACGGACCGAATCGCGCAGCCAGTCCATTCCGCGGCCGCGGTCGGTCAGTGAACGGCTCTACCCACGCCCGGCCCGCATCGAGGCGGCAGGTTCGGCTCGGATGAGCCGCGAACGGCGGCGGCAGGGGAGATCAATATCCGCGAACTAGATCAAAACAATCGGGGATACGAAAAACGTCGGTTAGATTCACGCAGTCCAACGAATTCATCAACCGCAAAGTTCACACGGAACGGACACAGCGCGAGGTATGCGCGCTGTGCTTTTCGGTCAGTTCGTATTCGATGCGTGGCGGTCCGCCTGCCGTGCTCGGGTGGTTTCGTGCTCACGGATCAGCCCAGCAGCGCTGTCGACTTCAGTGCGTGGTACACCGAGCCCGACATGGCACTGGGCCATTCATGGGCACCCCGGGACTCCAGATCGGCGCGCACCTGGTAGCCGTGCGCGCGCCCGCGGATATGCCCTCTAGCGAAATTGGCTAGTGACGATCACTCCGCCGGCGTGATCCGCGCCGTTCCGGGGTGGACCGGGTTCAGCTGGTCAGCAATGCCGCCCACAGCAGCACCGTGACCGCCCCGAATGTCGCCGTCGTGATCGTGGCCCGCGGCCTGCGGTGCCGGGGGAAAGCCCACGGCAGCATCATGGCGGCGACCGGGGCGGTGATGGTGGCCAGCAACGTGCCGAAGATCAGCAGGTAGCCATGCGGGTCGTCGGCGGGATCGTCCGACAATCGGGACTCGGCCACGACGAGCACACACCACAACCAAAGCAGGCCGGCGGTGACACCGACGCCACCGGCAACGATTCGTGCGACCCCACGCCACCAGCGCGCCGAACTGGCCGGGGAGAAATCCTTTGCGCAACGCCGGGAGCGGTGAGTCGGGCCGGTGGTCACTGGATTCGCTCGGCAATCACTGTGGCGACTTCGATGGCCCGCGCGCACAGGTTCCACTCGACGCCGTGGCCTTGGGGAGCATATTCGAACTCGAACAGCCCGCCCGAACTCACCGATACCCAGATCCTGCAGTTGGTGTGCGCGCGCTCGCGGTGCTCGTCGAGCAGGAACGCCGGCCGACGCGCGATGGTGAGCTCGCGAAAGTGCAGCGTGCCGCGGTGTGCGTCCTCGACTGGTTGGTACTTTCGCCACGGGTCGGGGGCGAAGTACATCGCGAACTGCTCTACCCCAGTGGCCGGGGTGCGCCACCGGCAGTAGGAATTGGAGGGTTCGGCCTCGCCGGGGCTTTCGAAACCGAAGCGGGACAACTCCTGTGGTGTGAGCACCGTGCACTGGTGATTGACCAGCTCGGCCAACGTCCGCGGCGGCGTCACCGGCGGAGGAGACTCTCGCGGCAGGACGGTCGGTGCGGGAGCGGGCCGGGCAGAGCCGACGATCTCGCACCCGGTCGCGGCCACCGCGATCAGCACCGCCCCCACCATCACCCCGACAGCACGAACCCCTCTGCACGCATCACTGAACATGATTCCTCCTCCCACCCCCATCACACCAGAACCCGCACGCTCACGCACCCGAGGAGAATGCGGGCCGTGAGCGGGGCGCGCTCAGCAAATCAAGACGAACCCAGGCGTCCTTATGGATTTCGACTGGGACATCTTCACCGTCGCAACGACAAGGACCCTGCGTGGAGCGTGAGCAGCCCGGTGGTGGCGTGGCGCGACGATTCCGATCGACTCATCGGTCACCCGATCCGGCTGATCGTAGTAACGGCGGTGCGAGCCCGGTGGCCGGTGCGTCCGTTCCGCGGCTGGTTCGTCTGGAGAAGCGAACTCTCATCCATCCGGGTGTGAGCACCTTCTTCCGAGAGGAACTTTGTGATGACCATGCACCTGTTCAACCAGCTGCCCGACCGAGTCGAGGGTGTGCGATGAGCGCGGCGGCTGTCGTGGTAGAGGACCTGCACGTCGCCTACGGCAGAGCGTGGGCGCTCGACGGTGTCGATCTGGAAGTTTCCGCGGGGACGACGCTGGGGGTGCTGGGCCACAACGGTGCGGGCAAGACCACCCTGATCCGCGCTCTCACCACGCTGGTGCGGCCCACCGTCGGCCGGGTGCAGATCGGGGGTCTGGATGTGGTCGCCGACGCCACCGAGGTCCGCCGCCGGATCGGGGTGACCGGTCAATACGCCGGACTGGACGAATTCCTCACCGCCCGAGAGAATTTGGAGCTGATCGGCCGCCTGGTCGGGCTGCGCCGCAGCGCCCGCGCGCGTGCCGATGCGTTGATCGACCGGCTCGGGCTGGGTGAGTACGCGGCCCGGCGGGTCGGGGAGCTGTCCGGCGGTTCGCGGCGCCGCGTCGATCTGGCGGCCAGCCTCGTCGGTGACCCGTCGGTGCTGTTCCTGGACGAGCCGACCACCGCTCTGGACCCCCTCGCCCGCGCCGGACTGTGGGACGTCGTCGGCGAACTCACCACCGCGGGAACCACCGTCGTGCTCACCACCCAGTACCTCGAGGAAGCCGACCGGCTCGCGAACCACATCGTGGTCCTGTCTCGTGGCCGGGTCGCCGCCCGCGGCACTCCCGCCGAGCTGAAACGGATCGTCGGAGGCAAGGTCCTGCACGCCACCGTCCCGACCCACCAGATCGCGGATCTGCCCTTCACCCCCGACACCGACCGGGTCGACGGCACCGGGGTGCGGGTGTCGGTCACCGTCGACGACGCCCGCACCGCGACCGCGCTGGTCGCCGACTTGCACCGCGACGGCATCGAGGTCACCGATCTGGACGTGACCTCCCCGAGCCTCGATGACGTCTTCACCCACCTCGCCCACACCACCGGAGCCCACCGATGACCACCACCACAACCACGATCGGGCGGTCCCCGATCGCCGACCAGCTCGCCGCCCTGACCGTCCGGAACCTGCGCACCAGCGCCCGCGTCCCCCAGCTGCTGATGTTCTCGCTGACCATGCCGATGGCGATGCTCGTGCTGTTCAGCCAGGTGTTCCGCAGCGTCGCCGCAGGACCCGGCTTCCCGGCCGGGGTCAGCTACATCGACTTCCTCACCCCGGCCATGCTGGCGGTCTCCACGGTGATGGCCGGCACCAACGCCGGAGTCTCCGCCGCGATCGATCACACCAACGGCCTGCACGACCGCTTCGCGGCCCTGCCCATGCGGGCGACATTGCCCGGGGTGGCTCGCACCATCAACGAGGCCGCCTTCACCCTCGCCCGAGCCGCGCTGCTCGGGATCGCCGCCCTACTGCTGGGATTCGACTTCCACGGCAGCGCCGTCGATGCCGTAGCCGCGGTGGTGGTCCTGGTGGTGCTGGCAGGGGCGATGAGCGCCCTGTTCGGGCTGATCGGCGACCGGCTGCGCCGCCCGGACGTGGTCCAGTTCGCCGGAATGATGGTGATGATGCCGCTGATGTTCATCTCGAGCGCGTTCGCACCGATCCAAACCATGCCCGGCTGGATGCAGGCCGTCGCGACGGTGAATCCGGTCGCCCACGCCACCGACGCCCTACGCGGGCACGTGCTCGGCACCGCCACCACCGCCGACACCGCCACCGCTCTGGTCGCGGCGATCGGACTGTGGGCCGCGGTCACCGCTGTCCCCGCCCTCACCCACCTGGTTCGCTCGGCACGCGCTCGCTGAACGAGCGTTCGGATGGTGAGACGATGGAAGTTCGCCTCACCATCCGCGCCATCCCGCGAGGCATCCGATGACCGACCCGCGCATCGACCGCGAAGCCCTCGTCGCCGACTTCGAACGCGTCCGCGAGGACTTCCACCACCTGCTGGCCAACACCGGAGAAGACGAGTGGACCGCACCCTGACTCTGGCAGAGATCTACCGCTATCCCGGCCTGCACTACGACCACCACCGCAGACAACTCACCTTGGCGGCCGCGACATAGCCACCACGGATCGAGGGAACTATCAGGCGGATTCGTGTGCACGCCGAGCGCCCGTACCGGGCACGCCCAGCGCCCCTACCGTGGGGTAGGGGCGCTGGTGGTGCGCTGTTTCAGCGGAGAGGCCCGGTGGGGGCTTCGGCGGCGCTCATGTGGCGGCGTCGAGCAGATGCAGTTCCTCGGCGACGATCAGATCGACCTCTTCGTCGGTCAGATCCGACAGCAGATGTGTCGTCAGCATCGCTCTCACCTCCTCACCGCGCTGACCGATCCGTCGAGTCGGAGATCCCGACATCGACTTCGACACCCATACAGACGTGGCACCGAGGATCGGGACGCAAGATGCGTCCGATCGCGGTCAGCGCCGTCGGTACCTGTGCCGAGGAACCCGGACTCGCCACCATGCCGGCAGGCGAGGATGCTGAAGAGGGAGAGGAACCCGATCATGAGCGAGACCACGGCCACCACCGCGACCACACCACAACCGCAACGCGCTGATCTCGACCAGCTCTGGCGCCGCTTCTCCGACGACTTGCGGGTCTTCATCGCCCGCCGGGTCTCCCGCCCCGAAGACGCCGACGACATCTTGTCGATCGTGTTCCTGCGGATGGCCAAAAGCCTGGACAACCTGCGCGATCAGGACCGGCTGCTGGGCTGGATGTACGCCATCACCCGCAATGCGATCACCGACTACTACCGATCCGCGCCCCACCGCCGCGAACTACCCGTCGACGCCGTCCCCGACAACCCCTCCGCAAGCGAGGACGCATCCGGCACCGACGAGAAGGCGGAGAAGGAACTGGCCTCGTGCCTGGGGCCGATGCTCTCCGGGCTGCCCGCCGAACAGGCCGCGGCGGTGCAGATGGTCGACTTCGACGCTCGCACGCACGCCGCCGCTGCCGGTGCGGCGGGTATCTCGGTGTCGGGGATGAAATCGCGCGTGCAACGCGGCCGCGCCGCCCTCAAAGCCCAACTGCACGCCTGCTGCGAGATCAGCCAGGACCGCACCGGCCACGTGCACGACTACCAACCCCGCGACGGAGCCTGCGGCAGCGCAACCAGCAGCGACACAAGCTGCGGCTGCGGCGCCACACCACCCTCCGACCGATAGACCGGCCCATCGGGTTCGGTACGCCCCGCGGGCAGCTGCGGGATCACCGCGATCAGATAAAGGTGCGGTGCGAGACGCTCGAGTCTCGCACCGCACCCTTATCCGGTCAGGGGTTACTGGCAGCCGCAGCCGCCGCCCGCAGTGGCCGCCGGAGCACAGCACGTCGCCTTTTCGCTGTTGTCGCAGCACGTGGTCTGCTGTTCGGTGCTGCAACACGAGGGCGCCACAGGCTGCGGTGCTGTGTCCGTCCGATCTGTCGCTGGGGACAGGAATTCATTCGGATTGGTCATGGTGACTCCTGGATCGATGGAGATGGGCACCAGAACAGACGAAGGAGCACGGGAAAGGACGCAACCCGGATCACTTGGAGAGGAACTGTGCACGACGACAATCGCGGCACGGTCGGTGATTCCTGCCGATCGCTGTGAGCGACACCGCTGGCGCGGGTGCCGATCGCCACGGATCGTTCCTGGCTACCCTGCCGCATCCTGACGCCGTTGCGTCGATGACGATGGCGATGGGGCTGTATCCAGATCGGGCGGCATCGGCGGAAACCGCCGAGATGGCCTCGACCGCCGCGGACGCGCCGTTCACCAGAAGTTCGCTTGGCGGCTGGTTCGATATCTGTCAATATCGATTTATGTCTAAGTCGCAGTTGCCGTTGACGCCGGTCCAGTCGTGTACCGCCGCGCCACTGGCACGAGAGCCGCTGACCGCGGAGGCCGCCACCGATCTGGCGGGAGTGTTCAAGGCACTGTCCGACCCGGTGCGGCTGCGATTGCTGAGTGTGGTCGCCAGCCGCGCCAACCAGGAAGCGTGTGTGTGCGACCTGTCGGTGGGGATCGAAGTGTCCCAGCCGACGATCTCGCATCACTTGAAGGTGCTGCGCGAGGCCGGGTTGCTGGCCAGCGAGCGCCGTGCCTCCTGGGTGTATTACCGGGTGATCCCCGAAGCGCTGCAACGTTTGTCGGATGTGCTGCTGGTCGAAAGCGGCGCGGCCACGGAGGTGAACGCGTGAGCGTCGGAACCGCAACGCAGGACCATGCCGTGGTGGCGAAGCTGTCGACGCTGGATCGGTTCTTGCCGGTGTGGATCGGTGTCGCGATGGCGGCCGGGTTGCTGCTCGGGCGCGTGATTCCGGGGTTGGGGGAGGCGCTGGGAGCGGTGGAGATCGACGGTATCTCGCTGCCGATCGCGCTCGGATTGCTGATCATGATGTACCCCGTTTTGGCGAAGGTGCGTTATGACCGGCTCGACACTGTCACCGGTGACCGGAAGCTGTTGGTCGGGTCGCTGGTGTTGAACTGGCTGCTGGGTCCGGCGTTGATGTTCGCTTTGGCGTGGCTGTTGCTGGCGGATTTGCCGGAGTACCGGACCGGGTTGATCATCGTCGGGTTGGCTCGCTGCATCGCGATGGTCATCATCTGGAACGATTTGGCCTGCGGAGACCGCGAAGCCGCTGCCGTGCTGGTCGCGTTGAACTCGATCTTCCAGGTGCTCATGTTCGCGGTGCTGGGCTGGTTCTATTTGTCGGTGCTGCCCGGCTGGCTCGGTCTGGAGCAGACCACCATCGACGCCTCGCCGTGGCAGATCGCGAAATCGGTGCTGATCTTCCTGGGTATCCCGCTGCTGGCGGGCTATCTGACCCGCCGCTTCGGCGAACGCGCCAAGGGCCGCGACTGGTATGAATCCACGCTGCTGCCGCGGATCGGGCCGTGGGCTCTGTACGGGCTGTTGTTCACCATCGTGATCCTGTTCGCCCTGCAAGGGGAGCAGATCACCTCCCGACCGTTGGATGTCGTGCGGATCGCGATCCCGCTGCTGGCCTACTTCGCGCTCATGTGGGGCGGGGGCTACCTGCTCGGCGCCGTCCTCGGCCTGGGCTACGAACGCACCACCACCCTGGCGTTCACCGCCGCGGGCAACAACTTCGAACTGGCCATCGCCGTCGCCATCGCCACCTACGGCGCGACCTCCGGGCAAGCCCTGGCCGGTGTCGTCGGACCCCTGATCGAGGTCCCGGTCCTGGTCGGCTTGGTGTATGTGTCCCTGGCGCTGCGCACACGCTTCCGCGCCACCACCGCGTTCCCCGGTACTGCCTCGGCCGAGGAAAGGGTGCTGGAGCGGTGAGCGCGACACCAGCGGTGCTGTTCGTGTGCGTGCGCAACAGCGGCAAGTCCCAGATGGCCGCCGGGTTGATGCGTCACGCCGCGGCAGGGCGCGTCGAGGCGTACTCCGCGGGAACCGACCCGGGGCAGAGTCTGAACGCGTTGTCGGTGCAGTCGCTGCTCGAAGTCGGCGTCGACATCAGCGGCGAAACCCCGAAACCGATCGATCCGCGGCTGCTGCGCGCCGTCGATCTGGTCGTCG
>NZ_JABLTE010000195.1 GCF_013315795.1 Nocardia barduliensis
ACCCCCGCGCCGCCGCATCCTGCGGATGCATCAGCGCCGTGCAACGATCCCGCCCCTTCACCATCGAGGGCACATTGTGCAACCACGAATTGTTACTGCGCAGATGACGGCGACCGATCAACTTCAAGTCGAACCCATCGGCCGGCCTGGTCAACGCCTTCCCCGCCTGCGCATCCGCCAGCACAGCACGCGCGGCCGCCACGAAATCCTCCGGCGCCAAATGCACCTTCCGATCCTTCGTCCCTAGCAACGACCGCAACCTCGGCCGCAACGGCCCCAAATCGATACCCCCAGCCGCCGCACGCGCCTTACCCACAGTCAAACCCTTGCGCCCCCGCCGCAACACCCCATACGGACCCGCCGCCACCCCCAGCGAAGCGATCCGCAGCGGGCTGACCCGATCGAACACCGCATTCAACACCCGCGCGGTGAACCGGCGCGCAGGCAGCGGCAGCACTTCGGTGATCAGCCGCGCCATGATCTGCCAATCCTCCAACCCGTCGGCGGGCGGCTCGAACACGCGCGCGTCGAAGCGCAAGTTGTTGCGCACACTGAACACCGGGAACAGGATGTTGACGTCCTCCCGCTCCAACGGCGAAATCGGCGGCAGGATGATGTCCGCGTGCCGTGTCGTCTCCGTGACATACATGTCCACGGCCACATAGAAATCCAGCGAATCCAACGCCGCGCCCAACCGACCACGCTGCGGCGTCGACAACACCGGATTACCCGCGTACGTGATCATCGCGCGGATCCGGCCCGGCCCCTCGGTCAGCATGTCGTCCGCCAGCGCCGCCACCGGCAACTCCGAACGGAACGACTTGTAGGTCCCGGAGCGGTCCGTCCACGCCCCGTATGCCACCGGCAGGTACTTCCCATACCGTGGCGCATCGATCGGCGGCGTCGCGAACATCTGACCACCCGCCCGATCCAGATTGCCCGTCACCGCGTTGATCGTGTTCACCAACCAATGCGTCAACGTGCCGGTCACCTGCTGACACACCCCGATCCGCGCGTACAGCACCGCCGAGGACGCCGCCGCGTGCTCGCGTGCGAGCTCACGAATCGTCTCCGCATCCACCCCCGCGTATGCCGCCATCTCCTCCGGAGCGGCCTCGGCCACCAACGCGCGCAACTGCTCCCAGCCCGTGCTCGACGCCCGAATCGCTCTGTCGTCACACAGATCCTCTGCGACCAGCACATGCAACATCGCCAGCAGCAGATACACGTCGCCACCCGGAGCCACCGCGACATGCTGATCGGCCAGCCGCGCCGTCTCGGTGCGCCGCGGATCGATCACCACGACCTTCCCACCACGCCCCCGCACGTCCCGAATCCGCTGCTTCGCATTCGGCATAGTGGTCACCGACCCGTTCGACACGGCCGGATTGGCCCCCAGGATCACCAGACGATCGGTCCTGTCGATGTCGGTCACCGGCATCAGCACATTCGAGCCGAACATCCGCCATGCGACGAACTCCTGCGGGAACTGATCGATCGATGACGCCGAGAAGAAGTTCCGGGTCAACAACACCGCCCGCAGCATCCCCGCGTACAGCACCGACGAACTGTGCGCGGCCGGATTACCGAGATACATGCCGACAGCGCTGTGCCCGTGCTCGCGACGGATCTGCCGCAGCCGCCGCCCGATCTCCTCGAACGCCTCGTCCCACCCGATCGGCTCGAACGACGAACCCACTCGCCGCACCGGCGTCCGCAACCGATCCGGGTCATGGTGCAACCCGCCCATCGCCGTCGCCTTCGGGCAGATGTACCCCTTCGACAACACGTCCTCGGGATTACCCTCGATCCGCGTCACCTGGTCGCCGTCGACCGTGACGAGAATTCCGCAGTGCGCCTCGCACAAGGTGCACTGCCGGGCAATGGTGGTAGCACTCATGAATTTTCACCTTCTGCCGGATCGTTCCCCCCAGGCTAACCGGGACGCCCACCTTCCGTACAGGCCTGTATGTTAGGCGAAATTCTGGGGTGCGCACGCATGTCCGTGCCAGCCCTCCGCGTGCAATCCCGCGCCGCGTTCGGCGCCTTCCGGCACAAACCCCGCCTGCACCACCCGCGGCACGACGGCAGATCACGCACCGAAAGCAGCAGGTCCAGCCGAAAAGCCACCCGCGTCCACCGCGGACATGTTCTTCCATCGGCTCACTTCGTCACGGTGACGATTCGGGGACGCGGTACCGAGGACCGCCAACAGGGGGAGTGCTCCGCCTACGCGGCCGGAACCGCAGTGACCACAGATTCCGGCTTCGATGACGCGAACCCCGGCAGGAAACGGTTGACCGCAGGAATCATCAGGTGGATCAGCGGGCCGATCCCGAAGGCGTACACCAGCGTTCCGATACCGATGCTGCCACCGAGGACGAACCCCGTCGTCAACACCGTCACCTCGATCGCCGTACGTACCACCCACACCGACTTGCCGGTCCGCCGAACCAGTCCAGTCATCAGTCCATCTCGCGGTCCCGGACCCATACCCGCACCGATGTACAGCACACTCGCCACCGCGTTCAACACGACAGCGGCGATCATCGCGCCGAGCCGAACCGCCGGCGAATCCCACGACGGCAGCCACGCCAGCCCGGCATCGACCGACACCGCGATCACCACCACATTGCTCACCGTGCCCAGACCGGGCATCTGCCGCAACGGAATCCACGCCAACAGCACCGCGACGCCGGTCACCGCCGTCACAGCCCCGAAACTGATCGGCACATGCCGCGCCACGCCCTGATGGAACACATCCCACGGATCCAGCCCGAGCTCCGCCCGCACCATCACCGCCATCGAGAACCCGTACAACCACAATCCGACATACAACGCGACCAACCGACGAACCAGCATCGCCTCAGCGTGCCCGCAACTGGCCACCACAACCAGAGCCAATCACCAATCAGTGGACTGCGAAACAAATGCCATCGCATGAACTGACACTTCCCGGCCACACCCCAATTCGTCACTGTGACGATTAGACCCGGTTCACAGCCAGGCAAGGGGAGTCCGATCTAGGAAAAATCCAAGATTTACCAATCAGACCTATAGTCGCCGAAATATTTACACCAAACGGACAAAGCGCCGAAGCGGGCCCATCGCGCGACATCACCAACACCGCCCGAGAGCCGTAGGACCGATCCAGGTGGACATGCCAAGCCGCGAAACCGGACGACAGCAACGACATTCGCACCTGAAACCGCACCGCCGACCCACGCCGAATTTCCGCCGATAATCAACATTATGTCAACTAGGGCGTCGCGCGCCCTCCTTCCGACCCTTCCCCCATACTGAAGCCGTCGCGCGAGACGGTGTCGTCATCGCGAGGCGCTCAAGTGAGACGTATCGGCGAGAGCGACCAGCGCACGGTTGCGCCAGTAGTCGTCATGCCGCAGGTGGGTGATCGCGCCGGGCTCGGTGGCGAAGGACGCGAAACCGGCCGCGGCGACCGGGATCATCATCCAGGTGGTGATCACGAATGTCAGTGCGTAACCGTGGGTGACGACGATGTGGTCGTGATCGGTGTCTGCCATCAACTCATTCACGCACGCACCCACCCGGGTCGCGACCTCACGTCGCGTCTCCGCGCCAGGGATGGGACCGCGATGGTCGAGGCGGTCGTGATCGGGTGCGGGCACTTGCCGCCGGACGAGCCACGCGTTCGGACGCCCACCGGCTTCCCCGAAGCTGATCTCCCGCAGCCGCTCGTCCACCGACACCGGAATAGCCAATACCCTTCCCAGAATTCGGGCCGTCTCGGTACAACGCGCGAGGTCGGATGTCGTGATCCGGATCGGCCGCGCCGCGCCGTCGCGCCGCCGGACCAGCTCTTCGGCCACGCGGCGGGCATCACGCCGACCTCGCGCCGTCAGGTTCGAGTCGAACCAGCCACCGACGAGATCGCGTTCGGTGTGCTCCGCGTGCGGGTGACTCACCACGTACATGTCCTGCATGCCCCTCCCCCTGGCTCGCTCCCCAAATCCGGCCCTGGCCTCCGACTCACCCTATCGTGGCCGCGTTCCGGCTCGGCGCCAAGCCCAACCCCGAGATGTGGCCTGGCGCCGAGGCAGTCGAACTCAGGCCGAAGTGTCGGCAAGTTCTGCGTGCAGGTCGAACAAGGCCGGGATCTGATCCGGCGGGCGGCGGCCCATGCCGCACTCGGTGGCGATGCCGAACTCGGCGATCACGCCGCGTGCGGCTTCGATGCGCTGGAGCGCGCCCGCACGGCCGTCGGTGGCATGGACCAGGCCGAGGTACAGATCCGTTTCCGATGGAAGGGCGAGGTCGGCGAGGGGTTCGAAATACCCGGCATCGGTGCGCGAGCGCGGGACCGGGAGATGAATCCAGTTGACCGGGCGTTCCAGCCCGGCCAGCACGCGACCGGCGACCGCCGCGAGCCGGCCGGTGTCGGCAGGCTCGGCGAAGTGACGATGACCGAAATCGCCATAGCAGAGGTGATAACCGAGTTCGACAGGGTTGGGCACCGCGGCGCCCAACCGGATGAGCCGCTGCCCTACTTCCTCCAGCTGCGTCGGGTAATCAGAGCCGAACCATGAAGGGAAGATGCCCTCGAAGATGGCGAACTCGACGGCGGCATCCCATTGCACCGCCAAATCTTCCGGCGGTATCGCGTCGACGATGACGGCGAGTTCGTCCAGCAGGCGCGCCTCGTACCTTTGCTCCAACTCCCCCTGCGGCCCGGCGACGAAAGCCCCGATCACCGCGATAGGACTAGGCAAACTGACCTGGAACCGGATGCCCGCCGGAACAGTGCCGTCCTCGCGCAGCTGACGGAACACCTGCCAGGACTCGAGGGCGGCCTCCGCGTATCCCAGCGGACCGAAGTCGATCGATGCCGCGTCCACGCCGGGCCTGGGCCGCACCCGCTCGCTCGGCCCGTATTCCGGGCTCGGCGGCGGAACGGTTTGCAGGTCCGGATGCGCCTGCATCTTGGGCAGCTGCCACACCACCCAGTTGTCGCGCACTCCCGTTTCACCGTCCGGAATGCGCTTCAGATGAGCCCCCATTCGCCGTACCGCCTCGGAGAAGACCGTTCGCGCGTCTGCCAATGGAACACTGCCGCACAGATGGACTCCACGCCCCTTGCTCACCGCAACCTCCTACCAGACAGTTGCCACGCATCCTCTTCGAGCCTGTTATCCGGAGCGGGCAATCGATCAGCTCGAGCTATGCGGTGCAGCGTAGGCACTAGCCGACGCACTATATCCCCGCAACTGGGAAATAATCAGCGACTCGTTCGCCGGCAGAGCCTGCCGCTGTCGCGGCAGACGAGTCCCCGCCGCCGAGCCGGTTGATCGGTCGGGTTTGTGGAAGCTCGCTCGGGGGATCCGCGCCTCGCACGAGAGTCATCGCAGAGCTGCGCGGTGTACCCCACCTTGCGAATGACGGCGATCGGCAAGAAGAATCACGCCATTCGTCGGCCCGAGGCTCTCGGCTGTTGTGGAGGTTGCGTCACCATCTGCGAACTACTCGTCCTCGTCAACGGACTGCCGGGCTCCGGGAAGTCCACTTTGGCGCCGGCGCTGGCGCGCGAACTCGGCGCGCACTTGATCACCAAGGACGCCGTCAAGGAGGCGCTGGGAGCCGGACTGGACCATGCCACGGTGCCACCGAATATCGGAGCGATCGCGATGGAGGCCGCATGGGCCCTCGCCGGGGCGCTATCCGGTGTCGTGCTGGTCGACTCGTGGTGGTTCAAACCCCGGGATATCCGATATGCCGCCGCAGGCATCACGACGTCCGGCGCGACGCGTGCCGTGGAAGTCTGGTGTTCGGTTCCCGCCGACCTCGCCCGTGCGCGCTACCGCGGCCGCACGCGCGCCGCTCTGTACCACGATGACGCCCACCTCGCTCAGGACTGGGACCGCTGGGCGCGGTTGGCCGAACCGCTGGCGCTCACACCGGTCGTCGTCGTGGACACCACCGCGTCGGTCGACTGTCCGGAACTCGCGCGGCAGGTGATGGCCGCGGCCACCGTCGCGATCGGCGACGTTCTCTAGGCTCGAAGCCGCGCCGAGGTGTATCCCCTATCGCGCGGATCAGACGCGATCCTGCGGCCCTTCCCGAAGCGGGAACGTATACACGCCTACGTCTCGTCGAAACAGCGGATTCCCCCGGCGGTCCTTGCGGCTTTTGATTCGTTTGGGCTGTTGTGGATGTCAATTTTATATAGTGACATACGCATAGGAGCGTAACTCCGTTTCACAATACGAATCCGACTGGCCTGCATCACTTTACGAACTTCCGACTGGAAGCGCCTGACAGTGGTGGCAGACATCAGCGCGTACAACGATGGCCCGCACAGCTCCCCCGGCTTATCTCGATTTTCCTGACTCTCCCCTACCCTATCGTCGGTTTCGACTCGGATTTCGCACCCCAGAACGGCATTCGCGTACCGATAGGTAGCTGAACTAACGTTCGAATGGTGCTTGGACATTCACATGCGACCAGTGGCGCGTTGGCCTGGTCGGCGGCAGCGGCGACGCTGCCGGTCACGGTCTTGACCTATCCGGCTCTCCAGGATGCGACGGGGCACCTCGGCACCGTCGACCTCTTGCTGGGTGTTTTTCTCACGGCCGGGGCCGCGCTGCTGCCCGATGCGGACCATCCCGACGGGACGATCTCGCACACACTCGGTCCGATCACGCACACCGCATGCAAGCTGATCTCGTGGGTCTCGGGTGGGCACCGCGGCGCCACCCACTCATTGGCATTCGTCGCGGCCGCGGCCTTCGGCACGTGGGCCGGCGAGCACTGGCTCGGGCGGTGGTTCACCCTCGGCCTCGTCTTCTTCCTGCTGGCCCTCGCCGTGCGCGCCCTGCATCTGTGCCCGTCCGGCAACAACGTCAAAGCGTGGGGGCCGATCGTGGTCCTCGCTTCCGCCGGCACGTTCGCGATGGAGCACTGGATCGCCGACAAACCGGTCTGGCTGCCCTTCGCCGTCGGTTTGGGCGCACTGGCACATCTGATCGGTGATTGCCTCACCGATCGCGGTTGCCGCCTGTTCTGGCCCTTCGGCCACCGGGTCAGATTCCCCATCATCGATCGCACCGGGAACGCGATCGAAACCTTCGTCGTGGCACCGTTGTTCACGCTGGGCACGCTCGCCATCCTCTGGTACACCATCACCCACCAACCCTGAGATCGTGGCGCTGCTGCCCGCTTCCGTATCGGCCAGTCGATTACCGCCGTCACCGAGCCCGGTAGCAGCGCCGATCAGCTGCCCACCGAGGTCCTTCGCTGTCACCCTCACCCCTGGCTTCTTTGCTGCTTTTGCTCGCGTGGTGTGAGGGTGTGTCGATGGGTCTGGGGTCGCATATATTTGTAGATGCGCATATCTACGTAAGGACATGTTTTAGCGTAGTTACGCCACCCCTGGCCTATCGCACTCCGCTACCTTTCGCCGCATTCCAGTCACCTGCTCAGCCCGATTTCTCGCCGGAACTCCGCACTCCCCCGGCTACCCTGAGGCCCATGTTCGCCTCGACTATGCGGCCGCGGCGTTGGACGCCACCGCCCTCCCCCGCCCG
>NZ_JABLTE010000196.1 GCF_013315795.1 Nocardia barduliensis
CGCCCACCGCGACCAGACGCGCGGCCCGCCCACCGGCCTCGGTCATCGCCTCGAGGTTGTGCCGCACCCCGTAGGCGATACCCTCCAGCACCGCGCGGTAGAGCTCGGCCCGTCCGTGCCCGAGGGTCAATCCCGCGACGATGCCCCGGGCGTCCGGGTCGAACAGAGGAGTGCGCTCCCCGGCGAAATACGGCAGCGCGAGCAGCCCCCGGCTGCCCGCGGGCACGTCCGCCGCCGCGGCCACCAGGTCGGCGAACTCGCCGCCGACGAGCTTGCGCAGCCAGTCGGTGACCGCGCCGGAGGTGGCCATGCCCGCGGCGAGAGTGTACGTGTCCGGCCAGGCGCCGCAGGTCCCCCAGAGACCCGGATGCGGACGCGGATCGGTGAGCACCTGCACCAAGAACATCGTCGTGCCGTACATGATCATCGCGTCGCCGGGAGCGCGGACCCCGACACTGGCCGCCTCGGCCCAGGCATCGATGGTTCCGGTGGTGACCGGCAGCCCGGCCGGGAGCCCGGTGGCGGCCGCTCCCGCCGCGTTCACCCGGCCCACGATCTCGGTGGGCCAGGCCAGCTCCGGCAACGACCAGCCCGGCACGATCCGCTCGGCCCAGTCCGTCGCCCAGGCACGCGCGCGCAGGTCGTAGAGCGGGACGCACTGACTGGCCGACTGGTGGTCGAGCACGTACCGGCCGGTGAGCCGGTACACCAGGAAGGAACTGGCCATCAGCAGCATCGCGGTGCGCGCCGCGACGTCCGGCTCGTGCCGTAGCAGCCACCGGGCCTTCGGCCCGACGGCCTGGCTGGTCAGCGGTGACCCGGCGCGATCGAGCACGGCCCGCGCGCCGAACTCGGCATTCAGTTCCGCGATCTCGGCGCCCGCCCTGGTGTCGACGCCGTAGAGGATCGCAGGGCGCAACGGCCTGCCCTCCGCATCGGCCGGCAGCAGGCACGGGCCGATGCCGGACACGGCCAGACCGGCGAGCGGGGCGCCGCGGGCCGCGTCCACCAGGTCGCGGGCGATCGCGACGAAATCCGCCCACCACACCGCCTCCGCGTCGTGCTCGAACCAGCCCGGACGCGGCATGGAGACCTCGTGCGCGCGTTCGGCTCTGGCGAGAATGGTGCCGTCGGCGTCGGTGAGGACGCCTTTCGAGCTCGAGGTCCCGATGTCGATGCCGAGGAACATCGTCACCGCGTGAACTCGTCCACGGTGACATCGAGCAGTTCGCAGGTCGCGCGTACGGCGGCCCGGTGGTCGCCGGGCACCGCGTGGATGTGGTTGGCGCCGAAACGGTTCAGGAAGTCCTCGGCGCGCGCGTCCAGCCGGGCGAACGCGTGCGGCCACTCCCAGGTCGACTGCTTCATCAGCGCCTCGTTGGTCTGCTGGTCGTAGTCCTCGAACTCGCCGAGCATCAGCTGCATGCGATAGTCGCCGTCGAGACGGGTGAGCCGCGCGAGGGTCATCCGGCCGGGCGCGGCCAGATGATGCACCGAGGCGCCGCCCGCGGGGAAGAAGAACACCTCCGGGTACAGGTGCACCTTCGCCAGATTCTCCGCGGGATCCGCGCTGCGCGCGGCGAACCAGGTGGCGTGCTGGCCCGAATTGCAGAGATCCCAGATGTCGCGATCGGCGTGATAGTGCCGCACGTCGGCGAACAGCACCGGCGTGCCCGCCACCCGCTTGAGCAGCTGCATGGTCAGCGCACCGTCCATGTCCGCTTCGGTGGCGCAGACGTGCGGCTCTTTGGGACCGTTCCAGTCGTAGGGATCGTTGAGGAACGCCTCGGTCACGTCCATGGTGGCGAAATACTGGGTGAGTTCGGGCTGTCCCTTGATTCCCGAGAAATCGAGGCGCCATTCGTCGATCAGCTCGCGCACCGCCAGATAGGAGCGGATCTGGCGTTCCAGCAGCTCCGGGGTGAGCTTCACCCCGTCGTAGTGCACACCCGCGGTGTGCCGCTCCAGCCACTCGCGCGCCGCCCTCGCCTCGCCCGCGTCGGCCAGATCGGCGCGCCGCACGATCTCCCACTGATCGATTTCCTCGACGTCGATGCCGAATTGCCGTTGCCACTGATCGGTGTTGGCGACCGCGGTGTTCATGCCCATCGGCCGTCCGCCGAAGCGCCCGAACGTCGCGCCGCGCAGGCCGGATACCGCCGCCGCGGCCCGGGCGCGCACGCCGATGGCGTCGATGAGCTCGGGGTCGGCCGGGTCGCCCCACAGCCTGCTGTGCTTGCGTCCGATCTGGTCGAGCGCGCCGCCCGCCGCGAGCATGCCCACCATCCCGGGCTGCACCGGATCGATATTCGACAGCAACAGCAGCGGACCAGGAAGCGCGCCCGCCGCGAGCATGGTGAAATGCGGGAACGCCCAGACCGCGTAGTGCAGCACGGTCAGGTCGACGCCCGCCGCCGCGACCGAGCGCGCCACCGCACTCGCCAGCGCGTTGTCGCTGATCGGCGCTGCGCCGCGGACCACATCGTGGCCCGCCGCGGTGAGGGCGGCCACCAGCCGGTCCTCGGTGGAGGCGATGAAATCGGCGATGCCCGCATGCACATAGTCGCGGCCATCGGAAATGCTGATAACGCCGATACGGGCCATGCCGGTCCCTCCCGGAGGTGGGGTGATCGGAGAGTTCGACTCGATCAACAGATACCAGCCGCGGCCGGGCCGGTAGTCGCGTTTCGGGAAATCGGGCTCCGCCCGGTGCATCGGACCGCTTATCGCGGAACCGTTTTGACGACGCGCGACTGCGGAAAGGTGAGCGGCGCCAGATGGACGCCGCCCTGCCCCCACCCCGCGCTGGTGATCCACCACCGGCCGTCCTCGTGGACCACTTCGGCGGCGTGCGCCGCGATATGGCCTGCCTTGTCTCCGATACGGAAGCGGAACGGGCTGTCGCTGCGGAAGACGTCGGTGCCGACGTAATGCGGACGCGGACCGATGAACAGATACCACCACCCGTCATGCCGGACGACGTAAGGGGATTCGGTATTGCCCGCTTCGGTGCCTTTGGCCGGATCGGTGTAAGCGATGTGCCGCTCGCCCCAGTGCACCAGGTCGGTGCTGGTGCGGTAGGCGACGATGTGATGCCCGCCGGTCGGTGCGCTGGTCGCGCAGTAGTACATCACCCACTGGTCGCCCACCCGCACCACCATGGGATCACGCGCGTCGTAGCCGTCGCGGAACAGCGGACCCGCGCGCAATCTGGTCCACCGGAACAGATCCGGTGAGATCGCGGCGTTCATCGCCGCGCCGGTGCGGTCCGCGCCGCCTGCCGCGTAGAACATGTAGTACCGCCCGTGCGCCTCGATCACGTAGGGCGCCCACAAATGCGTTTCCCCGTAGTCCCGGTCCACCCGCAGCGCGGCGGCGTGCTTGGTCCACGGGCCGTGCAGCCGGTCGGCGCTGGCGTGGGCGAACTCGATCTCGTCGAACGGGTCCGCGGGCTCCGGGTGAGTGATGCCGAACAGGTGCCACCGCCCGGCGTCGTCGCGGACGATCGTGTGGTCGTTGATGTACCAATGTTCCGATTCGCCGACGCTCGGGTCGTAGATCCGCGCGAATGCCCCCGCTCGCACCACCTCCCGCGTCGTCATGGCTTCATGATGCCGCCGTGGTGGTCGTCTCCGTGCCGTCCTGCGGATTTCGGTCCGGCAGAACCCGCCCGGCCTGCGCTCCCGCGGCTGGGCCGGCTCAGGCGAGCACAGCGCGCCGCAGATATTCCGCGGTCAGCGACCGGCGGTCGGCCAGCAAGGCCGCCGGAGTGCCTTCGAAAACTATCTCCCCGCCGTGCTTTCCGCCGTCCGGGCCGAGATCGATCACCCAGTCGGCCCGTGCCACGACGTCCAGGTCGTGTTCGATGACGATCACCGTGTTGCCCGCGTCGACCAGCCGGTCCAGCAGCGCGACCAGGGTGTCGACGTCGGCCATGTGCAGGCCGGTGGTCGGCTCGTCCAGCACGTAGACGGCGGTCGTGCGACGACGCCGCAGATGATCGGCCAGTTTGATCCGCTGGCGCTCCCCGCCCGACAGCGAGGCGAGCGAACGGCCGAGGGCGAGGTAGCCGAGCCCGACGTCCAGCAGCGAGCGCAACGGCGTGTGGATGCGCTGGTCGCCCTCCTGCGCCCAGAAGTCCAGCGCCTCCGCGGCGGGCATCTCCAGCACGTCGGCGATGGACGCCCCGCGAATCTCGTAGGCGAGCGCTTCCCGGCGGTATCTGCGTCCGTGGCAGGTCTGGCAGACCGTGGTGACCGGATCCATGTACGCCAGGTCGGTGAAGATCACTCCCGCGCCATCGCACGCGTCGCACGCGCCGTCCGAGTTGAAACTGAACAACCCCGGTCGTACACCGTGCCGCTTGGCGAAAAGCTGACGCAGCGGGTCCATGATGCCGAGGTACGTCGCCGGGCTGGAGCGCCGGGAGGCGGCGATCGCGGACTGGTCGACCGCGATGACCTGCGGGTGCGCGGCCACGAACGCGCCCGATACCAGCGTGCTCTTGCCGGAGCCCGCGACTCCGGTCACCGCCGTGAGCACCCCCGTCGGAAATCGCGCGGTGAGGTTCTTCAGGTTGTAGCTGTCGGCATCGGTGACGGTGAGCCATCCGGCGGGCTCGCGGACTTCGCTTTTGACCCGCCGCGTCCGGCGCAGCCCCGCACCGGTCGGCGTGTGCGCGTCCCGCAGCTGGTCCACCGTGCCCTGGAACACGACCCGCCCGCCGCGTGCGCCCGCGCCCGGCCCCATGTCGACCACGTGGTCGGCGACGGCGATGACGTCGGGGGAGTGCTCGACCACCAGGACGGTGTTCCCCTTGTCCCGCAGCCCGGCGAGCAGGGTGTTCAGCCGCCCCACGTCCCTGGGGTGCATGCCGACGCTCGGTTCGTCGAAGATATAGGTCATGCCGGTGAGGCTGGAGCCGAGATGCCGCACGACCTTGAGGCGCTGTGCTTCGCCGCCGGACAGGGTCGCGGTCTCCCGATCGAGCGAGAGATAGCCGAGCCCGACCTCCTCGATCCGGCGCAACCGGGTGATGGCGGCCTGCGCTATCGGCCGCGCCACCGGATCGTCCAGGCCCGCGAGCACCTCGATGAGGTCGGTGATCTCCAGCCTGCCGTAGTCGGCGATGCCTCGGCCATCGATCCGGCTCGCCAGCGCGGCGGGGTTGAGCCGGGCCCCACCGCAGGCCGAACAGACCTCCTCGGTGACCACCGCGCGGGCGGCCGCGCGATTCTTGTCCGACAGCGCGTTGAGATCGCGCTTGACGTACAGACGGTCGAACCGCTCCAGCAGACCCTCGTAGGCGTTGTTTCCCGCCGATCCGTTCCGGTTCTTGCGCGGCACCCGGAAACCCTTGCCGTACAGGAACATTTGCCATTCCTCGGTAGTGAACTCCCGCAGCGGCTTGTCCGGGTCGAACAGGCCGGACTCCGCGTAGAGCTGCCACTGGAAGGTTCCGACCGCGAAGGGTCCGAAGGTGATGGCGCCCTCGTTCAGCGACTTGTCCGCGTCGATGAGCCGGTCCAGATCCGGGCGCACCACCTGACCAAGACCGCCGCACTCAGGGCACATGCCCGACGGGTCGTTGAACGAGTACCGCGTGGCCTCGCCCGCGCTCGGCACGCTGTGGCGGGAGAACAGCACGCGAATGATCGACTGGATGTCGGTCATGGTGCCGACCGTGGAGCGGGCATTGCCGCCGATCGGCTTCTGGTCCACGACCACGGCGGGCGCCAAGTTGTCGATCGCCTCCGCCTCCGGCCGCTCGTATTTGGGCAGCCGATTGCGGATGAACCAGGTGAAGGTCTCGTTGAGCTGCCGCTGCGACTCGACGGCGACGGTTCCGAAGACGATCGACGACTTGCCGGAACCGGAAACGCCGGTGAAGACCACGATCTTGCCTTTGGGAATCGTCAGGGACACGTCACGGAGGTTGTTCCCACGTGCCCCGACGATCGTGATGTTGTCTCGATGAGCATGCACGGACGCGAGGCTAGGGGCCGATGAGGTCGGTTTCTGTCCTCCTTCGCGCCCATACTGGAGCCTGTGAACCGGACTGCTCCGCGCCTGCTCCAGCTGCTGTCGCTGCTGCAAACCCGGCGCGAATGGAGCGGTCCGGAGCTGGCCGCGCGGCTGGGCGTCACGGTGCGGACCGTGCGCCGGGATGTGGAGCGCCTGCGTGACCTGGAATACCCGGTGGTCGCGAGCCTCGGGGCGGTCGGCGGGTACCGCTTGGAGGCGGGCGCGGCGCTGCCACCGCTGCTGCTCGACGACGAGGAAGCGGTAGCCATCACCCTCGGGCTGCGCGGCGCCGCCCAGGGTGCGGTCGCGGGTATCGAGGAATCGGCGGCGCGCGCCCTGGTGAAATTGCAGCAGATCTTGCCGACGCGGCTGCGGCGCCGCGTCGACGCCTTGGACACCACCACCGTGTCGCTCGGCGGGCCCGCCGCCGGACCGATGATCGATCCGGAAATCCTCGTCACGTTGGCCGCCGCCGCGCGCGACGGCGAGCGGATCCGCTTCCGGTACCGGGACAAGGCCGAGGTGGAAACCGGGCGTCTCGCCGAACCGCACAGTCTGGTCTCCGCCGGTCGTCGCTGGTATCTGGTGGCCTGGGACGTCGATCGCGCCGATTGGCGCACCTTCCGCGTGGATCGTTTGACCGCACCCCGGCCCATCGGAATACGCCGCGCACCCCGCGCGCTCCCCACCGGAGACGCGGCGAGCTTCGTGACCAGCCAGTTGGCCCGCTCCAGGCCGGCACGCCAAGTCGTCCTGCGCGTACACGCCCGCGCCGAGCACCTGGTCGAATCGTTCCGCGTACGCGCGGAGGAGATCGAACCCCTGGACGAGCGGACCTGCCTGCTGCGCACTTCACCGGACTCCCTGGAGTGGACCGCCCTCCGCATCGCGCATTTGAACCTGGACTTCGAGGTGCTCGAACCCACCGAAATGAAAGAACTGCTCGCCGCTCTCGGCGCCAAACTACTTCGAGCGGCCGGAAACGCGAACGAGGGCCACGTCCCGTCCCGCGCCCCGCTGGGCAACTGACCGCCGAGGCCGACGCCATTGCCGTCCGGAGGGAAAGAAACGATCTTGTGGTGGTCTGAATCACAATCGTGTCATTCTGTCCGCGACGCCGCCGCTCGCACCGCTCTGACCTGCGAAATGACACGCTGCCCAGGCGATTTGACGAAGCGTTCGGCGCCGCGTAACTTATTCCAGGTCAGAGCGACACGGACACCGACCCGGAGCCGAGAAGCGAGGCGGAGACGCCGAGTGGACGGACCGGGAAACGAGGTAGGACGAGGAGCGCCTGGCGATCACACTGGCTCGATCGGGAGCCCGATTTTGATCGGGTGAACGAATGGGCTAAGCTGGAAAAGTTGCCTCACTGAAGTTTCGGAGAATATCCGGAGTGAATGTGTGTGCGTGTGTTCTTTGAGAACTCAATAGTGTGTCGATGAATGTCAGTGCCAAATATTTTTTGGTTCCGGCTCTTGCACTCCCCGTGTGGAGGGTCGGGCATTTTTTGTCAGCTTTTTGCTGGC
>NZ_JABLTE010000197.1 GCF_013315795.1 Nocardia barduliensis
GCCCCGGTCCCCCGCCGCAAGGCCGCCCGCCGCAGCAAGGCGGCCGTCCGCCACAGCCGGGCCGCCCGCCGCAGCCGAACCGCGGCGCGCCCGGCGACGGCGCGTCCGCGCCACAGTCGACTCAGAAGATCCAGCGCCCCGGCTCGCTGACCGAGGCGGTGGCCGAGCGCAACCGTCGTGGTCCGGCCACCGGCCCGCGTCCGGCCACCGGGCCGCGTCCCGCCACGGGAGCCCGTCCGGCCGTGGACCGCGAAGGCCGTCGCGTCCCCGGCAGCGGACCCACCACCGGCGAGCGCAGGCAGACCGCAGGCGGCCCGCCGTCCGGTCCCCCGCCGCGCCGTGGCGGTGGCAGCGGCGACGGCCCCGACGGGCCCGGCCGCCGCAGGCCCGCGCAGCAGAAGAAGTCGCCGTGGCGGATCGTGCGCCGCACCATCTACGTCCTGGTCGCGTTGGCCATCCTGGTGCCCAGCGGCATCTTCCTGGCCGCGTACACCACGGTGTCGGTGCCGCAGCCCGGCGACCTGAAGACCAACCAGGTCGCGACCATCCTGGCCGCCGACGGCACCACCGTGCTCAGCAAGGTGGTGCCACCGGAAGGCAACCGGACCGACGTCACCATCGAGCAGATCCCGCCGCACGTGCGCAACGCGGTGATGGCGGCCGAGGACCGGGACTTCTACACCAACCCCGGCTTCTCGATCTCCGGCTTCGCGCGCGCGGCCAGGGACAATATCCTCGGCAAGGAGAGCGCGGGCGGTGGCTCGACGATCACCCAGCAGTACGTGAAGAACGCGCTGGTGGGTGACGAACGCTCGCTCACCCGCAAGATGCACGAGCTGGTCATCTCGGCGAAGATGGCACGGCAGTGGAGCAAGGACGAGATCCTCGCCGCGTACCTCAACACCATCTACTTCGGTCGCGGCGCCTACGGCATCGACGCGGCGGCCAAGGCGTACTTCGGCAAGCCGGTGCAGGAACTCACCGTAGCCGAGGGCGCGGTGCTCGCCGCCACCATCCAGCTGCCGTCCAGCCTGGACCCGGAGAAGAATCCGGAAGGCGCGAAGACCCGCTGGAACTACGTCCTCGACGGCATGGTCTCCGCGGGCAGCCTGAACGCGGCCGAGCGGCAGAGTCTGCAGTACCCCACGGTGGTCCCCCTCGCCTCCACCCGGGACAAGGAGCAGGACTCCGGCCCCGAGGGCCTGGTCAAGACGCAGGTGCTCAAGGAACTCGCCGCGGCGGGCATCAGCGAGCAACAGCTCAACACCTCCGGCTTGCAGATCACCACCACGATCGACCCGAAGGCGCAGCAGGCGGCCGTCGACGCGGTGAACAAAAACATGGACGGCGAGCCGGAGAACTTGCGCACCGCAGTGGTCTCTATCGATCCCCGCACCGGTGCCGTGCGCGCGTACTACGGCGGCAATGACGGCCAGGGTTATGACTTCGCCAACGCGGGTCTGCAGACCGGCTCCTCGTTCAAGGTCATCGGCCTCGCGGCCAACCTGGAGCAGGGTATCCCGCTGTCACAGCTGTACGACAGCTCGCCGCTCAGCGTGAACGGCATCAAGATCACCAACGTCGAGGGCGAGCAGTGTGGCATGTGCACCATCGCCGAGGCGCTGAAGCGGTCACTGAACACCAGCTTCTACCGGATGCAGCTGGACATGCAGAACGGTCCCCGCAAGATCGCCGACATGGCGCACAAGCTGGGAATCCCGGAGACCATTCCAGGAGTCGGCAAGACGCTCACCGAATCGGACGGCTCCGGCCCGAACAACGGCATCGTGCTCGGCCAGTACCAGGCACGGCCGCTCGACATGGCTTCTACCTACGCGACCCTGGCTGCCTCCGGCGTCTACCACGCGCCGCATTTCGTATCGAAAGTGGTGACCGCCGACGGTCAGGTTCTGCTGGACCGCGGGGAGGTTGCCGGGGAACAGCGCGTCTCCGCCGCCGTGGCCGACAACGTCACCGCCGCCATGCGGCCTATCGCCGCCTATTCGCGCAATCATGGACTGGCCGGCGGCCGGGAATCGGCGGCGAAGACCGGTACCGCCCAGCTCGGAGATACCGGCGAGAACCGGGACGCGTGGATGGTCGGTTACACCCCGTCGTTGTCGACCGCAGTGTGGGTCGGCACGGAGCAGGGTGATCCCCTGCGCAACGCCAGCGGCGGCATGATCTATGGGTCCGGCCTGCCGTCGGACATCTGGAAGGCCACCATGGACGGTGCTCTGAAGGGCGTCCCGAACGAGACCTTCCCGAAGCCGGCCCCGATCAAGGGACAGGCCGGTGTACCGGAATGGTCGGCGCCCTACACCCCGCCGTCTACTGCCGATTCCCCGCTGCTGCCTCCAGTCGTGGTCGCGCCGACGCAAGTGGAGATCTTGCCCGGCATCACGATCCCGGTCCCCGGTGTTCAACCTGCTCCGCAGCAACAACGCCCGCAGCAGCAGAGTCAGCAGGACGCAGGTCCGCTGCCCGGCCAGCCAGTCGCGCCTACAGATGGCTCATCGCCGACAGCTACCGGTGCGCCTCGCCCCGGCAGCCAGCGTAATGACAATTCCAGTCAGGAAGAGAGCACGAACGGAACGCAGCCGACGCGCAGCAGATAGTCGACATACGATGTCGGGCCGACCACGTTGTGGTCGGCCCGACATCGTTTCAACGCCGAGTGATTCGTTCAGGGACGAATCGAAGCGCATTCTTACAGCTCCACAGGAACCGCCCGAGGATCATTACAGCTTGCGAAAAACCGCAGCATCCGCTGCAGCTTGCCAGGAATTACCGATTAGGCGTCTTGTACCAGAAGCCGTTTGGATCCTGATAGCAGTCCTCGAAAACTCCCTTATCACTCAGACAGTCGGTGAACTTCCAGTAACCCCGCAGCACTACCCAAGTGCCATCCGATATCTGAACGCACTTGTCGGCTACTCCTTTACCGCCGAGGCACGCCGCATAGGACGGGTGCCCCGCATTCGCGTTAGCCGCGAATCCGACCAATGCCGTTCCGGCGACAATCGCCGAGACAAGTAGTTTCCTGAACATTTCCACCCCTATCTCCAAAACCGGCGCGTCCTCCACGCACGCCGATCGCTGCCCACTCTAACAGCCGTCGAGAATCATCGAAAGGGAAAATCGTATCGGCGGCTGCACTGCGCCCGGACGATTCTGGTGGGCAAGTTCCGAGGGCTTCGACCGATCCGTGCGATCGCGCACCCCGATTGGCCAGAGTCGATGGTGACGAAGGCGAGGATGTCGTTTGCGAAACCGATGCGGGGCAGTTCGGTGCGAAGGTGTTCCGCGAGTCCAGGCGTCCAGTTCAGCGGCCATGCCCACGATCGCGGCCTCACCGGCGGCGGTGCGGTCATCGAACCCACGACATCAGGCGGTGGAGCGGATCGAGTCGACATCAACCGTAAGCCGCTCCCAAGGTAGCCTCGGGTTCCGTGACCGATCAGCAGCTGGTGGAGCTACGTCGGAGCGGGAGGGCGCCGCTGTCGGATCAGATGGGGTCCGGTGGGGCCTACTACGCCGCCCCTGCCCCGATCGCTTCGGATCTTCGCTCGGCGGATGCGCGGGACCGGCCGAGTCGCAACGATTCGCTCACGGCGCAGCTGTCCACGGTGATCGGGGGGCCGGTCGGGGATCACGCCTTGATCGGGCGGGTGCGGTTCTGGACGCCCATGCGGGTGCTGCTGGCGTTCACCGTGGTGTTCCTGGCGCTTGGCTGGTTCGGCAAGGCAGGGTGCATCCAGCAGACCGACGGCGCGGACGGTCCGACCCTCGACTGGAACAACGGCCGCCAATACGTGGCGATGTGCTATTCGGACACCGTGCCGCTCTACGGCGCGGAAAGGTTGAACGAAGGCGCTTTCCCGTACAAGAAACAGTGGACCGAGCAGACCCCCGACGGTGGCCGGGAGACGCGATACATGGAGTATCCGGTGCTCTCGGGCCTGTACCAGTACTTGGCGATGCGGATCGCCAAAGGCTGGGACGCGGCGCCGTTGCCCGGCGCGCTGCAGGTGGTGATCTACTTCAACGTCGTCGCGTTCGGTCTCGCCTTGGCCTGGCTGACCACGGTGTGGGCCTCGGCGCTGCTGGCCGGCCGACGGATCTGGGACGCGGCGCTGATCGCCTGTTCGCCGCTGGTGATCGTGCACGCGTTCACCAATTTCGACGCGCTGGCGACAGCCTTCGCCGCGACCGGCTTGCTCGCGTGGGCCCGGCGCAGACCAGTGCTCGCGGGCATCCTGCTCGGTCTGGGCGGCGCGGCCAAGCTGTATCCGCTGCTGCTGCTAGGTCCCATCGTCGTGCTGTGCCTGCGGACCGAGACCATGCAGCGCACGCCCCGCACGCATCTCGGCCTGCGGATGCGCGACATCGACGGCTGGCCGACCTTCTCGGCCTGGGTGCGCGAGACGCCCTACCGCATCCAATTCCTCGGCGCCCGCCCGCTCGGCGCCGCGTTCGTCACGGTATGCGCGGCACTCGCCACCTGGGTGGCGGTGAACCTGCCGATCGCCGCGCTGTATCCGAACGGCTGGCGGGAGTTCTTCCGGCTCAATACCACCCGGCATGCCGACCCGGACTCGATCTACAACGTGGTCACCTCGTTCACCGGCTGGCCCGGCTTCGACGGCGAGCTCGCGCACGGGCAGCAGCCCACCATCTTGAACGCCGTCTCGCTGCTGGCATTCGTCGTGGCCTGCGCGGTGATCGCCTACATCGGCCTCACCGCGCCGCGGCGGCCGCGGCTGGCGCAATTGTGCTTCCTCGTGGTCGCGGCGTTCCTGCTGACGAACAAAGTGTGGAGTCCGCAGTATTCGCTGTGGCTGGTTCCGCTCGCGGTGCTGGCGCTGCCGCACCGGCGCATCCTGCTGGCCTGGATGACCATCGATGCGCTGGTCTGGGTGCCGCGCATGTTCTACTACCTCGGCATGGACCGCAAGGGCCTGCCCGAGGAATGGTTCACCGGCACCGTCGCGCTGCGTGACCTGGCGGTGGTCGGGCTGTGCGTCCTGATCGTGCGCCAGATCTACCGCCCCGAGGAAGACCTGGTCCGCCGCGACTTCGTCGACGATCCCGCAGGCGGGATCGTCGACCGCGTGCCCGATCCCCTGCTGGCCTGGCTGCCGGAGCCGCTGCGGCCGCGCGTGGCGGTCGCACGCGGCTGACCGGCCGCTGGGCGAGACTCAGGCGCTCACCTGGTGCGCAGGAAGCGCGCCTGGCGTTCCGGCTCCTGCGGCAGCAGATCCAGATCGAGCTCCCACGCGCTGCCGGTCCACGGGTCGAACAGCGGCGTGCCGCCGATGGTCGGCAGATGACGGCACGACTGCGACAGCATCGCCACGGTGGTGTCGGCCGAATCGGATTCGTTGGCGCCCACGATCACGATGGACAGTCCGATCAACTCCCCACGCGTGATCAACGCGCCGATCCGCTGCGCGTCCGAACTCTGGTACCCGTGCGGGAAATCCGCGGCCAACAGCACCCGATGCTCGTTGGGCGGGGTGAACGCCCCGCTCGTGTACGCCAATTCGGCCAGCTCGGCCGCGTCCACCAGCGTTTGCAGCCGCGCGGAGATGTCGGCGTGGTCGGTGATCGGCGGGCCGTTCAGCACGGGAGCGAGCAGGCCGGTGAAGCCGCTGAACGCGTCGGTCAGGTCGATGATGTCGACCAGCGTGCGGCGTTGCGGCGCCGCGGCGAGCAACCGGGCCAGCAGCGCGCCCACCACGGGCGTGACCGCACGGGTCGATTCGGCATCGATCCACAGCGGCCGATTCAGCGGAACCGGAACGCAATACGGAATGCGCAACGGACCGCGGTCGAGCGCGTACAGCTCGCCGAGCCGGATGCCGTCGCTCGGCACGGGCGGCTTGTCCCACGCGGGTGAGTCCCAGGAGGCCAAGGCGGGCGGCAGCACCTGGTCGCCCTCCGCGAGTTCGCGCATCAACTGTTCGGCGTCGCGCTGGTGGCTGTGCTCGGCGGTGCCGATCAATTCGTCGTGCCGTTGCTGCGCGGCACGACGAGCCTGCTCGGCTGCCGGAGTGTTCCTGGTCGCGGGATCGGAGACGGCCAACGAGAGTTCGTGATCCAGCCGCTTGGCCGCGTACTCCCGCGCCGAGACCAGCGCTGCGGCCGACCGCGCCGCGTCCTCGAACACCATCCACAACCGTTCCAAGCCGTGGCCGACCTCGAGCGGCGCACCCGCGGTCGCGATCTGCGCGTCACCCGCCAGGGGGCCCGCCATGGTGTGCGTACCGGGCTGGTCGGACTGCTCCTGCTGCGCGGACGCACCGTCCACCTCGACGCCGTGCGCCGTGAGCAGTACGGCGAGCCCGCCCGCGTAACCCTGGCCGACCGCGCGCAGCTTCCAGGCCGGGCCGCGGCGGTAGACCTCGAGACAGATCAGCGCCGTCTCACCGGACGACGGGGCGATCGCGAACTCCGCGACGACGGAGTCGTTCTCGGCCAGCGTCGCGGTGACCGGCCCCAGCCCGTCGGCCCGGGCGGGGGCGGCCGGGTCGGCGCTGACCACCAGGAACACGGCCTTCGCGTCGGCGCGCACCTCGGCGAGCGTGATCGTGACCGCGTCGGCGGCCAAGGCCACCCCCGCGGTCGCGGGCTGGTTGTAGAAGACGAAATCGTCGCTGGAGAACACCTTCAGGTTCTCGGCGACCACCAGCGCGGAAACGTCGAGGGCAGCCTCGGCTTTCGCACTGAAACGAACGACCTCACCGGTCAGCGGGATGTTCTGACCGGCCTGCAGTTGAATCACGATGTCTGCCCTGCTGTCGCGCCGCCGGTCAGCCGTTGACGAGGAACCGGCCGAGTTGCGGCACCGCCTCACCCGGATGCTTGGCCTGGAAACCCTCGCCGAGCGCCTGCAATTTCCAGTCGCTACCCACCCGGTACAGCTTGGACATCGCCATCGCGGTGAACGGCATACCACCGGCGAGGGTGTATCTGGCCAGCTCGCCGTTGTTCGTCCCGTCCACCAAGCGGCAGAACGCGTTCTGCACCTGCTCGAACGTGTGGCCCTTGTAGGAGGTCACGATGAACACCAGCGTGGTGACGTGGGCGGGGATGCGGGTCAGGTCGACCAGGATCATCTCGTCGTCGCCCGCGCCCTCGCCGGTGAGATTGTCGCCCTGGTGGCGGATGGAGCCGTCCTTCGAGGTCAGCTGCCCGTAGTAGGCGACGTCGACCGGATTCATGTCGGCGAACATGATGACCGACGCGTCGAGGTCGATGTCGACCGTGCGGCTGCCGAACATGCCGCGGCTGCGCACCGGGTCCCAGCCGAGGCCCATCTTGACGAAGGTCAGCGCGGCGCCCTCTTTCCGCAGCGTGACCCGCTGACCCTTGACCAGGCTGACCGGGCGGTCCTTGCTCAAGCTGACCTCGGCCGGCGGCTGCTGCGGCTGCGGCGGCGCGGGCTGGCCGGGCGGCGGGTAACC
>NZ_JABLTE010000198.1 GCF_013315795.1 Nocardia barduliensis
CCGGAGACGACGAGCACCTTGTCCTGCAACAACATCAGCCCAGCATCCTCTCCGCCACGGCCACCTGCCGCGCCGCGATCCGGGCCCGCCACTGCTCCGGCGTGACGCTCGCCTGCTCGTAGAACGGCAAGCGGGCGGGCAGGTCGGCGACGGGCACCACTTCCACCGTCGGCCCGTCGTCCGGCTTCATCTCCCGCGACAACCGCTGCCAGCGGAACTGCAGGTATCCCCTGGCGTGCCCGGTGCGCTCGATCCAGTTGGCCAGACCGGGGTCGCGTTCGCTGACCACCAGCCGGATCATCCCGTCCGGGTCCACCTGCGCCTGGTCGGCGGTGAGGCTGGTCTGGTGGTTGATGTAGTCCAGCGACAGATACCACATGCTGCCGAGCTGGAAGCCCTGATAGGGGGCGTCGGACTTGGGCACCGTGATGATCATGGCCTGGTCGTCGTCCAGGTCGTAGTGACCGACCGAGGAGAACTGCGTGCTCAGGCCGCCCGGCGTCGGCCTCGGCTCGGTCAGCGTGTTCACCGGCAGGTTCAGATAGAACCATTCCGGGAAGGCGAGGAAGGTCTGCAACCGCGACACCAGCATCTTGCCCGCCACGCCGTACCGCTTGGTCAGTACATCCTTGGTCAACGGCGGCGGCGCGGCGCCGATCCGGTCCACCCGCTGGATGCGGATCGTGCCCGCCTTCTCGCTCGCCCAATCGCTGTGCACCTCGCGCACCACGAGCATCGCCGCGTCGTCGCCCAGGTGCACGTAACCGCGGCGCGCTTCGCCCGGTCCGAACCGGAGCTCGTAGGACCCGTCCGGGCGGATGTCGAGTTCGCGGTCGTCGAAGGCGGTGAGGCTGTCGGGCACGTCCACCGGCGAATAGTTGCCGTTGAGCACCTGGAAGCTCAGGTCACGGGTGGTGCCGCGGGTGCCGGTCACCACGTATTCCGCGTCCGGCCGCAGATAGGAGTGGAAATAGAGGGTGTCGGGGTTGTCCAAGCCCATCTTGGTGTAGGGGCCGGTGGACATCACGAAGAACGGGAAGTCCCGCTCGTAGGCCCAGGCCATCTGCAACGACGCGCGGATGCTGCCCGCCAGATAGTCGTAACCCTCGACGAGGTCCTGTTCGGTGCGGATGTGCGCGGCTCCGGTGATGATCTGCTCGGCGGCGGCGATGGCGTCCGCGAACGGCTGTGTCAGCAAGAGGCTCTCTCCGGTGTTCCAAATATGTACCACTCTGGTACATTTCGATTACAGAAAGATTAGAACGTGTTCTAGGAGTGGTCAATGGTCGGCCGTCGGTCCGCACCCACCGCACGGGTGGTTCAGGTCCTGGATTTCTTCGTCGAACAGCGCGGGAAACGATTCGGGCTCTCCGAACTCGCCCGCGAGCTCCACCTCGCCAAGCCGACCTGCCTGGGCATCCTCACCGAGTTGACCTCGGGCGGTTACCTGGTGCGCGACGCCGACACCCGCACCTACGGGCTCGGACCTGCGCTGATCGCCGCGGGCCGGGTGGCGCAGGACAGTTTCGCCATCTCCGCCCTCGCCCGCGTCGAGCTGGAGAAACTCTCCGCTCGCTACCACACCACCTGCACCGCGTCGGCGGTGGTCGGCGAGCAGATCATGGTGCTGGAGAGCACCGGCCCCGGCCTGGTGAAGGTGGGCGCGGCCTACCATTTCGCGCCGCCGGTGGGCCTGATGTACGTGCTCTGGGACACCGACGCGGCGTTCGACGACTGGCTGGCCAAGCCGCCCGCGGTGCCGCTGCGGCAGGACGAAACGCGCCTGCGCCGCGTCGTCGCCGAATGTCGCGAGCGCGGCTTCCTGGTGGAGAGCATGACCACGGCCGGGCGGCGGCTGTACTCGCTGCTGGCCGGGGTCGCCGACCGCGATCTACCGCCCGAGCTGCGCGAACTGGTCGGCGAGCTGGTGACGAGCCTCGGCGAGCGGGTGTACCTGGGCGCGGATCTGCGGCCGCGCAAGGAGCACGCGGTCAGCCTGCTCGCCGCGCCGACCTACGACGCCGACGGCAGGCAGAACATGGTGCTCACGATGTACGTCGGACGCTCCATCACCGGGGCCGAGATCGCCCGCCGCGGCACAGCGCTGGTAGCCGCCGCCGACGCGGTGACGGTGAACTCGGGCGGACACAAACCATTGACCAGTGACCGAAACGTGTTCTAGTTTTGCGGTGTGAGCCAGTACGCGAAGTCGACGGCGAGCACCTACGAGCTGCCCCACCTGGACGCGCTCGAGGCCGAGTCGGCGCACATATTCCGTGAAGTGGCAGCGACATTCGAGCGCCCGGTGTTGCTGTTCTCCGGCGGCAAGGACTCGGTGGTGATGCTGCACCTGGCGGCCAAGGCCTTCTGGCCCGCGCCGCTGCCGTTCCCGGTGCTGCACATCGACACCGGGCACAATTTCGACGAGGTGATCGCCTACCGCGACGCGACAGTGGCGCGCCTGGGCCTGCGCTTGGTGGTGGGGCGCGTGCAGGACGACATCGATGCGGGACGGGCGGTGGAGGAGACCGGGCCGCGCGCCTCCCGCAATCGCCTACAGACGACGACGCTGCTGCGCTCGATCCAGGAGGGCGCGTTCGACGCGGTCTTCGGCGGCGCGCGGCGCGACGAGGAGAAGGCCCGCGCCAAGGAGCGGGTGTTCAGCTTCCGCGACGAGTACGGTCAGTGGGATCCGCGCAGACAGCGCCCCGAGCTGTGGAACCTCTACAACGGCAGGCACCGCGCGGGCGAGCACATCCGGGTGTTCCCGCTGTCGAACTGGACCGAACTGGACATCTGGAGCTATATCGCCGCCGAGGGCATCGAACTGCCCCCGCTCTACTACGCCCACCGCAGGCCGGTGGTGCAGCGCGATGGAATGCTGCTGGCGCACACCCGTTTTCTCCACCTGCTCGACGGCGAGCAGCCCTACGAGGCCACCGTGCGGTTCCGCACCGTCGGCGACGCGACCTGCACCGGCTGCGTCGAATCCACCGCGGCCACACCCGCGGAGGTGGTCGCCGAGGTCGCCGCGGCGCGGGTCACCGAGCGCGGCGCCACCCGCGCCGACGACCGCATCTCCGAGGCAGGCATGGAAGACCGCAAACGCGAAGGCTACTTCTGATGACGACCACACTGTTGCGCCTGGCCACCGCGGGCAGCGTCGACGACGGCAAGTCGACGCTGATCGGCAGGCTGCTGTTCGATTCCAAGACGCTGTTCACCGATCAGCTCGCCGCGGTGGAGCGCACCAGCCGCGACCGCGGCGACGACTATCCCAACCTGGCCCTGCTCACCGACGGCCTGCGCGCCGAACGCGAACAGGGGATCACCATCGACGTGGCGCATCGCTATTTTGCCACGCCGAGAAGAAAATTCATCATCGCCGACACCCCGGGGCACGTGCAGTACACCCGCAACATGGTGACCGGCGCCTCCACCGCCGACTTGGCGCTGATCCTGGTGGACGCCCGCAAGGGCGTGGTGGAACAGACCAGGCGGCACGCGTTCCTGGCCAGTCTGCTCGGCATCCCGCACCTGGTGCTGTGCGTGAACAAGATGGACCTGGTCGACTGGTCGCAGGAGCGGTTCGAGGAGATCCGCGAGGAATTCGCCCGGTTCGCCTCCAAGCTCGACGTCTCCGATCTGACCTTCGTGCCCGTGTCGGCGCTGCACGGCGACAACATCGTGCACCGTGGCGCGAGCATGCCGTGGTACGAGGGCACTCCCCTGCTGCACCACCTGGAAGAGGTGCACATCGCCTCCGACCGCAACCTGATCGATGCGCGCTTCCCGGTGCAGTACGTCACCCGCAGCCACGCGCAGGACTTCCGCGGATACGCGGGCACCGTGGCGGGCGGGGTCTTCAAGCCGGGTGACGAAGTGGCGGTGCTGCCGTCGGGTTTCACCACTACGGTGGCGGCGATCTGGGGGCCGGGCGGCGCACCGGTCGCGGAAGCGTTTCCGCCGCAGGCGGTCACCATCCAACTCGCCGACGAGCTGGACATCTCCCGCGGCGACCTGATCTGCCGTCCGAACAACCGCCCGAACGCGGGCCGCGATCTCGACGCGATGGTGTGCTGGTTCGCCGAGGACATCCAGCTGACACCCGGCGCCACCTATACCATCCGGCACACCACCCGCGCCGCCACCGCCGAGGTGCGCTCCCTGGACTACCGGCTCGACGTCAACACCCTGCACCGCGACGAGCGCGCGGAGTCGTTGTCGCTCAACGAGATCGGCCGCGTCCAGCTGCGCACCCGGCAGCCCTTGCTGTTCGACCCGTACCGCCGCAACCGCGCCACCGGCAGCTTCATCCTCGTGGACGACACCACCAACAACACCGTCGCCGCAGGCATGATCACCGGTCCGAGCCTGCCGTCCTCCCGGGTGGTCTGGCACTCCACCGCCGTCGAGCGCGACGAGCGCGCCACCCGCGGCCTGACGGTCTGGCTGACCGGTCTGTCCGGCTCCGGCAAGTCCACTGTCGCCGTGGAATTGGAGCGCCGGTTGGTGGCCGCGGGTCGCCCGGCCTTCCTGCTCGACGGCGACAATCTGCGCCACGGGCTCAATTCGGATCTCGGGTTCAGTGCCGCGGACCGGGAAGAGAACGTCCGCCGCGTCGGCGAAGTAGCGAAATTGTTCGCCGAAGCCGGTGTGGTCGCCGTCGTCTCGTTGATCAGCCCCTACCGCGCCGACCGCGACCGCGTCCGCGCCGCGCACGAGGCCGCGGGCATCCCGTTCCTCGAGGTATTCGTAGACACGCCACTGGCGGTCTGCGAAGCCCGCGACCCCAAGGGCATGTACGCCAAGGCCCGCGCCGGCGAGATCCGCGACTTCACCGGCATCGATGCCCCCTACGAAGCACCGACCGAAGCCGAAATCGTCCTACGCCCCGATCACGGCGACCCGACATCGATGGCGGCGACTGTTATCGCCAGGTTGAGTCGCATGGACTGAGCACGCACGTCGAAGGGCAGACGGCCATCGTCCGTCTGCCCTTCGACTTCCCCGATTCGTCGCCGAGCCGCATTCGTCCGCGGCCGAACGTCGATGCCGTTCGTGGATCGGCTATCCCCTCCATAGTCGATACACGAGGCCGACGTTCGGGCGACGACCCCCTAATCGGTTCGGATACGAGCGTAGAGCGATAGGATTCGATTGTAAAGCGCTAGGCGACTAGCCGATGCGCTCTGATCCTTTACCGCCGGATACCATCTATGCACAGTGACGGGCCGGCTCGGGAGGTTGGTGCACAGATCGTGTCTGGCGAGGGAGATGAGAGCAGCGAGGAGCCGACGGAGGACGCGGGCCCCATCGCGCGGCACCTCAATCGGGTGATCGACGTTGCGCAGCAGCGGGATTCGCGGAGCTACTCCAACAAAGACATCGCCGAGCGCTCGACCGCGCTCGGCTATCCGCTGAGCCCGGCCCAGGTCTCGCACATCCGGCTCGGACGCGTCCGCAATCCCAGTTTCCGCACCATCGAGGGCATTTCCGTGGCCTTGGGCGTGGACGTGCGCGAATTCCTCGACGGCGCCGCCGCACAGCAAGCCGACATCGAATCCCGGCTGGGCGCAGAGCTGTCCGAGGCGGGCGTGGAGGCGATCGGCTTCCGCCTCTCCGAACTCAGCACACTCAACGCGCTCGGCAGGTCGACGTTCGGCAACATAGTCGGCAACATCCTGCGCGATCTCCAACAGCACGAACTCTACCGCCGACCGGCCGCTCCGGATGACGGTGAGAAAACCACCGGCACCTGAGCGATCGGCTATCGCCGATCGACGCGGTTTTCGAACCGATCGGGTTTCGGAGCGTAATGCTGTGCCGACCGGCTGGCCGTTATGGACCTCCGCGAGGTCAGCGCACCGACCCGGCCCTGTGACCGGCGACATCGGGCAATCGGGATCAAGATCGGCAACCGATCGCGAGAATTGAAGGCATGTCGACAGGGATCGTCTCAACGTTGGTTACGGGCCTGCTGCCGCTACTCGGCGCGGGGCTCGGCGCATCGGCAACGGTTATGGTGCAGCGGAGTTCGGCGCGTGCGGCGAAGCTCAAGTTCCTCGCGGAGAGTCACCTTGCCCGCAGAGATGAGCTGAAGTCAGCGATCATCGACTACCTCGAGACCGCACAGCGACTCCAAGGAGAACTCGATATCCGAGAGCGCGGAGAGACCCCCGCCGATCTCAAGCGACTCATCGAAAGCGTCTGGCTGGCCGAGAAGCGGGTCGAGCTCATCTGCTCAGACGCCCTGCGGGATCGCGTAATCGCTCATGCCCGGGGATTGCACGACGTCGTTCGGGACCCGGTGACCTACCCGGACTGGTGGGCGCACTGCTCGTCGCTGCAAAGCGACCTCCTCGCACAAGCAAAGGCAGAGCTGATACCGAAGCCCGATTGGTGAGGCGGTCAGCAGACCCGCCCACCCGATACCGCAACACGTCGGCCGGGACACCGCTGCCCGGCTGGCGCGCAGATCGCGTCGAGCACGCGGAGCACACAGGCAGGTGGGGCGCCTTGCCAGTCAGAGTTGCAGATCCGCCGCTGAGATTCGCGGCGCAGGTCCCGGTCGAAAGGTCGCTTGCGCTATCGGTCGGCGGAGCGCCGTATAGGACTCCAGCGCCGCGGCGATGGAGTCGGCACTGCGCAGGGTTCTCGCCAGGACGATCGCATCCTCGATGGCGGAGGTCGCGCCCCGTCCCGCTGCCGGCGAAACGGCGTGGGCGGCGTCGCCGATCAGGACGGTATCCGCGTTGTGCCAGCTTCCCTCGGGTTCGAGTTCGTACAGTGCGATCGGCGCACTCACCTCGGAACGCTCCAGCACCTCCGCCACCGGGGTGGCCCGCAATGCCTCGAGAAACACGTCGGGGTCGACCGCCGAAGCCGCGGACGCGACGTTTCGCCTGCTGAACCAGAACGATCCATCACGGTCGTCCCCCACATACCCCACCACACCCGCCGAGTGCGACCAGAAGTGCAGCACGTGCCTCGGTAACCCACGCGCCGGAACCGGGCAATGTCCGTACCGGATCGATTGGCCCGTGTAGGTGGGCTCGCGAAGATCACCGAGCATGCGCCGAGTGGCCGAACGAGCACCGTCCGCGCCGACCAGCAGATCACCTGTTCGCCTGCCCGGATCGGCGCGAGTTCCGTACTCGCACGGAATGCTCGCTTCTTCCAAGCGTTCTCGCAGCAAGGCCAGCAGATCCTTGCGCCACACGTGGGTACTGGACCAGCGATGACCGGGCTCGGTCCGGGCGAAGGATCCCGTTCGCCCGGTGACCAGGTCGACGGTGCTGACGCTGACCACCGGAAATCCGGCCGCTCTGACCCGCTCGCCCAGACCGATCCGGTCGAGCGCGGTCGAGGCGGCGGGGCCCAAGGTGACCC
>NZ_JABLTE010000199.1 GCF_013315795.1 Nocardia barduliensis
CGATTCTCGCTGCCCTATCGTCCGGGCGAACTGGTCGCGGTCGCTCGCAGCGGTGACGGCCAGGTCCACCGGTCGCGCCTGCGCAGTGCTCAGGGACCGCTGCGGCTCGTGCTGCGCGCCGAGCGGAGCGAACTCGCGGCCGACGGTGACGATCTGGCCTACATAGCCGTGGAAATCGCCGATTCGGACGGTGTGGTCGAGTCGCTCGCCGACGATATGGTCCGCCTGACAATCGAGGGGCCCGCCACCCTCGCCGGGTTCGGCAGCGCGGCGCCTGCCACCGAGGAATCGTTCGCCGACCACGAACACACCACCTACTACGGCAGGGCGCTCGCGGTCGTGCGCGCGACCCGGACGGCGGGTGCCGTCCGGATCACCGCCGACTCCAGGCAGCACGGCACAGCGACGTGTGATCTCGAGATCAGCTGACCAACAGAAGCGATGCGCGTCTGGCCCATGTCGAGATCTATCCAATTTCGACTGGCAGCGCGGCAAGACGGAGTTTTCAACCGGGTCGCGCCGCTGGGGCCGTTGTTCGACCTCCTGATCCGGCGTCGCGGACCGAATACCAGGCCGGCGAGTTCGCCCAGTGCGATCGATGGTCCCGCCTGTCGATATTCCGCTCGGGTTCGGGCATGTCGGTCGACCGCCGGTGCTGGTCATAGTGACCGGGTATTCGCGGATAATCGCGGCGGTGATGATCCCGACGCGCCAAAGTCCGGACCTGTTGGCCGGGCGTTGGGAACTGATCTCGGGGTGGGATCGGGTGCCACGAGTATTGGTGTGGAACAACGAATCCGCAGTCGTCGAGCCAGCACTCTGCTGATCGCCGCAGCGATCCCGGTCGCCATAACGCTGGTTCACGCCCCGCGTTCCGGGCACGGCGCGCCGAGTTCACCGCACATCACCCTGCCCTGAGACTGGTTCAGAGCCCAAGTTCCGACTGGACCCCTGTGTCGGACACCAGTGCAATCCAGGTCCTGCTGCGTTCTACTTGTGGTGTAGGACACAGACAAGCGGTGTTCCCGCAGTAGCCGAAGCGGCACCTCGCCGACACTCGACCCGTCTCCAATGCGCAGCGGCTCCGGCTGCGGTTCCATAGGAGAAGGTGCCTTTTTCGGACTCCGTATAGCAGCGCGTCAAGGATGTGATGGCGAGTGTGGCCGCTCCGGTTGCCGTCGTCACGTCGATTATTGGCGTACGCCCGGCCGGCGCCACCGTGAGCGCGTTCACCTCGCTATCGATGACCCCGCCGATGGTGATGGTGGGCGTTGGTCGCGCAGCTCGCGCGTCCCCCAGTCCCGTCGGCCCGCCATCGCCTGAGGAAGGTATCGCGAGAACCGATCGCGGCCGCGGCCGGACTTCGGGTCGCGATCGCCCTGTGCCGAACTCGCCAGTCCTGCTCAAAGGCACTGGTGCGGTGGAGGATGGCTTATCGCATCTACGCCGATCTGCCAATTTCGATCAACCCGACCCGTCGGCTGGTGTCAACCCCGGTCGGCAGCACCAGCGCTAGCCGCGGTGGTGATGCCGACGAATGCTTGCCGCTGGCATTGTTAATAGTGGATAACAGTCATTTGACCGATGAAAGCCCTGCATACGTGGCATTTTTGCTGGTAAATCGGTTCAAATGTTACCAGGCGTTGACTAGTCGTTGGTGGTCGTCTACCTTGTGACGCGTTCGATAAACCAGGAGGTTGCCGGTGGCGTGGACGGGGATAGTGCGGGCTGTGCACGCGGCGGGGCGGCTGGTGCGCTCTGCACGCGGTTCGGTTTCGATCCGGGTGCGAGTCCTCGTCGTCGTGCTCATCCCGGTAATCACGGTCGTGTCGGTCGGGGCGGTGTTCGTGCAGGCGTCTCTCCGGGACGGCATGCGTACCGTGTACTGGTCCGAGCTGATCGGGGTCCAGACCGACAATGTCGTTGATGCGATCATATCGGTGCAGGCCGAACGGACTGCCAGTCTACGAGCTCTGGCAGGTGACCGGCAGGCGGCGAAGGATCTGGAAAACCTGCGCACCAAAACGGACGTCGCCTTGCGCTGGGTTCCGGATTCAGCGCCCGCGTTCAAGAAGATCGATCCAGATTATGAGAGAAACGTCCCTGTCTTCGAAGGCATGGTGAACGACTTGCACGTGCTCAGGCGGTCGATCGACAGTTCCCGGGGCGGCAAGGACGAGGTCGATACCTTCTATTCCAGACTTGCCGATATGGCGGCCGTCAGTTTCGATGCCTCGGCTCGCAGCGTCACGGATGCACGTACAGCTGTCGAGCTGACCGTGGAAGCGGATCTGCTGCGAGCAGCCGAACTGCACTCGCGGTCGGTCGGTCTCATGAGTTGGCTGATCGAAGGCGGTGGCGCGCTCGACTTCGGCGCCCGCGCGAAGTACCTGCGACTGTCCGGAGGTTTTCGCAGTCAACTCGAGGCTTCGCTTCCGCAGATGACCGAGTCCGAACGCCAACAGTACGCCGCGTTGGCCGCGAGTCCGCAGTGGCAGCTGGTGAGCACGGCCGATGAGGTTCTCGGGAATACCGGTGAGCTGCCGGTGGACAGCGCCGCGTGGCTGGCCGCGCAGGAGAGCATCGCCGTGACGTTGCGTGCCCTCTGGGAGGGCCACAGCCTCTACGTCGCGGCAATCGCGAAAGAAGTGGCGAGCAGTCAGATGATGCGCGCGTGGTACCTCGGAGCGGGTGTACTGGCGCTCGCGCTGGCGTCGTGTGTCGTCGCGATGGTCATTGCCACCGGGCTCATCCGGCGATTGCGTTCGTTGCGGGACAAGACGCTCGAGCTCGCCGATGACGCATTGCCCGCAATGATGCACCGATTGCGGGACGGGCAGCCAGTCGATGTGGACAGTGAGCTGGTCCTGGCGGATCACGGCAAAGACGAACTCGGGCAGGTCGCACGCGCGTTTCACTCAGCGCAGCGCGCCGCTCTGAGCGCCGCTGCTGCCGAGGCGGAGACCCGCGGCGGATTCACCCGTGTGTTCTTGGACATCGCCCGCAGGAGCCAGGTTCTTGTGCATCAACAGCTCGCGGTGCTGGACGTGGCGGAGGGCAAACAGGAAGACCCCGAACACCTCGAACTGCTCTTCAAGCTGGACCATCTGGCAATGCGTGCTCGGCGCAATGCCGAGAATCTCTTGATCCTGGGTGGAGGTCAGCCAGGGCGGAAGTGGCGTCGATCCGTGCCGCTGGAGGAGATCGCGCGTAGCGCCATCTCCGAGGCCAGCGACTTCGCGCGAGTGAATGCGGTCAGGCTTCCGGAAATCCGCGTGCACGGAAAGGTCATCGCCGACCTCGTCCATCTTCTCGCGGAACTGGTCGACAACGCGACGTCGTTCTCGCCGCCCGAATCACCGGTTTCGGTGCACGGGAATCTGGTGGGCAAGGGTGTCGCGATCGAGATCGAGGACCAGGGGCTGGGGATCAGATTCAGTGAGCGTGAGCGTCTCAACGCACTGCTCGCCAGTCCGCCCGAGTTCCAGCAGATGGCAGCCGGCACTTACCGGCACCTCGGATTATTCGTGGTAGGGCAGCTTGCCCGGCGCCACGGCATCGGAGTGGTGTTGACCGAGTCCGCCTACGGCGGTGTCAAGGCGATCGTTCTCCTGCCGACCGAGTTGCTCGACCCGGGCGGTGACCAACCGCAGTTCGATCGAAGTAATGATCAGGAACTCGATCCGGCCGTACCGAGGCACCGGTTGTTCGCCCCGCTGCCCGCGGTGGCCGAGCCGTCCGTCTCGACCGCGCCGAGCCCGGTGGCCACCATGCACACGGAGCAGTACCGGCCTATCGGCAACGTGGCCGCGCGGCACAGCCGAGCCAGCAAGCAGCCACTCCCCAAGCGGCGGAAACAATCGCATCTAGCGTCACAACTTCGAATCGACGACGGTGCCACACAACAACAGGGTGTACCCCTCGAAGATCACCCGAACGAGCCACGGGTACGGCGCAGCCCGGTGAACGCACGACAGACGATGGCGTCCCTGCAGCAGGGGACACGCCAAGGGCGCCGCTCGGTCGACAGGACCGACGGCAGAAACGGACGGTCGACAGATGGATGACTTCTCGGGGGCCAATGCCGTGGTCGGTAGTCTGAATTGGCTTCTGAACGATCTGGTCGCACGGTTGGTGGGCGCGGAACAGGCTGTGGTGCTGTCCGATGACGGACTCGTCATCGCGCAGTCGGTCGGCATCGAACGAGAAGACGCGGAACATCTTGCAGCGATGTCCAGCGCCTTCGGCAGCCTGGCCAGGGGAGTGGGCGCAAAGTTCGATAAAGGACTCGTCCATCAGACCGTGGTCGAGCTCGAGTACGGCTATCTCATCGTCACCGCAGCCGGACATGGTGCGTGCCTGGCGCTGCTTGCCTCGGAGGACTCGGACCTGGGGATGGTGGCCTACGAGGTGAACGTGATCATCGAACAGGTCGGCGACAAACTGTCGGCGCTGCCGCGGGTGCGGCCTGGTGGATTGAATGTCTAGCGCGAGTCATGAACTACCCAGATGATTTCTCCGCGCTGGAGGACGATCCCGGTCCACTGGTACGGCCGTTCGCGGTCACCCGCGGGCGTGCCGCGCGTGACACGCACGAGCTGGACATCCTCACACTGATTGTGGCGATCCGGCCGGCTGCCGAAGGGGCACCGCTGGATCGGGAGTGCGCCGAGATCTTGCATATGTGTCAAGGTCGCCCGATCTCACTCGCCGAGGTGTCGGCACAGCTGAATTTGATGCTCGCGGCTGTCAAGGTGCTGATCGGCGACTTGATCCAGTCGGGCTACATCACCTACACCGATCCGATCCGATCCGAAGGTAGGCCGGATCTACAACTACTCCAGGCGGTTCTCGATGGCATTCGCGTCCTTTGAGGGGCACGGAACTATAGATTATTCCGCTCGCGCGGCCAAGGTATTGATCGCGGGCGGCTTCGGGGTCGGTAAGACGACATTCGTGGGAGCGATCAGCGAGATCGCGCCGTTGCGTACCGAGGAACAGCTATCTAATCTCGGTGCCTCGATCGACGACATCAGTGGAGTCGAATCCAAGACGACCACCACCGTCGCTCTCGACTTCGGCAGAATCACCATCAACTCGGAAGTCATCCTTTACCTGTTCGGAACGCCGGGGCAGGACCGATTCTGGTTCATGTGGCCTGAACTCTCGGTCGGTGCACTGGGTGCGCTGGTGCTGGCCGACACCCGTCGGCTAGCGGAATCGTTCGCGGCGGTCGATTTCTTCGAGTCCAGGCAGATCCCGTTCATCGTGGCGGTGAATTGCTTCGATGGGGCCGACTTCTATGATGAGGACGAGGTGCGCGAGGCCATGGACATCGCCCCTCACGTCCCTGTGCAACTCTGCGATGCCCGCAATCGTGAGTCAGCAAAGACGACGCTCATCCGGCTTCTCGAGTACGTTATCGTCTCGGCGTCCGTTTGACGGCGGGACGCGTCCGGAATGCCTCTCCGGCGACCGGAATGTTCACGGCTCGGCAGACCGTACGAGACTCGCTGAGCGCGGCCGATGCTCCTATATTCCATGTTGTGCTCGCGAGCTACTCCGCGGTTCCGGAGACGCGAACTCCTGCGGTGGCCTCGGGATCTCTAGATGCAGGAGCGCGCGTGCGACTCGACTGACGCGGGGGCGCGTCGCGTGTGTCTCCGTCGACGGCAACGTTGAGAAGATTACGAAATATCGGACATGAGCAGCGCGGTGATCGCCATCTGCTGTAACAACGGGCCCAATTTCTTCCCGCTTTCCCGTTGGAGGCCGAATGGTGCGGAATTGATCAGCCCCAAAACGGCGACGGTGGCCGATAGCGCGGTGGACAGACTTATTTCGGGGCGGACGCGGAGCAGTGTGGCGGCCCATATCTCGATGTACTCGCGCTGTATCTCTTGAACTGTCTGCCGATCCGGTCCCTGGAGATGTTGCAGTTCTCGCGACTGGATCACGATCAGATCGGTGTGCTCGATGGCGAAGCCGACATGTGCTTCCACGAGCGCGGTGAGCGCTGGCCGCGGTTCCAGAAAGCGGATGATCTCACCTGCGGTGTCGCGAAGGCGACGACTGTCCCGGAGCAATAGCTCCGACAGAATCGCGTCCTTGCTCTCGAAATGCCGGTAGAGCGCAGGCCCGGACAATCCGAGCTGAGCCGCGATCTGATTGGTCGAAACGCCGTTCACGCCGTACTGCGCGAACAAGGACGCCGCGCTGCGCAGTAGCTCATCGCGGCGAGAGGGAGTCGGGTCGACGGCTACCTCGGTGGCGTCGGTACTGATGGTGCCATCTCCTTGAGCGATTCGCGAATGATGTCGGTGTCGCTTCATGCTAGCCCGTGGTGTCTACGGTGCTGCTAGGTAGGAATTCGTCGCTGCGCGCACCTCGAGCAGACGTCAGGTCCGTCCTGAAGGGTCCGTTCAGGCGGCGGCCATCGCCCTCGGTACGGCTTCGCCAGTGGACACCGCGCCGAGGTACAGCCCGTGCAAGGAGGCTCCGTCGACCACACCCGGCATCTGCCATGCTTCGAGATGGTCGATCGGCCGGATCTGAACTACCGTCACCCTTCGACATCGGGAGCCACCGGGTCGGTGCCGGTGGCGGCGCTGTGGATGCCGACGTCGGGCCGTTCGCTTCGTATTGTCGATCGTGATCTGCATCCCGTACCGGACCGCATGGTTCGCAGGTGTGCCGCTGTCAGATCGACTGGAGTCCGCCGTGCCGCTCTATGTTACTGAACATTAACTCATTATGCGGTACGAACAAGCCAACGTGGCCGAGTTGCCCGTCCAGGCGGTGCCAGCGCGGGCTACGCGGGGCAGTCGGGCGATGGCGAACTCGCGCGAAAGGCCTTCTGGCAACCCTGGTGCGCGGTATAGCGATGGCGGAGACCGGCTCGGCGCCGACTGTCACCAGCGCAACAGCTGGTGTCTTCTGGTTACCGCCGGAGTGCTCGGCCGGCTTTCGTCGCATGATCTTGCCAGTCGATTCCAACACGAGTTGTCGCCACTCGGCACCTGGCGATTCGCAGACGGCGGTAGGTATGTCGGCTGCGGAGGTGGCGAAGCCCGAGGAGGCCGACCTGCTCGGCGTCCTCGGGCTTCTCATCGGTTCGGGTCGGCGGTGTTTACGGCGTGGGCGGGACGATCGGCAGGATGATGTGGGAGGGTCGTGCAGCGTCGTGGTAAATGGTTTGCTGGGCGGTGCGCATGGTGACCGCGGTGGTGGCGAGTTCTGCGGGTTCGGCGGTGTTGAGGTTGCGATCCCAGCGGGGGAAGTTACTGGAGGTGATCTGGACCCGGATGCGGTGACCAGCGAGGAACACGTTGCTGGTCGACCACAGGTCGATCTCGTACTCACCGGGTCCGCCGGG
>NZ_JABLTE010000019.1 GCF_013315795.1 Nocardia barduliensis
CGACCCCGCGAAATCCACATCGTCCCCGAACTCCCCAAAACCCGCAGCGGCAAAATCATGCGCCGCCTCCTGCGCGACGTCGCCGAAGGACGCGAACTCGGCGACACCTCCACCCTCGTGGACCCGAGCGTCTTCGAGGCGATCCGGGCGGGCAAGGACTGACCGTCCAGCGCTGAGCGCGGCCGGTGGCGGGTTCGTCACCGGCCGCACCCGCTAAGATTGCGTAAGGTGTGCCGGGAAGTCTGGTCGGCGAGCGGTCGCGCACCCGTTGAGCCGACTTCGGCGGGTGCCGCTTCCGCGCTGCCTGCCCGCGCCCGAAAGGTTTCCCGTGATCACCCAAGTGCGCTCGGAACTGTCTCGCTACCTCCGCACGGAAACCGTCGGCGGCGCACTGCTTCTGATCGCGGCCGCGACGGCGTTGCTGTGGGTGAACTCGCCGTGGGGAGCGAGTTATCTGACGATAACCGAGACGGTCGTCGCGCTGCCGCCGCTGCACCTGGAACTGACCATCGCCGACTGGACCAAGGACGGCCTGCTCGCGGTGTTCTTCTTCGTCGCCGGGCTGGAACTCAAACGCGAACTGGTCGTCGGCGAGCTCTCCGACCGCAAAAGCGCCACGCTGCCGGTCATCGCGGCGGTCGGCGGAGTGGTGACCCCCGCGCTGATCGCGGCGGTCGTCGGATTCGGCGTCCCCGGCATGGACCGCGGGTGGGCCATCCCCGTCGCCACCGACATCGCGTTCGCGCTCGCCGTGCTCGCGCTGACCGGTTCGCGCATCCCCGCGGGCGCGCGCGTATTCCTGCTCAGCCTCGCGGTGGTCGACGACCTGATGGCGATCGTCCTGATCGCGGTGCTGTTCACCACGACGGTGTCGCTGCTGTGGCTGCTCGTCGCCGCCGGATGCTTCGCCGGGTGGGCGCTGGCGCAACACGCCCGAATCGGCACGCCGTTGCTCTATGTGCCGCTGGCGTTGGCGTCCTGGTACGCGCTGCACGAGGCGGGCATCCACCCCACCTTGGCCGGTGTCACGCTCGGTCTGCTCACCCGGGTGCGCCCGGACCCCGGTGAACAGATAGCGCCCGCCGCCCGGCTCGAGCACCTGTTCCAGCCGGTCTCCGCCGGATTCTGCGTCCCGCTGTTCGCCCTGTTCGCCTCCGGAGTCCCTCTGAATCCCAGGGTCTTCGGCGAGTTGTTCACCGACCGGCTCGCGCTGGCGGTGATTCTCGGTCTCCTGGTGGGCAAGGTCGTCGGGATCTTCGGGATGAGCTGGGTGGCAATCCGGTTGGGCATCGCGACGCGCCCCGGCGGACTCGGCTGGCGGGACATGTTCGCACTGTCGGTGCTCGGCGCGATCGGCTTCACGGTTAGCCTTCTGGTGGCGGAACTCGCTCTGGCCGACGTCGCGGACGGGTCAGCCGTCGAGTTGGCGAAAGCAGCTGTGTTGGTGACATCAATGGCGGCGTCGCTCGCCGGTTCGGCGCTACTGTTGCGGCGTGGGCGTGTCCACCAGGCTCGGCGGGACGCCCGTGCGCTACAACGTGAACAGTACGGCGGCGCGAGCGATCCGCCCGGAGGCGGTAGCCTGCGTGACCACGGAGGGCACCGGGAGCGCCGCCGATCGAACGGGAGTTTCAGCAGTGCCGGGACAGGGAGAAGGGTCGACCAAGTGAGTTTCAACCACGGCGGTAACGGGAGCGACGCGGAGCGCGGTCGTACGGTCACCTCCATTCCGCTCACGGACGCCGATCCGCTCGGCTCCGCGAGCTTCGGGACGCTGGTCCGCGACGCCGCCGAGCAGATGTCGACCCTGGTCCGCGCCGAGGTCGAACTGGCCAAGGCCGAGGTCACCGGCGAGATCAAGAAGGGCCTGCAGGGCAGCGTCTTCTTCATCCTCGCCCTCACCGTGCTGCTGTTCAGCACGTTCTTCTTTTTCTTCTTCCTCGGCGAACTGCTCGACGTGTGGCTGGCGCGCTGGGCGGCCTTCCTCATCGTCTTCCTGCTGATGGTCGTGGCGACCGCGGCGCTGGCGTTGCTCGGGTACCTGCGGGTGAAGAAACTGCGCGCGCCGGAGAAGACGATCGACTCGCTCAAGCAGGCGCGCACGGTGCTGCCGCACAGCCTGGGCGCCGGCGCGCACGACGACCGTCTCGCGCTGGAGAAGCGGACTTCCTAGGCGCGCGTTCGCGAGCCGGTACGGCGGCTACTAGGCTCGGTCGCCGTGTCGGCGAACTTGCTTCCGGATCCGTCCAGCGTCCGTTACGACGGACCGTGGACCCATCGGGACGTGCACGCCAACGGCATTCGATTCCACGTCGTGGACGCCGCACCGGAGCGGTCCGACGCCCCGCTGGTCGTGCTGCTGCACGGCTTCGCGGACTTCTGGTGGTCCTGGCGTCACCAATTGACCGGCCTGGCCGAACTCGGCTACCGCACCGTGGCCGTCGACCTGCGCGGCTACGGCGACAGCGACAAGCCGCCGCGCGGATACGACGGCTGGACGCTCGCCGGTGACGTCGCCGGGCTCATCCGGGCGCTCGGCTACACCGAGGCCACCCTGGTCGGGCACGCCGACGGCGGGCTGGTCTGCTGGACCACCGCGGTGCTGCATCCGCGACTGGTCCGCTCCATCGCGCTGGTCGGCTCCCCGCATCCGGCGGCGCTGAAGAGTTCGATCCTGCGCAACCGCCGCCAGCGCGCGGCCTGGCTGCCGAACTTCCTTCGCTACCAGGTGCCCCGGTACGGCGAGCATCTGCTGACCACCACCGACGGCTTCGAAGTGGAACGGCTGCTGCGGCAGCGGGTGAGCCCGGGATGGTCGGGCACGGCCGAATTCGTGGACACGGCGCGGCGGATGCGCTCGGCCATCCAGATCCCCGGCGCCGCGCATTGCGCACTGGAGTACCAGCGCTGGGCCTTCCGCAGCCAGTGGCGTCCGGACGGCCGCCGCTTCATGGCGACCATGCGCGACCCCATTCACATCCCGGTCCTCGCCATGCGCGGCGAACTGGACCCCTACATCCTGCCCGCCACGTTCCGCCGCGGGCACGAATGGTCACCGCGACGACAACTGGTCCCCGTGCCCGGCGCGGCCCACTTCGCACACCAGGAGAACCCCGACGTGGTCACGGCGGAACTCGCGAAGCTCCTGGACTGACCGCTCGTGCCCCGGCCCCGCCGGATGACCTCGGTTTCCGGCTGCCGCGGCCGGAAACCGAGGAACGGGATCAGCTGAGCACACACGCTCCGGTGGCGACCGGGCCCGCGGAACGCTCCGAAGCCTCGAGTTCGGAACGGACCTCGTTGAGGGTCAGGACGTAGCCGGTGTCGTTGTCGGTCACCGCTGCGCCGAAGACGACTCCGAGCACCTGTCCCTGGGTATCCACCAGCGGCCCACCGGAGTTGCCCGCTTGAACGAGCCCGCGCACCGTGTACACCTCGCGCTTCACCGTGCCGTCCCGGTAGATGTTCGGCCCGGTCAGATCCAGGGTCTCGCGGATGCGAGCCGCGCTCGCGGTGTACCGGCCACCGCCCGGGTAGCCGAGCACGATGGCGCTCTCGCCGGAACGAGCGGGAGCGGGCGCCTGCGGAACGACCGGAGCGGTGAGGCCGGGTACCGAGAGCACCGCGACGTCGGTGAACGGGTCGAACAGCACCACCGAAGCCGGCAGCGAGCCGGAGGCGGTGTCCACATCGATGCTCGTGGTGCCCGCGACGACGTGCGCGTTTGTCATCACGCGCTCCGGCGCGATCACGAAGCCGGAACCTTCCAGCGCCCGTTGGCAACTCGGGGCGACCCCGCGGATGCGCAGCACGCTCTGCTGCAGCGACGCCGCGACCGGGCTGGCCAGCACGCTCGGATCAGGCGGTTCGACGGCCGCGATCGGCGCCCGCCCGAACGGCCCGATCACGTCCGGCAGGCCGGAGGTGTTGAGCAGCTTGGAGAACTCGTTGGGCAGCCTGCGCAGCCAATTCGGCGCGACGTCGTTGACGTCGGCGAGCACCCGCGAGCCGTTGATCGCGGTGGCGATGGCCGGCTGCGACGAGGTGGCCAGCGGCAGCGCCAGCAGCCACGCGGTGACCAGCACGGCGACCGCCTGCAGCCCCGCGCCGACCACGCTGTCCACGCTGCGGGTGAACGGATGACGCATGCCGCTGCGCGCGGCGCGACCGAGCACCATGCCCGCGACCTCGCCGACGATCACCAGCACCACGATGAGCAGCACACCGGTGAGCACCCTGGTGCGGCCCTCGTCGACGTGCACCAGGATGTGCGGCGCGATCAGGATGCCCGCGACGGCGCCCAGCACCACACCGAGAAAGGCCAGCGCCGAGGCCACCGCGCCCTGCCGCCACCCCGAGGAGGCGGCCAGCAGCGCGAGCAGCACGACGGCGATGTCGAGCCAGGCCGACGAGCTCATAACGTCATCCCCACGGCGGCGAGTGCGGTCTCCAGGTCACGAACGTCCTCGTGGTCCCACTCCCGGTCCCACCCCGACGCCTTGCTGATCCCCGCCAGGATGCCGCCGGTCAGCCCCCAGACCAGCATCCCGTCCACCTGGAACGCCGGACTCTGATAGCCCAGCGTGCTGCGGACCAGGAAGCGATTCGCCGGATCGAGCAGCTGGGCCAGCGGGACGCGCACCACCCGCTCGGTCTCGCTCTCGTCCACCACCCGCACCTCGCCCGGCGTGCGCCAGTACGCGATGACCGGTGTCACGTCGAACCGGGAGGGCGGCACGAACAGTTTCGGCAGCACCGCGAACGGCTCGACGCCCGAACGGTCCAGGCCGGTTTCCTCGCACGCCTCGCGCAGCGCGGTGTCGATCGGCCCGTCGTCCTCCGGGTCCACCGCGCCGCCGGGGAACGCGACCTGGCCGCGATGCTGGCGCATCGTGGACGCGCGCTGGGTGAGCAGTACCTCGGCGTCGGCGGGTAGTCCGCCCGGAGCGTCCGGGTCCGCCTCGGGCGAGCCGCCGAACAGCACGAGCACGGCGGCTTGGCGCGGTTTCGACGTGGCGGTCAGGACCCGGCGCAGCGCACGAGCCCTGGTCAAGGTGTCGGCGCTGTCGACGGCCGGTTCCGCGGAGCGGGCCAGCCAGGCCGGTAGATCTCGCGGCGGCTCGATCGTCATCGCACACCTCCCCCGCGCACGCGTCTCCGACTGACCGCCCGCACCGACACCTCCACCAGTGATTTGTCCACCCGCACTGTCATGCGGCCACTCCGAGCTTGCCCGCGACCGTGTTCGCGATGTCATCCACCCCCTCGAAAGCGCGGACCACGACCTCGGCGACCGAGCCGTCGGCCCGCACCAGCACCGAGATCGGCAGCACCGCGGGGGCGCCAACGGCCGTGCGCACCCGCGCGTCGGCGTCGAGCACGCCGGGCAGCCGAACGTCCAGTCCGCGCAGCCGGGACAGGGCCTTCGCCTCATCAGGGTCGCTGTGCACGGTCAGCACCGTAACCGCGTTCCCGGCGCGTTGGGCGTATTGCTGCAAATACGGCAACTCCTCGGCGCACGGTGCGCACCAGTACGCCCACAGGTTCAGCAAGGCGGGCTTGCCCGCCAGCGCGGCGGCCAGGTCGACCGGCTTGCCGTTCGCCAGGCACTGCAGGGTTATCCCGGCCAGCGGGCCGTTGCCGGGCTCGGCGCCGCTCGGGCAGTCGGGCAGGCCTGCGGCGGCGCGCAGGTCATCGGAAGCGCCGGAGGCGAGCGAGGTGGACCGCGGCCCCGTCGTCTCGCCGTCGTCGCCGCGCGGCCACACCGCGACCGCCAGCGCCAGCACCGCGATCAGACCGGCGAGCGCCCACCGCCACGCATGACTCCTTCGGCCCGAGGGCTCCGAGCTCACCGGCTCACCAGCTCGAGCAGATGCTCCCGCTCCGGCCCTTTCACCAGTTGGGCCGCGGCCTCCGGATCGGTCGGCCCGATCCCGAACGACGGGCAGTCTTTGGCCAGGACGCACGTGCCGCAGGCGGGCTTGCGGGAGTGGCAGACCCGGCGGCCGTGGAAGATCACCCGGTGCGAGAGCATCGTCCACTCCTTGCGCTCGATCAGCGCGCCGACGATGTGCTCGACCTTCACCGGATCTTCTTCCTCGGTCCATCCCCAGCGGCGCACCAGGCGGCCGAAATGGGTGTCGACCGTGATGCCGGGCACCCCGAACGCGTTACCGAGGATGACGTTCGCGGTCTTGCGCCCGATGCCGGGCAGCTGGACCAGTTCGGCCAGGGTGTGAGGCAACTCACCGTCGTGCCGCTCCAGCAGTGCCTGGCCCAGTCCGATCAGCGAGGCGGCCTTGTTCCGGAAGAACCCGGTGGGCCGGATGTATTCCTCCAGCTCCGCGCGGTTTGCCTCGGCATACGCCCGTGCGTCGGGGTAGCGGGCGAACAGTGCGGGGGTGGTGAGATTCACTCGCTCGTCGGTGCACTGCGCGGAAAGGATTGTCGCGACCGCCAATTCGAGGGGCGTGGTGAAATCCAGCTCACAGTGCGCGTCGGGGAAAGCGACCGCGAGTTCGCGGTTCATCCGGCGCGCCCTGCGGACCAGCCCGAGCCGGGTTTCCGCCTGTCGCGCCCTGGTTTTCCGTCTCGGAGCCGCGGCGGCGATCGGCGGCGTTTCGGAGGACTCGGAGCCGGCCGGAAGCCCGTTCCCGGCGGCGGTGGAGGGGGAGACGCGCACGCGTCCACCATACGGAACCGGCAGACAACGTTGCCCTTCCAGTTCAGTTGCCGTGTTCCATCTGAGACCTCGACGGTGTTTACTGCTCGTCATGCAAGGACTCGCTGTGGTGCTCTTCCCAGTGGTGTTGATGCTGTTCGCACTGGGTATGGAGCGGGTCGAGAATCGGCTCCGCAAGCTTCTCGAACCCGACGAAGAGGTTCAGCAGTACCTGGACAAGGCCAGCAACGCCGAAGTGAAGGAGCTGACGAAGCTCGGTCTTCCGGCCGCCGTGGCCCGGATGCGCAGGCGCCGCTCCCGCGGCGATGAGCTGGACGTGGCCCGCGCGAGCTGATCCGGCGCGAGCGTCGCGCAATCCACTCGTTACGTGGTGTCCGTCACTACGCTGTAGGCACGCCGCGTAGACTGCGCTGTTGGCCGAGTCGCTTCGGTCCAGTACAGAGCCATTTCCCTAAGGAGCACATTCGTGGACGAGGCCCTCGCCAGAGCAGGCATCTTCCAGGGCGTCGAGCCCACTGCGGTGGCCGCCCTCGCCAAGCAACTTCAACCGGTGGATTTCCCGCGTGGCCACGTCATCTTCAACGAGGGCGAGCCGGGCGACCGGCTTTACATCATCACCTCCGGCAAGGTGAAGATCGGACGTCGTTCGCCCGACGGCCGCGAGAACCTGCTGACCATCATGGGCCCGTCCGACATGTTCGGCGAACTGTCGATCTTCGACCCGGGACCGCGTACGTCCACCGCAACCACGGTGACCGAGGTGCGCGCGGTGACCATGGACCGCGACGCCCTCAAGACCTGGATCGATCAGCGACCCGAGATCGCCGAGCAATTGCTGCGTGTTCTCGCGCGCCGCCTGCGCCGGACCAACAACAACCTGGCCGACCTGATCTTCACCGACGTCCCTGGCCGGGTCGCCAAGGCGCTGCTGCAGCTCGCGCAGCGCTTCGGTACCCAGGAGGCGGGCGCGCTGCGGGTCACCCACGACCTCACCCAGGAGGAGATCGCCCAGCTGGTCGGCGCCTCCCGCGAGACCGTGAACAAGGCGCTCGCCGACTTCGCGCATCGCGGCTGGCTGCGCCTGGAGGGCAAGAGCGTGCTCATCTCCGACTCCGAGCGCCTGGCCCGCCGCGCGCGATAACGGATCCCCTACGGCGAACGCCGGGTTCAGCGCTCCACTGAACCCGGCGTCGTGTCGTTCCGGCTAGCCGTGCACGCGCAGGTACTCCAGCTGCGCCTGCACCGAACTGCGCGCGGCCGGCCAAAGCCGCTTGTCCACGTCGGAATACACCTTCCGCACCACCGCCATCGCGCCCGCGTCCGGGCCGAGCGCCCGCAGCGCGTCCCGCACCTGGCCGAGTCGCTCGTGCCGATGCGCGATGTAGTAGCGGGCGACCGGCTCCAGATCCGGATGGTCCGGGCCGTGCGCGGGCAGCAACGCCTTACCCTTCCCCGCCTCGACCAGCCGGTCCAGCGAGGACAGATAGTCGGCCAGTGCCCCGTCGGTGGAGTCGAGCACGGTGGTGCCCGCGCCCAGGATGGTGTCACCGGTCAGCACGGCGTCGTCGAGGACGAAACTGACCGAGTCGCCGGTGTGGCCCGGTGTGTCCACCACGGTGATCCGCAGGCCCGCCGCCTCGATCACCTCACCGTCGGCGAGCGGGGCATCCGCACCGCGCAGGAAAGCGGGGTCCTTGGCCCGCACAGGCGTCCCGGTCAGCTTCACCAGGCGATCGATCCCGCCGGTGTGGTCGTGATGACGGTGGGTGATCAAGGTGAGCGCGATCCGGCCGCCGGTCGCTTCGACGATCGCCGCACAGTGCGACTTGTCCTTCGGCCCCGGATCCACCACCACACAATCCGACCGTCCGGGCGCGCGCAGGATCCAGGTGTTGGTGCCCTCCAAGGTCATCTGGCCCGGATTGTCGGCGAGCAGCACCGCCGCCGTCTCGGTGACCTGCCGGAGCTGCCCGTAGGCGGGGTGAGTCAACGTCATCGCAAAACCTCGGATAGAAACGGAGCCGACAGTTCCGGTCTAGCGCACCTCGGCGATCAGTTCGACCTCGACGGGGGTATTGCGCGGAAGTTCGGAGACGCCGACAGCCGAGCGCGCGTGCTTGCCCGCGTCACCGAAGACCTGACCGAGGAACTCCGACGCGCCGTTGATCACCACCGGCTGATCGCCGAATCCCGGCGCCGAGGCGACGAATCCGACCACCTTCACGATGCGCACCACCGCGTCCAACCCCACCAGGTCGTGCACCGCGGCCAGCGCGTTCAGCGCGCACAGCCGGGCCGCCTCCTTGGCCGCCTCGACCGAAACCTCCGCACCGACCTTGCCGACCGCGGACAACTCGCCGTTCACGAACGGCAGCTGCCCGGAGGTGTAGACGAGCGACCCCGTGCGGATCGCGGGAATGTAAGCCGCGACCGGAGCCGCGACCGGCGGCAGAGTGATGCCGAGTTCGGCGAGATTCTTCTCCCACTGGGTCACCGCGTCACCCACCTCTACTTCGGCCGCTTCAGATAGGCGACGTGCTGCTCACCCGTCGGGCCGGGCAGCACGGTGACCAACTCCCAGCCGTCGGCTCCCCACTGGTCCAGAATCTGCTTCGTCGCATGCGTCAGCAGCGGCACGGTCGCGTACTCCCACAGGGTCGTATCACTCATGTGCGAGAGCGTAGCTCTGTTTAATTGCCGCGACTTCGTCGCGGCGGGTTCGCGGCCCATGCTCGGTCTCGCTTCGCTCGAAAGACGTGGTTGCGGTGCGCTGGGGGCGTGGAGAGTCGAACTCAGGACAGAACGCACGGCAGTTCGCAGGGCAGGTGGCTTGCGATGCGGCGTGGCCGCGGGGCTTTGTGGCCTCCGCGGCCGCGACTTGCTCCTTCGTCACTTGCGCGGCGGCCGCGCAAACGCGAGCCGGGCCGCGAACGACGGATGCTCGGTCTCGCTTCGCTCGAAAGACGTGGTTGCGGTGCGCTGGGGGCGTGGAGAGTCGAACTCAGGACAGAACGCACGGCAGTTCGCAGGGCAGGTGGCTTGCGATGCGGCGTGGCCGCGGGGCTTTGTGGCCTCCGCGGCCGCGACTTGCTCCTTCGTCACTTGCGCGGCGGCCGCGCAAACGCGAGCCGGGCCGCGAACGGCGCATGCTCGGTCTCGCTTCGCTCGAAAGACGTGGTTGCGGTGCGCTGGGGGCGTGGAGAGTCGAACTCAGGACAGAACGCACGGCAGTTCGCAGGGCAGGTGGCTTGCGATGCGGCGTGGCCGCGGGGCTTTGTGGCCTTCGCGGCCGCGGCTTGCTCCTTCGTCGCGTGTGCGGCGGCCGCGCGAACGTGAGGCGGGCCGGGAACGGTGCTTGGGTGGGCTCGCTTCGCTCGAAAGCGGCGGTCGGGTGTGGGCTGAGTGCGTGGGCGTCGTAGCGCACTACCTGGGTAGCGATGGGCTGCTCGCCGGGGTGTGGCGGAACTCGGATGACGGCGGGGCGGGAGCGGGGGTCGGCGCCTCGACCCACCCGTCTGGTACGGCCGGTGCCCCGCGGTCGCGGACCAGTTATAGGCTCGCGAGCGTGGGAGTACCAACTGCAGTGCCGCTTTCGGCGGAGCCGGGACTGGACACAGGGTGGCCGAAGCGCGCTGAGCAGGCCCGCTTGCACTACGTCTCCGGAAAGGGAGGCACGGGCAAGTCGACGGTGGCCGCGGCGCTGGCGCTCGCGCTCGCCGCGGGCGGACGGCGCGTGCTGTTGGTCGAGGTGGAGAGTAGGCAATCGATCGCGCAGCTGTTCGATCTGCCGCCGCTGCCGCCGACCGAGACACGGATCGCCACCGCGGACGGCGGCGGCGAAGTCGTCGCGCTGGCGCTGGACATCGAGCACGCCTTCCTGGAATACCTCGACATGTTCTACAACCTCGGCTTCGCGGGACGGGCGATGCGCCGGATGGGCGCCATCGAGTTCGTCACCACGATCGCGCCCGGCCTGCGCGACGTCATCCTGACCGGCAAGATCAAGGAGTGCGCGGTACGCGTGGACAAGTCCGGAAAGCGGGTCTACGACGAGATCGTGGTCGACGCCCCGCCCACCGGCCGGATCGCCGGCTTCCTCGACGTCACCAAGGCCATGGCCGAGGTCGCCAAGGGCGGGCCGATCGCCTCGCAGGCCGAGGGCGTCTCGCAGCTGCTGCACTCCGACCAGACCATGATTCATCTGGTCACGCTGCTGGAGGCGCTGCCGGTGCAGGAGACCGCCGACGCGATCGCCGAACTCACCGCCGCCGACCTGCGCATCGGCACCGTCATCGTGAACCGCGCGACCGAAGGCCAGCTCCCACCCGAGCTGCGCGCACGGGCCGCTCGGGGCGAGCTGGACGCCGACTCCGTTCGCGCCGGACTCACCTCCGCGGGGATCACCCTCTCCGACAGCGACTTCCAGGGCCTGCTCACCGAAACGATCGAGCACTCCGCCACGCTGCAAGCCCAGGACGACAGTGCCGATGAGCTGGCCAAAGTCGACATCTCCCGCCTCTACCTGCCCGCCCTGCCCGACGGGATGGATCTTGGCGGGCTGTACGAACTAGCCGAACACCTCACCGCCCAGGGAGTCCGATGAGCACGCCGACCCACCCCACGGCTGCCCCGCTGGATGTCTCGCGGATCATCGCCGACCCCTCCGCGCGCGTGGTGGTCTGCTGCGGTTCCGGCGGCGTCGGGAAGACCACCACCGCCGCCGCTATCGCGCTGCGCGCCGCCGAGGAGGGGCGCAAGGTCGTGGTGCTCACCATCGATCCGGCGCGCAGGCTGGCCCAGTCGCTGGGCGTCGCGGACCTGGGCAACAACCCGCAGCGGGTGGCGTTGGGTCCGGAGGTCAAGGGCGAGCTGTACGCGATGATGCTGAACATGCGTCGCACGTTCGACGACATGGTGCTCGAGCACACCAGCGGGGAGAAAGCCGAGCAGATCTTCGCCAACCCCTTCTATCAGACGGTCGCCTCCTCCTTCGGCGGCACGCAGGAATACATGGCGATGGAGAAACTGGGCCAGCTGGCCCACCGGGGCGAATGGGACCTGATCGTGGTCGACACGCCGCCTTCGCGCAACGCCCTCGACTTCCTGGACGCCCCCAAGCGGCTGGGCAATTTCCTCAACGGACGCATGATCCGGGTGATCATGGCTCCCGGCCGCGGCGTGACCCGGTTGGTGACCGGCGCGATGAGCCTGGCCGTGCGGGGCGTGTCCACTGTCGTGGGCGGTCAGATGCTCAAGGACGCGTCGAACTTCCTGCAATCTCTGGAATCGCTGTTCGGCGGCTTCCAGGAGCGAGCCGAGCGTACCTTCGCGATGCTGTCGAAGCCGGGCACGCATTTTCTGGTGGTGGCGGCGCCGGAACCGGACGCGCTGCGGGAGGCCTCGTTCTTCGTCGACCGCCTCTCCACCGAGCGCATGCCGCTGGCGGGACTGGTGCTCAACCGCACACATCCGGTGCTGAGTTCACTGTCGGCCGATCACGCGCTCACCGCCGCCGATCAGGTGGCCGAATCCGATCCGCTCACCGCGGCGGTCTTGCGGGTGCACGCCCGCCGGGTCGCCACCGACAAGCGCGAGCAGCACCTGCTGCACCGCTTCACGGGCGCGCACCCCCGGGTGCCGATCGTCTCGGTCACCGCGCTTCCGTTCGAGGTGTCCGATCTCGACGCGCTGCGCGTGGTCGGCGATCAGCTCACCCGCACGACCCGCGCGACCGCCTGATACTTAGGCGTATCCGCTATTGCTTCCAACCGGAGCATCGGTCCTGAAACGAAACTGAGCCCGCTCGCGCGGGCTCTGTTTCGGTTTTGCGGAACTACATCGCCACTTGGTGCTGGCGCTGGGCCTGGAAGAAATCGGCCCACGAGGTCACTTCTGGATGCTGCTTCAACAGGGCGCGACGCTGCCGCTCCGTCATCCCGCCCCACACACCGAACTCGACGCGATTGTCCAGCGCGTCGGCACCACACTGCATGAGCACCGGGCAGTGCCTGCAGATCGTCGCCGCTTTGCGCTGCGCCGCGCCGCGGACGAACAACTGATCGGGATCCACTTCCTTGCATCGGGCCTGGGCTACCCAGGCGATCCTTGCTTCGGCCTGCTCCACGTCCAATCGAGCGATGGGGGTTGTCATGTGCATTTGGTGTGCCCCTTTGCAGTCCGAACACCGGTCAACGGCGCTCCAGAATCGCGTTGTCACCACGCAGCACCCAAACCCCGCTGCGAAGTGCACCACATTCCACTTTGAGTGTTAGCTCTATCACACTGGGTTCTCAATCTAGGTAAAGGTATGGCGCTTGCGCAAGACCACCTCGAGATTTTTTGGTACGTCCGTCCCTGCAAAGCCGGGTGCGCACAGGACGGGCAGGCAGATTGCGTGCGGGCCCTCGCGCGACACGCCGGGCACGATCGCGCGACACGCCCATTCCGGTTCGCGAACAACCAGTTCCGGCCGTCGGACAAATGCCGCCAAGAAGGCTCGAATGGCAACCCGTAGTCTTGATTCGTGCCGATCACACATACGCTCGCGCGGCTGGCCGGCAGCTGCGTGCTGGCCTCCGTGCTCGTCGCCGGGTTGTTGTTCCCGCTCGCCGGCGGCTTCGGGTTCGTCTCCAACCGCGCCGCCGACGCCGTCGACAACGTCTCCGCGGAGCTGGTCGAGGGAACGGTGCCCGCGGTCTCGACCATGGTCGACGCGGCGGGCAATCCGATCGCCTGGCTGTACGAGCAGCGCAGATTCGAGGTCCCCAGCGACCGGATCTCCAACGACATGAAACTCGCGATCGTGTCCATCGAGGACCGCCGCTTCGCCGAGCACGAGGGCGTGGACTGGCAGGGCACGCTGCGCGCGTTCCTGACCAACACCACCAGCGGCGAGGTGCAGCAGGGCGCGTCGACGCTGGATCAGCAGTATGTGAAGAACTTCCAGCTGCTGGTGGTCGCCAAGACCGACGCCGAACGGCGCGCCGCCATCGAGACCACCCCCGCCCGCAAGATCCGGGAGATCCGGATGGCGCTGACGCTCGACCGTGAGCTGACCAAGGACGAGATCCTCACCAGGTACCTCAACCTGGTCCCGTTCGGGAACTCGTCCTACGGCATCCAGGACGCCGCGAAGACCTACTTCGGCGTCGACGCGGCCGAGCTGAACGTGTCGCAGGCCGCGATGCTGGCGGGCATGGTGCAGAGTTCGTCCAAGCTGAACCCCTACACCAACCCGGACGGCGTGCTGGCCCGGCGCAACACCGTGCTGGACACCATGATCCAGAACATCCCCAGCCGCGCCGAGGAGTTCCGCGAGGCCAAGACCAAGCCGCTGGGCGTGCTGCCGGAGCCCAAAGGTCTGCCGCGCGGGTGCATCGCGGCCAACGACCGTGGCTTCTTCTGCGACTACGCGCTGCAGTACCTGGCCAACGCTGGAATCAGCCGCGAACAGATCGAGAAGGGTGGCTACCTGATCCGGACCACCCTCGATCCGGCCGTGCAGGACTCGGTGAAGCGGGCGGTGACCGACGCGGCCAATCCGAACCTGGACAACATCGCGGAGGTCATGTCCGTGGTCGCGCCGGGGCAGGACACGCATCCCGTCCTGGCGATGGCCAGCAGCCGCACCTACGGCCTGAACCGGGACGCGAGCGAGACCGTGCAGCCGCAGCCGTACTCGATGGTCGGCGACGGCGCTGGGTCGATCTTCAAGGTCTTCACGACCGCCGCCGCCATGGAGAAGGGCCTCGGCATCAACGCCCAGCTCGACGTGCCCGGCCGGTTCGAGGCCAAGGGCATGGGTAACGGTGGCGCCCGCGGCTGCCCGCCCGCCACCTATTGCGTGGAGAACGCGGGCCGGTACAAATCGCCGATGTCCGTCACCGAGGCGCTGGCCACCTCGCCGAACACCGCGTTCGTCAAGCTGATCCAGGCCGTCGGGGTCACCCCGACCGTCGACATGGCCGTCCGGCTCGGCATGCGCTCGTTCACCGAAGCTGGCTCCTCCGGCCACGGCAACCAGAGCCTGGCCGACATGATCAAGAGCCAGAATCTCGGCTCGTTCACCCTCGGCCCGGTCGCGATCAACCCGCTGGAGCTGTCCAACGTGGCCGCGACGCTGGGGTCCGGCGGCCGGTGGTGCCCGCCGAACCCGATCAAGGAAGTCATCGATCGCCAGGGCAAGCAGGTGCCGCTGACCCAGCAGGCCTGCGAGCAGGTCATCGAGCCCGGCCTGGCGAACACTCTCGCCAACGCGATGAGCAAGGACGACACCGCGGGCACGGCGGCGGCAGCGGCCCAGTCGGTGGGCTGGAACCTCCCCATGGCGGGCAAGACCGGTACCACCGAGAGCCACCGCTCCTCGGCATTCCTCGGCTTCACCAACTCGCTCGCCGCCGCGGTCTACGTCTACGGCGACAGCCCCACCCCGGGCGAGATCTGCTCGTTCCCGCTGCGCAACTGCGGGGACGGCAACCTGTTCGGTGGTAACGAACCGGCTCGGACCTGGTTCAACGCCATCAAGCCGGTGGTGCCGCTGTTCCCGCCGCCCGCGCTGCCGCCGCTGGACGACAAGTACGTGCGCGGCGCGAACAACGCGCAGGTGCCCGACGTCGTCGGCATGACCCAGGGTGAGGCCACCTCGGCGCTGGTCGCCGCGGGCTTCCAGGTGCAGCCGGTGACGGGGGCGGGCGATCGACCCAAGGGCACCGTGATGGGCACCGCCCCGAACGGCTCGGCGATCCCCGGTTCGGTGATCACGCTGTACATCAGCGACGGCACCGTCCGGGCCGCGCCGCCGCCGGGGCCGCCCCCACCGGCGCCGGGCATTCCGGGGCTGCCGCTACCGCCGCGGCTGCCTCCGATCCCGATTCCGATTCCGATCCCGCGCTGAGCACGCGAAAAGGGGCCGCGAACCACACGGTTCGCGGCCCCTTTTCGCGTCGCTGCCCTACAGCCGCGCCTTTACCGCGGCCGAGATACGCGAGCCGTCGGCCTTGCCCGCGGCGAGCCCGGTGGCGATCTTCATGACCTGCCCCATCTGGCGCATGCCGGGACGCTCGCCGTTCTCCTCGGCGACCTGCGCGATGGCGGTGTCGGCGAGATCGGCGACTTCGGCGTCGGTGAGCTGGGTCGGCAGATACTCGTCGATGATGCGCGCCTCGGCGTGCTCGTTCGCCGCCAGTTCGCCGCGCCCGGCCTGTGTGTAGACCTCCGCGGATTCGTTGCGCTTCTTCGACTCCTTCTGCAGCACGGAGACGACCTCGGCGTCGGTGAGCTCACGGGCCTCCGAACCGGCGACCTCGGCGGTCTGGATCGCCGACAGCAGCATCCGCAACGTGGAAAGGCGCAGCGTGTCCTTGGCTTTCATCGCGGCGGTCAGATCCGCCCTCAGCTGCGATTTGAGTTCCGACATGCCGATCACGGTAGCCGCTGCGGCGCGGCGGTCCCACTACATTTGCCGCGTCGCCGGTTTTCCCGCCCGATAACGGGCGCTTGTGCGGAAACACACTCGGCGCGCTCGAGCGGGGTCACCTATGCTGGGCAAATGCCCGTGATCTCGACCTCTGCTGTACGCACGACCGCGCTGGGAGCCGCCGGGGCCGCGGTGGCCGGACTCGGCTACGCCTCGCTGGTCGAACGCAACGCCTTCGTTCTGCGGGAGGCGACCATGCCTGTACTGGCGCCGGGGTCGTCGTCGCTGCGCGTGCTGCACCTGAGTGACCTGCACATGACGCCCGGCCAGAAGCTCAAGCAGCAGTGGCTACGGGAGCTGGACCGGCTGGAGCCGGACTTGGTGATCAACACCGGCGACAATCTCTCGCATCAGAAGTCGGTGCCCGCGGTGGTCCAGGCCCTCGGCGGATTGCTCTCCCGCCCTGGCCTTTTCGTTTTCGGCAGCAACGACTACTTCGCGCCGGTGGCGAAGAACCCGTTCAACTACTTCAAGAAGGACCACCGCCGCACCTACGGCGCGCCGCTGCCGTGGAAGGACCTGCGCGCGGCCTTCACCGAGCGTGGCTGGCTCGACCTGACGCATGTGCGCCGCGACCTCGAGGTGGCCGGTATCCGCATCGCCACCGCGGGCGTCGACGATCCGCACCTGCAGCGCGACCGCTACGACACCGTCGCAGGCGCCCCGAACCCGCTGGCCGACCTGCGCATCGGCCTCACCCACTCGCCCGAGCCCCGGGTACTGGACCGCTTCGCCGAGGACGGCTACGACCTCGTGATGGCGGGGCACACCCACGGCGGCCAGTTGTGCCTGCCCGGTTACGGCGCCCTGGTCACCAACTGCGGGATCGACCGGTCCCGGGTGAAGGGTCCGTCGAAGTGGGGTGAACACACCCAGCTGCACGTCTCCGCGGGCATCGGCACTTCGCCGTGGGCGCCCTACCGGTTCTGCTGCCGCCCGGAGGCGACCTTGTTGACGCTGGTGGCCGCGCCGCCGAAGCGTCCGGTCGCCGACACGGGTCAGGGTGTGTCGGCATCGGAGGCCGTCGCCCGCTAAGGTCCCCTGCCGAGACGTGTGGCAGGTAGGGGACAACTGTGAGTGGATTCGACGACCGGCGCGACGACCCGACGACTCCGGGACGGTCCGCCGGGCCGCCCACTCCCCGGCAACAGTCTTTCCCACCGCGTTTCGCCTCTCCGCCATCCGGTGACGCCGACGGCGCCCGGCAGGCTGGTGCGCCGCAACAGTCGGCGCCGTGGCAGCGGCCCGGGGACGACGAAACCGGACGCCCCGCTGTCACGCCATGGCAGCGCGGCGCCGAAGAGCAGTCCTCCGGTCACGCTTCGGGGTGGCGGCCGCTGAACTCGAACGAGCCCGCGCCGACGTCGCAGTTGCCGGGCGCCGGTGCCGGGGGCGCGTCGCCTGATCCGTGGCAGCCCGACCCCACCCGATGGCCGCCGAACGAAGAGCCCGCGCCGACGCTCCAATGGCAGGGCGGGCAGAGTGATCCCGCCACGTCCTGGATGCCTGAGCCGCACACGCCCCCGCTGACCGATCCGACCTTGCTCGGCCCGTCGCTGGGTGGCGGACAGCCGGATTCCGCGCCACCCGACCAGGGCGGCCGGAACGATCCGACGATGCTGGCCCGATCCCTCGGGCAGCCGCCATCGGGGCAGTGGCCGCCGCAGGCCGAGCCGGGTCCCGGTCCTCACGGGCGCAACGACCCGACCATGCTCGGACAACCGCTCGGCGCGATCGACCAGCACGGTCCCTTCGGCCGGGGGCCGAGCGACTCGGCGCCCACCCTGCTCGGCTATCCGAACGCCGATGGGTTCGGCCCACCGGCGCAGATCTCGCAGTGGCAACCAGTCGGCGGACCGGGGCACTACGGCGCGGCACCCGACGGGCGATATCAGTCCGCTCCGCAGGGCGGATTCGCGGCACCGCCGCCACAGCAGAGCGATCCGGGAGGAAAGCTGGTCCTGTCGGCCGGGCTCGTGGCACTGCTGGTGGCCGGTCTCGTCGCCGGTGCAGTCGCCTTGACGACGATGAAGTCGGAGGATTCGGCGCAGGACAGCCCGCCGTCGATGGTGAACGCGCTCACCACCACCACCGGCGCCGCCGCGAACTCGACCGCTCCTGCCACGACCAAGCCCGCCCCGACCACGACCGCGCGCGGGCCAGCCGACAAGACCCCCCTCATCCCCGGCTACCAGGTCGTCAAGGCACCCGACAGCGGGGCCGCCTACGACGTGCCCGCCGACTGGACCGTCGCCCCGCAAGGCACCATCGGCGGCTTCGGGGAACCGCCGAACGCCGTCGCGGGTAAGGGCCTGGCCAGCGAGGGCAAGGGCTACTGCCCCGGCTCGACCCGGACCGTCGCTTTCCTCACCGGCTCGAACACCTCCGACCCGGGCAAGGCGGCCACCGAACTGGGCACGAAGACCGCCACGCTCGCCTACAAGGCGACCTCCGGTGGCACACCCGGCCTGCCCATGCCGCTGGCCTCGCTGGACGGCTCCCAGCACGGCATGTTCGTGGAGACCAAAGGCACCGTCGCCGACGCCAAGCCCGGTTGCGCGAAGGCGTACTCCGTCTACACCGCCGCGTTCCCCAACGACAGCGGGAACTTCGTCATGGTGATCGCCGCCGACACCGGCGTTCCGCACGCACTCGACGCCGAGACCGCCAAGCGCATCTTCACCAGCATCCGCGCCTCCGAAGGCTGACTGACCTGCCGGTTTAACGTCTCGCGCCACCCTGTTGTAAGCTACTCCAGGTTCGCTTCACGGGGTGTGGCGCAGCTTGGTAGCGCGCTTCGTTCGGGACGAAGAGGTCGCAGGTTCAAATCCTGTCACCCCGACTCGTGGTTGAGACGACGGGAAGGCCCCTGACCGGTATCCGGTCGGGGGCCTTCTTTGTGGTCGGGAGCGCCGGGTCTCACAGCCAGGGCGGCCGTCGAATCGGCGTCGGCCGCAGCGGCGGAACAATATCTTGTATCTGCGGCAAGACCTCCGTATCAGCGTCGTCCACTACCAGCTCCACGACGGGGGTCGGCTGGTACGCCTCCGCTTCATCACTGCGACGGCTGTCCAACGCGTTGGTGTGCCCACTCGGAAGGCGAACACCTCGCCACACGCCCGCCCGGAAGCACAGCACTCCCACGAAGACGACTGAGCCGACCCATGGCACCGATACAAGGAGTAATGGCATCGCTCAGAAGTCTCCCTCGATCAGCAGCAGATATGCCGCCTCCAGGTGCACCATGCATTCGTCCGGGTGGTGTTCGCAGTGGAGCTGCAGCAGCTGCCGGGCGCGCTCAACCGTCAATTCCAGTAGGTGGACTCGGCACATCACCTCGGCCAGAACGCCGTCGGCGTGTACGAACGTGCTATGCGCTCCGGGGTTCGATGTCGTCATGCCGGTTCGCCCTCGTACGGCGCGGCGGCCTTGCGCGGGCAGCGCTTCGCCCGGCAGGCCACGCGGTAGCGCATCACCGTGGGTGCCTGCGAGATCGTGAACGGCACGCTTGGCGCCTCAGGGCGACTTCATCGCGCATGGCGACGAGTGGGTAGACGGCAAGGGATTTGGTGGGCATGGCGCTGTACTTCCTTCCGATCCGGAGCGGCGAAGGTTCGGGCGGTACCGGCACCGGGGGCTTGCGCCACCGGCCTGCCACTCTGGCGAGCTGGTGCGCCGTGCGGAAGTACGGCGTCGTCCCGGTGCCGGATACCCAGCGAACCGTACGGCTGAAAACCCGCCTGTCTCCGGTTGAATGCCGAAACCTGTTGAAACATATGGAGATCGATATATGGTGCGGGCGGGCCAAATTCAATTGGTAGATAACACTTGACGACTATCTACGACCATACGACGCGGCAGGGGGTACCGAAGATGTATATGACGACGGGCGAGACCATCCGCCGGATTCGCAAATCCGCCGGAATGACCCAGGCGGAACTCGGCGCGCTCATTCACTTCACACAACCTGCCATCTCGCAGCTGGAACATGACGGCCCCGCCGTTTACGATGTCCGCGTTCTCCGCCGTGTGGCAAAAGCGCTGCAAGTACCGATGACCATACTGGCGGTGCAATCGGATGAGGAGGCGGATGTGAACCGACGTCAGTTCTTCAGAACCGGGACAGTCGGTGCCGCAGTGGTGGCAGGCCAAGGGCAGAACCCTGGTGTCGCGGTCCCGGGCGCGGAGGTGCGGGTGGACAAATCGGACGTCGAGCGGATCATGAGCAATATCAACCAGATCCATGAGCTTCAACTGGTGGCGGGAGGCGATCGCTTGTGCGCAGTCGCGGCCAACGAAGTGCGGTATGTCGAGCAGTTGCTGGACGCGGGTAGCTACACCGACCAAGTAGGCAAGCTGCTGACCGGCGCCGCTGCCGAGATGATGACTGCCGCAGGCTGGGTCCACTATGACGCCGGCCGTTGGCGCGAAGCCCGACGCTATTACGCCGATGCCGCACACGCCGCCACGGTCGCGGGCGATGGCATCGCCGCGGCCCATGCGTGGATCAACGCATGCCTGCTGTCGTACCGGGAGGGTTCACGGCCAAAGGAAGGTGTTCAACTGGCCGAAGCCGCACAGCTCGCCGCCCGACGCGAGGGCGGTCCGAAGCTGCGAGCCTTGGCAGCGATTCGAGAAGCCGAAGCCCATAGTGTGATTGGTGACCGGACTGCCATGGTGTCAGCGGTCAGCCGGGCGCACCGCGCCTACGAGTCGACCAGGGGGCATGACCCCGATTATCTCGTTCACTTGCCCGAAGCCCAGATCAGCGGCCTTACCGGACTGGCCTTTATGCACCTGGGCGACTACCAGACGGCGACCACATACCTGCGGTCCGCCATCAACGGAACTGCGGCTTACCCGCGTGAACGGACCGCCTGGCAGATTCGCCTGGCCCAGAACATGATTCAGGCCGAGGTCATCGACGACGGCTGCACCCTACTGACTGACAATTTTGCCCACATTCGGGCAGTGGCATCAACCCGGCTCCAGAGCGCTCTCAGCGAAATCGTCAACCAGCTGCGGTCGTACTCGACGGTGCCGGAGGCACGAGCGTTCCTCGGGATGTGGATGGCTGGGTGATGTTACGCGCCGCTACCAATGTAGTCAGCAACCCGGTCACGGAGCTTTTCATATCGCAACCGGGTGCTCTCGTACGAGAGGCAATACTCGCGAGTTGAGGAGTATCGACCCTTCTTTTCTGTCGGCTTCGTGAACATCGTTCCCTCCGGGAACTGCTGCCGGGTCAGGTCGATCATCTTGCCGTCTACGATATTCAAATAGTGCGATACTGTTTCATTGTTCGGAAGGGTAGCGATCGTGTTGAGAATATGCCCGCCGAGGTAATCTTGCACCACACACGCGGTGACGGCGCATTGCCCCTTGGCACCGTTATCTTCCGTCCAGCCGGGAGCACTACTAGTATCTGCGGACCAGGATTTGTGGAGCGCACTTGCTAAAGCTTCCAGCGTTCCAAAACTCACGCACCTAGCATATCGCGCTGGGTACTTCGCTCACCGAGAAGCATCCAGGTTGTTTGTTGACCGGTACACGGTCGGGGCCTTCTTTTGTGGGCACGAGACAGCGAACTCGTGGCACTCGGCGGTGACCTCCGAACCGCTCCCGCGTCCCTCGATAGCCGGTTAGCCTCGGAGCACGATCGACCCGAATCCGAAGGGCAGCACCAGCTATGCACGGATCCACTTCCCACGATGCAGTCGAGGGCCTGCTCAGCGGCAAGACCGCGGTGATCACCGGAGCCAGCCGTGGTATCGGCTTGGCGATCGCGGTCAGGTTCGCGGCGGAGGGGGCGAACGTCGCGATGATCGCCCGTACTCAGGAGCCGCATCCCAAGCTGCCGGGCACCATCCACACCGCCGCCGCGCGTGCGGAGGCCGCGGGTGGTGATGTGCTGCCGCTGGTGGCGGATGTGCGCGACGACAAGGCGATGGCGGAGGCGGTCGAGCGGGTCGTCGACCGGTTCGGTGGCATCGACATCCTGGTCAACAACGCCGGATCGGTCGATCTGACCGCTGCCGAGCAGATCGGCATGCAGCGCTACGACCACATGCAGGCGGTGAACCTGCGCGCCCCGTTCCTGCTGTCGAAGCTGGTGCTGCCGCATCTGCGCGTCTCGGCCGGAGCCGGACGGAATCCGCACATCGTCACCCTCTCCCCGCCGCTGAATATGAATCCCGAGTGGGTGGGCAACGGCGTCGCCTACACCGTCTCGAAATACGGTGTCAGCATCGCGACCATCGGTTTGGCCCAGGAGTTCCGGCCCTACGGGATCGCCGTGAACTCGCTGTGGCCGCGCACCAAGATCGACACCGCTGCGGTGCGCAACCTGCTCGGCGGCGCGGAGGCCGTCGCGGCGTCGCGCACCGCGCACATCTGCGCCGACGCCGCCCTGCTCATGGTGACCAGCCCCGCCGCGACCTACACCGGCCAACTGCTGCTCGACGAGGACGTGCTGACCGCCAACGGCGTGACGGATCTGGACCGATACCGTGTCGTCCCGGGCGACGGCGCGCTGGCCACCGACTTGTTCGTCGACGCGTAGCAATACGGGTGGTGACGCGCGCGCACGGGATCGTCACCGCCCGTGCCCGTTTCGAAGCCGAAGACGTGCTGACCGACACGATCGATCAACTCTGGACGGCCGGATACGGGTTCGTGACGGCGCTGGCGCGAAAGAGCTGGGCTCGCCACAGATGCCCGCGCCGGCCGGACCTGAGCGATCGCCACGAACAGGGCGGCCCGCCGCTTACGACGACTCCGACACGTGGGTCACTTGCCGCTTTACGAGTAAATGGATCGAATGCGGGAATATCATCGCTGAAGTCCTGATCCCGCAATCGACGAAAGGTCGGCAGATGAGCAAGCCCGTCGATGGCGTGCGCGCAGACGAATCGCTGTCCGGGAAGACCGTGCTGGTGACGGCGGCCTACACCGGCCTCGGCAGGTCGATCGCGAAAACGCTCGCCGCGCAAGGCGCTCACGTCGTGATCCAGCATCCGCACTTCCCGGAGCCCGCCGCGGAGGTGGTCAAGGAGATCACCGAGGCGGGCGGCACGGCGCAGGCGCTCGCGGCGGACATCGGCGATCGCACCGAGTACGAGGAACTGGTGCAGGTGCTGCTGGAGGAATGCGGCGGTTGGCACGTGCTGGTCAACACCGCGGCGGTGCCGGAATCCGAGCCGTTCCCCAAGCTCAGCTCGGAGGCGTTCGACAGCCATTTCGCCACGACGGTGAAGGGCGTGTTCCACGGTCTCCAGCTGGCCCTCCAGCATCTGGCCGACGAGGGCCGGGTCATCACGGTCTGCGATCCCGCCGATCCGGGCAGCGCGGTGCACGACGCGACGCGCGGCGCGGTCGAGCAGCTCGGCCAGGCCGTGGCCCCGGACTTCGTGCCGCGGCGGATCACCGTCAACACGGTCAGCTACGGGGCCGGCACGACCGACAACGCGGAACTCGAAGTCGCCCTTGCCGCGATCACTCCGGCCGAGCCCGCGGCGGTGGTCGCCTACCTGGCCGGCGACGCGGCGAGCACGGTGAACGCGCAGGTCATCCGGCTCGACGCCGCGGGAACGCCGCCGCGGTAGACCCGGCGGCGTGCCCGTCACGTCAGTGGACCATCACGCGACGATCGTGCCGCCGTAGGTGGTGAAGCCGCGGCCCAACGCCTGGCAGCCGAAGCTGCCGTGGAAGCCGACCTGGCAGGTCGCTCCCGCGTGCGCGATGATCGGACCCCACTGTCCCGAGCCGGTCTGCACGTCGTAGATGCTGGGATTGCCGCCCGGCAGCGTGTAGGGGGTGCCCAGGTCGAAGGTCGGATGCGCGGGCAGCCACGGCTGGTCGATCACGATCTCGCTCACCTTCACCGGCACCGGCACGTAGGTGTCCCCGATGTAGTAGCTCAGGTGCAGGGGAGAGGCGAAATCGCAGCCGACGGAACCATTCCCGAAGATCGCGCAGTTGGTGCCACCCACCGAGAAGTAGACCGTGCCCGGGTCGGCCTGTGCGTTACCCGCCGCGATGATCGGCGCCACCGCTACGGCGGCGAGTGCTCCGGCGAACTTCGTGCTGCGCTTCATACCGTCTCCTTGGTGATTCGCTGAGGGACAACCGACTCGACAACTCTGTCGAAACCGCGCCGGATTCCGTTTCGCCCAGCGTCGGGCACAGCGTGGTGAGCAGACGCTAACGCGGCGATAACTTACGGACACCCCACCGAAATGCGAGGTCAATAGCGTACACAGCCATGTCGACACGGATAGCCACCTTGGCGGACGCGGCGGGCAAACCGCTGCGCGACGTGGTGTACGCGGCGCTGCGCAGCGAGCTCATGAACGGGGACATCAAGTTCGGCGAACGCCTGACCGAGCCGAAATTGTCGGCGCGATTCGGCATCTCGCGCACGCCGATCCGGGAAGCGTTGACCGTGCTGTGCTCGGATGGACTGCTGCAACGCGAAGAGTACGGTTTCAGCCCGGTGCGCCCGAGCATCCCCCTGATCCGCGACCTGTACGAGCTGCGAATCACCCTGGAACTGGGCGGTCTCCAGCGCGCCATGACCAACCCGGCCGTCACGCACGATCGGGAACTGCTGGAAGCCGAGCGCGCCGCCTGGCTGCAACTGCGCGCAGACCCGCCCGAACAGGAACCCGGTTTCGTGGTGCGCGACGAGGAATTCCACGTCACGCTGCTGACCGCGGCGGGCAACACCGAGATGGTGCGCGCGCTCAAGGCGGTGAACTCCCGTATCCGCCACGTGCGCATGTACGACTTCATGGTCAACAACCGGATCGAGACCACAATTGCCGAGCATCTCGGCATCCTGGACGCCGTGCTGGCCGACGATCTCCCGCTGGCCTACCGGCTGCTGCACACGCACATCGGTGAATCGCTGGACGTGGTGCTCGAACGAGTCACCCGCGCGATCACGGCGATGTCGCTGGCCACGGATTAGCAGGGAGCGGTTGTGGGGCTGGAATTCGATACGGTGCTCGTCGCCAATCGCGGCGAGATCGCCTGCCGCATCATGCGTACCGCACGGGCGCTCGGGTTGAAGACGGTCGCGGTGTACTCCGACGCCGACGTGGGCGCCGCGCACGTCGAGAACGCCGACGTGGCGGTGCGTCTGGGTCCTGGCCCCGCCGCGGCGTCCTACCTGCGCGCCGACCTGGTGGTCGAGGCGGCCTTGGCGACCGGAGCCGGGGCGATTCATCCCGGCTACGGATTCCTCTCGGAGAACGCCGATTTCGCCACCGCGATATCGGACGCGGGGATCGCCTTCGTCGGGCCTACGCCCGAGCAGCTGCGCGTCTTCGGTGACAAACACACCGCCCGCGCGGCGGCACGCGCGGTCGGCGTGCCGCTCGTACCGGGCAGCGACCTGCTCGAATCAGTCGATCACGCGGTGGCGGAGGCGGAGCGGATCGGCTTCCCCGTGATGCTCAAGGCGGTCGGCGGCGGTGGCGGCATCGGTATGCAGGCTTGTTTCGGCCAGGACGAGGTGCGCACGGCCTACGAACGCGTGCAGCGCGTCGCGGCGTCGAACTTCGGCTCGACGGGCGTCTTCCTGGAACGTTTCGTCGCACGGGCCAGGCATGTCGAGGTGCAGCTGTTCGGCGACGGCCACGGCCGCGTCGTCAGCCTCGGCACCCGGGACTGCTCACTGCAACGCCGGAACCAGAAGGTGATCGAGGAGGCGCCCGCGCCGGGACTCACCGAGGCGTTGTCGCAACGCCTGCTGGCCGCGTCCCGGGAACTCGCCCGCTCGGTCGGGTACCGCTCGGCCGGGACGGTCGAGTTCGTGTACGACACCGACGACGGCACCGCGTCGTTCCTGGAGATGAACACCCGTCTTCAGGTCGAACATCCGGTCACCGAGGCGGTCACCGGCGTCGACCTGGTGGCCTGGATGTTGCGCCTGGCCGGCGGCGACACCTCGATGGTGGACGAGCTGCCGGAGAGCGGACCGGCGATCACCGGCCACGCCGTGGAGGCGCGCGTCTACGCGGAGGACCCCGGCCACGATTACCGCCCGAGCGCTGGTCTGGTCACGGCCGCGCGCTTCCCGGCCGACGTGCGGGTCGACACCTGGGTAGGCACCGGCTCGGAGGTCGGTCCGTATTACGACCCGCTGCTGGCCAAGGTGATCAGTTCGGGCGAGAGCCGCACGGAGGCGTTCGCCGCGTTGCGCACCGCGCTGGTCGCCACCCGGATCTACGGCGTGCAGACGAATCTGCCCCAATTGCGCCGAGCCGCGGGCGACGCCCGGGTGCTGGCCACCGAGCACACCACTACGACCCTGGCCGATATCCACCCGGTCGGGCGGCGCATCGATGTGCTGCGCGGCGGGACCATGACCACGGTGCAGGACTACCCAGGCCGGATCGGATTGTGGGAGGTCGGCATTCCGCCGTCCGGTCCGATGGACGACCTCTCCTTCACCCTCGCCAATACCGCGGTCGGCAATCCGGTCGGCGTCCCCGCACTCGAATGCACCTTGCAAGGCCCGCAATTGCGATTCTCCGACACCACGGTCGTATGCGTGACCGGCGCGCCGACCCCCGTGCTGGTGGACGGCCACCCGGTGGCCATGTGGGAGCCGGTCACCGTGGCCGCGGGCGCGGTGCTGGATATCGGCGCACCCACCGACACCGGACTGCGCACCTATCTGGCGGTGCGCGGCGGTATCGATGCCCCGCTCTATCACGGCAGCGCGGCCACCTTCACCCTCGGCGGATTCGGCGGGGTGACCGGCAAAGCGGTCGCCACCGGCGATGTGCTCGGCATCGCCCCGAAAACCGCCGACGACCTCGGCGTCCCCGCCCCGGTGCCGCCCGAGGTCCGGCCGCGATTCACCCACGACTGGCAGCTCGCGGTCGGTGTCGGTCCGCAGACCTCGCCCGCGTACTTCACCGATGCCGACATGACCCAATTCTGCACGCACCCGTGGCGGGTCGCCAGCCACGCCAACCGCACCGGCATCCGCCTGGAAGGGCCGAAACCGGCCTGGTCGCGGACCGATGGCGGCGAGGCCGGGCTGCACCCGTCCAACCTGCACGACAACCCCTACAGCGTGGGCGCGTTGAACGTCTCCGGTGACACGCCGATTCTGCTCGGCCCGGACGGCCCCAGCCTCGGCGGCTTCGCCTGCCCGCTCACCGTGGTGTCCGCGCATCGCTGGCGGATGGGCCAGTTGCGTCCCGGCGACACGGTGCGTTTCGTGCCGGTCGACGACGCGGAGGCGGCCGCGTTGCGCGCGTCCGACCGCGGGCGCGTGCCGGACCTGGTCCCCGATGCTGCCGCGGCCCTGCGTGATCGCGGCGTCCTCGGCGGCATCGAGGCGACTCAGGACCGTCCGCGGGTGCGGTACCTGCGCGGCGGGGACGACAACGTGCTGGTCGAATACGGCGAGATGGTGCTGGATCTCGGGCTGCGGATGCGGGTGCACGCGCTGGCCGAGGCCCTCGCCGGCGCCCGGCTGCCCGGCATTCTGGACGTGACGCCGGGCGTCCGATCCCTGCACATCCACTTCGATCCCGAGGTGCTGCCGCAGTACCGATTGCTCGGCACGCTGGCCGAACTCGAACTCGAGCTGCCCGCCACGACCGACCTGGTGGTGCCGAGCCGCACCATCCGGCTGCCGTTGTCGTTCGACGACCCGTCCATCGCCGAGGCGATCGACCGCTATCGCAGCGGCGTGCGCGACACCGCGCCCTGGCTGCCGTCCAACATCGAGTTCATCCGCCGCATCAACGGGCTCGACAGCGTCGAGGACGTGCGCGGCACCGTCTTCGACGCCGAATACCTCGTCCTCGGACTCGGCGACGTGTATCTCGGTGCGCCGCTGGCCGTTCCGCTCGATCCGCGCCACCGCTTGGTCACCACCAAGTACAACCCGGCGCGGACCTGGACCCCGTCCGACGCCGTCGGAATCGGCGGCAAGTACCTGTGCGTGTACGGGATGGCCTCCCCCGGCGGCTACCAGCTGATCGGCCGCACCGTGCCGATCTGGTCCAGCTATCGGCAGTCCGCGCCGCTCGAAGCGGGCACGCCGTGGCTGTTCCGGTTCTTCGACCGCATCGTCTGGGAGCCGGTCGGCGCCGAGCAGTTGCTCGAATACCGTGCGGCGGCCGAAGCGGGCCGGTTCGACGCGGAGGTGAGCGAAGGCAGTTTCGCCCTCGCCGACCATCTGCGGCTGTTGCGCACCGAGGCCGACGCCATCGCCGAGTTCGAGACCAGGCAGGCGGCCGCGTTCGAGGCGGAGAAACAGGCATGGCGGGCGGCGGGCGAGTTCGAACGCACCACCGTCGCGCCGGTCGCCGCACCGGTCGAGGACCCGCTGGCCGGGGTGCCCGGCGGCGCGGGCGTGGTGACCGCGCCGATGGTCGGCAACGTCTGGCGGGTGGAGGTCGAGCCGGGACAGCACGTCACGGCCGGTGCGCCGGTCGTCGTCCTGGAGGCGATGAAACTCGAACTGCCGGTGCACAGCCCCACCGATGGCACCGTGTTGAAGGTCCTGACCACCCCCGGCGCCAAAGTCGAGCCGGGGACTCCCCTAGTCGTGATCGGAGTCGACTGAATGCCCCCAGGCGTCCCAGGCAACCCGGCTGACCCCGTCGCACGCGTCGCGGCCGCCTATCGGCGGATCGCCGAGGTCGATCGGCCGGAGGTGTGGATCACGCTGCGACCGGAAGCCGAGGTCGCCGCCGAAGCCGCGGCGCTCGCCCAGCGGCTCACCGCGGGTGCGACGTTGCCGCTGGCCGGACTGCTGGTGGCGGTCAAGGACAACATCGATGTGGCGGGCCTGCCGACCACCGCGGCGTGCCCGGAGTTCGCCTACCTGCCGGAGATCACCGCGGCGGCGGTCGAGCGGTTGACCGCGGCGGGTGCGCTGGTGCTGGGCAAGACGAACCTGGACCAGTTCGCCACCGGACTGGTCGGGACGCGCAGCCCGTACGGCGCGGTGCGCAACGCCCTGGACCCGGAACTGGTGGCCGGCGGATCGAGTTCCGGCTCCGCCGCGGCGGTCGCGCTCGGCGTCGCCGACATCGGCATCGGCACCGACACCGCCGGGTCCGGCCGGGTGCCCGCGGCGCTGCACGGGATCGTCGGCATCAAGGCCACGCTGGGCGTGATCCCGGCGCACGGGACCGTGCCGGCCTGCGCCGACTACGACGCCGTGACGGTCTTCGCCGCCGATCTCGACCTGGCGGTCAGCGCGGCCGCGGTGATGGCGGGCCCGGAGCCGCGCGACCCGCGCAGCCGCACCTGGCCCGCCGACGTCCGGCTGGCCGCCCCGCTCGCGCCGCGGATCGCCGTGCCGCGCGCGGAAGATCTGGCCGCGCTCAGCGGGCCGTATCGGGAAGCGTTCGCCCGCACCGTCGCCGAGGTCGCCGACTCGGGCATGAAAACCGAGGAGATCGACGTCTCCGTCCTGCTGGACGCCGCGCTGCTGCTCTACGACGGCGCGCTCGTCGCCGAACGCTATGCCGCGGTCGGCGCGTTCCTGGACACCGCCCCCGCCGGCGCGGATCCCACCGTCGCCGCCATCATCGGCGCCGCGCGCGCGAAGACCGGACCGGCGTTCGCCGCCGACCTGGACACGCTCGCCCGTACGAAAGCGGCTGCGGCCGAACTGCTGCGCGGTTTCGACGCACTGCTGTTGCCGACGACCACCGAGCACCCGAGCATCGCCGCGGTGCGAGCCGATCCGGTCGGGATCAACCGGCGGATGGGCACCTACACCAATTTCTGCAATCTGCTGGACATGGCCGCCGTCGCCGTCCCCGGCGCGTCGACCGCCGACGGCGCGCCGTTCGGCGTCATGCTGGTCACTCCGGCGTTCGCCGATCAGGTGGCGATCGACCTCGCCGCCCGCCTGCTCGGACTCGACAGCGCGCCACTGCTGGTCGACCACGGTGTCGATCTGGCCGTCTTCGGGGCGCACCTGCGTGGACAACCGTTGCATTGGCAGCTAGAGCAGCTCGGCGCCCGCTTCGTCGGTGACATCCGGACCACCGACGCCTACCGATTGACCGCGCTGGACACCACCCCGCCCAAGCCGGGACTGGTACGTCACGGCCCGGGTCGCGGCGCCGCGATCGAAGGCGAACTCTTCCGCGTCTGCGCGGCCGGATTGGGCGGCTTTCTCGCCGGACTGCCCGCTCCCATGGCCTTGACCAGTATCGAACTGGCCGACGGCCGCGAGGTTGTCGGCTTCACCTGTACCCACGATGCCGCGAGCACCGCCACCGACATCACCCACCTCACGAGCTGGCGCGAGTACCTGCGACATCGCTCCTAGCCGCACCGATGGCCCGTGGTCGCGAGAGTTCCTCGCCGCCGCGGGCCATTCGCCGGTCGCCGGTTTAGACATTTGTGCTAGACACACGTGCAAGTGCCGTGTTAGACATATGTCTGAGACATTTGGTCAAGCCAGTGGGAGTCGAGGAAGTCATGAACGCCAATTCCGTCAACAGCCAGCTCCGCGTGCTCGTCGCGGGCGGCGGCATCGGCGGCAATGCCGTTGCGCTGCAACTGCTCCGCAACGGCATCCGGGCCACCGTGGTGGAACGCGCCGCGGCGCCGCGGCCGGGCGGGCAGGCGGTCGACCTGCGCGGACCCAGCCGGGAAGTGGCCGAGCGCATGGGCATGATGCCCGGCATCCGCGAATACCAGCTCGACGAGCGCGGCATGAAGTACGTCGACGACGCGGGCCGCGAGATCCTCCGCATGCCCGCCGAGATCTTCGACGGCAAGGGCGCGGTCGCCGAGATCGAGATCAGCCGTGGCGATCTCAACCAGGTGCTGCTGGATCTGCTCGCCGCCGAGGGCGGGGTGGACTACCGGTACGGGGAGTGGATCACCGAGATCCGGCAGGACGACGCGGGCGTCGACGTCACTTTCGCCTCCGGCGCCGCCGAGCGATTCGACATCGTGATCGGCGCGGACGGCCTGCACTCCGCCACCCGCCGGATGGTGTTCGGCCCGGAAGAGCAATTCACCACGTACCTGGGCGGCTACATGTCGTTCTTCACGCTGCCACGGCCGGAAGACCTGGAGCCGCACTGGTTCACGATGCATTCGCTGGTCGGTGCCACGGGATTGGGCATGCGGCCCGACGCCGATCCCGCCACCTGCAAGGCGCTCGTCGTGATCCGCGCCGCGGCCGATCCCGCGCTGCGCCGGGACGTCGCCGCGCAGCAGCAGTTCATCCGAGCGCGCCTGGCCGGCGGCGGTTGGGAGTCCGCCCGCATCGCGGAGGCCATGTCCGAGGCGCCGGACTTCTACTTCGATGAGCTGGCCCGTATCGACATGCCGAGCTGGGTCGAGGGCCGGGTGGTCCTGCTCGGCGACGCGGGGTACTGCGGCTCACCGCTCACCGGGCAGGGCACCGCCATGGCACTGGTCGGCGGGTACGTCCTCGCCGGTGAACTCGCCGCGCACGCAGGCAACCCCCGAGCGGGCCTGACCCGCTACGAAGAGGTGCTGCGCCCCTTCGTGCGGAAGGCCCAGCAGTTGCAGCCGGGCGGCTTGAGCGCCATGACGCCCAAGTCGCGCTTGGGCATCCGCGCGGGACACGTACTCAGCAAGCTGATGATGTCCAAGGCGATGCGCCCGCTCGTGCTGCGGATGCTCAGCAAGACCGAGACCTACGATCTGCCCGACTACTCGGCGGTGACCGCCGGGCGCTGAACCCGTGCGTCGCAGTGGGCACGCTCGGACCGGGTTTCCGCGCGCCGGGCGGACGACGTACCGGGATCAGTCGATCACGGTGCGTTCGTCGAGCAGGAACGGCAACACGAAATTGCGCAGCATCGCTCGTTCCTCGTCCTCGCCCGCGCCGGGCAGCGTCAGCAGCGACACCATCGCCCGCACCACCCACCGACCGACGCGCTCGGCCGCGAGCGCGGGCAATCCAGGGCGGAAACCGGCGACGAAGTTCGTGGCGAGCGCGTCGATCACGCCCGGCGAATTCGCCAGCTGGGCAACGATGCCCACGTTGGACGGTTCGAACCAGACCGCCAGGTGCGGCGTTTTGCGCACCTCGGCCAGCAGCGCGGTCAACGTGCCGAGCAACTGCTCCCCCGGCTCCGCGCTCGCAGGCACCGCCCGGTCGCGCCACACCCGCTCGACCAACTGACGCGCCTCCCGGCCCGCGAACGCCACGTAGAGCGCTTGCCGGTTCTCGAAGTAGCGATACAGCGTCGCCCTGGAACAGCCTGCGGCGTCCGCGACTTCGGCCATGCCGACACCGTTGACGCCCTTGTCGATGAACAGCGCGCGCACCGCGTCGAGGATGCGCTCACCGGCCAGTTCGGCGCGGCCGTCGGCCAGCCAATCGCCACTCATAGTGTGTCCTCGTCCTCTCCTGGTCCACCGCACTCGCGGCACCGAACTCCGCGGCTCGCGTACACCCACTTCGGGGCGAACGAAGCAGTGTGTGCCCGCGCTGCCCCGACCGCGCTGCCCCGACCGCGCCGCTCAGCCCCTGCACCGGAAGGGCACGGTAGTCGGCCTCCGGACGTACGGGCCGTTCGCATACTCGACCGCGTCGATGTCGACCACGTACTCCGGGAACCGATCGAGCAACTCCTCGAGCGCGACACGGGCCTGCATCCGCGCGGCGGCCGCCCCCAGGCAGTGGTGCGGGCCGTGCCCGAAGGTGAGGATTCGCTGCGGGTTACGGTCGATGTCCAGGTCGGCGGCATCCGCGCCGAACGCCTGCTCGTCCCGGTTGGCGGACCCGAACACCAGCAGCACCTTGCGCCCCGCAGGCACTGTCCGCCCAGCCAGTTCGACATCGCGCGTCGTCGTGCGGGCCAGCCCCTGCACCGGCGAGGTGAGCCGGGCGAACTCCTCCACCGCGACGCGAATCCGGTCCGGCTCCGCGGCGAGCACGGCGCGCTGGTCCGGATTCTGTTGCAGCAGTTGGACCGCGCCGCCCAGCAGGCCCGTCGTGGTGTCGTTGCCCCCCGCCACCATGGTCCAGGTGTAGGCGAGGATCTGGACCAGGCCGCGCACGTCCGTGTCGTCGGCGGCCATTCCCGCCTGGACGAGCAGTGACACGGTGTCCTCGCCCGGATCGGTGCGCCTGCGCTTGATCAGCTCCGCGAAGTACCCCATCATCTCCGCCGACGCCGCCTGTGCCTTGGCGTTCGCCCGATCGATGCTGCCCGCGACGACGGCGTCGGTCCACCCGTCGAACCTCGCTCGATCCTGCTCGGGCACGCCGAGGTAGTGCGCCACCACCATGCTCGGCAGGGGCTTGAACAGCTGCCGGACGACGTCGCCGCCACCCTGGGCCGCGAGGTCGTCCAGCCGGTCGCGCACGAACCGGCGGACCACCGGCTCGACCTCCTCGACCTGCCGCGGCGTGAACCCGCGCGCTACCAGCCTGCGAAAGTCGGTGTGCTGCGGCGGGTCCTGCATCACCAGTGGCGGGTTGTCGGACAGGCCCAGTTCGTCGAGTTCGCCGTATTCCACCGTCAACCCGTCGCGTGAGGAATACGTGTCGCTGTCGCGCGCCCCCGCGTAGACGTGCTCATGGCGGGTGAGCACCCAATAGTCGTTCTCGGGCCGCGCGGGCGGTACGACGTGCTGCACCGGATCGTGCGCACGCAACGCCGCGTACATCTCCCACGGCGAGGCCCACGTGGGGCCGGAACGAAGTTCGAAAACCGGAGCCGACCGATACGCGACGTTCACCATGTATCGACAGTAAGACAAAATACCAAAACTGTCTAGAACCGGTTGCAGTTCGGTGGGCCGATCACCCTTACGACCAGCCCAGCCGCCCTTTCGCCATGCCGGACCCGGCGCCACACACTCGTCGGTTACCTTCGGCAGCGGCAACAACCATTTCGTTGCCGGTCAGCTCCGGGAAGAGCCGGCGCGCGATCGCTGCGCGTCCCGCGTCCGCCGGGCCGGCCACCCCTCGTAGACCGGCCCGGCGGACACCGTCCCCGAGGCCCGGCCTGTCACCCCGCGAGACAGGTCGTTCCCCGGTTCGCACCTCCGGCGGAGGCTTGTCCTCCCTGCGGTAGAAACAATGCAGGCGCGGGCTTGGCGCGCACTTAAGAACTCCTTGCAAGATCAAATCCGCAGGTGAGCGGGCTTTACCAAGTGGTGACCCGGCAAGCGCCTACCGCAGGACCCCGGATCGCGGGATGATGGTGACAAGTGCGCCAAGGAGATTGGGAGCGACGATGGAAACCGTGGTGGTCTGGATTCTGGCCAGCCTGCTCTACTGGTGGGGCCTGCTGTAGGTGTCCGAACCTGGCCGACTACCCCGGCCAGGTCTACTACCGCACGTCGCGGAGCCTTCCGCGCTTCGCAGGCCGGCCTCGCCGTACCTCCGTCGCAAGGCACCTACACCGGAACGCCGCCCCCTGGTAGCGGCGACGACCGGACGATGCGACTGTCCGCCGTGACGGAATCCGTCATGTGGACCGCGTTGCGTGTCGGATCCCGGCGTATGCACCGCCGGGAAGTGCCGCGGCGCTCGATCTCGCTCCACACTCGGACCAGCTGTTCGGAGAAGGAGTGAAGATGCTTACTGTCCTGCCCATCAGGTACGTCGCGGACGTGGCAGCGTGCCGGAAGTTCTACGCGGGTCTCGGCCTCGCGCTCGATCCGGAGGCGAGTCTCGATGTCTGGGCGCAACTCTCGGGTGCGGCGGGCGCGGTCGGACTGCACGACTTCCGGGTGTCGAAAGGTCGCCCGGCCGGATCGGTCGAACTCGGGTTCGCCACCGACGAGAAGCTGGAAGTGGTCGCGGACCGGCTGCGCGCTCGCGGATACGACTACGAGATCCACGACGAGGACTTCGGTCGCAGCCTGCGGGTCATCGATCCGGACGGCGTGACGCTCCAGATCCAGGAGATCGATATGGAAGTCGCCCGGTTTTCCGAATCCGTCTTGGCGGACCAGCCGCGCGGCGAATGACCTGAGCCGTGTCGCCTCCGGTCGGACGCCTCCACGATCGCGACGTCGTCGGCGGACCCGTAGGAGCCGGCGCCGGTCTTGTCTCCCGTGGGCCACCCGGCGCGGATGCGCGTACAGCAGCGCCGCGGCCGCGAGCGTCTTGGAGATCTGGCACCCGGCACACACCGGGCAGAACAACATCGGCCGGACACGCCGAAGGCAGGCGCACGCCGTGGCGCGCACCTGCCTTCCGTGCGATCAGTCCGCGAGCCCGGCGCGCACGCCCTCCTCGACCCGCTTGCCGAGGTCGGCGTCCACGTTCTTCCAGTACTCGAAGACCCGGCTGAGCACCGGCTCGCGCACACCGCCGAGCACATGACCGACGATGTTGCCTACCAGCCGCTCGCGCTGCGCGTCGTCGAGCACTTCGCGCACGAGGGTGCCCGCCTGGGTGAAGTCACCGTCCTCGGCGTGCCTGACGTAGCCCGCCCGGACGATGGCCGGGTCGAAGTCCCAGATGCCGCCGTCGGGCGCCTTCTCCGGGTCGGCGTGCGGGCCGCCGAACGAATTCGGCGCGTACACGGGGACGCTCGGGTCGTTGTAGTAGTAGCGCATGGCGCCCTCCTTCGAGTAGGAGTTCACCTCCGCCGCCCTGGCCTGGTTCGGCGGCAGCTGCGCGTAGTTCGCGCCGATGCGGTAGCGGTGCGCGTCCGCGTAGGCGAAGACGCGGCCGAGCAGCATCTTGTCCGGCGAGAAGCCGATGCCGGGCACGACATTCGACGGCTCGAACGCGGCCTGCTCGATGTCGACGAAGTAGTTGCGCGGGTTGCGGTTCAGCGTCCACTTGCCGACCTCGATCAGCGGGTAGTCCCGGTGCGACCACACCTTGGTCAGGTCGAACGGGTTGAACCGGTAGCCATCGGCCTCCGCGACCGGCATGACCTGCACGTACACCGTCCAGCTCGGGAACTCGCCGCGCTCGATCGCCTCCCACAGATCCTTGCGGTGGTAATCGGCGTCCTCGCCCGCGATCCGGTCGGCGTCGGCCTGGGTCAGGAACTCGATGCCCTGGTCGGTCTTGAAGTGGTACTTGACCCAGAAGCGCTCGCCCGCGGCGTTGACCCACTGGTAGGTGTGCGAACCGTAGCCGTTCATGTGCCGGTAGGTCTTCGGGATGCCGCGGTCGCCCATCAGCCAGGTCACCTGATGGGCGGTCTCCGGACGCAGGGTCCAGAAATCCCACTGCATGTTGTGGTCGCGAAGGCCGTTGCCGGGCAAACGCTTCTGCGACCGGATGAAGTCGGGGAACTTGATCGGGTCCTTGATGAAGAAGATCGGCGTGTTGTTGCCGACGAGGTCGTAGTTGCCGTCCTCGGTGTAGAACTTCACCGCGAAACCGCGCGGGTCACGCCAGGTGTCCGGGCTGCCCTGCTCACCGGCCACGGTGGAGAACCGCGCCAGCGACTCCGTGCGCGCACCCGGCTGGAACAGCTTCGCCTTGGTGTACCCGCTGACGTCGTTGGTGACGACCAGCTCACCGTATGCGCCCGCGCCTTTCGCGTGCACGATGCGCTCCGGCACCCGTTCGCGGTTGAACTGGGCCAGCTTCTCGATGAGGTAGTGGTCGTGCAGCAGGATCGGGCCTTGCGCGCCCGCGGTGAGCGATTCGTCGTCGCTCTCGACCGGGATTCCGGTGTTCGTGGTCGTCGGTTTGGTCATGGAGTCTCCTCGGCTGGTGAACATCGTCCCGGGAGGGCTGCCCGGGCATGAGAGGGTGGACCGCTACTGGGAACGGCACGTCGGGCACAGTCCCCAGAAGACGACCTCGGCTTCATCGACCACGAATCCGTGAGCGTCCGAGGGGTCCAAGCAGGGGGCTGCGCCCACAGCGCAGTCGACATCGGCGACCGCACCGCAGCTTCGGCACACCAAATGGTGGTGGTTGTCACCGATCCGGGTCTCGTACAACGCGGACGAGCCCGCAGGCTCGATGCGGCGCAGGATTCCGGCGCGCACGCAAGTGCGCAAGACGTCGTAGACCGCCTGTGTCGACACCGAACCCAGCGCTTCCCGGACGGTGGCGGCCACCGTGTCGGCATCCGAATGCGGCCGCGCCGCGACCGCGTTCAGCACAGCGATCCGCGGGGCGGTGACCCGCATCCCCGCTGCTCGCAGCCACTCGCGGGGAGCGGCGCCATTGGTGTGCATGCTTCGATTCTGGCCCTTTTCTGGAATAAGTCAAGAAAACAATCTGGAATCAGTCAAGAAAACTTCCGGCACGAAAAGGAGGGCCTACCGGCCGGGACACACCCGTCACAGCGCCTCGACCGGGCCGAATCCAAGTGGCGAGCGTCACAAATCAGTGCCGGAATAGGTTGCCGGGACCCGTGGTTGAACCCCCTGTCGGCGTCCGGACAGCCCCGGGCCGCACCCTTTGTCGCTTCGAGCGACCACCCGCCGAGAGGCGCTTGTGGGACGTCGACACCCGAAGTCGGCGTCCGGACAGCCCCGGGCCGCATCCCCTTCGTCGCTTCGAGCGACCACCCGCCGAGAGGCGCTTGTGGGACGTCGACCACGGTTGCGGCACCGGCATGGTGTCCGAGCTCACGGCGCCGCCGGGTTCCTCGCGAACCCGGCGGCGCTGTCATGTCGTACGCCCGTCGAGCCTCGTCATGAACTCCGGTCGGTCCACCGCTCGGTCTTCGCCGCCGCGTACCTGTGCTGCGGGGTCGGGGACGGTGCGGGAGGATGCGTCGTATGAAGGCGCAGGACGAGACCTTGCACCGCAGGCTCGGGCTCACCGATTCGGTTGTCATCGGCTTGGGCGCGATGGTGGGGGCGGGGATATTCGCGGCGCTGGCGCCCGCGGCGGCTTCGGCCGGAAGCTGGTTGCTGGTTGCGCTCGCGGTGGCGGCGCTGCTTGCGTACTGCAACGCGATGTCGTCGGCGCGGCTGGCGGCGCGGTATCCCGTATCCGGTGGGACGTATGTATACGGACGGGAGCGGCTGGGACCGTTCTGGGGATATCTCGCGGGGTGGGGATTCGTCGCCGGGAAGACGGCCTCCTGTGCGGCGATGGCGCTCACCGTCGGTAGCTACGCCTGGCCCGAGCAGGCCCATGCCGTGGCGGTCGGCGCAGTGGTGGCGATCACCGCCGTGAACTACACCGGGGTACAGAAGTCGGCGTCGGCCACGCGGGTGCTCGTCGCGCTGGTGCTCGCGGTGCTGGCCGCGGTGATCGTGATCGGGCTGGCCGGAACGCACTCGGCGGCAACGGCCTTGCCCGACCGGATCGGTCCGCGTGACGTGCTCACCGCGGCGGGACTGCTGTTCTTCGCGTTCGCGGGATACGCCCGCATCGCCACGCTCGGCGAGGAGGTACGCGAACCGCGAACCACCATTCCCCGCGCCGTCATGATCGCGCTCGGAATCGCCCTCGCGGTCTACACGCTGGTGGCGGTCGCGGCGCTGAGTGTGCTCGGCTCGGCCGGGCTGGCCCAGGCCACCGACCCACTGGCGCGAATGGTCGGTGCGGCGGGCGTCCCAGCGGCCGCCCCGGTGGTGCGGATCGGCGCGGTGCTCGCGGCGGCCGGATCGCTGCTCGCACTGGTCCTCGGCGTATCGCGCACGGTGCTCGCCATGGCGCGGGACCGTTACCTGCCGGGCGCGCTCGCCGCTGTGCATCCGCGGTTCGGCGTGCCGCATCGCGCGGAACTGGTGGTCGGAGCGATCGTCGCCGTGGTCGCCGCACTCTTCGATCTGCGCGCTGCCATCGGGTTTTCCTCGTTCACCGTGCTCTTCTACTACCTGATCGCCAATATCTGCGCCGCGACGCTCACCGCCGAGGAGAATCGCCCGCCCCGGTGGATACCGGTAGTCGGTGCGGTGGGCTGTGTGGTCGTCGGGTTCTCCCTGCCCCTGGGTTCCGTCCTCGGCGGGCTCGGGGCGCTGGCGATCGGCACGGCGCTCTACGCACTGGGTAGGCGCTACCGCCGATGACGCCGAACCCAGCCAACCGTCGCCCCCGCCTGTTGACCGACTGAACAGGCCGAAGAGCGCTAGCCTTTTGCGCATGGGGCGTTTCGGTGGATTCCTGGCAGGAATCGCGGCGGTTTCGCTGGTGGCGGGCAATCTCTTCGCGGCGAATGCGGTCGCCGCGCCCGGCGATCACGTGCGGTGCGCCGTCACTTCGGGACGTGACCTGGAGCGGGCGGCGCCGGAACAGGTCGGGCTGGATTCCGCGAAGCTGCGCGAGGCGATGACGTTCGCGGCCGGGCGAAACCGTTTCAACGTGCAGGTGTTCCGGCACAACTGCCTCATCGGCGAGGGGCTGACGAACAACCAGACCGGCAATGTGGCATGGAATATCTGGAGTTCGACCAAGAGCGTCGTCTCCTTGCTCGCCGGAATCGCCTGGGACCAAGGCAAGCTCGAACTCGGCGCACCGATCGACCGCTACCTGCCCGCGGGCCTCGGCGACGCGGAACACCGGTCGATCACCGTCGAGAACCTGCTCACCGAGACCTCGGGCATGCGGGTCGGCGTGCTGACCGAGGGTGTCACCGGCGTCATCCCGATCGACCCGGACAGCCCGGTGCAGGCGCTCGGCGTGCCGCTGGACAATCCGCCGGGCACCGTCTTCACCTACAGCCAGCGCAACGTCGACCTGCTGGCCTACGTGCTGGAACTGGCCGTCGGCGAACCGCTGCAACAGTTCGCGCAGCGCGAATTGTTCGATCAGCTCGGCATTCCCCGCAGTGACTACTACTGGGCCCGCGACCGCTCCGGGCACACCTACGGCTACGCGCACCTGATGATTCCGCCGAACGACTTCGCGAAGCTGGGTCTTTTGGTGAGCAACGACGGGCGGTGGGGCGAACAGCAGATCGTCTCGCTCGACTACCTGCGGAAGGCACGCACGCCCTCACCCGCGAACGCGTGCTACGGATACCTGTTCTGGCTCGGCAGCGGTTGCGCCGAGATCGCGGACTACCTGCCCGAGGACGTGTACGCGATGGCGGGCCTGGGGTTGCAGAACGTCTTCGTCATTCCGAGTCTGGATCTCACGGTGGTGTGGACCGGCGTCTTCGGAAACGTCAGCGGCCAGGGCTTGTCCGGAATCGTGCAGAACACGCAGGAACTGCCTTACGAGTTCTTCCGCAAGGTGTTCGACGCGTTCTACGACCGTCCGGTGCCCGACCCGGGCCCGTACGTCGAACCGCCGTTGCGGCTGGACCCGCGGCGCTTCGTCGACACGGACATCCTGATCGCCGTGTTCGGCATCGGGCCCGCCGCCTATCCGGGCTGCAATGTCTTCGCGTGCCTGAATCAACCGCTCGCCCCGCCGTTCGCGGATACCCCGCCAGGGTGCGCCATCCTCGCCTGCCTCGGCACCGACCCGCGCACCCCGGGTATCCGCTGAGCGACGCGTCGTGAACTACCGGGCGGTGGACAAGTCCGTGACCCAGCCGTGCACGCTGTCGGTGCGCAGTGCCGCGTGATGACGTTTGCGCAGCGCCTGGGAGATCGGGCCGGGCACACCGTCCGCGACCACGCGTCCGTCCACCTCGACCACCGGTGCCGCACCGGCCGACGTTCCGGTCACGAAGACTTCGTCGGCGATGTACAACTCGGTGAGGTCGACGGTGCGTTCGACCACCGGAATGCCGTCTTCGGCCGCCAAGGTGAGAACGGTCCTGCGATTGATGCCGTCGAGGATGTCGCAGGAGACGTCCGGAGTGATCAGCGTGCCGTTGCGAACGAGGAAGATGTTCGCCGCGCTGAGTTCGCAGACGTGCCCGTTGCCGTCGAGGAAAACGCAATCGTCGTAGCCGCTGTCGATCGCGTCCTGTTTGGCCAGAACCGAATTCACGTATGCCCCATTGACTTTCGCGCGAGACGGTATCGCGTTGTCCGGAATGCGGCGCCACGGGCTTGACTTCAGGCGCATGCCGTCCTGCGGGACGATCGGCACCGCGTCGTAGACGAACATGCTGACCTGAATCGCACAGCCCCGCACCCGAGTGCCCGGAATGGACTCGACCACGTGCACCGTCGCCCGCACGAAAACGTCCGCACGCGGAGCATTCACCGCGATCAGTTCCACGACGGTCGCACGGAACCGCTCGAAATCCCACTCCGCCGCGAACCGATCGATCCCGATGATCTTGCAGGACTCCTCGAGCCGACGGAAATGGTCGTCCAAACGGAATGCCGTCCGCGCTGCCCCATCCACGTGCACCGGGAAGACGGTGTAGACACTGAGCCCGTACAGCACCGCCGACGACGCGACCCCCACCGTGGCGGCATCAGCCGCAACGAACCGGTCGCCGAGAAACACATGAGGATGAGGATGAGCCATCGGCGCAGGCTAACAGTCGCGCTGTGCGCCGAGCCAGGCGATTTTCCACCGGCCGGCACGCATCAGTCGTGGTGCTTGCCGACCTTGGCGATCCAAATCGCATCGTCCACGACTCGATAGACGATGCGATGTTCCTGCGTGATGCGGCGTGACCAGTACCCCGCCAAGTCGTGCTTCAACGGCTCAGGCTTGCCGATGCCCTGGAAGGGATCGGCCAGGATCGCTTTGATCAAGACATTGACCTTCTTCAGCACGAGCCGGTCGCGCTGCAGCCACGCCGAGTATTCCTCCCATGCGGATTCGGAGAAAACGACCTTCATTCGATGAGGTCGCGTTCGACGCCGCCTCCGCCTTCGAGTTCCTGGATCGATCGGCGTAGACGAGCACCGTCGCGCCCGCTCAACAACTCCACGGTGGTCATGAGCGAGTCGTAATCATCCTTCGACATCAGCACAGCGTTCCCCCCTTTCGACACGATCTCGATCGTGTCGTGATCCTCGTTGACCATCCTGATCAGGGGGAACAAGTTTCTGCGCGCTTCACTCGCGGTAATCGCCGAAGCCATGATTCCTCCCAGCAAGTAGTACAACATATGGTACCACTGCGCCGCCGTGCGCCCGATGCCCCTGATCCGGAAACGACGAACGGACCGCGAGAATCTCGCGGCCCGTTCGAAGGGGAAAGTTCTCAGCGGTTGCTGAGCAGCACTTCGGCGATCTGGATCGTGTTGAGGGCGGCGCCCTTGCGCAGGTTGTCACCGGAGATGAACAACGCGAGTCCGCGGCCGTCCGGCACACCCGGGTCCTGCCGGATGCGTCCGACGAGCGAATCGTCGATGCCCGCGGCGGCCAGCGGCGTCGGCACGTCGACCAGCTTGACGCCCGGGGCCTTGGCCAGGATCTCCTTGGCGTGCTCGGCCGAGAGCGGTTCGGCGAATTCGGCGTTGATCGACAGGGAGTGACCGGTGAAGACAGGCACGCGCACGCAGGTGCCGCTGACCGCCAGATCCGGGAGGCCGAGGATCTTGCGGCTCTCGTTGCGCAGCTTCTGATCCTCGTCGGTCTCCCCGGAGCCGTCGTCGACCAGCGAACCGGCCAGCGGAAGCACGTTGAACGCGATCGGCGCGACGTACTTGTTCGGCGCGGGGAAGTCCACGGCGCGGCCGTCGTGAGTCAACTGCTCGGCGTCGTCGATCACCGCGCGGGCCTGGCTCGCCAGTTCTTCGACACCGGCCAGGCCGCTGCCGGAGACCGCCTGATAGCTGGACACGATCAGCCGGCGCAGACCGGCGATGTCGTGCAGCGGCTTGAGCACCGGCATGGCCGCCATGGTGGTGCAGTTCGGGTTGGCGATGATGCCCTTGACCAGGTTGCGGGTCTGCTCCGGGTTCACCTCGCTGACCACCAGCGGGACCTCGGGGTCCTTGCGCCACGCCGAGGAGTTGTCGATCACCGTGACACCCGCCGCGGCGAAACGCGGCGCTTGCACGCGGGACATGGTGGCGCCCGCCGAGAACAGCGCGATGTCCAAGCCGGACGGATCCGCGGTCTCGGTGTCCTCGACGACGATCTCCCGGCCGCGCCAGGGCAGCGTCTTGCCCGCCGAACGCGCGGACGCGAAGAAGCGCACCTCGTCGGCCGGGAAGTTGCGCTCGTCCAGCAGCTTCCGCATGACGGCGCCGACCTGTCCGGTCGCGCCGACGACTCCTACCCGAATACCCATGGCTTATCGCCCCGTTCCGGCGTGGACCACCGCGACCTCGTCGCCGCCCAGGTCGAACGCCTTGTGCAGCACCTGGACCGCCTCGTCCAGCTCGGTGTCCTTGACCAGCACGGAGATCCGGATCTCCGAGGTGGAGATCAGGTCGATGTTCACACCCGCTTTGGCCAGCGCCTCACAGAAGGTGGCGGTGACGCCGGGGTGGCTCTTCATGCCCGCGCCGACCAGCGACACCTTGCCGATGTGGTCGTCGTAGAGCACCTGCGAGAAGCCGATCTCGGACTGACGCTTGGTCAGCATCTCGACCGCGCGGGCCCCCTCGGACTTGGGCAGCGTGAAAGTGATGTCGGTCTTGCCGGTCTCGATCTTCGAGATGTTCTGCAGGACCATGTCGATGTTGATCTCGGCGTCGGCCACGGCGCGGAACACCTTGGCGGCGTAACCCGGCTCGTCCGGCAGCCCGACCACGGTCACCTTGGCCTCGCTGCGGTCGTGCGCGACGCCAGTGAGGATTGCTTGCTCCAAGGGGATGTCCTCCATCGATCCGTAAACGTAAGTGCCCTGCTTGTCGGTGTAGGACGAGCGCACATGCACGGGCACGTTGTAGCGGCGGGCGTATTCGACGCAGCGCAGCATCAGCACCTTGGCGCCGCAGGCCGCCAGTTCCAGCATCTCCTCGTAGGAGACCTGCTCGAGCCGCTGCGCGTCGGGCACGATCCGCGGGTCGGCGGTGAAGACGCCGTCCACGTCGGTGTAGATCTCGCAGACGTCCGCGTCCAGCGCGGCGGCCAGCGCGACGGCCGTGGTGTCCGAACCGCCGCGGCCGAGGGTGGTGACGTCCCTGCTGTCCTGGCTCACGCCCTGGAAGCCGGCGACCAGCACGACGAGGCCCTCGTCCAGCGCGGCGCGCACGCGGCCAGGGGTGACGTCGATGATCTTCGCGTTGCCGTGCGCACCCGTGGTGATCACCCCGGCCTGCGAGCCGGTGAACGAGCGGGCCTCGGCGCCGAGGGAGTGGATGGCCATGGCGACCAGCGCGTTGGAGATGCGCTCACCCGAGGTGAGCAGCATGTCCATCTCGCGGGCCGGCGGCGACGGCGCCACCTGCTGGGCGAGATCGAGCAGCTCGTCGGTGGTGTCGCCCATGGCGGAGCAGACGACCACCACATCGTGGCCCTGCTTCTTGGTCTCCACGATCCGTTCAGCGACGCGCCGGATCCGCTCGGCGGTCGCCACCGAGGATCCTCCGTACTTCTGAACCACGAGAGCCACGACAGGGTCCTCCAAGATCGACAACAAACTGGTAACAGTCATTCAGACTACCGGCCGAGGCCAGCGGTTTTGCCGCTACCTACCCGGCTTGTGGAAAAACCCACAGCCGCATCCGATCCCGATCGCACCGCGCGCACCGCCGCGGATGAGGGACGATGTGCGCATGAAGAGCACGCTGCTCGAGGTGCGAACGGGTCACCGGGAAGTGGTACAGGACATCACGCCGCAGTGCGCGACCTTCGTGCGCGAAGCGGGCGGCGACGGACTGCTGCACGTCTTCGTGCCGCATGCCACCGCCGGGATCGCGATCATGGAACTCGGCGCGCGCAGCGACGACGACCTGCTGGCCGCCCTGCGCGATCTCCTGCCCGCCGACGACCGGTGGCGGCACGCCCACGGCTCCCGCGGGCACGGGCGCTCGCATGTGATGCCCGCGCTGATCCCGCCGTATGCGACGGTCCCGGTGCTGGGCGGAGCACTCGCCCTGGGCACCTGGCAGTCGATCGCGCTGGTCGATCTCAACGTCGACAACCCCGACCGGCAGGTGCGGTTGTCCTTTCTCACCGACGCGGGCTGACCCGGTCCGGTCGCATTCCGCCCCCGGGCGGCGGCCTGCGGACGACAGCCTCGTCTCGCAGCCGCCTCGGCCGAGTGGACCGGGCGCCCGCTCACGCCCGGGTGAACCAGCTGACCTGGACTCCGCCGCCGACTTCGGCGCGCCGGGTCGGCCGGAACAGCGTCGGACGGAACTCGCCCGCGAAACCGGGCACGCCGGTGCCCGCGACGACCGGGTAGCTCTTGATCACCAGCTCATCGATCTCCTCCAGTAGCGCGGCGGCGAACTTACCGCCGCCCGCCAGCCAGATGTCCAAACCGTCCTGCTGCTTCAGCTCGCGGACCAGCCCGACCGGGTCGGCCTCGACCAGTACGACGGACGGGTCATCGATCCGGCCGAGCGTGCTGGACACCACGTACTGCTTCATGTGGGCATACGGGCTGGTCACGCCGATGGCGATGGCTGGGTCGTAGGTGCCCCGGCCCATCACCAGCGTGTCGAATTTTCGGTTGGGCGCGTCCACGGCGATGCCGACGTGCGGCCGGACGTGGGTGGGCAATGTCTCCGGATACTCGGCGCGCAGCCAGTCCCACATATCGTCGGAGAGCGGGTAGAAGTCGAGTTCACCTTTCGGGCCAGCGATGTAGCCGTCGAGGGACAGACCGACGAAATAGACGAGTTTTCGCATGCGGAATCCTCTCGAGAACCGACGGCGGGGTCAGGCCCGCTCGAACCAGGTGACCTGCGCGCCGTTGCCGAACTCCTTGCGCCGCGCGGGGGTGAACAAGGTGGGCCGGAACGCGCCGGAGAACGCGGAGATGCCGCCGCCCGCGACGACCGGATAGCTCTTGATGATCATCTCGTCGATCTCGCCGAGCAGTTGGGCGGCGACGTTGCCGCCGCCGGCGAGCCAGATGTCCCCGCCTTCGGCCTGCTTCAGGCCGCGCACCAGCCCGACCGGATCACGCTCGACCAATTCGACGGCCGGGTCACCGATCCGGCCGAGAGTGCTGGACACCACGTACTGCTTCATATGCGTGTACGGGCTGGTCGCGCCCTCGGACAGGCCGGGTTCGTAGGTGCCGCGCCCCATCACGACGGTGTCACACCGTTTGTTCGGCTCGTCCACCGCCATGCCAACGCCCTGACGCAGATGAGTGGGCACGAACTCGGGATATTCGCTGATGCTCCAGGCCGTCATCTCGGCGTCCCAGGGGTAGAAGTCGTACTGCCCCTGCGGGCCCGCGATGTAGCCGTCCAGCGACACGCCCACGTAGTAGACCAGTTTTCGCATGTAATTACCGCCCAACTCGTTGTACTCTGTTCGTAGTGATTTGAAGGTAGTACTACGAATGGAGTGGTGTCAAGTGCGGACCAACCCGGAACGTCGGCAGGCGCTGGTCGACGCCGCGATCGAAGTCCTCGCCCGCGACGGCGCACGCGGACTGACCTTCCGCGCGGTGGACAAAGAGGCCGCCGTACCGGCGGGCACGGCATCGAACTACTTCGCCAACCGCGACGACTTGCTGACCCAGGCGGGCCGCCGTTTCTACGAGCGGCTACAGCCGAGCGCGGACACCGTGGCCAAGCTGACCGGCGGGCCGAAGACCCGCGCCAACATCATCGAGTTGATGCGGGAGACGGTCGGACGCATCGAGGCGTTCCGCACCGGCTACCTGGCGCTGCTGGAATTGCGCCTGGAGGCGACGCGGCGGCCCGAGTTGCGCGCGGTGCTGACCGAGCGGGTGCGCGAGGACATCGAGTACAACGTGCGCAATCACCTGGAAGCGGGCCTGCCCGGCGACGAGAAGTCGGTACTGCTGCTCTACCTGGCGCTGAACTGGCTGATCGTCGATCGGCTCACGTTGCCCGAGGTGTTCACCGAGGAGCAGAGCCAGCAATTGATCGAAACCGCGGTCGAGCGGGTCATCGGCACGGCGGACTGAACCGGACCCGCCGCACTTGCCGCGAGTGGTTGTGACCCGCAGCACTGCCGTTCGATAATGGGGCGATGATGGCACATGTAGGAGATCGACTCTGCGTGCACGGGCACGTGGTGGGAGAAGTGGATCACCTGGCCGAGATCATCGAGGTCCGCGGACCGGACGGGACGCCACCGTACGTGGTGCGGTTCTCCGACGGTCACGAGTCGCTGGTGTATCCAGGGCCCGACGCGATCGTCGAGCCCGCCACGTCGGAATAGACGTTTCGCCGGGTGCGAGCGGAGGCGGCGCCTTCGCTCGGACCCGGCGCTAGCCGACGAGCTTCGTCCGACCGCGCGGGTCAGGCGCGTCGCCTGCCGCGGCGCGTCAGCGCGAAAGCAAGGATCACCGCGATCAGCACCCTGCTCGCGGTCTCGATGATCGCGTTGACGTCCACGGCCGGGTGCCAGGTGAGTTCCCCGTCGCGCAGCACGAACGCGCCGACCGGCTTGGCGCCCACGCCGAATGCCGCGCCTTCGCCCGCGCCCTCCCCGTCGGGACCGTTCCCGGTACCGCCGCCCCCACCGCCGCCGCCTCCGACCGCGGCGGCGGGAATGATCGTCGCCCCGCCGGATTCGTACGGCTCGCCGTATACCCGGCGCACCGTGATCGCGTCCCGGGTCTGCGCCAGCAGTTCGGCGTATTTCATGACAACCTCCCGACCGGACCGACGGCATCGGATACCGACGATCATTCGGCTCCGATCCTAGGCGCGCGAACCCCCACGCGAACCCCTCCTTCCATCCGGAAGATGTTCCCGCGGTTGCCGATCGCCGATCTCGACCAGATAACGGCACGTTTCCGGTTAGCCGAGATTCCTCCTGCCACAGTCAATTTGACGAACCGGACAAAACGCGGAGACAATCGGGCGGACTTGTTCCATCCGGGGGTCGGAGGTATGCCATGCGCACCAAAACGGATATCCGATTCTTCGTCGACACCGATCCCGAACAGGTCATGGACGCTCTGACGGCGGTCGAATCCCTTCCGGAATGGTCGTCCTCCTACAGCGACGTGCGGGTCGCCACCCGCGACGCACGGCGCAGGCCGCGGCGCGTCTTTCTCGCGGCGGAACTGCTGGGCAGCTCGGATCTTCAAGTACTGGAATACGATTGGACCGACGACCGGACCTCCTGGACCGTCGCCGACAGCACCCGCGGCGTCCGAGGCGGCGGCTTTTTCGAGGTGTCCGACAGCGTGGACGGCACACACGTCTGGTACCACGTCGAGCTCTATCTGCCCCTCCCGGTTCCGGGATTTCTGCTCAAACGCACCTTCCGCAAGGCCAACGAAGTGGTCGTGGAGTGTTTCATCGATTTCGCCGAGCGGTTCCCCCAGAGCGAGACATATCAACCCGTGTAGCTGCGGCGCTGTGCTCTGCGCGAAATCGGCGGCCGAGCGGGGCAGCGAACCGGCGCCGAACCGATCGGGGTGCGACGATGAGCGGCATGATCGGTTCCAAACGAGTGCGGTTCCAGCCGATGGCCGAAGGCGCCTCGGTAACCCAGCTCGAGCTGTTCTTCGACCTGGTGCTCGTCTTCGCGTTCACCATGGTCACCGGCTTGGTCGCGAACGAAACCAACGCGAAGAACGCGCTGCGCGCGCTGCTGGTGCTCGCGGTGATGTGGTGGCTGTGGATCGCCTACTCCTGGCTGGGCAACGTGGTCCGGGCCGACGAGGGCCTCGCGCGGGTCGCGATGTTCGCGGCCATGGGCGGGGCGTTCCTCGCCGCGCTCACCATCCCCGAGGCGTTCGACGACGCGCCGGGCGGATGGTTCGGGCCCTTGGTCTTCGCCATCGCCTATCTGGTCGTGCGATTGGTGCACTTCGGGATTTTCTGGCTGGCCAGCGCCGAGGACCCGCAGTTGCGCAACCAGCTGCTGCGCTGGGCGCTCGGTTCGATCACCCTCGGCACCACGCTGCTGGTGGTCGCCGCGATGACCACCGGCAAGGTGCAGATCGCGCTGTGGATCGCCGCGATCGCGGGCGACTACCTGTGGACGCTGTTCGCCGGTACCGATTGGCGGTTGAATTCGGCCAGGCATTTCGTCGAACGCTACGGGCTGATCATCATCGTCGCGCTCGGTGAATCGATCGTCTCGATCGGCATCGGGGTGGCCGGTCTGCCGATCTCCTGGCCGATCGCGCTCGCCTCGCTGCTCGGCCTGGCCGTGTCCGGTCTGCTGTGGTGGGCGTATTTCGACGTCGCGGCCTTGGCGGTGGAACACGAACTCGTCCACGCCGAGGGCAGGCGGCAGATCAAGATCGCGCAGGGTTCCTACACCTTCTGGCATTTCCCGATGATCGTCGGGATCATCGCGCTGTCGCTCGGGCTGAAGAAGGTCCTCTACTACGTCGGGGACTCCGCGGACCACACCCTGAAGGACGCGCTGTACGGAATTCCGCTCTACGCCCTCTACGGCGGCGTCGCGCTGTACCTGATCGCCCTGATCGGGTTCAAGCACTTCGCCACGGGGGCCGTCACGGCGCCGCGAGTGATCGCCGTGGTGGTGCTGCTGGCCCTCATCCCGCTGGCGTGCGCCCTGCCCGCGCTGGCGTCGCTGGCGCTGCTGTGCCTCGTGCTGGTCGCGCTGATCGCCTGGGAAACCGTGCGTTTGGCGCAGCCGAGGGACGCGATCAGGCACGCGGTAGCCGAGTGACGCGCTGCGCCACGCAGTCCTCGTCGGGCGTGCGCCCGTACGCGGACGGCGGCACCCGGACACCGTCGCGGACCGCGTCGCGAATCTGATCGATGTTCTCCCGCAACATATCCGCGACGAGTTCGTCGGTGCGCGGATCTTCCAGCACCTGGAACACGATGCGGAAGCTGGTGTCGGCGATCAGCCGGATGATCTCGTCGTGGAACGGGATGTAGCGCACCCGGCCCGCCTGCGGGTCCTTCTTGATCAGCTCCAAGATCATCTCGTCCAGCTCGGCGCGGTTCTCCTCCAGGGCGGCCGCGATATTGCGGGTGTAATGCCCGGTGCGCAGCACCTGCGCCACCTCGTCCATCACCGCGATCGTCATCGGACGGCGAATGGTGTCGACGATGGTGGCCACGAACCGGTTCACCACGGCGGCCGTCACCCGGTCCCCGAACACGCGGTCGGCCACCCTGGCCAGCCGCACGACGATCACCACGATCCGCAACAACCGGAAACCCCGGAAGAACGGGCTGGTCACCGGGATCATGCCGACGACCTCGTACCAGTAGACGAACGGGAAGGTCCACGGCCAGCCCGCGCGGCGCCAGCGCCACAGGAACTCGGCCGCGAACACCGCGCACAACGCCCAGTCCACGACCACGATCACCTGATAGGTGCGCCCGGAGACGGGGAAGAAGGTGATCCAGCCCACCAGCGCCACGGAGACGACGGCCAGCGCGAGCATCACGAAATCGGTCCACAGCATCGGCGGCTTGCGTGGATAGTCCTGCGGCTGTTGCGGTTCCCGCAGACCGTATCTGTCGACGGACGAACTCTCGATGCCCGAGCTGGAGCTGGGAGCGGACACTGCGGATCCCTTCGACGCCGAACGGTGCCGCCGACATTAGTACGCGAAAAGCATGCTCGGCACAGTTGGCGATACACCCAGGAGCAACGCCGACCGGGTTGCCGCGCCCGGCGCCCGATCGGTCAGCGACCGGCGCGAACGATCGCCTCGATATTGCGTTCGGCCAGCGCGGCGATGGTGAGCGACGGGTTGACCGTTCCGGTGCTGCCGGGTATCGCGGCGCCGTCCATCACGTAGAGGCCGGGATGGCCGTGCACCCGGCCGTGGCCGTCGGTGGCCCGCCCCAGCACCGCTCCCCCGAGCGGATGCGCGGTGAACAGCGCGTTCGCGTCGTAGCCGAGAGCGCTGTACTCGACGAGGGCGTCCGCTCGTTCGGCGATCCGGCGATCGACCGCCCTGGCCGCGGCCACGGTGTCGTCCCGGTTCTTGGTCGACCAGCTCAGCCCGACCCGGTTGGTGGCCCGGTCGTAGCCGAACCGGGTGCGGGTCGGGTCGAGCACCATGCCGAGCGAGGCGAGCGCGCCGGTCTCGAACGGGATGCCCGGGATGTACCAGCTCTCCAGCGTCAGCGGCACGCCGGACTCGTCGAAGATCCGGCTCGCGCTCGGCACGCCTTGCCCGTGCCCGGCCAGCGCGCTGGCGCCCCTGGCGAGCACCACGTCACCGTTGGTGCCCCAGCCGTCGCCGACATGTTCGTTCAGGTTCGGCAACGCACCGGTGGCCTGGGCGCGCACCAGCAGTTCGGAGGTGCCGATCGAGCCCGCGCCGAGGAAGAGCCGATCACAGGTGAGGGTGCGGGTGCCGAGCACGTCGCCGGTCGGCGACAGCTTCGCCACGGTGACCGCGTAGCGGCCGCCGGACTCCTGCGCGATGGCGTCGACCCGGTGGCCGGGGAAGACCCCGCACCGGCCGGTGCCCTGCGCGTACGCCAGGTAGTTCTGGTTCAAGTCGAACTTGGCACCGTTGGAGTTGCCCAGGTTGCTTCTGGCCGCGGTGGCCGAAGCCCTTGTCGCGCCAGCGAGTTCGCCGCGCAGGATGTCCCAGTTGAAGATCGAGTCGTTCGCCTGCGGTTGGTAGCCGGCCTTGCGCACCTGGTCGTCCCAGGCGCGCGAGTGCGCGAACGGCGAGGAGTTGTAGATGTCCGCGGGCATCGGGCTCAGCCGCAGCATCTCCCGCACGCGCGGGTAGTAGACGCGTTCCATCTCGCCGTAGTCGACGGTGCCACCGAAGACGTGGTCGAAGAAGCGGCGCTGCGGGGCGATCATGGCTCCGCTGAAGATCACCGAGCCGCCGCCGACCGCGGCCGCGCGCCACACATCGATGCCCGAGTACTCGGTGCAGTCCAGCACGCCGCCGAAACTGGCGAACTGCATGGGCACCTTCGTCACGCCGGTGAAGTGGGTGCGGTGCCAGAAGCCGCGGCCGTCGGGCAGGTCGTCGCCGGTGAAGATCTCGCGCCACGGGTCGTTCGGCCAGCGTGACCCGCGTTCCAGCACGGTGGTGGCGATCCCGGCCTCGGCCAGGCGCAACGCCGACACCGCGGCGCCGAAACCGGAGCCGACGACGATCGCGGGCGAATGCTCCGGCGGATCGGGAATCGGGGCGAAGATCTCCGGCACCCAGGTGCGGAACAGACCCTCCCAAACCGGGTCGGCGTGCGCCACGCCCGTCCCCGCCGTCGTTCCTACAGCACCGAGCAGGGCGGCCGTGCCCACCGCCTTGAACAAGGCACGTCTACGCACCGGTCACCTTCCATCATCAGGCTTAGCGTGCGCAGATTACCGGTATTCCCGTTTTGTGAACAGATATCCGTTTTTGCTATCGACCGAACGGCAGCTCGTCCGGGCGGCAGGTCGCCCCGGGGGCCGGTAGCTGCAAGTCGACGAGGTAGCGCTCGCGCAGCTTCCGGGTGCAGTCGTTGAGCGGGGTGTGCCCGTACCCGTCCTCGACGACGACCAGCCGGGCGTTCACCAATTCCTGCTGTGCGCGCCGAGCGTCACCGAGCGAGGTCACCGGGTCGAATCGATTGTTGACCAGCAGAGCCGGGGTGTCCGACCGCAGGATCCACGGCCCGGTATACCGCTGCGCGTATCCCTCCGGCGGGGACGGCCAGGACGCGCACGGCTGACGCAGCGACAACCAGAACGCGCCGTAGGTCGGGCTCACCCTCGCCAGATCCCGTGCCATCGCGGGCCATTGGCCGGAGTCACGCGGAAAGGCGTTGTCGGCACAGGAGATCGCGATGAACGAGTCGAGGAAATCGTACGGTTGCTCGGTGGCCGCGAGGATCTGTCCCACGGCGACGGGGTCGCCCGCCGGGCCGCGCTCCAGTTCGGCGAGCAGTCGGGCCAGGGCGGGCCAGCCCTCCTGCGCGTCGTACAGCAGCAGCGCATGCGACGAGAGCGCCTCGGCGTAGGTGACCGTCCGCGCCCGCTCGCCGGTCCCCACCACGAGGGGCGTCGCGCGAAGACGTTGCAGCACAGCGTCGTTGCGCTCCCGCAGATCGGTGGGGCGGACGAGATCGCCGGCGCCACCCTGCGCCGAGGCCCCGGTCCCGCCCGGCTGGGCGGCGAACGCGCAACCCGCCGGGCCCGCCTCCGCGCACAACCGCAGGAATTCGTCGAAGACCTCTTCGGTCCCGGCCGCGGCGCGCTCGATGGCGCGCCGGGTGTCGTTGGTGTACGCGTCCGGTTCGATCATCGATGCCAGGTGCAGCGCCCGTACCCGATCGCCGAACAGCGCGCCGTACACCTGGCCCAGATAGCTCGCGTAGGAACCGCCCTCGTAGGTCAGTTGCGGATCGCCGACGGCCCGGCGCAGCAGGTCGAGGTCGCGCGCGGCGTCGACGGTGGTCAGGTGCCCGAGCAGCGCGCCGCCGTGCGCCGCGCAACCGGCGGCCAGTTCGCGGCTCGCGGTGTCGGCCGCGCGCTCCTGCTCGGGATTCACCGGCGGCAGCACCGCGGCGGACCAGAACCGGCGCTGCTGTTCGGCGTCCGCGAAACAGCGCACCTGCCCGCTGCGGCCGACCCCCCGCTGATCGAAGGTGATCACGTCGAAGCGGCGCGCGAGTTCGCCGCCGAGCAGTTCCCCCTTCGCCGCCCAGCGCAGTCCCGACCCGCCCGGACCGCCGACGGCGGAGAACAGCGTGCCGATCCGCCGCTGCGGGTCGGTGGCCTCCTGACGCACCACCGCCAGCCCGAGGGTCGGGCCGTCCGGGTGCGCGTAGTCCACCGGCACCTGCGCGGTCGCGCACTGGAACCTGTTCAGCCCCGGCTCGGCGCAGGGCGCCCAATCCAACCGGGGCGTCGGCACCGCGTCGGCCTGCGCGGCCAGGTCCGCTACCGCCGATTCGTGTCGGCTCGGCGGCCCGCCACAGCCGCTCAACGCGGGTAGCAGCCCGGCGAGGGCGGCGACGATGACGATCTTCCAGCTAGGCACGGCTCTCATCCTGAGGCCCGCGCCGGGCAGCCGTCGTCAGCCTGAGGATTGACATCCGACCCTGAGATCGCCTCCGCTAGGACGTCACCAGGCGGATCACCGCGATCAGGCCGACCACCACGATGACGGCCCGCAGCAGGGTCGGCGGCATCCGCCTGCCCAGCCGCGCGCCGAGCTGTCCGCCCAGAATCGAACCCAGCGCGATCAGCGCGACGGCCTGCCAGTTCACGTCCGCCACGACGATGAAGATCAGCGCCGAGACCGCGTTCACGATCAAGGCCAGCGCGTTCTTCACCCCGTTGAGGCGCTGGATGTCGTCGTGCACGAAAACGCCGAGCAACCCGATCAGCAGCACGCCCTGGGCGGCGCCGAAGTACCCGCCGTAGACGCCCGCGGCGAAGATCGCGGCGAACAGGATGGGGCCGCCGTGCTCCGGTACGGGGGCGTCGTCGTTCTCCCGGCGGCGCCTGACCCAGCTCGCCAGCCGCGGCTGCACGACGACCAGCACCAGCGCCACGATGATCAAGATCGGCACGATCGCCTTGAACGCACCGGCGGGCAGGACCAGCAGCAGCACCGCACCTGTGATGCCGCCGAGCAGCGAGGCCGTGCCCAAGCGCGTCAGCCGGTCGCGCTGGCCCGCGAGTTCGCGGCGGTACCCGTGCACGCCGCTGATCGAACCGGGGACCAGACCGATGGTGTTGGACACATTCGCCGTCACCGGCGGGAGGCCGAACGCCAGGAGAACGGGAAAAGTGATCAGCGTGCCCGAGCCGACGATAGTGTTGATGCCGCCCGCCGCAATGCCGGCACCGAAGACGGCCAGTTGCTCCAGCCAGGTCATAGCCAATCCTTCGACGTCCGGTCGGACCCCCGGGCCCGTACCAGCGTTGTCCACTGCCGGACCGAACGGTAGCGGTGTCGTCGGATCACCCGACGACGGGACCTCCCTTTCCGGCGGTATGCCGGCACGGTAAACTCTCGGACATCATGCAGCGGGCACTTCTTCTCGACCGCCGCGACGGGGTCTGATCGGACCGGCTCCCGTCGCGGGGTTTTGCCGCGCCGGTCGACCCAGCCCATTGGGAAAAACGACATCCTCGGGAGAAACCGCCCATGTCCCCTGCTGACGCGTTCGTATCCACCACCCGCTCGATCACGGCGCCGAGCAAACCCGCTCCGGCCGACCAGCCCGGGTGGAACCGACAGAAGAACTCCTCGATGCCGACGTTCCGCTATCGGCCCTTCGCCGAGGAGGTCGAGCCGATCACGCTGCCCGACCGCACCTGGCCGGACAAGGTCATCGACCGTGCGCCCGGCTGGTGCGCGGTCGACCTGCGCGACGGCAATCAGGCGTTGATCGACCCGATGAGCCCGGCCCGCAAGCGCCGCATGTTCGACCTGCTGGTGCGGATGGGCTACAAGGAGATCGAGGTCGGCTTCCCCTCGGCCAGCCAGACCGATTTCGACTTCGTCCGCGAGATCATCGAGGACGGCGCGATCCCCGACGACGTGTCCATCCAGGTGCTCACCCAGTGCCGTCCGGAACTGATCGAACGCACCTTCGAAGCCTGCGCGGGCGCGCAGAACGTCATCGTGCACTTCTACAACTCCACCTCCATCCTGCAGCGGAAGGTGGTGTTCCGCGCCGATCGCGACGCGGTGAAGAAGATCGCCACCGACGCCGCCGCCCTGTGCCTGGAGATCGAGCAGCGCTACCCGGACACCAACTGGCGTTACGAGTACAGCCCGGAGTCCTACACCGGCACCGAGCTGGAATACGCCAGGGACGTCTGCGACGCGGTCTCGGCGATCATCGCGCCGACGCCGGAGAAGCCGCTGATCATCAACCTGCCCGCCACCGTGGAGATGGCCACCCCGAACGTGTACGCGGACTCGATCGAGTGGATGAGCCGCAACCTGGCCCGCCGCGACGCGATCGTGCTCTCGCTGCACCCGCACAACGACCGCGGCACCGCCGTCGCCGCCGCCGAGCTGGGCTACCAGGCCGGCGCCGACCGGATCGAGGGCTGCCTGTTCGGCAACGGTGAGCGCACCGGCAATGTCTGCCTGGTCACCCTGGGGATGAACATGTTCTCCCGGGGCGTCGACCCGCAGATCAACTTCTCCGACATCGACGAGATCCGCCGCACCGTCGAGTACTGCAACCAGCTGCCGGTGCACGAGCGGCACCCGTACGGCGGCGACCTGGTCTACACCGCGTTCTCCGGCAGCCACCAGGACGCGATCAACAAGGGCTTGGACGCGATGAAGGCCACGGCCGACGCCGCCGAGTCGGATGTCGCCGACATCACCTGGGAAGTGCCCTATCTGCCGATCGACCCGAAGGACGTCGGCCGCACCTACGAGGCGGTCATCCGGGTCAACTCGCAGTCCGGCAAGGGCGGCGTCGCCTACATCATGAAGACCGACCACGGCTTGGCGCTGCCGCGGCGGCTGCAGATCGAGTTCTCCCAGGCGATCCAGAAGATCACCGACGGCGAGGGCGGCGAGGTGACGCCCAAGGAGATGTGGGACGTCTTCCACGAGGAGTACCTGAGCCCGATCCGCCCGTTGGAGCGGATGCGCCAGAAGGTCACCGCCTCGGAGACCGACGGAGGCGTCGACTCGATCGTCGCCGTGGTGAAGGTCGACGGCGTCGAGCAGGAGATCACGGGCAAGGGCAACGGACCGCTCGCCGCGTTCGTCGACGCGATCGCCGCGGTCGGCTTCGACGTAGAGGTGCTGGACTACTCCGAGCACGCCATGTCCGCGGGCGATGACGCGCAGGCCGCAGCCTATGTGGAGTGTGCGATCGGCGACCGGGTGGTCTGGGGCGTCGGCATCGCCACCTCGATCACGACCGCGTCGCTGCGCGCGGTGGTGTCGGCGGTGAACCGGGCGCACTGACAGCGCATTCCGCTGCCTCCGGACGGGCGCCGCGACGGTTCCACCGCGCGGCGCCCGATCCCGGTGGGGCAGACCGCTTGTCAGGGGCCCTGTCGTTCCCCACCTCCGGCACGCACCGCGCCACGGCGTAGCGAACCCCGTGCTAGCGTTGGATTCGCACTCCAAGCGCCGAGCTCTCTGCTCGAATTCCCGAGCAGATGGGGGAACCGTGACAACAAACGACCACAATCCGACCTCTCCGCCCTGGCTGCAGAGTCATTCCGTGGATACGGCCGAAGTCAGCGACGCGGAGTCATCGGCCACCGATGCGTCGGCCGAACCGGCGGGCGGCGCGGAAGCGCAGACACCCGACTTGGCGGACGGGCCGGTCCAGCCGGACGCGCAGCCCGAACAGCCGGAGCCGCAAGGCTCGACGGAGCAGACCACGGTCTATCCGCAGGCTGCCGTGCCGACGCAGTCGTGGGCTCCCCCGCAAGCCGGACCTGCCGAGCCGTACGGTTCGTACGCCCCGCCGAGCGCGGGCGCGTATCCGCCGCCCTCGCCCTTTCCGGGGGAACAGTTCCCTACCGGCGCATTTCAGCCGCCGTCGAGTCACAGCGGTAACCACCCCATTGCCACGCCGCCGGACGGGCCGCATGCCGGTTACGGCGAGTACCGCCAGGAGATCGGCGGCGACGGCTTGGTCCGGCTGGTACCCGTCGACTCCGGCCCACCCGAATCCGCTGCGCCGCAATCCGATCAGCCCAGCGGCCCGATCTACAGCTGGGCGCCGCCGCCCCCGCCGGTGACGCATCAGCCGCCGCCGCCCGCCTACCAGCCGCCGCCCCCGCCCCTGATGGGGCAACCGCAAGGCCAAGGTTGGCCGGGCGGACCGAATCCGCATCAGGCCGCCCAGCCGTTCCAGCCGCAGCATCTGCCGCAGCCCGGACAGCCGGGACATTCGGTGAACGATCTGAACCTGCTCCGGCGGGCCCGCAGAGCGCCGCGCAGCGGTTGGCGCCGCGCCGTGCACAAGGCGTCGGGCGGCATGATCAACCCGGGCGAGTCGGCGGCCGACATCGTCTACCAGGACCTCGTCGACCGGGTGAACCAACCGGTGCGCGGTGACTACCGGATCGCGATCCTCTCGCTGAAGGGTGGCGTCGGGAAGACCACAACCACGGTCGGTCTCGGCTCCACCTTCGCCTCCCAGCGCGGCGACCGGGTCATCGCGATCGACGCCAACCCCGACCTGGGCACGCTCGCGCACCGGGTGCCGCGCCAGACCCGCTCCACCGTGCGCAATCTGCTCGAGGATCAGCACATCACCAGGTACTCCGACGTGCGGGCGCACACCTCACAGGCGCCGAGCCGCTTGGAAGTGCTTGCCAGTGAACAGGATCCGGCGGTATCCGAGGCGTTCAGCGAAGCGGACTACCGCAAGGCGATCGGCATCCTGCAGTCGTTCTACAACATCATCCTGACCGACTGCGGCACCGGTCTGATGCACTCCGCGATGGCGGGCGTGCTGGATATGGCGAGTTCGCTGGTGCTGGTCACCTCGCCCGCCATCGACGGCGCGCGCAGTGCGTCGGCCACGCTGGACTGGCTGGATCACCACGGCTACGGCAAGCTGGTGGAGCGAACGGTCGTGGTGGTGAACGCTTCCCGGCGCGGCGCGTCCACTGTCGATCTCGACCAGCTGCGCAAGCTGTTCCTCGACCGCACCCGCGCGGTGCAGGTGGTCCCGTTCGACGACCATCTGGCCGAGGGCGCGGAGATCGATCTGGAGCTGGTGAGCAAGCCGACGCGGCGGGCGCTGCTGGAGCTGGCGGCGATGGTCGCCGACGACTTCGGCTACGTCAGCTCCCAGGCGCAGCACCCCTACCGGCAGCACCAGCCGCCGCAGGGATTCTGATCGGTTCGCGGTGCCTGCTCGACATCGCCGCTCGGGGTCAACCTCGTGCGGCGATGTCTTTTCCGCTCACCGTCCCCGCGTCGGCGGTCGCGATCGCGGCGGCCGATTCGAAGGCGGCGAGCACGGCCGCGACCGCCGGACGGGCCTCGGCGCGCGGGCGGGTGGCCAGTTCGTACATCCGGGCGGCCCGCACGCCGGACAGCCGTAGCACCGCGAGGTCGGGGTGTCCCACGGCGTAGCGCGGCATGAGCGCGACGCCGTAGCCGGTGGCGACCAGCGTCTCGATGACGCGGAAATCATTCAGGCGCTGGGCTATTCGCGGCTGGACTCCGGTCACGGTCGCGATCGAGCGCAGCACGTCGTCGACCGGGAAACCGCCACGCACGCTCAACCAGGTCTCGTCGGCCAATTCCTCCGGCGCGACTGCCGAGCGGTCCGCGAGCCGATGGGTCGGCGCCGCCACCACATCGATCGGCTCGCGCATGAGCGCCCTGGTCGCGACGCGCGGGTCGGCGATCGGCGCGGCGCGTTCGTCGCGGTGGGTCAGGACCACGTCGTAGTCGGCGAGCAGGCGCGCCACCTCCGACGGCGGCACGTCCTCGTCTCGCGCGAGGACCTCGACACCGCTGTCCACCATGCCCGGCAGCACATGGGGCAGCAGCAGCGCACCGCCCGAGGGAAACACCGCGACCCGGACCCGCCCGCGCGGCGAGCCACGATAGTGCGCCATCTCGGCGACCGCGCGGTCCATCGCGGCGAGCACCTCGTCGGCGCGCACCACCAGCGCGCGGCCCGCATCGGTGAGCCGCACGCGTCTGCCGTCCGGTTCGAGCAGGGCCACCCCGGCTTCCCTGGCCAGCACCTTGAGCTGTTGTGAGACGGCGGAGGGCGTCATCGACAGCGCCGAGGCCACGGCGGCGACGGTGCCGCGATCGGCGAGCTCGCGCAGCACACGGAGCCTCTCCAGCGCCATGGGCGGCCCGGCCCTGAATTCCATTAAGTAAATCTACATCATCAGTGAACTATTATTCGTTTGTTCTGATCTTTAGCCGGACGCACGATGAGGACGTGACCAACCGCGACCGCCTGCTCGGCTTGACCGTCGTCCTGCTCTGGGGACTGAACTTCCTCGCCATCCGGGTGGGGCTCGACCACTTCCCGCCGTTCTTCTTCGCGGCACTGCGCTTCGCGGTGCTCGCGGTGCCCGCGCTGCTGTTCATCCCGCGTCCAGCGGTACGGATGCGCTGGATATTGCTGTACGGCACAGGCTTCGGCATCCTGCAATTCGCGTTCCTGTTCACCGCGATGCGGGTCGGAATGCCGACCGGGCTCGCTTCCCTGGTGCTGCAATCCTCCGCACCGTTCACCGTGCTGCTCGGCGCGCTGCTGCTGGGCGAACGGATCCGGCCGGTGCAGGTCGGGGGCATCGCCGTCGCGGTGGCGGGCATGGCCGTGATCGGCTGGGACCGGCTGGAGCACGCCACCCTGCTGCCGGTGCTGCTGACTCTTGCCGGCGGGCTCGGCTGGGCCTTCGGCAATATCGGCGCGCGCCTGGCCGGTACCGAGTCGCCCGGCGTCAACCCGCTGCACCTGATGCTGTGGACCACCGCCGTCCCGCCGGTGCCGCTGTTTGCGCTTTCCGTGTTCGCCGAAGGGCCCACCACTGGCGCTCGCGCCCTGGCCGAGTCGTTCACAGCCGAGGGTTTGCCCGCCCTGCTGGCGCTCGCCTATATCGCCGTCCTCGCCACCGTGGTCGGCACGGGACTGTGGACCTACCTGCTCGGGCGCTATCCGGCCGGCCTGGTCGCGCCGTTCTCGCTGCTCGTTCCGGTCGTCGGCATCGCCGCCGCCTGGACCGCGCTCGGTGAGACACCGACCGCGTTGTCGCTGGTCGGCGGCGTGGTGGTGCTGGCGGGCGCGTTCGCCGCCACATCGAGCGGGCCGCGTGCGTTGGCGGCGGACGTCCGCACCGGGACACCGAGCACCCCCGCGCTGGCCGACTCCGGCCGCCCGGCCTGAACGGGCGGTCGCACCGCGATCCGGCTACCGCGCGTGTGCTCGACCGCACAGATTCCGCGTGGCGCACCGATCGCTTCGCGGGGTCGGTGCGAGAGACTCGAATTGCCGCCTTACAGTAGTGCCCGGCGTTGGAAGTTGGTCCCGGTTCTAGGCAGCAGAGCGGCGCATGGCAGAAAATCGATGGACCGTATCGCGAAGAGCACTGCTTCGTAACACGGTGGCGGCGGGGGTGGCTACAGCGGGGGCGCTGACGGCGGGTGCGGTGCGACCGACGCCTGCCACGGCGAATCCGGGCGGACGACGGGTCGCGGTGCTCGGCGGCGGTGTCGCCGGTCTCACCGCCGCGCACGAGCTGGCGGAACGCGGTTTCCGGGTCACCGTCTACGAAAAGCGCGCGTGGGGCGGCAAAGCCCGCAGCGTCGGCGTGCCCGGCACCGGAGCGGGCGGGCGGCCCGACCTGCCCGGTGAGCACGGTTTCCGCTTCTTCCCCGGCTTCTATCAGCACGTGCCCGACAGCATGCGGCGAATTCCCTTCCCCGGCAACGCCAACGGGGTCTGGGACAACCTGGTTGCAGTGCCGGAGGCGCGCTTCGCCCGGAGCGGCGGCGACGACTTCCGCGTCCCGCTCGGCCCGCGCGCCCGCGCCGGCTTCAGCCCCGACGGCTTCCGCGAAACGCTCGGCGCCGCGCTGGCGACGGCGCTGCGACTGTCCCCCGCCGAGGGCATCTACTTCGCCGAGCGCCTGCTGGTCTTCAACACCAGTTGCGACGCTCGCCGCCTCGGGCAGTGGGAACGCACTTCCTGGCACGACTTCGTCGGCGGGCACGCGCGCTCGCACGAGTTCCGCGCGCTGCTGTCCCGCACGCTGACCAGCATCATGGTCGCCGCGAAGGAGAACGTGGCGAGCGTGCGCACCATCGGCACGATGGGCGAGCAGTTCCTCGGCAATCCCTTCGAGATCGGCAACGACGGCGGCCTGGACCGGGTGCTGAACGGCCCGACCAACGCGGTGTGGATCGACCCGTGGATGCGGCGGATCCGCGAACTCGGGGCGGAGTTCGTGCTCGGGGCCGAGGTGCGCGAACTGGAGGTGCGCGACCGCAGGATCACCGCGGCCCGCGTCGTGGACGAGACCGGCGCACAGCGCACCGTCGAGGCCGACTACTTCGTCGTCGCGCTGCCCGCCGAACGGGCGCGCACCCTGTGGTCGCCGCAAGTGCTGGCCGTGCGGCCCGAGTTGGCCGCGATGGATCGCCTCGTCACCGACTGGATGAACGGCATCCAGTTCTATCTGCGCAGACCGGCGGAGATCTCCCGCGGCCACACCGCCTATATCGACGCCCCGTGGTCGCTCACCTCGATCAGCCAAAGCCAGCTGTGGCGCCGCAAGCTGCCCGAGTTCGGCGACGGAAGCGTGCAGGACTGCCTCTCGGTGGACATCTCCGACTGGAACACTCCCGGCATCCTGTTCGGCAAACCGGCCAAAGAGTGCACCCACGACGAGATCGCCCGCGAAACCTGGGCACAGATCCGAGCCCACCTGGACGATCGCGGCGAGGTGCTGCGTGACGCCGACCTGCACTCCTGGTTCCTCGACCCCGGCATCACCTGGCAGGAGGGGCAGCGGCGCAACGCCAACGCCGACCCGCTGCTGATCAACACGGCGGGCTCGTGGGAGTACCGTCCGCAACCGCACGGCGCACTGGAGAACCTGTTCCTCGCGGGCGATTACGTGCGCACGAACGTCGACCTGGCCACCATGGAGGGCGCCAACGAATCCGCGCGAGCCGCGGTGAACGCACTGCTGGAGGTATCCGGTTCGAACGCGGAACGCTGCCGGACATACACCCTTTTCCGCGCCCCCGAACTGGAACCACTACGCCGGATCGACGCCGACCGCTACGCGGCAGGACAGCCGAACATGTTCGACGTCCCCGTCTGAAGGTGATCGATCTCCCTTCGGGGGAACGCGATTCGATCGTCCGACCGGTGCGAGCGGTGCTTGAATCGAAGCATGCGCGAGAGCACCGGCCCGAACGAGATCACCGACCCGGCGGACCTGCGGGAGCTGCTCGGCGAGGTCTTGCCGCGCGCCGCGACCAAGGAGCGAGCCGTCCTGCACGCCCGCGACCGGGAGTGGATCGCGACGTCCCCGTTCCTGGTCATGAGCACCAGCGACGCGGAGGGCAATTGCGATACCTCGCCGAAAGGCGATCCGGCCGGATTCGTGCGGGTGCTCGACGACACCACCCTCGCCATCCCCGAGCGCCCCGGTAACCGGCGCGCCGACGGGTACCTCAACATTCTCGCCAACCCGCACGTCGGCCTGCTGTTCGTGATCCCAGGACGCCGCGAGACGCTGCGGATCAACGGCCGCGCCCGGCTGGTGCGGGACGCGCCGTACTTCGATGACATGGTGGTGCGCGGGCACCGCCCGATCCTCGCCGTCGAGGTGGACATCGACCAGATCTTCTTCCACTGTGCCAAGGCGTTCATGCGCAGCCACCTGTGGGAGCCGCAGCAGTGGCCCGAGGACACCCTGCCCAGCGCCGCCTGCCTGGTCAAGGAAGTGCAGACGAACGTCACCGAGACGGTGGAGGAACTGGAGCGCTACTACTCCCCGGAGAGTTACGCCGCCAAGCTCTACCAGGGCTGAGCCGCGTGGCCCACGCCACCCGACCGCGGCGCGCCCGGATCGCGGGGCGAACATAGACTCGCGACGTGGCAGACATATCGGTGCGTGGAAGGCTCGCGCTGGCGGCGGCGGCCGCGGCGTCCTGGGCCTCGCAGAAGGCGGGTCGCGGCAAGGGCTCGATGATCGGCGGCCTGATCGCGTTGAAGATCGATCCGACCGTCATGGACCAGCTGGGCAGGCAACGGCGCACCGTGCTGGTGACCGGCACGAACGGCAAGTCGACCACCACGCGGATGACCACCGCCGCGCTCAGCACGCTGGGCGCGGTCGCGACCCAGGCCGACGGCGCGAACATGGACGCGGGCATCGTCGCCGCGCTCAACGCGCACCGGCGCGCGCCGCTGGCCGCGATCGAGGTGGACGAACTGCACCTGCCGCACGTCACCGATGCGCTGAACCCCTCGGCGGTAGTGCTGCTGAACCTCAGCCGCGACCAGCTCGACCGGGTCGGCGAGATCAACATGATCGAGCGCAAGCTGCGCGCCGGGCTGGCGAAGCATCCCGCCACCGTCGTGGTGGCCAACTGCGACGACGTGCTGGTCACCTCGATCGCCTACGACCACCCCAACGTGGTGTGGGTGTCCGCGGGCAGCGGCTGGGCGATGGACGCGACCAGCTGCCCGCGCAGCGGCGAGCCGATCATCTGGGAGGGGGCGCACTGGCGCAGTACCGGCGCGGACTTCCAGCGCCCCGAACCGGATTGGTGGCTCGACGAAGACGATCTGGTCGGCCCGGACGGCGTGCGCTTCCCGTTGCGGCTCGCGCTGCCCGGCCGCGCCAATCGCGGCAATGCCGCCCAGGCGGTGGCCGCGGCCGTCGCACTGGGCGCCGATGCGGAGCAGGCCGTCGCGGCCGCGGGCACGGTGCGCGAGATCGCGGGCCGCTACCGCACCGTGCAGGTCGGCGAGCACGACGCGCGCCTGCTGCTGGCGAAGAACCCCGCCGGGTGGCAGGAGGCGCTGTCGATGATCGAGCCGACGTCGGCGGGCCTGGTGATCGCGGTGAACGGCCAGGTGCCCGACGGCGAGGACCTGTCCTGGCTGTGGGACGTGCGGTTCGAGCACTTCGAAGGCGTGCAGGTGGTGGCGGCGGGCGAGCGGGCCACCGATCTCGCGGTGCGGCTGACCTACGCGGGCGTGGAGCACACCACGGTGCCCGATCCGGTGCGCGCCATCGCGTCGTGCCCGGCGGGCCATGTGGAAGTGCTGGCGAACTACACCGCTTTCCGTGATCTCAACCGTGACCTCGAGGAGCGGGCATCATGAGCGAATCGACCCTGCGCATCGGCCTGGTACTGCCGGACGTAATGGGCACCTACGGCGACGGCGGCAACGCCCTCGTGCTGCGGCAGCGGCTGCGCATGCGCGGCTACGACGCGGAGATCGTCGAGATCACGCTGCCCGAGCCGGTACCGGATTCCCTGGACATCTACACCCTCGGCGGCGCGGAGGACTCCGCCCAGCGGCTGGCCACCCGCCATCTGCAGCGCTACCCCGGCTTGCAGCGCGCCGCCGCGAAAGGCGCTCCGGTACTGGCGATCTGCGCGGCCATCCAGGTGCTCGGCCAGTGGTACGAGACCTCGGCGGGCGAACGGGTGGACGGCGTCGGCCTGATCGACGTGACCACGTCGCCGCAGCACAAGCGCGCCATCGGCGAGGTGACCACCGCACCGCTGCTCGACGGGCTCACCGCGGCGCTCACCGGCTTCGAGAACCACCGGGGCGGAACCAAACTCGGCGGTGCGGCGCACGGCCTGGCCCGCGTCACCCGTGGCGTCGGCAACGGCGTCGGCGACGGACTGGAAGGCGTCGTCCAGGGTTCGGTGATCGGCACCTACATGCACGGTCCAGCGCTGGCCCGCAACCCCGAACTCGCCGACCTGCTGCTGATGCGCGCCCTCGGCGTCACCGAACTGGCCCCCCTCGAACTTCCCGAGGTGGACCAGCTGCGCCGGGAACGCCTGCGCGCCTGAGCCGCCGGATCGCGGGAGCGGACATTCCTCCGAGCCCGCGTCCGGCGGGCACCGTATGCGGCGGGTGACGAACGCGTGTCGCGCCGCTTCGGCATCTCGCCCGCGCCCACCCGCTGCGGAGTCTCCCCAGTCGCTCAGGCCATCGGCCACGGCAGGCGGATCAGGCTCCGGTCTCGGTGACGTCGACGGAGACGGTGATGGCGCTGTCCTTCGCGTCGGTGTAGATGATGCCGCGCAGCGGAGGTACGTCGGCGTAGTCCCGGCCCCATGCGGCGGTGATGTATCGCTCGTCGCCGAACTGGTCGTTGGTGGGGTCGAGGTCCATCCAGTGGCCAGCGCGGTCGTGACCGTGCGCGGCGGGAGCCCACACCGCCGCCCAGGCGTGCGTGGCGTCGGCGCCGATCATGCGCTCCTTCCCCGGCGGCGGGTCGGTGGCGAGGTAGCCGGACACGTACCGGGCGGCGAGGCCCTGCGACCGCAGGCAGGCGACGGCGAGACGCGCGAAGTCCTGACAGACGCCGGCCCTGGCCGCGAACACGTCGGCCACCCGAGTGGATACCGTCGTGGCGCCGGACCGGTAGGCGAAGTCGGTGTAGATGCGGGTGTTGAGTTCGGCCACCGCGTCGAGCAGCGGCCTGCCCGGCGGAAAGGATTCGGCCGTGTACGCGACGAGTTCCGCAGTGATCTCCGCCGGGTGCAGGTCGAGGGCGAACTCGACGGCGAACGGCCCGTTCGCCCCGGTCGGGCGCGCGTTCTCCCATGGCCGGGCCGCCGGATCGCGTCTGGGGGCGTCGACCTCGACCAGTGATTCACCGACGACCGTCAGCGCGCGATGCTCGGTGGTGACGTGGAAATAGGAGGTGATGTTGCCGTACACGTCCGCGCCGACCGACCGGTCCGACGGCGCGGGATCGATGCGGATCTCGTGGGCGAGCAGTCGTTGGCCGGGGAACTCGCGCGGCGTCAGGTATGCCCGCCCGTACGAGCTGGTGACCTCCCCGGAGTACGCGTACTTGGTGCGATGCTCCACCCGGTAGCGCCGGGCCGCGGCGGTGGGGCCGCTCATTCGACCACCTGCGCGCTGCCCCACAGCGGCTGCATGCCGACCGGAAGGGACAGCGTCGTGGTCTCGAAGGATTCGGCGACCTTGCGCAGACGCAAGTGCACCCCCTCCAGCAAGTCGGCCAGTTCGGTGCGCCGGTCCTCCGCGTCGGTGAACTCCAAGTCGTCGGGGTCGAGGCGGCGCAGCATGCGTCGCGCGTCCGCGAGCAGCCGCTGCGGACGCGACGAGCCGGAGGAGCCGGGCAGCGCGTGGAAATCGGCGTGCAGCCGATCCAGCTGATAGGCCAGCGATCGCGGATTGGCGGTGTCGAACAGCAGCAGCTCGGCGACGTTCGCGATCCGCACCGAATCCCGGTGCCGCCGACGGTAACTCACCGAGGACTCGGTGGCGCGCAGCACCCAGTCGGTGACTTGCCGCTCGGTCTCCTCCGGATACTGCTGGGTCAGCGCGGCCGACAGCAGCGCGGTCAGGGCCAGTCCGCGCTCGATTCGCTTGCCGATATCCCTGACGTACCACCCGGTGTCGCGGACCAGCGATTCCCCGTCGATCCCGGACAGCGCGAGCAGCCCGGCAAGGGTCCGCGAGTGCACGTCCGACAGCTCCGCCTCGTAATCGTCCACGGCACCCGGATAGCCCGCCAGCGCGCGGTCCACGGCGCCGAGGATCATCCAGGTGTCCGACGAGAGCTGGTCGCGCACGGCCCGCGCGGCATTGCCGTACCGATCGATCGCGAAGGCCAGCGATCCGGGCAGGTCCCGGTCGATCGTCAGGGCGATGAGGTAGTCGTGCCCCTCGCGGGACGCACCGGTCGGCGCGCCGCTACCCGGCCGTTCGGCGATGACTTCCACGCCGCCCGTAATGGGTTGTCCCGCATCGGCTCCGGCTATGGCTTCGGCTCGGGCTACGCCGGAGCGATACTCGGATTGCTCCCGGTCGCTCCCTCCTGATTTCGACGCTTCGGCTTTCGACGGTTCCGCGGCCGGAGCCGCCGCCGCGGAAGTCGGGCCGGAAAACCGCGGCGGTGCGGTCTCGTCCGCTGATCCGTCCGCGCCCGATAGCACCGGGACGGCCCCCTGCTCGCGGTCCACCGGCCCGATCGCTCCGGCCGCCGAGTGCGCTCGATCGTCGCCGTACTGCGCGACCTGCGCGTCGGCCGACAGCGCCGCCATGCCGCGATCGGACGAACTCTGCTGCGGTGCGAAGGCGTGCGCCTGCGGACCGGCCGGTCCCTCGGCCGGCGCGGCGGTGGCGGTGGTGCGGCCGAGCGCCGCGAAGAGGATCGGCAGCGCCTGCGCGCCCTCCAGCCAGGGGCGATAGCGGAACTCCTGGTAGCACTCGTGGGTGGCGATCAGCAGGCGGGCGGTGTCCTCGGCGCGCTCGCCGTAGCGGCCCATCCAGAACAGGTCGTTGAGCACGCGCGGAGAGCTGATCGCCGCCACGATCGGGGCGGTGCGCCGTTCCCGCTCCGCGCGCGGCGGCTCGGTGCTGGTCGCGGCGGCGGCCTGCGGCGCTGCCCGCACCCAGACGTCCTTGGCGGCAATCTTGATCGCGGCGCGCTCGGTCGTGCGCTGCCGCAGCTGCCCGAGACCGCCGGACATCACGGTGTAGCCGCGGCGGTGGGCCAGCGAGAACAACCGCATACCGACCGGAGCGGCGGCGAGCCCGCCGTGATCGCGGAGGGCGGGCGCGACGGAGAACTGCGCCGGTTCCTGGCCGACCCACTGCCATCCGTGCGCACCGATCCTGGCCGTCAGCTCGTCGCGCTGCGCCCGGCTCAGCTCGGGGCCGAACAGTGTGGCCCCGTCGACCGCCGAGCGCAGTACCAGCTCGCCCAGCTGCGCGAGGAGGTGCTTTCGTTCCAGGTCGTGCCCACCCCAATACGACGGCGCGCTCTCCAGCAGCAGGTCCTCGCCGAGCAGCGCACGTGCGAGGCCGGGCAGGAACCCGGCCAGCGCGGGATTCTCCAGCAATCCGCTGCCGAGCGTGTTCACCACCGTCACGCTGCCGCGCCGCAGCACCTCGACCAGTCCCACCACGCCCAGCCGCGAATCCGGCCGCAGGTCCAGCGGATCGGAGAACTCCGCGTCCACTCGGCGCAGCACCACGTCCACCCGTTTCAGCGTGCCGAGCGACCGCATCCACAGGGCACCGTCCCGCACCACCAGGTCGGCGCTCTCCACCAGGGGAAAGCCGAGAATGGAGGCGAGATACGCCTGATCGAACGCGGTCTCGGAGTGCACGCCGGGGCTGAGCACCACGACCACCGGCTCGTCGTCGTCGGTCTGCGCCGATTCGATCAGCATCGAGCGCATCGCCCTGGCGAAGGGTGTCAGCGGGCGTGGATTGGCGTGTTCGAACGACTCCGGGATCGCCGTCGACACCACCCTGCGGTCCGCCAGCGCGTATCCCGCGCCGGAGGGCGCCTGCGCCCAGTCCGCGAGCACCCGGAATCGCCCGTCGCTCCAGCGGCTGAGATCGCAGGCGTGCAGGAAGAGCTGATGCCGCCCCGGCACGGTGATGCCGTGGGCGGCCCGGACGTAGCCGCGGTGACCGAACACCACCTCCGGTGCGAGCAGCCCCGACCCGAGCGTCCTGCGTGGGCCGTAGACATCGGTGAGCACCTCGTCGAGCACGCGGGAGCGCTGTTCCAGCCCCGCCTCCAGCCGGATCCAATCGTCCGCGGCCACCAGCAGGGGAATCGGATCGAGACGCCACGGCGACGGCGCGGTGGCGTCGGCCGACGCGCCCGCCTCCAGATAGGTGATGCCGTCGTCGTCGATCAACCTGCGCACCCGGCTGTCCAGCTTGCCGAGGCCGTCCGCGCCGAGTTCGGCGAAGTCGGCGGACAGCTCCGACCAGATCCGGCGCACGTTGCCGTCGGCGTCGACCAGTTCGTCGTGATAACCCGGGACCGGCCTGCCGCATTCGTCGTAGGCGGCGGTCTCGGCGCCCTCGGCGCGGTAGCGCGTGAACTGCTCGCGCACGGTCGTGCCGGTCGCGGTCTCCCGCGGCTCGTCGCGCAACGTCACCGGCCGACCTCACTTCCGCCGCATCCGTGCCCACCGATCGCCGAATCCTTGCCGGACAGTGGCGAACATTCGCGACCGACGCATCGCTGCGGTGGGCTGTGCCGCTATTTTCGCACGTAGCGAAGTCGAATCCGGGCGATCGGCAGTGTCTGACGCAGCAGCGACCACCGATTGCCACATGATTGCCCCTGCCTCGGACTAGGGCGACACACCGAGCCAGGATCCCACCGCGCCCGGCGTGCCGGTGGTATCACCGAAGGACGACGACGATCTCGCCAGGAGGTCACATGCGTACCCCAGGTTGTTCATCCTGTGAATCGGCATTCGACCACTGCCACGGAACGCTGATCGTGCACGCGAGCCGGATGGCCGAATGCACCGACGAGTACTGCCTCGATCTCGCCCATGCCCGGCACGCGTTCGTCCTGGATTGCCGGGACCTCGCGGGCGGCTGCCGGTGCCCCGACGACGACACGGTCCGCCGACGCGCCTGAGCGGTTCCGTACCCTGGCCCGGTGAGCTATGACCACGTGTTGCTTCCGTCCGGTGTCGCGTCGTCGATCGCGGAGGTCGACGCCTACCTGAGCACCCAGCAGGGCGTCACCGAGTCGGAGACGGTAGCCGGGATCGCGGCCGAACTGAACAGACGCAACGCGGAGTTGCCCGACGAGGACAACTTTCTCAGCACCGTGCCGGTGGGCGGCGCCGCCACCGGCGCGGCGCTCTACGTATCGTGCCCCTACGACGCGATCGGATTCGTGCGGCACCTGCTGTTCGAACTCGCGACGCCGCTGAACTACGCCGTCTACGATCCGCAGCTGGCCTGGCTGATCGATCCGGCCGGGCACGTGCGGGCCACCGTCACGCACGGCGGTGCGGGCGAGTTCCCCTATCTGACCGAAGCGCTGATCGAGCAGTGGATTCCGGAGTTGAGCGCGCCCAACCCGTACCTGGTCGTCGAACGCGGTGAGCAGTTCTACATCCAGACCTACCGGGAGAACTCCGGCGCCTACGCCCTGGAATACCGGGACGGCTCCCCCGACAAGCACTTCGGCACGACCGTTTCCGACCCCGCCACCGTGGCCGCGCTCATCTGGGGCTGGGCCAACGACGACCGCACCCGATTCCCCGGCATTCCCTGGTCCCGCGTCGACCTCTGAATCCCGGTCACTGGTTCTGGGCGGCCAACCGGCCCGCGAGCGCGAGAAACGAGGCGCCGAAGACCCGGCGCGTCCAGATGACGACGGCGGGCCGGGAGACGACCCGGCTGCGGACGGCTGCCGCGCAGACGCCGTACACCGCGAACACCACGAAGGTCGCCAGCATGAAGATGCCGCTCAGTTCGAGCATGCGCGCCAGCGCGTCCGGCGCGCCACTGGGCACGAACTGCGGTAGGAACGCGAAGAAGAAGACGGTCAGCTTGGGGTTGAGGAGGTTCAGCAGCACCGCCGAGGCGATCACTTTCCGCGCCGAGGGTGCGGTATGCCCGGTCTGCTCCGGCACCGCGAGCGCGCCCTTGTCCCGGAAAGTGGTCCAGGCCATGTACAGCAGGTAGGCGACGCCGAGATACTTCAGCGTCTGGAACGCGACCGCGCTGGCATTGAGCAGCGCTGCCAGACCGGTGATCGCCGCGACCAGGTGTGGCACGGTGCCGAGCGTGCAGCCGAAAGCGGCGATCACCGCGGCCCGCGCGCCGCGAGACAGCCCGGCCGCCAACGTGAACAGCACACCGGTGCCGGGAGTTGCGACGATGACGAGCGTTGTCAGCGCGAATTCGATGCTCATCCCCGACACGGTAACCCCATGCCCGGCGCGGCGCGATCCCGTTCGCGGGGACGCTTTTTTCCGAGGCTAGAGCGCGCGCCGCCCGGACAGCGCGCGGCCGAGGGTCAGCTCGTCGGCGAACTCGAGGTCACCGCCCATCGGCAGGCCGGAGGCCAGTCTGGTCACGCTCAGGCCGGGGAAGTCGCGCAGCATCCGGACCAGGTAGGTGGCGGTGGCCTCGCCCTCGGTATTCGGGTCGGTCGCGATGATCACCTCGCTGACGTCGACGCCGTCGTCCTGGTTTCCGATGCGCGCCAGCAATTCCCGGATCCGTAGCTGGTCGGGGCCGATACCGCTGAGCGGATCGAGCGCGCCGCCGAGCACGTGGTAGCGACCGCGGAACTCCCTGGTGCGCTCGATGGCCTGCACGTCCTTCGGCTCCTCGACGACGCAGATCATGGTCCGGTCCCGGCGCGGGTCGGCGCAGATGCGGCACATCTCACCGTCGGAGACCGTCCCGCAGGTGACGCAGAACTGCACACCGTCGCGCACCTTCTGCAGCGCGGCCTGCAACCGATCGATCTCCGGCGGCTCCACCTGCAGCAGGTGGAAGGCGATGCGCTGCGCGCTCTTCGGACCGACGCCGGGCAACTTGCCCAGCTCATCGATCAGATCCTGGACCGGACCCTCGTACAACTGCTACCTCGGCTCAGAAACCGGGCAGCGAACCGCCGCCGAGGCCACCGGACAGCGGTCCGAGCCGTTCCGCGGCGATGCGCTGCGCGTTGGCCATCGCGTCGTTGACCGCGCCGATCACCAGATCCTGCAGGGTCTCGACGTCGTCGGGGTCGACGGCCTTCGGGTCGATGGTCAGCGAGACCACCTCACCGCTGGCCTTGATGGTGACCTTGACCAGCCCACCACCCGCCGCGCCGTCCACTTCGGTCGCCGCGATGTCGGCCTGGGCTTCCATCACCGCCTGCTGCATCTGCTGCGCCTGGGCGAGCAACTGTTGCATGTCGAACTGACCACCTGGCTGCACGGGAGGGTCCTCTCTGGAGAAGGTGTCATCGGCCAGCCTAGTCCTGCCGCACCGCGCTTCCGGCGCGGCCCGACGGTCCGACGTCCACGGCGCATGGCTGATAACAGGTTGGGTAGTTCCGGTGGAGATCGGCCGTGTGCCCCTTACCATCGACACCGGTTCGAAGACCGGTGTGCAAATCTGGAGACAATGATGATCGCAGTTCGTGCACGTTTCCTGAGCACGCTCGTGCTCGCGCTCGGGGTTCCGGGCATTCTTCTCGGCACCGGTCCGGTGTCCGCGGACACGGAGATCATCGAGACACCAGAAGTGATCGATGCGCAAGAGGTCATCGACGTCGAACCCACGCCCGCCCTGGCCGATTACGGCAGCGGCTGCGTCCTCTATCCGGGCGACAAAGCCGCGACCATCGATTCGCTGCGTTTCCGCTGCTCGGCCGAACAGCAGGACGCCATCTTCCGCAACGCGCCGCTGGGCGCCGTTCCGACCGGCGTGAAAGCGGGTTGGGTGACGCGCCCGCCGGTCATGCAGTCCGTCGCGCCCCCGCTGTGGATCGGCAAGACCTTCTACACCGGCCCCGACGGCGGCTACCTGATGAACCGCCTCACCGGCGCGGGCATCGAGGGCTGGCGCGCCGACGTTTACCCGGCGCCCGCCCTGACCGACGGGCAGCCGGCCTGGGCACTCGACTACACGCCCTCCCCGACGCCGCCGGTCTACGACGAGATCCGGGAGGTCACTCCCGGTGTCTGGTTCGGCTACTCCTGGTGGCGCGGCGCGTTCCAGACCACCCTGCTGCTGACCTTCGCTCTGGGCTGAACCCCGGAGGCCGTTGACCCTCCCGTCACTGGAGGGTGTTGGCTGATGCCATGACAGCGACCGTCCCCATCGGGGAGTTCTCCAGGCTGAGCCATCTCAGTGTGAAGACGCTGCGCTACTACCACGAGATCGACCTGCTCGCTCCGGTCGACATCGACGCGAGTTCCGGCTATCGGCGGTACTCGACGGCGCAGGTGGCGCAGGCCCAGCTGATCCGGCGGCTGCGCGAACTGGACATGCCGGTCCAGGAGATCCGCGCCGTGCTCACCGCGCCGGACGACAGTGCCCGCGACGCCGCGCTGCGCGCGCATCTGGAGCGCATGGAGGCGGAGCTGATCCGCACCCGCGCGGTCGTGGCGTCGCTGCGTTCGCTGCTGACGCCCTCGGCCCCGATCAGCGTGGAGTACCGCGTGGTTCCGGCGTTCCCGGCCGCGGCGCGGCGCGCGGTGGTGGCGCGCGAGCATATCGGCGAGTGGTGCGGGACGGCGTTCCAGACGCTGTACGAAGCCCTCGGCGCGGCGGGCGTCGCGCCCGCGGGAATAGGCGGCGCCACCTACGGCACCGACTTCTTCGAAGAGGACGAGGGCGAGGTGGTCGCGTTCGTTCCGGTCGCCGACGCCGGCATCGTCCTGCCCGCAGGGCTTTCCGTCGTCGAACTGCCCGCGCGCCGGTTCGCCGTCACCGTGCACGACGGGCCGTTCGACGATTTCGACCGCACCTACGGCGCGCTCGGCAGTCATGTCGCCGAACACGACATCGCGCTGCCGGAGCCCATCCGCGAGCTGTACCTGCTGGGGCCGGACGAGTCCGACGACCCGGCCACCTACCGGACCGAAGTGTGCTGGCCCATCGCCCAGCCGTGAACAAAGGAGATACCTATGACGCTGTCGATCGCCCACGTCACCATTGATTGCGAGAACGCGGGCGCCCTGGCCGAATTCTGGTCGCGGTTGCTGGAGACGCCCGTCGACCCCGAGCCCAGCCGGGAATTCGCCACCGTCGGCGGCGGCGCGGGCGCCGCGCCGGTGCTGATGTTCATCCGGGTGCACGACAAGAACCCGGGCAAGAACGTCATCCACTTGGACCTGCACGCGTCCGACCGGGACGAGCAGGTCGCACGAGCGATCGACCTGGGTGCGAAGCACGTCGGTGACTTCGACGAATGGGGCACGCGGTGGACGACGCTGGCCGACCCGGAAGGCAACCTCTTCGACATCGCGGCCGGGTAGGCCGCCCACCGCAACTCGACCGCGACGACGGCTGCGGCCGTCGTCGCGGTCGCGCGATCAGGCCAGCTCGCGGCGCAGGTTCGCGAGCACCTCGGCCTGGATCTTCTTCAGGCCCAGCGGCGCGAAGATGCCCTCGAAGATGCCCTTCACGCCACCCGCGCCCTTCCAGGTGGTACGCAGCGTGACCCGCGCGCCCGCGCCCTCCGGGGTGACGGTCCAGGTGTTCACCAGCGTCGAATTCGAGTCGCGCTCGGTGACAATGGAATCCGATACCGAGACGACCGCGTGCACGTTCCGCGAGCGCGTCTCGGTCGCCTGCAACGTCCACTCCGCGACGGTGCCTGCGCCCTTGCCTCCTTCGACCACCTTGTAGTCGCGGTAATGCGAGGTGAGAATGCGCGGGCGCACGGTGTCGTAGTCGGCGATGGCCTGCAGCGTGCGCTGCGGATCCGCCGTCACGTCGATCGAACTGCTGGCGCTGACCTGTCCCACAATGAGCTCCTTGTCCGGATGCGGTGTCTCGACCGATCCCATCCTGCCCTGTCCGCGCCGCGGGAAAGCGCGGAGGGCACGGGCGTGTGGCGAACTACTCCAGACAATTCGGTATTCCATTTCGCAACATATGCGTGACATTTCTCCACCACCGTGCCCTCGCGGTGGCCGCGCCGTATCGTCCGTACTAGCGTCGAGGGGTGGCAGTGAGTCTGTTGGGGAAGGCCGGACACGCACCGGCCGCACGCGAATCAGGATTTGCCGCGCATCGAGCGGGCGTGGACCGCCTATTGGCGAGTTACCGCGCCATACCCGAGCACGCCAACGTCCGGCTGGCGAAGAAAACCTCGAACCTTTTCCGCGCCAGGGCCGAGAGCACCGCGCCCGGCCTCGACGTCTCCGGACTGACCCGGGTGATCGCGGTGGACCCGGTCGGCAAGACGGCCGATGTCGCCGGCATGACCACCTACGAGGAGCTGGTGGCCGCCACCCTCCCCTATGGGCTGGCGCCGCTGGTCGTTCCGCAGCTCAAGACGATCACGCTGGGCGGAGCGGTCACCGGTCTCGGCATCGAGTCCACCTCGTTCCGCAGCGGCTTGCCGCACGAGTCCGTGCTGGAGATGGACGTGCTGACCGGCGCGGGCGAGATTCTCACCGTGACGCCGGACAACGAGTACGCCGACCTGTTCCGCGGTTTCCCGAACTCCTACGGCACGCTGGGCTACACCGTCCGGTTGAAGATCGAGCTGGAGGAAGTCGAACCGTACGTCGCTGTGCGGCACGTGCGGTTTCGCGATCTGCGGGAGCTGGAGGCGACGCTGGCCGCGGTCGTCACCGACCGCGCCTACGCGGGCGAGCGGGTCGACTACCTCGACGGCGTGGTGTTCTCCGCCGAGGAGAGCTATCTGACGCTGGGCCGCCGGACCGACGAGCCCGGCCCCGTCAGCGACTACACCGGGATGGACATCTACTACCGGTCCATCCAGCACGACGGCGCCGAGCCCAAGCGCGACCGCCTGACCATCCACGACTACCTGTGGCGCTGGGACACCGACTGGTTCTGGTGCTCCCGCGCGTTCGGCGCGCAGAATCCGAAGATCCGCCGATTCTGGCCGAAGCGCTATCGGCGCAGCAGTTTCTACTGGAAACTCGTGGCGCTGGACCGCAAATACGACATCGGCGACAAACTGGAGGCCCGTAAGGGCAATCCGCCGCGGGAGCGGGTCGTGCAGGACATCGAAGTGCCGGTCGACCGCACCGCCGACTTCGTGGAATGGTTTCTGCGCGAGATCCCCATCGAGCCGATCTGGCTGTGCCCGCTGCGTTTGCGCGACACCGGCGAGGCGGACCGGCCTGGCGAACGCCCGTGGCCGCTGTATCCCCTGGAGCCTGCCCGAACCTACGTCAATGTCGGATTCTGGTCGGCCGTGCCCACCGTCCCCGGGCAGCAAGAAGGCGCGGCCAACCGCGCCATCGAACGCACGGTGACCGACTTCGACGGTCATAAGTCGCTGTACTCGGATTCCTTCTACGGCAAAGATGAGTTCGCGGCGCTCTACGGCGGAGACACCTACACCGAACTGAAGAAACGCTACGACCCGGACCAGCGCCTGCTGGATTTGTATTCGAAGGCGGTGCAACGCAAATGACGACATTCAAGGACCGCTCGGATGTCTTCGCGGATCTCGGAACCAAGCTCAGTATTGCCGAGATCTTCGAGACCCTCGTCGAGGGCGAAGTCCCGATCCGGTTGACGGCCTACGACGGCAGTTCGACCGGACCGGCGGATTCGAAGTTCGCGCTGGACATCCGGACGCCGCGCGGCATCAACTATCTCGCGACCGCCCCCGGTGACCTGGGCATGGCCCGCGCCTACATCGCGGGCGATATGGCCGCCACCGGCGTGCACCCGGGCGACCCGTACGAAATCCTGAAGGCGCTGGACGAGCTGAAGTTCCGCCGTCCGTCCGCGCTGGCCCTGGTGACCATCGCACGCTCGCTCGGCTGGGAGCGGCTCAAGCCGGTCGCTCCGCCGCCGCAGGAGACCCTGCCGCGCTGGCGGCGCATCGCCTTCGAGGGCCTGCGCCACTCCAAGACCCGCGACGCCGAGGCCATCCATCATCACTACGACGTATCGAACGCCTTCTACGAGTACGTCCTCGGTCCGTCGATGACCTACACCTGCGCGGCGTACGGCGACGAGAGCTGGTCGCTGGAGCAGGCGCAGGAGAACAAATATCGCTTGGTGTTCGAGAAGCTGCGGCTGAAGGAAGGCGACCGGCTGCTCGACATCGGCTGCGGCTGGGGCGGCATGGTGCGCTATGCGGCCAAGCGAGGGGTCAAGGTGATCGGCGCGACGCTCTCGGCGGAACAGGCGGACTGGGCGCAGAAGAAGATCGCCGAGGAAGGCTTGACCGAGCTGGCCGAGGTTCGCCATTCCGATTATCGCGACGTGCCCGAGGGCGAATTCGACGCGGTGTCCTCGATCGGACTCACCGAGCACATCGGAGTGCACAACTATCCGTTCTATTTCGACTACATCAAGGGCAAGCTGCGTGACGGCGGCCTGTTCCTGAACCACTGCATCACCCGCCCGGACAACACCCGCACCACCAGGGCGGGTGATTTCATCGACCGCTACGTGTTCCCGGACGGCGAGCTGATCGGTTCCGGCCGGATCATCTCCGAGATCCAGAACATCGGGCTCGAGGTGCTGCACGAGGAGAACCTGCGCGAGCACTACGCCCTGACCCTGCACGAATGGTGCAAGAACCTGGTCGCCAACTGGGATGCCTGTGTCGCGGAGGTCGGCGAGGGCACCGCGAAGGTGTGGGGCCTGTACATGGCGGGGTGCCGCCTCGGCTTCCAGCGCAACGTGGTTCAGCTGCATCAGGTGCTCGGCGTCAAACTGCCTGCCGACGGCGCCTGGACCGTGCCGCTGCGCCCCTGGTGGCAGCCGTAACCGGAGCGCTGTAACCGGAGCGCTTCAGAAGACCTGACCGCCCGCCCCGTCCAGGAGTTCGTCCAGGAACCGGGCGGGCAGTTCGGTCTCGCCGACCTGCGCCGGAACGGGCAGGTCGGCGCGCAGCACCCGCAGGATGCCGACGACGCCGGGGCCCGCGTCCAGCAGTGGCCTGGGCCAGCCGAGGTCGGCGCAGATCGCGAGGGAGGGCAGCAGCAGGTTGGTCGCCTCGCCGACCCAGCCCGCCGCGGCCAGGCATTCCGCGAGCAGCAGCGCGGCGTCCAATTGCGCGCGCGGACGGTGCTTCTCCCGGGTGTGGTCGTGCAGTGCGCGGGCGCGGCGCACCGCCCGGTCGTCGGAGCCGGGCCGGTGTTCGGCGAGCAGCGCGCGGATCGCGGCGAGTTCCTCGGCCTCGGCGGTGAGCAGGGCGGCGCCGGTCAGCCGATGCCCGGCCTGCAGCGGCGTGGACTCGCTCAGATCGGTGTACCGGCGATCCGCGGCCTCCGGCGGCATACCCAGGCGCAGCCGTTCGGCCCGGATGTGCGCGGCCAGCCGAGCCAGCCGGTTATCGGCGGCGATGCGCGCGCCCTCCTCCAGCCGGGTGGCGGCGGTGTACAGGTCGCCCCGAACCGCCTTGACCCGGGCGCCGACGACGAAGGTGGAGATCAGGAAGTCGACCGGGCCGATCCGGGTGACCAACTGGTGACTCTCGTCCAGCAACCGGTCGGCGGCGTCCAGATCGCCGCGGCGGTAGTTCATCTCGCCGAGCAGTGCGGCGGCCACCCGCACCGCGTGCGAGCGCGGGCCCGAGCGTTCGCGCGCGGATTCCCACGCCTGCTGGAAACTACGGGTGGCGGTGGCGACGTCGAGTTGCTCATAGGCGGCCGCGCCCCGGCCGCAGCGGCCGAAGACCAGGCCGAGCGGGTCCTTGGAGCGCTCGTGATATTCCTCCGCCCATTCCTGCATCGTCTTGGCGCCCTCGAAGTCGAACTCGCACAGGCGCACGAAACTGGTCAGATTCGCCGCGGTGGAGACCGTCCACGCGGGTAGGTCGTCGGGCTGCTGCAGGCAGTCGGCCACCCGCGCCGCCGCACCCTCGGTGCGGTCGCGCGCGATCTGGTCCAGGGCGGCGAGCACCGCCGCCTGGCAGCGCTGCACGCGCACGTCGTCGTCGCCGGAAGATCCGCGCGCCAGGATGTTGGACAGCCTGCCCAGCGCGTTGCGCGCCGCGCCGGACTGCTGCAGATTGACGTTCGCCCTGGCCACCGCCATCAGCAGCTTCGAGCGCGAGGCCACCTGCTGCATCGGCAATTTCGACACGCTGCCCAGCAGGGTGGCCAGCCGGGAACCGTCGATCAGGTCCATCCCGCCGCTCTCGAGCAGGTCCAGCGCCATCTTCAGGTCGGTCGCGGCCAGCGCGTGGTCGACCGACTTGCGCAGCGACTGATGCTCGGCGTACCAGCGTGAAGCCTTGCGGTGCAGCGACTTCAGCTTCCCCGGGTGGACGCGTTCGAGCCGGGTCCGCAGGTGCTCGGCGAACAGCGGCTGCATCCGGAACCACTCCGGGTCGTGCTCGATGCGCCGCAGGAACAGCTCACGCTGCTCGGCCTGCTCGAGCAGTTGCTCGGCTTCCTGCTCGCCGGACAGCGCCGCGGCGAGCGAACCGCACACCCGCTCGGTCACCGCGATCGACATCAAGAACTCGAGCATCCTCGGTTCCAAGGTGTCCAGCACGTTCTCGGCGAGATATTCGCGGATGCCGTGGTTGCCTTCCGAGAGCGTGGCGATCAGCTGGGCGGGGTCGGCGTTGCCGCGCAGCGACAGCCCGACCAGCTGGATGGCGGCGGGCCAGCCGTCGGTGGCGGTGTGGATCTCGGTCACCTGCTCGGGGGTGAGATCGAAGCCGTTGCGCTCCACCAGAATCTGCCGGGTTTCCGCCTCGGTCAGGCGCAGCGCGGCCGAGCCGATCTCCACCAGTTCGTCGTGCACGCGCATCCGGCTCGTCGGCAGGCCGGACTGCTCCCGGCTGGTCACGACGAAACGCAGGTGATGGCAGCCGTTGTCCAACAGGGCTTCCATCGCGCGATGCGCGCCCGCGTCGGTGATCCGATGCCAGTCCTCGACGATCACCACAACTGTCTTGCCCGCGGCGTGGATCTCGTCGATCAGCGTGGGGATCACGAACGCGGCGGCGTCGGCGGGCCGTTCCTCCAGCACCTGGTCCAGACCGTCGCCGACCTCCGGGTGCACCCGGCGAATCGCCTGGATCAGGTGGGCCAGGAACCAGATCTCGTTGTCGTCGTCGCGGTCGACGCCGATCCAGGCGGTCGCGGCGTCGCTTTCGGCGAGCTCGGCGCGCCACTGCGCGGCCAGCGTGCTCTTGCCGAATCCCGCCGGCGCGTGGATCACCGCCAGCCTGCGCCGCCCGCCGCCACGCAGGATGTCCAGCAGACGCGGCCGCGGTATCGGCTGCCGGGTGGGCGTGGGGGGACGGAACTTGGTCACGGCCGTCGGCGGCGGCGTCATCGTCGCCGAATGCTGCGAAACGGCCGGCCGCAGCGTCAACGGCCAGCTGCGCCGCGCCGTGACGGCGGGACGGGAGCCGGTCCACGCGAGGGTCGGCTCGCCGACGGCGGTCGAGGTCGTCGCCTCGGCGTCGGTGTCCAGCAGCGCCATTTCGTCCGGCAACTGGTCGTGGCCGCGCTGCACCGCGCGCAGCATCTCGCCGAACTCGTAGGCGCTGGCCGGGCGATCGCGCGGGCTCGGCGACATGGCCTGTTCGATGACGGTGGCCACATCCGGCGGAATGTCCTGTTCGCGCAGGTCGGGCACCGGCTGCGTGGTGATCCGCAGGAACTGCGCGACCACCCGCTCACCCGCTTGCCGCTCGAAGGCGGCGTGCCCGGTGAGCAAGGCGAACAGCGTCGAGCCGAGCCCGTAGACGTCGGAGCGGATGGTCGGCTCGTCGCCTTTGAGAACCTCCGGCGCGGTGAACGCGGGCGACCCGGTGATCATGCTGCTGGAGGTGCGGAATCCGCCCGGGATGCGGGCGATGCCGAAATCGGTCAGTTGCGGCTCGCCGTAGCCGCTGAGCAGGACGTTGGCCGGTTTCACGTCCCGGTGCAGAATGTGGGCGCGGTGCGCGCTCTCGATGGCACCCGCCAGCTTGACCCCGGCGCGCAGCGAGTCCGCCCAGGTCAGCGGGCCTTGGTCGCGGATCAGCTTCTCCAGCGACCCGTGTGTGCAGTACGGCATGACGATGAGGGGCATACCGGTCGCGGTCACGTCCACCTGGAGGATGTCGACGATGTTCGGATGGCCGGACAGCCTGCCCATGGCTTGTTCCTCGCGCAGGAACCGCTCCCGGCTCTCCGGGTCGATCTCCGACGAGAGCACCTTCACCGCGACCACCCGATCCAAGGCGGTCTGGACGCAGCGATACACCACCCCGAACCCGCCCCGGCCGATCTCCACCGCACCCGACAGGCCCATCGCCTCGAGTTCGTCGGCGATGGCGAGGGGCGTCGGGCGCTGCGTATGTGATTCGGCCGCAGGAGATTCGGGACGCACCCGGCCCGAACGCGTCTGTGGATTCATGTGATCACCTCGAACTCACATCGAATCGGCGACATCGGCGACCAACTCCGCGCCGACTCCGGACGCGGTGTCCGATATGTCTGCGCATACTCCAACGTAGCGCGGTGCGCGAGCACGCGGGAGATCTTTCCGAACAGGAAGCTTCATGTCGGCGGTTCGGGCGTTTCGCGCCGCTCAGCCCTGCCGCCGGGGCTCGTGACCACCGCCGCGCCGGGTTCACGCACAGGGGTACCCATCGCGGACTCGGCCACCCGGCTCATCGAGACGATTTGTCTCGGCGATCAGGGGCAGTTCCGGCAGTTGATCGAACGGTCGGCGCGAGGTGACTGTTCGACCGCGGCGGCCGCCGAAGACCCGCCTGCCGCGCTAGGCGAGAGCGAGGGTGATGATCTGGGTGACCTGGCGGCTGTCGAAATTGTCGTCGCTGACCAGAACCAGGGTTCGTTCGCCGGAAGGCAGCCGGGGACCCCAGGTCATGCCCTCCACGTTGTCGACGGCGGAGAGCCCGACGTCGTCCAAGTCGACAAGCAGACGTTTCGCCACCGGCCGTGCGGCGCCGATCGGAGCATCGAGGATATTGGTCGCGGCAGCCAGATCGGCCTCGTAGACGCGGATCTTGTTGGCCGCCCCCGGCGAAAAGGACCGTTCCAGCACAAGCACTTTCGCGGGATCCAGCGCATCGGCGGCGAGGAGGGACGTGACACCGGTACCACCGCGGCCGGGCTCGGGGCGCGACTCGGCGAAGACCGGCTCGATCGGATACGCGTACTGGGCGAGCAGGGGGCCGGATCGGGCCTGAACGGTGATCCGCGCGACCGCGCCACCTGCCGTGGTAGCCGCAGGCCCGTCCGGTAGCAGCGGTCCTTCCGTGGCGGTCGCGAACAGCGCGCCCCCGGCGAGGAAGGTCGCCGCCTCCAATCCCTGGTTCTGCCGGGGGCCGGAACCGGGGCGCATTCGCTCGTTCTCCGGGATCGGCAGCTCACCGGCGTACGAGCCGTCCGGGTGCGCGACCCGCACCGAGGGGTCCGCGAGCACCGCGCCGTCGCGCTCGCCTTCCTGCGTCCAGTAGTAGTCGCCGGTCCACGGGTCGACCCGGATCTCCTCCGGGTCCACCGACATAGGTGCGTAGGGTGCGCCGGTCGCGGTGAGCAGCGGCCGGGTGCCGGTGAACGTTAGCGGCCCGACTCCGTGCTCGCCGACCGCCATGCGCGCGGTGTAGTAGCGCGCGGGGCTCTTGTTCGACCGATCGTCGCTGATCAGCAGGAATTCACCGGTGTGCGCCGAGTAGTCGATCCCGGAGAGGCCACCCACCGTGGTGCCCTCGAAGTCCAGGCCCGACGCGATCACTTGCTCACCCAGCAAGCGCACCGAGGGCGCCGCCACGGGATCGGCGGCGGCCGGAGCCGGGACGAGCGCGAGGGCGCAACTGATGATCAGGACATGACGACTACGTCTGCGCACGACTGCCAACCTATCCGGCCGATCGGACGGGAAGATGAACGGGCCGGAAAACGACGGAAGCCCGCCACCGCGAAAAGCGATGGCGGGCTTCGCCGTTGCGCTACGGCGCGAGACTACTTACGCAGCGAGGCCGGGACCTCGAAGCGCTCGCCGTAGTTCTTGGCGAGGTAGTCGGCGCGCTCCACGAAGGCCTCCTGGCCACCCGGGTAACCGACGATGAACTGGTGCACACCACCGGTCCAGGCCGGGAAGCCGATGCCGAAGATGGAGCCGATGTTGGCGTCGGCGGTGGAGGTGAGCACGCCCTCGTCGAAACACTTCTGGGTCTCGATCGCCTCCGCGAAGAGCATGCGGTCGATCAGATCCTGGATCGGGACACCGAAGTCCGTCGTGGTCTTGAAGTGCTCACGCAGGCCCGGCCACAGACCGGTGCGCTTGCCGTTCTCGTCGTACTCGTAGAAGCCCGCCTTCTCCAAGCGGCCCGGACGACCCTCGGACACCATGTAGTCGATGACGTCCTGCGCCGGGTGCCGCTTGGCGCCCAGGGTGGTGTCGCCCGCCTGAGCAGCCTCCAGGGTCTCCTTGGCGATCTTCTGCATGAGCTTCATGTTCAGCTCGTCCGACAGCTGCAGCGGCGCGGCCGGGTAGCCCGCCTGCAGACCGGCCTGCTCGATGGTGGCGGGCTCGATGCCCTCCTTGAGCATGGCGATCGCCTCGTTGACGAAGGTGCCGATCACGCGCGAGGTGAAGAAGCCGCGGCTGTCGTTGACCACGATCGGGGTCTTCTTGATCGCGAGGGTGTAGTCGAACACCCGGGCCAGCGCCTCGTCCGAGGTCTTCTCACCCTTGATGATCTCCACCAGCGGCATCTTGTCGACCGGCGAGAAGAAGTGGATGCCGATGAAGTCCTCCTGGCGCTTCACGCCGGTCGCCAGACCGGTGATCGGCAGGGTGGAGGTGTTCGAGCCCAGCAGCGCGTCGGGGGTGACGATGTCCTCGATCTCCTGGAACACCTTGTGCTTGAGCTCGGTGTTCTCGAAGACGGCCTCGATGACGAAGTCGACGCCTGCGAAGTCGGCCGCGTCCGCGGTCGGCTTGATCCGGTCCAGCAGAGCCTTGGACTTCTCCTCGGTGGTCTTGCCCCGCGAGAGCGCCTTGGCCTCGATCTTCTCGGAGTAGTTCTTGCCGCGCTCGGCCGCCTCGATCGAGACGTCCTTCAGCACGACCTCGTAGCCCGCCTTCGCGGAGACATAGGCGATGCCCGCGCCCATCATGCCCGCGCCGAGCACGCCGACCTTCTTGATCTCCTTCTTCGGCACGTCCTTCGGACGCGAGCCGCCGTTGTTGATCGTCTGCAGGTCGAAGAAGAACGCCTGGATCATGTTCTTCGCGACCGGCCCGGTGAGCAGGTGCACGAAGTAGCGGGACTCGATCAGCGACGCGTTGTCGATGTCGACCTGCGAGCCCTCGACCGCGGCCGACATGATGGCGCGCGGCGCGGGCATGTTCGCGCCCTTGATCTGCTTGCGCAGGTTGGCCGGGAACGCCGGCAGGTTCGCCGCGAAAGCAGGCGAGGACGGGGTGCCGCCGGGGATCTTGAAGCCCTTCTTGTCCCACGGCTGCACACAGGCCTCGGGGTTGGCCTTGATCCACGCCTTGGCGGCGGGGACCAGCTCCTCGACCGAACCGACCAGCTCGTCGACCAGGCCGATCTCCTTGGCCTTGGCCGGCTTGTTGCGCTGACCCTGCAGCAGCACCTGCATCAGGGCGTTCTGCAGGCCCAGCATGCGCACGGTGCGGATGATGCCGCCGCCCGCGGGCAGCAGGCCGAGGGTGGCCTCCGGCAGACCGATCTGCGAACCCGGCACGTCCGCGGCGATGCGGTGGTGGGTGGCCAGCGCGATCTCCAGGCCGCCGCCGAGCGCGGCGCCGTTGATGGCGGCGACGACCGGCTTGCCCAGCTGCTCCAAGCGGCGCAGCGCGCTCTTGATCTCGGCCAGCTCGTCCATCAGCGCCTGGGCGTCGTCCGGACCGACCTTCATCATGTTCTTCAGGTCGCCGCCCGCGAAGAAGGTCTTCTTCGCGGAGGTCAGGACGACACCGGTGATGTTGTCCTTCTCCGCCTCGAGCCGGTCGACGGTGGCGGTCATCGACTTCTTGTACAGCTCGTTCATCGTGTTGGCGCCCTGGTTCGGGTCGTCCATCGTCAGCACGACGATGCCGTCCGAATCCTGCTCCCAACCGATCATGTTGGTTTCGCTCACAGCTCTGTGTCTCCTAGGTGAATTAGCGGCGTTCGCGGCCCTACGTGGTTACGCAGGCTGCCGCCTCCGGGCCTGACGCTCACGCCGCCGCAAATCTTCGGCTGTCGGTTGGGGATCAGACCCGCTCGATGATGGTTGCCACGCCCATGCCGCCGCCGATGCACAGGGTGACCAGTGCGTAGCGGCCGTTGCGGCGCTCCAGTTCGTCGACCATGGTGCCGGTGATCATCGCGCCGGTCGCACCGAGCGGGTGGCCCATCGCGATCGCACCGCCGTTGACGTTCAGCTTCTCGTCCGGGATGTTCAGATCCTTCTGGAACTTCAGCACCACGGAGGCGAACGCCTCGTTGATCTCGACCAGGTCGATGTCGTCGAGCGTCAGACCCGCCTTGGCCAGCACCTTCTTGGCGGCCGGGGTCGGACCGGTGAGCATGATGGTGGAGTCGGCGCCGCTGGTGGCGGTCGCGACGACGCGGGCGCGCGGGGTCAGGCCGGAGGCCTTGCCCGCCTCCTCGGAACCGATCAGCACGAGCGCGGCGCCGTCGACGATGCCGGAGCTGTTGCCGCCGTGGTGCACGTGGTTGATCTTCTCGACGAAGTGGAACTTCTGCAGCGCCACCGCGTCGAAGCCACCCATCTCACCGATCACGGAGAAGGACGGCTGCAGCTTGGCCAGGTCCTCGGCGGTGGTGCCGGGGCGCATGTGCTCGTCGCGGTCGAGCACGACGAGGCCGTTCTGGTCCTTGACCGGCACGATCGACTTGGCGAAGTAGCCGCCGGTGGTGGCCTTGGCGGCCAGCTCCTGCGAGCGGACCGCGTAGGCGTCGACGTCGTCGCGGGTGAAGCCCTCGATGGTCGCGATCAGGTCGGCGGAGACGCCCTGCGGGACGAAGTAGGTGTCGTAGTTGGTGGCCGGGTCCAGCGCCCATGCACCGCCGTCGGAGCCCATCGGCACGCGCGACATGGACTCGACGCCACCGGCGAGGACCAGGTCGTCGAAGCCGGAGCGGACCTTCTGGGCGGCCAGGTTGACGGCCTCGAGGCCGGAGGCGCAGAAGCGGTTGAGCTGGAAGCCGCCGACGGTGTCGGGCAGGCCGGCCACCGTGACCGCGGTACGGGCGATGTCGGCGCCCAGGTCACCCACGGGCATGACCACGCCGAGGATCAGGTCGGAGATCCGGTCCTCGTCGAGGTTCGGGAAGCGGCCGCGCAGCTCCTGGATCAGACCAACAGTCAGGTCGATCGGCTTGACCGAGTGCAGCGAGCCGTTCTTCTTGCCACGGCCGCGCGGGGTGCGGATGGCCTCGTAAATGTAGGCCTCTGTGGTCATATCGGAGTGTTCCTTCCTCAATGTGCGGCGGCCGGACATTCGTCCGTCCGAGCGCTCCTTGCGGTCGGCCGGCACATTCGTCCGTCCGAGCGCTCCTGTGCGGCCGGCCGGCACATTCGTCCGTCCGAGCGCTGGTGTGCGGCGACACCGCGGGTGCGGCGTGGCTGCGAATGACCTCGCCGACCGGCCTTGCGACCGACCGTTCCTAACGCTGTACAAAACCAGGCAAGCAACAGCGGACGCACGTCCCGGTCGCTCGTACGCCTGGGCATACCATAGAACGTCGGCGTACCGAAGCTCACGGCTACCCGCTCATACTACCGTGGAGTGCGAACTCCGGTTAACTTAACGTCGTCGGAGCGGTGGTTGTCAACCATCCAGCCGTGTGGCACCCAGCTCACTCTTCAGCAATTCGAGGGCGACCTCGTCCGGGTCGCGCCGATCGCCGGGAGCCACCGGATCGGCCGCGGCGGCCATCATCTCCCGCTCCTCCTCCGGCGTGGGCGCGGGGATGGCGCCGTCGCCGCCCCGGCCCCGGCTGCTCACGTCCTCGTTTCCGCTCGGTTCCGCGTCGTACGGGGGCGGATAGTCCGCGGGGCCGGGATCGTCCGGGAGGTCGGGGTAGTCGGGCGGCGGGATGTCGTCGTCCGCCGGATACGGGCGCGGGTTCGCGCCACTCCCGCGCGAGCGTCCCGCGTTACCCGGCTTGTCGGCGCCGGTGTTCCGCGCCTGGCTGGGGCGCGAGAACCGTGGCGGGGCGGCGGCGTCGGGTGCGCGGCCCGCCGCGTTGCCGGATTCACGTCCCGGCTGGCTGCCCGCCTGCCCGCGCCCGCGATTCCCCGCACCGCCGGACCGGGGCGCCGCCGCGGGCCGGGGCGCCGCACCGCCCGCTTCCCAGCGCACCTCGTGGTCACGGCCGAGCACCGCCCGCACCGCGGACCGGACCGCTTCCAGATTCCGCGGATCGGACAGTCGCTGCGCCAGCGGCGCGTGCTGATGGGCGAAGACGATGACCTCGCCCTCCACCCGCGCCACCGACGCACCGGCGAGCATCGCCTGCACGGCCGCGCCGAACTCGCGCACCTTGGTCCGGATATCCGCCCAAGCGGCTTCCACCTCACGCAACAGATCACCGCCCGGCGCGGAAGAAGTCCCGGCGGCGGGCTCCGGTGCGGGCGCGCCGGTCGCGCGCGATACGGATGCGTCGATCGCCCGAGATGAAGGCGCGTCAGTCCCCGCGGACGCGTGAGACCCCCGAGACACGGATGCGTCAGCCCCCGCCGACACGGATGCGTCTATCGAACGAGACGAAGGCACGTCAGTCCCCGCGGACGCGGACGCGTCAGTCGCACGAGACACCGGCACGTCAGTCCCGTGAGACGAAGGTCCAGCAGTTCCACGGGGCGAGGGCGCATCAGTCGGCTGAGCCGGGATCACATCGGATCGTTCCCGATCGCCTCGCCCCGCAGCAGCATTCCGCGCGGCGGTCGAGTCGATGGTCGCGGGATCGTGCCCGGCGACAGAGCCCGCCGCCTGCGCGCCCGATACCCGAGAATCCGCTCCTTCACTCGCACCGCTCGCGACGCCGTAGTCACGCGCTCCGGCTCCAGCGGACGCGTCGGTTGTTCCACTCGGCGCGTCGGGCGCGCTCGGCCCTCCCGACGATGTGCCCCTCGCCGACCCGCCGCCCGGTCCGGCGCCGGATTCCGGCTCGGCGATCGGCGCGTTTCGATCTGCACCGCCCTCCGCACCGGTGCCCGGCGCAAACCGGCCCACCGACGATGCGCGATCGGCAGCCGTCACCCGTCGCCCGTCTCCGGCACCTGCGGATTCCCCGCCGTCGACCGCAGCGCCGCCATCCGGCGCGGCGACAGTGGAACCCACACCACCGGCCGCCGGAGTTCCCGCCGGTTCGCCACCGACAGGCGCCGGAGCATCAGCCGCAACCTCCGCGAACGACCCATCGGCGCGCACCGGCCGCTCCGCTCGTCCGGCCTGCGCCGAACCTCCGCCGTGCACGAGCGCTTCAGCACCACCAGCCTGCGGCGAACCTCCGGCGGCAGCCCCTCCAGCACGCACCGGATCTTCCACACCACCGGTAGCCACCGCTCCACCGGTCTGCGCCGGACCTCCGGCCGCGACGGCACCTCCCCCACGCACCGCCGCCTCCGCGCCACCGGTCTGCGCCGGACCCCCGGCAGGGGCAGCACCTCCGGCTTCGGACGCGTCCTCCGAGCGACCGGCGCCCCGGTTATCGCGACGAATCGCGGCCAGCGCTTCGGCTCCACGGCGACGGGGCGGGTCCGTCGGGGACCCACCCGCAGCCGGCGGTGGGGCAGGCGAGGCGGTGGGGACGGCGACCGAGCCACCCGCCAGACCGCGCTCCAGCCGCTCCAACCGTTGCAGCGTGGCGGATTCCGCATCGGACACCGACGGCAGCAGCATGCGCGCGCAGACGACTTCGAGCAGCAGTCGCGGCGCCGTGGCGCCGCGCATCTCCCCCAGGCCATCGTGCAGCAGCTCGGCGTAGCGGGTGAGGGTGGCCGAGCCCAGTCGCGCGGCCTGGTCCCGCATCCGGTCGAGCACGTCACCGGGGCCGGTGACCAGACCGCGCTCGACGGCATCGGGCACCGCGCGCAGCAGGATCAGGTCGCGGAAGCGATCGAGCAGGTCGACGGCGAAACGGCGCGGGTCGTGGCCCGCCTCCATCACCCGGTCGACGGTGCCGAACAAGACGGCGCCGTCGTCGGCGGCCAGCGCCTCGACGGCGTCATCGATCAGCGCCACGTCGGTGACGCCGAGCAGCGAGACCGCGCGGGCGTAGGTGACGCCCTCGGGACCCGCCCCCGCCAGCAGCTGGTCGAGCACGCTCAGGCTGTCGCGCGGCGAACCGCCACCCGCGCGAATCACCAAGGGATACACCGCTTCCTCGACCGGCACGTGCTCCTGCTCGCAGATCCGGCCGAGCAGGCCGCGCATCGTGGCGGGCGGCAGCAGGCGGAACGGATAGTGGTGCGTGCGCGAGCGGATGGTGGGCAGCACCTTGTCCGGCTCGGTGGTCGCGAAGATGAAGATCAGATGCGCAGGCGGCTCCTCGACGATCTTGAGCAGCGCGTTGAAGCCCGCGGTGGTCACCATGTGCGCCTCGTCCACGATGAACACCCGGTACCTGGACTCGGCGGGCGCGTAGAAGGCGCGGTCACGCAATTCCCTGGTGTCGTCGACGCCGCCGTGGCTCGCGGCGTCGAGTTCGATGACGTCCAGGTTGCCCGGACCGCCGGGGCCGAGCGCCACGCAGGACGGGCAAGTGCCGCACGGCGTCGAAGTAGGCCCCTGCGCGCAGTTCAGCGACCGGGCGAGAATGCGCGCGGACGACGTCTTGCCGCAGCCGCGCGGACCGGAGAACAGATAGGCATGGCTGATCCGCCCCATGTCGAGCGCGGTACTCAGCGGGTCGGTGACGTGCTCCTGACCCACCACCTCAGCGAACGTTGCCGGTCGGTACTTCCGGTACAGAGCCACGGCCAGAGGTTACCGGCGACTACCGACAAAGGACATTCCCGCCTGGCGCGCCGGTCCGGACCGACCCGGCGGCCATATATGTGATCTAAGTCACAACATGCGCGCCACCTTCTTCGGCCGCCCGCTGGGACATCCACGGTGGCAACTTTTGAGCTATCGCTCATGCCGACCGAGCGAATTCCGGACTTCGCCGCCCCCGCACCCCTGCCGATCCGGAAAATATGAACTCACACCCCGATTTACCTCGACTTTTTGGAGATAACGAAACCGTCACCATGGGTGACACCGACGCAATCCGCTGGCTAACGTGGCATTCGGCAACTTCGGTAGCCAAACCTTCATCAGGTTGGTGACCCCGGCCGGTCCCTCATCCCGACCGGGGCACAACCAACAGAGCTCGGCCCACAGGTGACCAGCGTCAATTCCCACTTCCACCGGAGGACCGTCCACCGTGTCGTGTGACGACATCGCCGCCGCCTGGCTGTCCAGCACCGATTTCGCAGGCGACCGCTCCGCCGTCGCCCTTCTGAGCCGCGCCATCAGTCCGCAGGAATTCGCGATCAAGCGCGATTCGCTGCCGGTGACCGCGGCAGCCGATCCGGCCACCGCCGCCGCCATCCTCGAACTCCTCGAACGCGGCCAGGTGCCCACCATGGCCGCGATCCGCACCCTGACCGCGCAGAACGAGATGCGCCGCGAGGCCGAGCGCATCGAACGTCTCGGCAGGCGCGCGCAGCGCAGCATCGACGACTTCGGCCGCGCGCTGGCGAAACTGGCCGACGCGCACTGGACCGCGCACGGCTACGGACCGACCCGCCGCGACGTGCTGTGCAGCGAGCAGATCATGACGCTGATCCGCAGCCGCGTCGGCAATATCGCGCCGTCGGCGGTCAAACACCTCTGGCTGATCGAACGGGCCCAGCGTGCCGGGTGGATCGCTTCCAATGCCAATCCCCGATCCCTCTGCGCCGCACGGCGTTTCTACGCGGCCCAGTACGGCAATCGGGTCTCGCTGCGCCCGGTGAACACCATCGGCACCGCGATCGCGACGTACCTCGCCGACTACCTGGACGAGCACGGTCGCGCGCCACGCTGGTCGGTGGTCGCGCAAGAACTGCGCGACGATCGCGGCCGCCGGATCTTCCACAACACCGCCGATGCCCGCGCCCAGCAGCTCTGGCTGACCACCGCGGAGTGGGTGGAGATGCGGGACGACCTTCCCGTGCCCGGGCGCAGGGGGTTGCGGGCCATCCGCAAGTCCCGGGGCTGACCTCGGACGGTGCACCGCTCGGGTCGACACCATAGGTTAACGGCGTTACTCTAACGCTGTTAACCTGACGAGCGGAGCCGCGATGCTGACCCGGATTGCCCGTTTCACCACCCGATCTCCGCGCGCCGTGCTGGCCGCGGCGTTCGTCATCGCCCTGCTGTGCGGCGTCTTCGGCGCCACCGCGCCCGCGCACTTGAAGTCCGGCGGGTTCACCTCCGACGACGCGGAATCCGCCCGGGTCACCCAGCTGATCGCGGACAACTTCGCCGGCGCCGCGCCCAATTTCGTCCTACTGGTCAACTCGGACGCGGGCGCGGACGACCCGGCCACCAAAGCGGCGGGCATCGGGCTGGCCGACGCGCTGAAGACGCGCGCGGACGTGCAGGGCGTCCAGTCCTACTGGACGACGCCGCAGCCGCTGGCCAACGCGTTGCGCAGCACCGATGGCAAGAGCGCCCTGGTCGTCGCCTATATCGACGGCGACGAGACGCAGGTCCAGCAGACCGCGGGCGAACTGGAACGGCAGTTCGCGGGCGTCTCCGACGGCATCACCGTCCGGCAGGGCGGCATCGCGGCCATCTACCACGACGTCACCGAGCAGACCACCCGCGACCTCGCGCTGGCCGAGGGCGTCGCGGTGCCGCTGTCGATGATCGTGCTGATCCTGGTGTTCGGCAGCCTCGTCGCCGCCGCCCTGCCGCTGACCATCGGCATCCTCGCCATCCTGGCGACGCTGGCGATCCTGCGCCTGTTCACGCTGTTCACCGATGTCTCGATCTACGCGCTGAACATGACGACAGCGATGGGCCTTGCGCTGGCCATCGACTCCAGCCTCTTCATCGTCAGCCGCTTCCGCGAGGAACTCGCGCGCGGCCTGGATCCGGCGGCGGCCACCATCCGGTCGGTACAGACCGCGGGGCGCACCGTGCTGTTCTCCGCGCTCACCGTCGCACTCTCGATGGCCGTACTGAGCGTGTTCGACCTGTACTTCCTGAAAAGTTTCGCCTACGCGGGCGTCGCGGTCGTCGCCGCGGCGGCGGCCGCGTCCATCGTCGTGCTGCCCGCCGCGCTGGTCCTGCTCGGACATCGCGTGAACTCCCTCGACCTGCGGGCGCCGCTGCGGCGGCTGTTCCGCCGCGGCGCGCCCGCCCCCGGCCCGAGCGCGCCGGAGGACAGCGGCTGGTATCGGCTGGCCGGCGTGGTGATGCGGCACGCGGCGCCGGTCGCCATCGTGATCATCGCGCTGCTGCTGGCGCTCGGCGCACCGTTCCTCTCGGTGAAGTTCGGCTATCCCGACGACCGCGTGCTGCCGGAGACCGCCGCCAGCCGTCAGGTCGGCGACGCCCTGCGCACCGAATTCCCCCAGGCCGATCCGGTCGCCAGCACCACGATCGTGCTGGACGGCTATCGCGGCGACGACGCGGCGCTCGGCGGGTACGCCGCCGAGCTGTCCAAGGTCGACGGCGTGCCCGCGGTCCTGTCCGGAGCCGGGATCTACGCCGGGGGCGCGCGAGTCGCCGCCGCTCCGCCCGGAATGTCCAACGACACCGGGACCTATCTGAGCGTGGCCACCAAACTCGACCCCTTCTCACCGGCCGGTGACCGTCAACTGAAGGAGATCCGGGCGATCCCGGCGCCGGGCGAGGCGCTCTACGGCGGCGCGGCGGCGGCCAATGCCGACTCGCTGCACGCCCTGGCCGCCCGGTTGCCGCTCGCGGCCGCTCTGATCGCGCTGGCCACTTTCGTCGTGCTGTTCCTGTTCACCGGCAGCGTCGTATTGCCGATCAAAGCGCTCGTGCTGAACACATTGTCGCTGGCAGCCGCTTTCGGTGCGATGGTGTGGGTGTTCCAGGAGGGTCACCTGTCCGGGTTGCTGGGGTTCACCCCGGTGGGTTACCTGGTGCCGACCATGCCGATCCTGATGTTCTGCCTGGCCTTCGGCCTGTCCATGGACTACGAGGTGTTCCTGCTGTCGCGGGTGCGCGAGGAGTGGCTGGCCACGCACGACAACACCCGCGCCGTGGCGGTGGGCCTGGCTCGCACGGGCCGGATCTTCACCGCGGCCGCCTTGCTGATGGCGATCGTGCTCGGCGCGCTGGTGACGTCGAAGGTGTCGTTCATGCAGTTGCTCGGACTCGGCCTCACCCTGACCGTGCTCGCCGACGCCACGATCATCCGCGGTCTGCTCGCGCCCGCGCTCATGCGCCTGCTCGGCCGGGCCAACTGGTGGGCGCCCGCCCCGCTGGCTCGCCTGCACGCCAAGATCGGGCTGACCGAGGGCGAGGAGGACATCGCCGCCCGCCCGCTGGAAACCGCAGGGCGCGCATGATCGGTGGCAGGCGTCCGCGGTCGCCGCGCGGGTCCGGCGCCCAGCTGCGCGAGGAGATCCTGCGAGCCACGGCCGAACTGCTCAGCAGGACCGGGCACGCCGACGCGGTCTCGATCCGCGCGGTGAGCGAGCTGGTCGGGGTGAGCGCGCCGTCGATCTACCGGCACTTCGCCGACAAGGACGAGCTGATCGAGGCGGTCGTCGCGCAGGTCTTCGAGGACCTCGCCGACGCGATGCGCGCCGCCACCGATCCCGCGACCTCCCCGGTGACCCAGCTGCACGATCAAGGCATGGCCTACGTCCGCTTCGCCCTCGAACATCCCGAGCAGTACCGGCTGGCGACCGCGCCCACCGAGACCGGAGGCGCGGTGGACCAGGTCCTCACCAGCGGGGCCTTCCAGCATTTCGCGGCCACCGTGCGCAAGTGCATGGACGAGGGGACGATGGCGCCGCGCGACCCGCTGCCGATCGTGCTGGAACTGTGGTCGGTGGCCCACGGCATCGCCGACCTGCTGCTCGCCAAACCCTTCCTGCCCTGGGGCGACGCGGAAGCCGTCGCCTCGCGCGTGATGGGCGCCGCGTGCCTCGGCTACAGCGTGCTCGACCTGGTCGGCACGGACCCGCCGACACCGGAGACGGTGACCGCGTGGCTGCGCGAAGTCCGCATGGCGCGCACCGACCAGACCTCGGTGCCGGAGCCCGATCAGCAGGACGGAGCGGGAATCAGCTCACCGAACTCGCCGACGCGGTGAACGTATTGCATTGCGCCGCACGGTTTTTGTCCACACCCGTCTCGAACCACTGCCCACCGTTCTCGGCGGAGCCGTGGTCCCGCATGTCCCCCGCCTGGTCGCCGCGCCCGTAGGCGTCCTTGCGGGCGAGGGTGAGCTGCGAATCGGTCAGCGAGCCGCCCTCCGCGGAGGATGAGAGGTACATGCCGTCGAAGCAGTTGGCCTGCAATTCGACCCGACGGGACAACTCCAGGCCCTTGGCGCTGCGCGGGCCCGCGTCCGCCCGATCGCTGTTGGCCTTGCGCAGGATGCCGGACATCGCCTGCACGTGATGCCCGTACTCGTGCGCGAACACCGACAGGTAGACCACCCAGTTGTCTTTGAAGTAGTCCGTCTGCAACTGACTGATCGGCATGTAGATCGTCTTGTTCGCCGGGCAGTAGAACGCGGCGAAGTTACTGGTGGAGCCGGTGCACGGGGTGGTGATGCCCGCGGTGGTCGCGCTGACGTTCAGCGACGGCGGCTGGAACGGCAGATTGGCCTTGCGCAGCACCGGTTTCCACGCCGTCTCCAGGCACGACGCGGCGCTTTCGAAGAACTTGCGCGCGGCGTCCACCTGAGTGCCCCAGGGCGAGTAGTCGCATCGCGCCGGAATCAGCGTCGCGTTCGGGTCGGTCAGCAGCGGATTGTTACCGGTCTCCGACGGCGCGGTCGACCCGTCCGGCTGGGCGTCGAAGGTGAAGCTCGGTCGCGGGCCGGACGCGTCGGCGACGTCGCGTCCCACCGAGATGGCGTTGCGCACCAGCCCCGCTGCGACCAGGAAAACGACGACGACCAGCAGCACCACCCATCCGCCGCCACCGCGTTTGCGCGGCGGCGGGTAGGGCGGGCGTCCCGGCGGACCATAGGGCATCGGCG
>NZ_JABLTE010000001.1 GCF_013315795.1 Nocardia barduliensis
GGATGGGCCTCCGCGGTCGAGCGGACCAGTTCGGGGCCCGCCGCCTGCCTGCCGGGTTTGGTGGGGGTCGCCCAGATCGGGCCGGTGCAGAAGTAATCGATGTGCTCATCGATCGCGGCGAGTCCGGCCTGCGCGCGATTGTGCGTGGATCGTCCGATCACCACGTCGGGCCCGAGGATTCGGCGGGCGTACCAGGGCGGTAGGTCGCCCTGTCCGAGATGCAGCACGTCGGCGCCGGAGGCGAGCGCGATGTCGGCGCGGTCGTTCACCGCCACCAGCCCGCCGTGCCTGCGCGCGGCGGCCTTCAGCTCGGCCAGCGCGCCGAGTTCGGCCCTGGCCTCCAGCGGGCCGAATTTCGCCTCGCCCGGTGATCCTTTGTCCCTGAGCTGGATGATGTCGACTCCGCCCGCGAACGCCGCTTCGGCGAACTTGGCCAGATCGCCCTTCTCCCGGCGTGCGTCGGTGCAGAGATACAGCCGCGCGCTCGCCAGACGCTCCCGCGGCGAGGCGGGTCGATTCGGGTGGGAGGGTTGCACGCCTTCGACGGTAGCCGCGCTACCGTGGGGATGCGAAACAGGAGGCAGGTGGATCGGATGCGGACTCTGGCCGTCGTCGGTGGCGGCGCCGTCGGGCTCGCCGTGGCCTGGCGGGCCGCCGAGGCCGATTGGTCGGTCACCCTGTTCGATCCGGCCGTCGCGACCGGCGCTTCCTGGGTCGCCGGGGGCATGCTCGCACCACTGTCGGAGGGCTGGCCCGGCGAGGACGCGGTGCTCGCGTTCGGCGCGGCGTCGCTGGCCCGCTGGCCGGAGTTCGCCGCCCGCCTGGCGGCCGTGACCGGTGCGGCGGTCTTCGTGGCCGACCGGACCATGACCGTCGCGCTGGACGCGGCCGACGCCGCCGACCTGCGCACCGTCGCCGACTGGGTCGGTGCGCGCGGGCACGAGCTGCGCCTGCTGGACCGCGCCGGAGTCCGGGAGCGGGAACCGAGCCTGGCCCGAACGGTGCGCGCGGGGCTGCTCGCACCCGCCGAACCCGCGATCGACAATCGCGAGCTCGTCGGCGCGCTGCGGCGGGCGGCCGAAGCGGCGGGCGTCACGGTGCGCGCCGAATCCGTAGACTCGCTGGCGGAACTTCCGCACGACCAAGTCGTGCTCGCCGCCGGTGCCGCGTCGGCGAGGTTGTGGCCCGAGCTGCCGGTCCGCCCGGTCAAGGGCGAGATCCTGCGCCTGCGGCGACGGCCCGGGGTCGCTCCCGCGCCGCGCGGCGTGATCCGCGCCCGGGTGCACGGGCGGCCGGTCTATCTGGTGCCGCGCGCCGACGGGATCGTCGTCGGAGCCACCCAGTACGAGGCCGGTTTCGACACCGCGGTCACCGTCGCGGGCGTCCGCGACCTGATCGCCGACGCGGAGGCGGTGTTCCCCGGCATCGGCGAATACGAGCTGGCCGAGGCGAGCGCCGGTTCCCGGCCGGGCAGCCCGGACAACCTGCCGCTGATCGGCCGGCTCACCGACCGGATCGTCGCGGCCACCGGACACGGCCGCAACGGCATGCTGACCTTGCCGCTCACGGTGGACGCGGTGGCGAGCCTGCTCGGCGGGGCAACGCTGCCCGAAGCGGAAGTAGCCGACCCGCAACGGTTTTCGACGACTGTAGGAGGAATACGATGACGCTGTCATCCGTCCCCATCGGTGTCACGGTGAACGGCGACGAGCACGAGTTCGCCGAGCCGCTCTCCGTGCGCGAGCTGCTGGAGCGCCTCGAGCTGCCGTGCCAGGGCGTCGCGCTCGCGGTGGACGGCGCCGTGTTCCCCAAGTCGCGCTGGGACGAACCGGTCGGGCGCGGCTGGCAGATCGAGGTGCTGACGGCGGTCCAAGGTGGCTGAGGCGGCGACGGCATCCGGGCACGCCCCGCTGCGGATCGCCGACCGCGAGTTCGGTTCCCGGCTGATCATGGGCACCGGCGGCGCGGAGAACCTCGCGGTGCTGGAGGAGGCGCTGATCGCCTCCGGTACCGAGCTGACCACCGTGGCCATGCGGCGCATCGATGCCGCGGGCGGCACCGGCGTCCTCGATTTGTTGAAGCGCCTGGACATCGCGCCCCTGCCGAACACGGCGGGTTGCCGCACGGCGGCCGAGGCGGTGCTCACCGCGCAGCTGGCGCGCGAGGCGCTGGACACCGACTGGGTGAAGCTCGAGGTGGTCGCCGACGAGCGCACCCTGCTGCCCGATCCGATCGAATTGCTCACCGCCGCCGAACAACTGGTCGACGACGGCTTCGTCGTGCTGCCCTACACCAACGACGACCCGGTCCTGGCCCGCCGCCTGCAGGACGCGGGGTGCGCGGCGGTGATGCCGCTCGGCGCGCCCATCGGCACCGGCCTCGGCATCGGCAATCCGCACAACATCGAGATGATCGTCGCGGACGCGCAGGTGCCGGTCATCCTGGACGCGGGCATCGGTACCGCGAGCGACGCCGCCCTTGCCATGGAACTCGGCTGCTCGGCTGTCCTGCTCGCGACGGCCGTGACCAGGGCGCGCCGCCCCGAATTGATGGCCGCCGCCATGGCGGACGCGGTCCGCGCCGGATACGCGGCGCGCTTGGCGGGGCGTATTCCGAAGCGGTTCTGGGCGCAGGCGTCGTCCCCCTCGCTGTGAGGGGGACGCTCGCGATCATCTGCCGGTCGATGTCGTCGGTGCGACCCGCGCTGCGCTGATGCGCACGCGCTGCCGACGGCCGCGGGTCTCCCCGCGCACACCGGGACGATGTGGTCCCGGCTTCATCCGGCCTCCTCGGTCCCGACCCCGCCCCGGACCGGTCGGGCACGCGGTGACACCACCGGGTGGGTGATTCCGGTTCGGAGCGAGGGGCAAGCGAGACGTTTTCGGCGCCGCGGGTGCGCGGCTCAGCCGTTGACGAAAGAGAGGTTCGCCGCGTCGTAGCGGGTGCCCGCGACCTGCTCGGGCGGGGCGGCGGCCTCGATGGCGGCGAGGTCTTCCGGAGACAGCTCGACGGTCAGTGCGGCGAGGTTCTCCTCCAGGTTCCGCTGCCGCCGGGTGCCGGGAATCGGCACCACGTCCTCGCCCCGGTGCTGCACCCAGGCCAGAGCGAGCTGGCCCGCGGTGATTCCCTTGGCCTCGGCCAGCTCGTTCAGCTTCGCGACGATCGCCAGGTTCCGTTCGAGATTGCCCTCGGCGAAACGCGGCTGGCTGCGCCGCACGTCGGTTTCCGCCAGCCCTTCGACCGAGTTGTACCGGCCGGTCAGGAATCCGCGCCCGAGCGGGGAGAACGGGACCAAGCCGATGCCGAGCGCACGGCACACCGGGGCGATCTCGGTCTCCAGGTCCCGGGTCCACAGCGACCACTCGCTCTGTAGCGCCGCGATCGGGTGCACCGCGTGCGCCCGCTGGATGGTCTGCGCGCTTGCCTCCGACAGTCCGAGGTGGCGCACCTTTCCGGCCCGCACCAGCTCGGCCATGGCTGCGACAGTCTCCTCGATCGGGACCTGCGGGTCGACCCGGTGCAAGTAGTAGAGGTCGATGTGGTCGACACCGAGACGGCGCAGCGATGCCTCGCACGCCTGCCGCACGTACGCGGCGTCGCCGCGGATCCGGGTGGGCTCACCCAGGCGGTTGGCGAAGCCGAACTTCGTTGCCAGGACCACCTCGTCACGGCGGCCCGCCACGGCCCGCCCGATCAACTCCTCATTGTGCCCGGCACCGTAGAAGTCGGCGGTGTCCAGGAGAGTCACTCCCGAGTCGAGGGCGTGGTGCAGCGTCGCGATCGACTGCTCGTCGTCCGCGGCGCCGTAGGCGTGACTCATGCCCATGCAACCCAAACCCTGTGCGGAGACCGTCAATTCGCCGAGCTGCCGAGTGGAAACGTCGATCATGCTGCTACCTCCTGAACTCGATTTCGTCGCCCCCGACGCTAAAAGCTGGAGCACACTCCATGTCAACCGCGCGATCGCTGCGGGACGGCAGTCATTCGGCGGTGCACCCCACAACGCGCGCCACCATTCGACTCCAGTGGATGAACCGGCCGGGGTCAGCGGTGGTAGCGCGTGCGCGCGCGGTTGTAGGCGGTGGTCAGAAGGTCGCGGATTTCCTGGTGGGTTCGGGTGCCAGGGTTCACTACCGCTAACCAGCCTGCTGAGGCGTAGACGGGGTGGGGGATGACGGTGTCGGTGACGCTGGGGTCGAGGTCGGCGGGCAGTTCTCGGGGGGTGTGGCCGGTCCAGTGGGTGAAGGCTTCTTTTCCGGCGGCGATGTTGACGCGGAATGCGTCCGGGCGGTCCAGGCGGGAACCCTCGTCGCCCGGGTAGTCCTTCGTCACGATGGTGGCGAAGGGCTGCGTGGCCTTCGGCACTTCGCCGCTCGGCGAGTAGTAGAAGAACGTGTCGCCCCAACTGATCTCTGGGGAGCCGTCGCCCGGTTCCGGGCGAAGAGTCAGGACGCCGTCGAGGGCGGATACGAAACCGATGATCTCGTCGATGCTCATGTGCTTCAGCGTTTCATTAAGGTGCTTGTGGAGACTTTGACGCGGATATCGAGGAACAACAGGGTGACAACTCTCAACTCGGCCATGCGCACGGTCGATGTCGCGCGGCGTGCCGGGTACTCGGTGCAGCAGATTCGCAACCTGGAGCGGGACGGGGTGCTGCCGCCCGCGTCGCGCACGGCGGCGGGCTATCGCGGATACGGGGAGATCCACCTGCGTTCCGCGCTGGCCTACCGCGCGCTTGCGGCGGGCGTCGGTCCCGTCGAGGCCAAGCGAATCATGCGGACCGTGCACGACGGCCCGATTCCGGAGGCGCTCGCCCTTCTCGATGCGGCGCACGCCGGGCTGCACCGCGAGCGGGCCGATCTCGAGCTGGCGAAGCGGGCGGCCGCGGCGATCTCGGCCGAGCCGATCGATGACGTTCGTCCGTCGGATTCGATGAGTGTGTCCGAACTCGCCGCCGCGCTCGGCGTACGCCCGTCCACACTGCGGCACTGGGACGCCGAGGGTCTTGTCGTTCCGGACCGCGTCACCGCATACGGGACGCGGCGGTACGCACCGTCTCAGGTTCGGGATGCCCGGATCGTGCACCAGCTCCGCAGGGCCGGCTACCGCGTCGACACCCTCCGGATCTTGCTGCCCGAGCTGCCGCGCGGCCACCGATCCGAGGACGTGGCAGCCGCGCTGTCGGCTCGAGACGCGAGCATCACGGCTCGCTCCCGCGCCCTTCTCGACGCGGCCGCCGCGCTCACCGCCGTGCTCGGGCTCGCGGCGAACTCGCTTCCCTGATCCGGCCGCGGATTGCCGAGTGGCTGGCAACCCCGCGCCGCAATGTTCTCTTAAGCCTCCGGGAAGGCCGCTCGCGCACGATAAGAAAGAACGGTTGTGTCGGCAGGAGGACGGCAATGGAAGCGGGATTGCTCTTCGGCGCGCTGATAGCGGTGATCATGCTGCCGTTCGTCGTCCTGTTGGCCGTGGTGGTGCCGCTGGGGATACGCGCCGAACGGGCTCGCAAGGCGACGCTGCGGCAGTGGGCGACGGCTCGGGGATGGACGTTCGCCGAGTCCAGCCGCGCGCACTGGACCGCACGTCTGCCCGGCCGGAACTCGCGCGGGCTCGGCGTGACCATGAGCGGGCAGCTCGGCGGCCGATGGGTGACGGTGGCCGACTATTCGTATCAGACGTCCACCTCCAGCAGTCCTTCGACGACCAGCACGACGACGACCACCACGCATCGCTTCATCGTGGTGCTGGTGCTGCTGGATCGGGCGTACCCGCCGATCGCGGTGGTCTCTCGTGGTCTGCTGTCGCAGCTCGGCCGCGCGATCTTCGGCGACAAGCCGACGGCGACCGGCAATGTGCTGTTCGACGCGCAGTACCGGATCGTCACGCCGGACCCGGCCTGTGCCGAGGCGCTGGTGGGTCCGCTGCTGATCCGAGCGCACATCGCCAAGGCGGTCCCGCACTGGAGCATCGTGGGGGCCGAACTCCTGACCTGCGTCCCGACCTCGCGGAAGCTGCGTGATCCGAACCTGATCCCCGGTTACGTCGCGCCGCTCCTGCACGTCGCCGAGCTGCTGGGCCGCTGATCCGGGGCAGACCGACCCTCGTCATCCTCGAGGATGACCCGACTCGCCACCAATTACCGACGCGCGACGCCGCGATCTACGGAATGCTGGGCGGCATGATCGAGCTGAGAGGCCTGACCAAGCACTACGGGCAAACCGTAGCGGTGCAGGACCTGACCTTCACCGTTCGTCCCGGACAGGTGACGGGATTCCTCGGGCCGAACGGCGCGGGCAAGTCGACCACCATGCGGATGATCCTCGGATTGGACAAGCCCACCGCGGGCACCGCGCTGATCCAGGGCAAGCCGTACCACCAATTGGACCATCCGCTGCGCACCGTCGGCGCGCTGCTGGACGCGAAGTGGGTGCATCCGAACCGCTCGGCGCGCGCCCACCTGGAATGGATGGCCGCGTCCAACGACATCGCCAAGTCCCGGGTGGAGGAGGTGCTGCGGCTGGTCGGCCTGTCCGAGGTGGCGGGCAAGTCGGCGGGCGGCTTCTCCCTTGGCATGTCGCAGCGGCTCGGCCTGGCCGGCGCGCTGCTGGGCGACCCGGAGGTGCTGCTGTTCGACGAGCCGGTCAACGGCCTCGACCCGGAGGGCATCCTGTGGATCCGCCGGTTCATGCAGCGGCTGGCCGCCGAGGGACGCACGGTGCTGGTCTCCAGCCATCTGCTGTCGGAGATGGCGCAGACCGCCGAACACCTGGTGGTGATCGGGCGCGGCAAGCTGATCTCGGACTCGACCACCCAGGAGTTCATCGAACGCGCCTCCGAGCAGTCGGTGCGCGTGCGCAGCCCGCAGCTCGACCAGTTGCGCAGCGTGCTCACCTCCAACGGCATGACCGTCCGCGAGGACGGCGCGGGCCCCGACGGCCCCGCCCTGGTGGTGGCGAATGTGACCAGTGACGCGGTCGGCAAGCTGGCGGCTGAGAACGAGATCACGCTGTTCGAGCTGGCCCCGCAGCGCGCCTCGCTGGAAGAGGCGTTCATGCGGATGACCGGCGGCGCGGTGGAGTACCACGGCGAAGGCTTCGACCCGGCGGCGGCTCGGGTCACCACGAAGGGCCCCGCGGACGGCGGTCCCTACACAGCGATGGGAGGTGCGCTCTGATGGGCGTGCTGGCAGCGGAACGAATCAAGCTCACCTCCACCAGGTCGCCCTGGTGGTGCTCGGTGATCGTGGTCGCCCTTGCGCTCGGCATGGCCGCGCTGCTCGCCTCGGTGGCGCGCGCGTCCTACGGCACCGACGGCGCGATCGAACTGACCGTCTCCACCGCGGTGGCGGGCATCAGCGGCTTCGGCGTGATGGTCCTGATGATCATGGCCACCCTGACCGTGACCAGCGAATATCGCTTCGGCATCATCCGAACGACGTACCAGGCCACGCCGCATCGGGCGAAGGTCATGCTGACCAAGGCCGGGCTGGTCGCCGTGTACGGCGCGGTGCTCACCTTCGTCCTGGTGTTCCTCGCCTACTTCGTGGCCAAGGCCCTCGGCGGTGCGGAGGCGGGCGCCACGCTGACCCTGTCCAGCGCGCAGGACTGGCGCGAGGTCTACGGCATCCCGATCTACGCGTTCCTGTGCGTGTTCCTCGCGGTCGGCGTCGGCGTGCTGGTGCGCCAATCCGCCGCCGCCATCTCGCTGATCGTGCTGTGGCCGCTGCTCATCGAGGGTCTGCTCGGGGCGTTCGGCAGCTTCGGGCGCAATGTCACCCCGTTCCTGCCGTTCGCGAACGCGAACCACTTCTTCAGCTCGGCCGCGTCCACGGCCAACTGGCATTGGGGACCGTGGGGCAGCCTGGTGTACTTCACCGCCTTCGTCGCGATCGTGTTCGGCGCGGCCCTGGTCGTGGTGAACCAGCGCGACGCTTGACCTGCCGCGAGGCAGCCGCCAGCTACCCGAGTCGCCTTCCCTCGCCACTCGGGTGGTAGGGGCGCCGACCTTGTCGGGAGGTCCGGCGCTCCGCCCCACCGCCCGCCACTGCCCGGCGGCGGTGCGACGACCGGCCCGGTGCGAATGCTCGCGCCGGGCCGATCGTGCGTGTGAACATCGAGGAAACTATGCCGCCTGCGGCTTCCGAGACCTGTTCTCGGCCGAGTAGCCTCGATTCAGCAACCAGCTCGTTATCCATCGCTGGGCCCGACGATGTGCTCGCTGAGGTTCGCAGCGGAGGTGGCACATGGTGATGATCGGTAACACGTCCACGTCTGGTCGGCTGAGATACCCTCGGGGCGTGAGTGAAACACCTTCTGGCGGCGCCGAGCCGGGGTCGGGGGCGCAGGCCGAGGGAGGCGTACCGCCCGAGGTGGTCATTCCGTTGGAGCCGTCCGACGCGTTCGATGCTCCCCGCCGATCCGGCGGATCCCGCCGTGGCCAGCTGTCCGCGCTGGTGAGCGCGGCGAATCAGCGGGCGGATCTGATCGGCATGTTGCGCAAGGCGCGCCAGCAGCTGCCCGGTGATCCCGCCTTCGGAGACCCGCTGTCGGTCTCGGGGCCCGGTGGCGCGCGGGCGGTCGCGCGGGCGGCGGACAGGCTGGTCGGTGACACGCCGAGCGCGGCGCGCGAGATCGGTTTCGGCGCCTTGCAGGTCTGGCAGGCGGCGTTGGAGCGCGTCGGACGCGGTAAAGGTAGCCAGGAAATAACTGTCATGTTCACCGACCTGGTGGCCTTCTCGCGCTGGTCGCTCTCCGCCGGTGACGAGGCCACTCTCGAACTGCTGCGCAAGGTGGCCAAGGCCATCGAGCCGCCGATCGCCGAGCGTGGGGGTCAGGTGGTCAAACGCATGGGCGACGGCGTGATGGCGGTGTTCCCCTCGGCGGACCGCGCGGTGCGCGCCGCCGTGACCGCCAAGCGCAACCTGGCCGACGTGCAGGTGCGCGGCTACACCCCGCAGATGCGGATCGGTTTGCACACCGGTTCCCCGCGCGAGATCGGGGGCGACTGGCTCGGGGTGGATGTCACGATCGCGGCCCGGGTCATGGAGGCGGGCGGCAACGGCAACACGATGATGTCCGAGGTCACACTGCGGGAGCTGCCGCCGGAGACGCTCGCGGAATTGGGCTTGGTGGTCAAGCCGTATCGCCGCAGCCTGTTCGCGGCCCCGCTCAGCGGCGTCCCCGAGGATCTGCGAATCTTCCGGCTGTCGAAGGGCTAGGCGGCTGCCGAGTTCTTCGCTCGGCTCAGACGAGCCACCAGGCCAGCGCGCCACCCGCCGCGAGGAGGGCGCAGACCGCCAGCGCGATCGACAGCGGGCGGGCCGTCTTCCAAGTGGTGTAGGCGCCGCCGAGCAGGAACCCCGCCAGGGCGAACAGAATGATCACGGTCACGTCGCTGGACACTGTGCCCATCTTGCTCCAGTGGGCTCGATTGCCGCCGCGCGGGTGGCGGGGTCGTTGCCTCCGCAATTAACAAGCACGCATGCTTGCTTTTTTCTGGCGCTGGTGTGATGCTGGTCGCGGAACGCGGACTTCACGGGTGCGGCATGCGGCTCATCCTGACGGTTCGCCGCACAGGAGGCATTCCCGCTGATGAGCAGTATGCTGGCCGCCGACCCGGAGGTACTCCGGATCGGCAACTGTTCCGGCTTCTACGGTGATCGGCTCAGTGCCATGCGCGAGATGCTCGACGGCGGGCAGCTCGACGTGCTCACCGGCGACTATCTCGCCGAGCTGACCATGCTGATCCTCGGCCGGGACCGGATGAAGGACCCGGACCTCGGCTACGCCAAGACCTTCGTCAAGCAGGTCGAGGAATGCCTCGGCCTGGCTTTGGAGCGCAACGTGCGCATCGTGGCCAACGCGGGCGGCCTGAACCCGGCGGGCCTTGCGGAAAAGCTGCGCAAAGTCGCCGCCGACCTCGGGCTGGACGCGAAGATCGCGCACGTGGAAGGCGACGACCTGGTGGCGCGCGCCGCCGAACTCGGTTTCGGCGCGCCGCTGACCGCCAACGCCTACCTCGGCGCGTGGGGCATCGTCGAATGCCTGAACGCGGGCGCGGACATCGTGGTCACCGGCCGGGTCACCGACGCGTCGGTGATCGTCGGCCCGGCCGCCGCGCATTTCGGCTGGGGCCGAACGGATTACGACCGGCTGGCCGGAGCGGTGGTGGCCGGGCACGTGATCGAGTGCGGCACCCAGGCCACCGGAGGGAACTACGCCTTCTTCACTGAGCTGGCCGATCTGGGCAGGCCGGGCTTTCCGATCGCGGAGATCCGCGCCGACGGCAGCAGCGTCATCACCAAGCACCCGGGCACCGGCGGCGCGGTCACCGTGGACACCGTCGAGGCCCAGCTGATGTACGAGATCCAGGGTCCCCGCTACGCCGGGCCCGACGTGACCTCCCGACTGGACACCATCCGGCTCGACCAGGACGGTGCGGACCGGGTGCGGATCAGCGGCGTCGCCGGTGAACCGCCGCCGCCGCGGCTCAAGGTCTCGCTGAACACCCTCGGCGGTTTCCGCAACGAGATGGAGTTCGTGCTCACCGGCCTGGACATCGAGGCGAAAGCGGAACTGGCGCGACGCCAGCTGGAAGCCTGGCTGCCGACCCGGCCCGCCGAGCTGACCTGGACCCTGGCGCGCCTGGATCGTCCGGACGCGGAGACCGAGGAGCAGGCCAGCGCGCTGCTGCGCTGCGTGGTTCGCGACCCGGACCCGAACAAGGTCGGGCGCGCGTTCTCCAATGTCGCCGTGGAACTGGCGCTGGCCAGCTACCCGGGATGCAGTTTCACTACTCTGCCGGGCAACGGATCTCCGTACGGCGTGTTCACGCCCGGGTTCGTCGACGCCACCGAAGTGCCGCACACGGCGGTGCTGCCGGACGGCGCGCGGGTCGCCGTCGCGCCCGCCTCGGAGACGGCCGAACTCGCCGACCTCCCCGATCCGCCCGCGCCGGAACCATTGCCCGCGGGGGAAACCCGCCGGGCGCCGCTGGGGACGATCGCGCTGGCCCGCAGTGGCGACAAAGGCGGTGACGCCAACGTCGGCGTCTGGGTGCGCACCGACGAGCAATGGCGCTGGCTGGTGCACGCGCTCACCGTCGAGCGGGTGAAAGAGCTACTGCCGGAAGCGGCTTCGCTGAACGTCACCCGGCACGTGCTGCCCGATCTGCGGGCGCTGAACTTCATCATCGAAGGCCTGCTCGGTCAGGGCGTGGCCTATCAGGCCCGCTTCGACCCGCAGGCCAAGGGACTCGGCGAATGGCTGCGGTCCCGTCACCTCGACATTCCAGTGGAGCTGCTGACATGACGAAACTCTGGGAAACGCCGGAACGACGCGAATTACGCGCCACGGTGCGTGGCTTCGTGGAACGCGAGATCCTGCCGTACCTGGACGGCTGGGAGCGCGCCGGGGAGATCCCGCGCGAGCTGCACAAGAAGGCGGGCGCGCTCGGCCTGCTCGGCGTGCAGTTCCCGGAATCCGCTGGCGGTTCCGGCGGCGACGGCGTGGACGCGATGATCGTCTGCGAGGAGATGCACCAGGCAGGCGCCTCCGGCGGGCTGTTCGCCTCGCTGTTCACCTGCGGCATCTCCGTGCCGCACATCATCGCCTCGGGCGACGACGAGCAGATCGAGCGCTGGGTGCGGCCGACGCTGGCGGGCGAGAAGATCGGCTCGCTCGCGATCACCGAACCCGGTGGCGGGTCGGACGTCGGACACCTCACCACCACCGCGCGCCGCGACGGCGACCACTACATCGTCAACGGCGCCAAGACCTACATCACCTCCGGCGTCCGCGCCGACTTCGTGGTCACCGCGGTGCGCACCGGTGGACCGGGCTCCGGCGGCATCTCGCTGCTCATCGTCGACAAGGACACTCCCGGGTTCACGGTCAGCCGCAAACTGGACAAGATGGGCTGGCTGGCCTCCGACACCGCCGAGCTGTCCTACGTCGACGTCCGGGTGCCGGTGGCGAACCTGGTCGGCCCGGAGAACTCCGGCTTCTTCCAGATCGCGGGCGCGTTCGTCAGCGAGCGCGTCGGCTTGGCGGTGCAGGCGTATTCCAGCGCGCAGCGCTGCCTGGACCTCACCCTGGAGTGGGTGCGCAACCGCGAGACCTTCGGCCGTCCGCTGATCAGCAGGCAGGCGGTGCAGAACACGGTCACCGAGATGGCGCGGCGCATCGACGTGGCCCGCGTCTACACCCGCGATGTGGTGCAGCGCAGCGCCGAAGGCGAGACCGACTTGATCGCCGAGGTGTGCTTCGCCAAGAACACCGCGGTGGAGGCGGGCGAGTGGGTGGCCAACCAGGCCGTCCAGCTGTTCGGCGGTCTCGGCTACATGCGCGAATCCGAGATCGAGCGCCAGTACCGGGATATGCGCATCCTCGGGATCGGCGGCGGCACGACCGAGATCCTCACCGGCCTGGCGGCGAAGCGATTGGGGTACCAGTCATGACCATTCTGCGCAGTACCCTGGACACCGCCGCGCCGGAGTACGAAGCGGCCGCCGACGCCATGACGGCCAAGCTCGCCGAGGTGGAGGCGGAGTTCGCCAAGGCGATCGCGGGCGGCGGGCCGGACAAGCTGGCCCGGCATCGCAAGCGCGGCAAGCTGACCGCGCGCGAGCGGATCGAACTGCTCGTCGACGAGGACTCGCCGTTCCTGGAGCTGTGCCCGCTGGCGGGCTGGGGCAGCGAATTCCACGTCGGCGCCAGCACCATCGCCGGGATCGGGATCGTGGAGGGCGTCGAGTGCATGATCGTCGCGCCCGACCCGACCGTGCGCGGCGGCACCTCCAACCCGTGGACGCTGCGCAAGACGTTGCGGATCAACGACATCGTGCGGGAGAACCGGCTGCCGGTGATCTCGCTGGTGGAATCCGGCGGCGCGGACCTGCCCACGCAGAAGGAAGTGTTCGTCCCCGGCGGCCGGATGTTCCGCGATCTCACCCAGGCGTCGGCGGCGGGCATCCCGACCATCGCGCTGGTGTTCGGCAACTCCACCGCGGGCGGGGCCTACATTCCCGGCATGTCCGACCACGTGGTGATGATCAAGGAGCGCTCCAAGGTGTTCCTCGGTGGTCCGCCGCTGGTCAAGATGGCCACCGGCGAGGAGTCCGACGACGAATCGCTCGGCGGCGCCGACATGCACGCGCGGGTCTCCGGGCTCGCGGACTACTACGCGCTCGACGAGCAGGACGCGATCCGGATCGGCCGCTCCATCGTCCGGCGGCTGAACTGGCGCAAACAGGGCCCGGCCCCGCGCGCCGAGGTGATCGAGCCGCGCTACGACCCGGAGGATCTGCTCGGCATCGTGCCGTCGGACCTGAAGATCCCGTTCGACCCGCGCGAGGTGATCGCCCGCATCGTGGACGACTCGGACTTCGACGAGTTCAAGCCGCTCTACGGCAGCAGCCTGGTCACCGGATGGGCCGAACTGCACGGATATCCGGTCGGCATCCTGGCCAACGCGCGCGGTGTGCTGTTCTCCGAGGAGTCGCAGAAGGCCACCCAGTTCATCCAGCTGGCGAACAAGACGAACACACCACTGCTGTTCCTGCACAACACCACCGGCTACATGGTGGGCAAGGAGTACGAGCAGAAGGGCATCATCAAGCACGGGGCGATGATGATCAACGCGGTCTCCAATTCGAAGGTGCCGCACATCTCGGTGCTGATGGGCTCGTCCTACGGCGCGGGCCACTACGGCATGTGTGGCCGGGCCTACGACCCGCGTTTCGTCTTCGCCTGGCCCAGCGCCAAATCCGCCGTGATGGGCGGCGCGCAGCTGGCGGGCGTCATCTCGATCGTCGGCCGGGCCGCCGCGGAGGCGAAGGGCCTGCCGTTCGACGAGGAGGCCGACGCCGGGATGCGCGCCATGGTGGAGGCGCAGATCGAGGCGGAGTCGCTGGCGATGTTCATGTCCGGGCGGCTCTACGACGACGGCGTCATCGACCCGCGCGACACCCGCACCGTGTTGGGAATGTCCCTGTCGGCCATTCACAACGCCCCGATCAAAGGCGCCGACGGCTTCGGCGTCTTCCGAATGTGAGGCCGGATATGACTGCATCGCAGGGCGATTCGACGAGGGACGATCCGGTGACAGGTGGACAGATCACGAATGTCCTGGTGGCGAATCGGGGCGAGATCGCCCGGCGCGTCTTCGCCACCTGCCGCCGGATGGGTCTGGGCACCGTCGCGGTGTACTCCGACGCGGACGCCGCCGCGCCGCACGTCACCGAGGCGGACGCCGCGGTGCGCCTGCCCGGCAACACCCCCGCGCAGACCTATCTGCGCGGTGAGCTGATCATCGAGGCCGCGCTGGCCGCGGGCGCCGACGCCATCCATCCCGGCTACGGGTTCCTCTCGGAGAACGCCGAATTCGCCAAGGCGGTGCTCGACGCCGGATTGGCCTGGATCGGCCCGCCCGTCGAGGCGATCGAGCAGATGGGCTCGAAGGTCGCGTCGAAGAAGATGATGGACGCCGCGGGCGTGCCGGTGCTGGCCGAGCTGGACCCGGCCGAGGTCACCGAGGCGCACCTCCCGGTGCTGATCAAGGCGTCGGCGGGCGGCGGAGGGCGCGGTATGCGCGTGGTCCGCGAGCTGGCCGACCTGGCCCCGCAGATCGAGGGCGCGCGGCGCGAGGCGGAATCCGCGTTCGGCGACCCGACGGTCTTCTGCGAGCGCTACCTGGAGACCGGCAGGCACATCGAGGTCCAGGTGATGGCCGATACGCACGGTGTCATCTGGGCGGTGGGCGAGCGCGAGTGCTCCATCCAGCGCCGCCATCAAAAAGTGATCGAGGAGGCTCCCTCGCCGCTGGTGGAACGCACCGAAGGCATGCGGGCGCGCCTGTTCGAGGCGGCGCGCCTGGCAGCGGGCGCGATCGGCTACACCGGCGCGGGCACCGTCGAGTTCCTCGCCGACGAGCAGGGCGAGTTCTTCTTCCTGGAGATGAACACCCGCCTGCAAGTGGAGCATCCGGTCACCGAGTGCACGACCGGCCTGGATCTGGTCCGGCTGCAACTGGACGTCGCCGCGGGTGGCGCGCTGCCCGCCGAACCGCCGGCGATGCGCGGACATTCGATCGAGGTCCGGCTCTACGCCGAGGACCCGGCGCACGACTGGCAACCGCAGAGCGGAACGGTGCACCGCCTCGAGATCCCAGGGGTGCGCACCGAATTCGACCTGCTCGACCGGCCGGGCGTGCGCCTGGACACGGGCGTGGTGGACGGTTCGGTGGTCGGCGTGCACTACGACCCGATGCTGGCCAAGGTCATCAGCTACGCCGAGACACGCGGCGAGGCGGCGCGATTGCTGGCCGCCGGGCTGCACCGCGCGAAGATCCACGGCCTGGTCACCAACCGGGACCTGCTGGTGCGCGTGCTGCGTCATCCGGCGTTCCTGGCCGGTGACACCGACACCGCGTTCTTCGCCACGCACGGGCTGGACGCGCTCGCCGCGCCGCTGGTGACGGAGCCCGACGAGGCGCTGTCCATCGTGGCCGCCGCGCTGGCCGATGCCGCCGCGAATCGCGGCAGCGCGCGGGTGGGCGGCGGGCTGCCCAGCGGGTGGCGGAATCTGCCTTCGCAGTCGCAGCGCAAGTCCTACGAGAGCCGCGCGACCGGAATCCACGAGGTGGGTTACCGCTTCGGACGGACCGGCGTCACGGTGGACGGCCACGACGGTCTCGAACTCGCCGAGTCGGCTGCCGATCGCGTCGTGCTGTCGGTGCCGGGTGAGCGAGGCTCGGTGCGCAGGCGATTCGAGGTCGCCCGCTACGGCGACCAAGTCTACGTCGACTCGCCGCTCGGCCCGGTGGCCCTGCGCAGGCTGCCGCGCTTCAACGATCCGGCCGACCAGGTGGCCACCGGCTCGCTGCTGGCCCCCATGCCGGGCAGCGTGATCCGGCTCGGCGCCGAGGTCGGCGATCACGTCGAACAGGGTCAGCCGATCCTGTGGCTGGAGGCGATGAAGATGGAGCACACCATCGCCGCGCCCGCCGCGGGCCTGCTCAGCGCCGTCAACGTCACCGTCGGCCAGCAGGTCGACGTCGGCGCCGTGCTCGCGGTCGTCGACCCCGCAGAACCCGTAGAACCCCAGGAGAACTGATGAGCTTCCTCGAGACCGACGAGCAGAAGGCGCTGCGCGCCGCCGTCGCCGCGCTTGCCGCGAAATACAACTACCGCGACTACGTGCTGCCGAAGGCGCGCAAGAACGAACCGCTGGACGAATTGTGGCAGGAGGCGGGCAAACTCGGCTTCCTCGGGGTGAACCTGCCCGAGGAGTACGGTGGCGGCGGCGCGGGCATGTACGAGCTGGCGCTGGTGATGGAGGAGCTGTCCGCGCAGGGCGCGGGCCTGCTGCTCATGGTGGTCTCCCCGGCCATCTGCGGCACCATCATCACCAAGTACGGCACCGACGCGCAGAAGCAGGAGTGGCTGCCCAAGCTCGCCGACGGCTCCGGGAAGATGGTCTTCGGCATCACCGAGCCGGACGCGGGCTCCAACTCCCACCAGATCACCACCACCGCGCGCCGCGACGGCGAGGACTGGATCCTCAACGGCCGCAAGATCTTCATCTCCGGCGTGGACCAGGCCGAGGCGGTGCTGATCGTGTCCCGCACCTCCGACCACAAGACCGGCAAGCTCAAGCCGGCCCTGTTCATCGTGCCGACCGACGCCGAAGGCTTCACCAAGACGGCGCAGGAGATGGACATCATCGAGCCCGACCACCAGTACAGCCTGTTCCTCGACGACGTCCGGCTGCCCTCCACCGCGCTGGTCGGCAGGGAGGACGCGGCGCTGATGCAGCTGTTCGCGGGCCTGAACCCGGAGCGCATCATGGGCGCGGCCATGGCCATCGGCCTGGCCCGCTACGCCATCGACCGCGCGGTGGAATACGCCAAGGAGCGCACGGTGTGGAAGACGCCGATCGGCGCGCACCAGGGCATCTCGCATCCGCTCGCGCAGGTGAAGGTGGAAATGGAGCTGGCGAAGCTGATGATGCAGAAGGCCGCCACCCTCTACGACACCGGCGACGAGATGGGCGCCGCCGAGGCCGCCAACATGGCGAAGTACGCGGCGGCGGAAGCCAGCATCAAGGCACTCGACCAGGCCATCCAGACCCACGGCGGCTCCGGCCTGACCAGGGACGTCGGACTGGCCGCGATGCTCGCGGCCGCGCGCATCGGCCGCATCGCGCCGGTCAGCCGGGAAATGGTGCTCAACTTCGTCGCCCAGTACTCGCTGGGCCTGCCCAAGTCGTACTGAGAGGACGCCGCATGACCGAGACGGGTCCGTACGTCCGCTACACGGCCGACGGCGGCGTCGCGACGCTCACGCTGGATTCGCCGCACAACCGCAACGCGCTGTCGTCCAAGCTGGTGGCCGAGCTGCTGCGCGGACTCGACGACGCCGCCGCCGACGACACGGTGCGGGTCATCGTGCTCGCGCACACCGGCAACACTTTCTGCGCGGGCGCGGATCTGAGCGAGGCGAGCGACGCCGATCCGGCCGCGGCCGCCGACCAGCGCACCCGGGTCATGATCGGGGTGCTGCGCCGGTTGGTGGAGATCCCGAAACCGGTGATCGCGCGGATCGACGGCAACGTGCGCGCGGGCGGCATGGGCATCGTGGCCGGTTGTGACCTCGTGGTGGCCGGGCCGGGCAGCAGTTTCGCGCTCACCGAGGTGCGGATCGGGTTGGCGCCATTCATGATCTCGCTGACCCTGTTGCCCAGGCTCAGCCCGCGCGCGGCAAGCAGGTACTACCTGACCGGCGAGAAGTTCGACGCCGCCGTGGCCGAGGAGATCGGCCTGGTCACCGTCACCGCCGACGATCCGGCGGCCGAGGTCGCGCGGTTGTGCGGAGAGCTGCGCAAGGGCTCCCCACAGGGGCTGGCCGAAGCCAAGCGGTTGGTCAACGCGGACATCCTCGCCGAGTTCGACGCCTCCGCCGAAGAACTGGCGCGGCGCTCGGCGAGCTTCTTCGGCACCCCCGAAGTCCACGAGGGCATGCTGGCCTTTTTGCAGCGCCGCCCGCCGAGCTGGGCAGAATAACGACCATGGCGACACCCCACGAACCCAAGCAGGACCGCAGCCGAGCCACCCGGCAGCGCCTGCTCGAGGCGACCATCGACTGCCTGGCCGAGATGGGCTGGGCGGCCGCCACGGTCGCCGTGGTCGCCGAACGGGCCGGGGTGTCGCGCGGCGCGGCGCAGCATCACTTTCCCACCAGGGAGGATCTGATCACCGCCGCGCTGGAGTACATGTTCGACACGCGCGGCGGGCAGGCGGTGCGGGAAGCCGAGACGCTGGTGGAACTCGGCGACGGCATCGCCCGCACCGAGGCGGTGGTGGCGGGGCTGGTCGAGTCCTACACCAGCCCGCTGTTCAAGGCCGCGCTCCAGGTGTGGACCCACGCGGCCGCCGATCCGGTGCTGCGCGAACGCATCGTCCCGCTGGAGGCCCGCTTCGGGCGCGCGTCGCACCGCCGCGCGATCGAGGCCCTCGGCGTGGACGATGCCGATCCCGTCACCCACCACCTGGTCCAAGCGACCCTGGACATGGCTCGCGGACTGGGCCTGGCCGACGTCCTCACCGACGACTCGGCCCGGCGCAAACTGATCGTCCAGCAGTGGGCGGCCACCTTGCACGAAGCTCTGCACGCACCGCGCTGACCGGTCGCCGGATCGAACACCGGCTCTGGACCGTCGCCGAGCCGCTGGCTCCGATCGCGCCTCGACAGCCGGGCCGCGCACCGGATCTCGTACGCGGCCCGACTGTCGCCGATCAGGCGATCAGGCGATCAGGCGATCAGCACAGTCCTTGCTGCTCGAGGCGGCCGGAATCGATGGCGTAGGAGGAGGCTCCGATGGCGGCGCCGATCAGGCCGACGATGATCGCGCCGGGGATCGCGCCGACGAAGAAGACCGGCAGGCCGACGAGAGCGCCGATCGCGGCTCCGATCGCCGCGCCGATTCCCGTGCGGAGTTCGATCGTGTCGCCGGGCGGCAGGCATGCCTTGATGTAGGTCACCTGCGGGGGTTCGCCGGTCGCGGCGGCGATCGGTGTGGCGTGCTCGGCGGGCGCGGCCGACGCGGTGGCGGCGAATCCGGCGGTGAGCGCGGTTGCGACCAGTGCGCTGACCACCGTCACGGCCAGCCTCATGAAAGCGTTCAACTGTTTCCCTGCATGTTCGCGATGGACACCTGAGCTGATGGTCCGGCTCCCTGACCGGAAGCCGTCGAGCATCCGATCATCATCGCTGGAGTTTTGCGGGATGCCAAGAGTTGGTGCTCGGCGCTCTGTCGGCTGCCGCTGCCCAGCGCCGTGATCCGGGAAGTCGCGACCGAGAAACATCCCCTCTCAACGCGATCCGCACCGGCGCCGAAGTAAGGCGCCGGTGCGGATGCGGTGTTCAGCGGGATCAGGGGTTGCGCTGAACACCGGGAGGCGACGCGGCCCCGGGTATGCAGGGCGGCAGGGCCGCATCGCGTGGTTTCAGCGGGTGGCGGTCAGGTCGTACAGCGTGACCCCGTCCACTTGCGTGGCGGTGAAGTTCTCCTGGACCCACTGCGTGATCCGGGCGCTCGGGGAGTCGCTGGAGGAACCGGGACCGCCACGGCCGCCGCCGACGAAATAGTGGATCTTTCCCTCGGCGACATACTGTTGGAACTGCTCCAGCGTCGGCGACGGGTCGCTGCCGTTGAAGCCGCCGATCGGCATCACCGGAAGTTCGGTGGCCAGCTGCAAGCCCGCCGCGCTGTTGGAGCCGATGGCCGCGGCCACCCAGGTGTAGTCCCCGCCGTCGCGCTCGAGCAGCGACACGACCTGCGCGCTCGGCTCACTCGCCCCGAGGATGCCGAACCCGCCGCCGCCGTTCGGCCCTGGCCCGCCCTCTCCCGTCGCGCCGGCAGGCATTCCCGGCACCGTCCCGGTTCCTCGGCTGGTCTGACCGCCGGGCGCGCCGCCCTGCGCCCCTTGGTTGCCGGGCTGTGGAATTCGGCCGTCGGGCCGTCCCTGCATCGCGACGCTCGGCCCGGCCGAGGGGATCGAACCGGCATGCGGCGTCGCGATCGTGTCGACGGCATAGGCGACCGGTCCGGCCAGGAAGGTGAACGCGACCGCGAGCGCCGACGCCACGGCCAGCTTGCGCGGCGCGGGGAAGAGCACGGCGAGCGTCGCGAGGACGCCCACGACAAGCACCGTCCAGCGCAGCCACGAGTGCCACTCCGGACTGCGGGACAACAGCATCCACGCGGTCGCGGTGGTGAGGCCCACCGCCAGTGCCGACGCGAGCCGCACCCACAGCCGATGCCGCGCCCGCCACAGCAGCACCGCGCCCGCGCCGACGAGCGCGGCGATCGCCGGGGCCAGCGCGACGGTGTAGTACTGATGGAAGATGCCGGCCATGAAGCTGAACACCAGCCCCGTCACCAGCAGCCAGCCGCCCCAGAGGACGAGCGAAGCGCGCTGCCGATCGGTGCGAGCGGCTCGGCCGCGCAGCAGGATTCCCACGATGAGCGCGACCAGGGCGGCGGGGATCAACCACGCGATCTGACCGCCCTGCGCCGGTTCGAACATCCGCGTGATGCCGGTGCTTCCCCACATGCCGTTGCCGCCCGGCGGTAGCTCACCGCCCGGTCCGACGCTGCCGCGCTCGTTGCCGTTGAGTCGGCCGAGCCCGTTGTAGCCGAGTGTCAGTTCCAGGATCGAGTTGTCGTGCGAGCCACCGATCCACGGCCGGGACGAGGTGGGCCACAGCTCCACCGCCAGCAACCACCATCCGGCGGCCACCACCATCGCGGCGCCCGCCGCGAAAAGTTGCGCGATGCGCTTGCCGAGCTTCGGCGGTCCGGCGATCAGGTAGGTCAGCGCCAGCGCCGGAACCACCAGCAGCACTTGCAATTGCTTGGTGAGGAAGCCGAATCCGATCAGTGCGCCGGTGATCGCCAACCAGCGCCAGCGGCCGTCCTCCACTGCCCGCGTCATCGCCCAGGCGGCCGCGACCATCAAGAACACCAACAGCGCTTCGGGATTGTTGAACCGGAACATCAGTGCCGCGACGGGCGTCACCGCCAGCGCCAACCCGGCGAGCAATCCGGCCGCGGGACCGAACGGCCTGCGCACCGTCGCCCACAGCAGCGCCACCGTGGCCACACCGAGCAGCACTTCCGGCACCAGGATGCTCCAGCTGTTGAGCCCGAACGCTCGCACCGACAGCTCCATCAGCCACAGCGAGGCGGGCGGTTTGTCCACGGTGATCGAGTTCGCCGCGTCGGAAGATCCGAAGAAGAACGCTTTCCACGACACCGAACCCGCCTGCACCGCAGCGGAGTAGAAGGAGTTCGCCCACCCGTTGGCGCTCAGGTTGCACAGATAGGCCACCGCCGTGCCGAGCAGCAGCGTCGCCAGCGCCGGATACTCCCACTTCCGGTTGGTCCGCGGCCGCGAGTCGGTCACGACCGGTTGCGCGGTCATCGTCGTCGTCATCAACGGTCTCCCTCGCCGTCACGCCCGACCGGGGCCACCGGCTCAGCCGAGCGATCGCGCCCTGCGCCGTCCCGGAACACCCACCGCAGCCCGACGAACCGCAGCAGTGTCGCCACCAGATTGGCCGCCACCAGGACGAACAATTCCAGCTGCACCGAGGCGTCCGGCGCCCACCGATGCAGTGCGAACAGCGACCCGCTGGTGAGGGCCAACCCGATCCCGAAGATCGCCAGTCCTTGGCACTGGTGGGAGACGGCCCCGTTCGAGCCGCGCACGCCGAAGGTGAAGGCCCGGTTGGCCGCGGTATTGCCCACCGCCGTGATCAGCAGCGCCGCGAAGTTCGCCACCTGCGCGCCGGTCAGCGGTTGCAGCACCAGATAGAGCAGCAGATAGGCCAGCGTGCTCAGCACGCCGACGATGGCGAAACGCACGAGCTGCCCGACCATGCCCAGCGGCACGCCGGGCACCAGCGGTTCCCGGCCCACCGCGCGCCGCAGTTCGTCCAGCGGCAGCGCGCCGGTGGCCAGCGCCCGCCCGAGCCGCCAGATGCCGAGCAGGTCCTTGCGCGCGGTGTCGACGATGTCGACCCGGCTGTCCGGATCATCGATCCAGTCCACCGGCACCTCGTGGATGCGCAGCCCGGCCCGCTCGGCGAGCACCAGCAGTTCGGTGTCGAAGAACCACTCCCCGTCGCGCACCAGCGGCAGCAGGCGGCGGGCCACGTCGGTGCGCACGGCCTTGAAGCCGCACTGCGCGTCGGAGAAGCGCGCCCGCAGCGAGGCTTTCAGCAGCAGGTTGTAGCAGCGCGAGATGATCTCGCGCTTGGGCCCGCGCACCACGCGGGACGCGGCGTCGAGCCGGGTGCCGACGGCCAGATCGGAATGCCCGGTGATCAGCGGCGCGACCAGAGGGAGCAGTGCGTTGAGGTCGGTGGACAGGTCGACGTCCATATAGGCGACGATCTGCGCGTCGGAGTGTTCCCACACCGCGCGCAGCGCTCGCCCCCGCCCCTTGGCGGACAGGTGCACGACCCGCACGTCGTCCAGTTCGTCGGCGAGCAGCTGGGCGACTTGCAGTGTGTCGTCGGTGCTCGCGTTGTCGGCGACCGTGATGCGCGCCGGGAACGGGAATCCGTCGCGCAGGTAGGCGTGCAGTCTGCGGACGCACACGCCGAGGTCGGTCTCTTCGTTGTAGACGGGTATCACCACGTCCAGCACGGGCGCACCCGTGGTCTCGGTTCGTTCCGCCGCCGCGACGGTCGAGGTCTCGGTCATGCCGACCACATTCGACGGCCACGCTGCCACGGTGCTGGGGCTCAGCTGTGAAGTTACTGGGGGTGGGTGCCGAGGCAATCGCGCCTCATCGCGGCCGCCATAGCGTACGGTCGATGACAGCGGGACCACTCAGGTTCTCCGAGCGAAGGACTACTTTTGTCCGACAAATCTCCGCGCAGTTCGATGTCCAAGAAATCCGAGAAGACTCTCAAGGAAAAGCGAGCGGAGAAGAGGGCCAAGGCCGCCGGCGAGCCCGCCATCGATCCCAAGCGGCGTTGATCGGGGCCGCTGAGCGAGAACCACTTGCTCAGCGCCCCCGGGGGGCGCGCTTTTCCTTCGTGTCCGCACAACTCGTTCGAGTCGGCAGGTGCGATGTGGTACCTGGGGTAGCAGGTAGCATCCGGATTCGTGATGCTCAGCGGCGCGACGGAAGAGGACCTGCCGCGCAAACGTGTGGACGCGCGCACCGAGCGCTGGCGCGAGCATCGTAAGAAGGTCCGTGCGGAGTTCGTGGACGCGGCGTTCCGCGCGCTGGACAAGTTCGGTCCCGGCGTGAGCATGGGCGATATCGCCAAGGAGGCGGGCGCGGCCAAGCCGAAGCTGTACCGCCACTTCGAGGACAAGGCCGACCTCTACAACGCGATCGTCGACCGGGTCCGCGACCTGCTCTGGGAACAGGTCATGACCAGCTTCGACCTGACCGGCGACTCGGCCGGTGAACTGGTGCGCCGGGCCGCGTCCGAATACGCGCTGGTGGTGGCCCGGCAGCCGAATGTCTTCCGATTCATGCTGCACAGCCACTTCACGCAGCGCTCCGCCGACGCCGACCGCGCCCTGCAATCGGCCAGGCAGTCCGCCGAACGCGCCGCCGCGTTGTTCGCCGGCGCGGTGGACGACGAATCGGTGCGGGTCGCGGACGTGGAACTGGTGATCTACTCGATCTTCGGCGCGGTGGCCTCGGCCACCGACTGGTGGTTGGGGACCAACCGGCCGGAGCCTCCCGCCATGCCGGTCGAGCAGTTCGCCGCCTATCTGAGCGAGATCATCTTCGCGCTGGTGGCGGCCAGCGCTCGGCTGCACGGCATCGCGATCACGGCCGAGCTTCCGCTGCACTTGGCCTTTTCCCCTATGTGACCGGAGCGCCCCCCGGGATGGGCGCCGAGGTCTTTGCCGCTACAACGCCGAACGTCATTGTTCCGGTTGTTCCGATTACCTCGATGGCCTCGCCGTTGAAGCCATTCGTGTCGGCGACGTCTTCAGTATGGCAGCGCCCACCGACAAGAAATGGCGTGCGCCGAACGCCTGCCGATCAGCTCTGCCGCAATCGCCACAGGGGGGACACCGGGCCGTGGCCCGCGCCGAGATCGTAGGACGCCGCCAGGCAGCGGTAGGTCCACTCCTTGGCGAACTCGACCGCTTCGGGTACCGGATAGCCGTGCGCCAGCGCGCAGGCGATCGCGGCGGCCAGCGTGTCGCCGCCACCGTGATCGTTGCCGGTCGCGATGCGCGGCGCGGTGAACTCGAGGAACTGGTCGCCGTCGAACAGCAGGTCGGTGCTGTACTCGGAGGAGCGCAGGTGCCCGCCCTTGACGATCGCCCACCGCGGACCCAGTTTGTGCAACGCCTCGGCCGCTCGCCGCGCCGAATCGTCGTCGGCGACGTCGATCCCGGTGATCAGGCGGACCTCGTCCAGGTTCGGTGTCACCACGGTCGCGAGCGGAATCAGTGTGTTGCGCACCGCGTCCAGCGCCTCGGCGTGCAGCAGCGGGTCGCCGTGCATCGAGGCCGCGACCGGATCGACGACCAGCGGGATGTCGCCGTCGCCGCCGATGCCGACCTCCCGGCACACCCCGGCGACCGCCTCGATGATCGCGGTGGAGGCCAGCATGCCCGTCTTCGCGGCGCCCACGCCGATGTCACCGACGACCGAGCGCACCTGATCGGCCACGACCTGCGGCGGGATCTCGTGAAAGCCGCTGACGCCCACCGTGTTCTGTACGGTCACCGCCGCAACGGCCACCAGCGCGTGCACGCCGCACAGCGCCATGGTGCGGGTATCGGCTTGGATTCCGGCGCCCCCACCGGAATCGGTACCGGCGATGGTGAGCGCCCGGACGGGGGTCTGCCCCTCGGCGGGCAATGGCAGCAATTTCACGACACAAACCCTACGGCGGTCCGCTCGTGCCGCCACCGGCAACCGCACCCGCCGAGTAACAGCAAATGAAAATCGTTATCATTAAAGGATGGACTCCGACCTGCTTCCCGTCACCGTGCTGTCCGGCTTCCTCGGTGCGGGCAAGACGACGCTGCTCAACCACATCCTCGCCAACCGCGAGGGCCGCCGGGTGGCGGTCATCGTCAACGACATGAGCGAGGTCAACATCGACGCCGCGCTCGTCACCGGACAGGGCTACCTCGACCGCACCGAAGAGAAACTGGTGGAGCTGACCAACGGCTGCATCTGCTGCACACTGCGCGAGGACCTGATCGAGGCCGTCGCCCGGCTCGCGCGCGAAGGGCGGTTCGATCAGTTGGTGATCGAATCGACCGGCATCTCCGAGCCGATGCCGGTGGCCGCGACCTTCGACTGGGAGTTCGAGGACGGGTTCCGGCTAGGTGACGTCGCCCGCTTGGACACCATGGTGACCGTGGTCGACGCGTCGACCTTCCTCGCGGAAGTGGCGCGCGGGCAGGCGCTCGCCGAGCGGAACCTGGAGGCGGGCGAGGGTGACGAGCGCTCTATCGCCGACCTGCTGGTGGACCAGGTGGAGTTCGCCGACGTGCTGCTGGTCAACAAGACCGACCTGGTCGGCGCGGCCGCGGCGGGCGCGGTGGAAGCCACGGTGCGCCGCCTGAATCCCCGCGCCCGCGTGCTGCGCACCAGTAACGGCGTGGTCGATCTGGCCGAGGTCCTGGACACCGGACGCTACGACCCGCTGGTTGCCGCGGAGTCCGAGGGCTGGGCGGAGGAACTCGCGGGCGGGCACACGCCCGAGACCGAGGAGTACGGCATTCGCAGCCTCACCTACACCGCCGATCGGCCGTTCCATCCGCAGCGCCTGTCCGACGCGCTGGAGCGATTGCGTGGTCTGCTGCGCAGCAAGGGATTCTGCTGGATCGCCAGCCGGTCGACGCTGGCCGCCGTGTGGTCACAGGCGGGGCCGAACCTGGTTTTCGAACCCGCCGCCTGGTGGTCGTCGCTGGAAGTGCCGCCGGGGCAGGAGATCGTCTTCATCGGGATGAAACTGGACTCCGGCAAGGTGCGCGCGTTGCTGGATGCCGCCCTGCTCACCGACGCGGAGTTCGCCGAGGGGCCGGGTGCGTGGGCGGAATATCCCGATCCCTTCCCGGCTTGGGGCGAATTGCACGAGCACGCCTGATGCCCGCGGCCCACGCGCCGGGCTTCGGGGCGTGGGCCGCTGCTGCGTAGCCGCATGGTGCGCCGCACTCAATTCGAGATGCCGGCCGCCTGGCGGAGGTAGGTCGTGTCGGTCAACTGCTCGATCATGAAGCCGGCGATGTCGGCACGGGCGATCTTCAGGGACAGGCCACGCTCGTCCGCCGGGAATCCGCGCCGGTAGCCGCCGGTCGCGGGTCCGTCGGTGAAGGCGCTCGGCCGCACGATCGTCCAGTCCAGGTCGCTGGCAAACACGTATTCCTCCTGCCGGACATGGTCGGCGTAGGCCGGACGCAGCAGCAGACCGAACATCACGTACTTCCACAGGAAGTTCAGGTTGCCCTTGCTGTCGCCGACGCCGAGCGTCGTCTGGCAGATCAGCCGCTTGACACCGGTGCGATTCATCGCGTCGATGACGGCTTTGGTGCCGCCCGCCCGGACCACGCCCTTGCGGCCGTTGCCGAGCGAGACCAACACCGCGTCCTGCCCCTGCACCGCGCGCTGCACCGCATGCGTGTCCAGCACGTCGCCTTCCACCACGCGCAGCCGCTCGTGGCGCTGCCCGATGTTCGCGGCGCTGCGAGTGAAGGCCGTTACCTCGTGCCCCTCCCGCAGGGCCTGCTCGACGACGAGACGACCGACGGTACCGGTGGCGCCGAAGACTGCGATTTTCATGGTTTCTCTCCTGGTTCGAAAGCTCTTGTGCCTTGGATGAATCCAGTACATCAGCGGCGAGCGAGACGAACCATGGCCGTGAGTCTCGATGACATAAGAGACCGTCTCGAGTCGCCGAACCTCGGCCGAGCCCGCCGACCGCGCCGGGCGGGCTCGGCAGAGGCGTTCAGCGCAGCTTCGCGAAGAACTCCGTGATCTCCTGCGCCATCAGCGCGGGCGCGACATGGTGCAGGTAGTGGGTGAACACGTCGTGCGTGCGCCACGACACGATGTTGTGATCGCGCTCGGCGAAGCGGCGGATGCCGTGGAAATCGCCGGTGGAGCCGCACAGCGCGAGCGGAACCGTGGTCGGCCCCGCGGGGTGCTCGGCCTTGTCCTTCTCGAAGTAGTGCCGGATCGCCGAACCCGCGGTGCCGGTGAGCCAGTGGATCGCGATGTTGGTCAGCACGAAGTCGTCGTCCAGGTCCGGGCCGAGCAGCTGCCCGTTCCAGCCGACCAATCCGGCGGGCGAATCCGTGATCGCGTGTGCCAGCGTCTGCGGCTGCTGGGATTGCAGCACGTTGAAACCCATCTTGTGCTTGACGAACCAGTCCAGGGTGGCCAGCGATTGCTGTTCACCCTCGTCGAGATCGGCCAGTTCCGCCGGATCGCCCGAGGGGAACGAGTACACCTGCGCGACGTGCACGCCGACGACATTGTCCGGCGCCACCCGCCCCAGTTCCGGCGAGATCTGCGCGCCGCCGTCGTTGCCGACCGCGCCGTAGCGGGTGTAGCCGAGCCGCCGCATCAGCTCCGCCCAGGCGCGGGCGATCCGGGTGTCGTTCCAGCCCGCCTCCGTGGTGGGGCCGGAGAATCCGTATCCCGGCACGGACGGGATCACCAGGTCGAACCCCGCGGCGGTGAGCGGCTCGATGACGCCGACGAACTCGACGAAGGTGCCCGGCCAGCCGTGCGTGAGGATCAGCGGGAAAGCGTCGTCCTGCGCGGACCGCACGTGCAGGAAGTGGATGTTCTGACCGTCGATCTCGGTGGTGAACTGCGGGTAGGTGTTCAGCGAGTTCTCGACCGCGCGCCAGTCGAACCCGTCACGCCAGTAGTCGACCAGGTGGCGCACCCGATCCACGCTCACCCCGTAGGTATCGCCCGAGCCGGGGATCTGCTCGGCCCAGCGGGTGCGGGCGAGACGATCGCGCAGGTCGTCCAGGTCGGCCTGGTCGATGTCGATGCGGAAGGGGGTGATCGCGGTCATGTCCAACTCCTTATGAAACGGAATGCTCTGTTCTGATTGAACCGTAACAGAACGGATCATTCCGTTCAAGTGCTATGCTGGATTCATGCCGAAGACATCCGATACCCCAGCTCAGAAGGGTCTGCCCGGCCGCAAGGCGCAGGCGGCCCGCAACGACGGCTTGATCCTGGAGGCCGCCCGCGCGGTCTTCCTCGCCGACGCCACCGCCCCGATCTCCGCCGTCGCGGAACGCGCGGGCGTGGGGATCAGCGCGCTGTACCGGCGCTACCCGAGCAAGGAGGTGCTGCTGCGCACGCTCTGTCACGACGGTCTGCGCCGGTACAACGCGGAAGCCGATGCGGCGCTCGAGGATTCGGACGGCTGGCGGGGCCTCGTCGGCTTCCTGGAGCGGGTGGTCGACGCGGACGTGCACTCGCTCACCGTGCATCTCGCGGGCACCTTCACCCCTGACGAGTCGATACTCCCCGATGTTCGGCACTCCGCGGAGGTGACCGAAGAGATCGTGCGGCGCGCCCACTCCACCGGCAAGCTTCGTCCGGACGTGCGCCCGCAGGATCTCGGCCTGATCCTGGAGTCCTGCGCGGCCATCTCCGTGCCCGACCCGGAGCGCACCGCCCAGCTGCGCCGCCGCGTGCTCGCGATGCTCGTGGCCGGGCTGAGCGCGGACGGCGACCTGCCCGGCCCACCGCCCGCGCCGAACGAGTTCAGCTGGCGCTGGGCGCGGCGATGAATTTCCCTCGCTGAACCGGTCCGCACTGGTACGAATACCGCTGTCCGCATCGAAAGGATGTGCCGTGAACTGGACACTCGAGGTCGTGATCGTGCCCGTGTCGGATATCGACCGGGCCAAGCGGTTCTACGCGGAGCGACTCGGCTTCGCCGTAGACCACGACACCAAGATCGACGAAAACGTCCGCATCGTGCAACTCACCCCGCCCGGCTCCGGATGTTCGATCGTGATCGGCAAGGGCGCGGTCCCGGACATGACGCCCGGCTCCCAGCAGGGCCTGCAACTGGTGGTCAACGACCTGCGCAAGGCCCACGAGGAACTGACCTCCCGCGGCGTCGAGGTCACCGAAATCCAGGTCCTCGGCGAGAACCCGTCCCCCATGCCCGACCCCCTGGACAACGTCGGATTCTTCTTCTTCACCGACCCCGACGGCAACGGCTGGGGCGTCCAGCAGATCTCCACCCGCCCGTGAGCGAACTGATACCGGAAACGGACCTGACCGCGTGGAGCCGGTAATCCGTGGCCGCGCAGCGGATTTCGACCCGTCCAAGGGTGTGGTGGTGACGAACGTCGAGTGGGTCTGTCTCGGCTAGCGGTTGCCGAGGAAGAGGGTTTGCGTGCTGCGGCCCAAGGGGCCCTTTTCGTCGTAGAGCGCCGATTCGGCCATACCTATGCCATGGGGTTGGGGATAGGTGACGGCGTCGAGGCAGACCCATTCGCCTGCCGGCTGGCGGTGCAGGGTGACCGTGAGGTCGGTGTTGATGAACAGGTATTCCGACCAGTCCAGCACCGCGCTGACGCCGTTTCCGGAATCCGCGGCCGCGAGGGTGCGCTCCAGCGGGCTCGGGTCGGTGCCCGCGACGATCGGGTGCTTGATCCTGATCCAGCAGATAGCCGGCCCCGGTTCGGAGAAAGACCCGCTGACGAAGCGGTAATCGATGGCGGTGTGGAAGCCGATCGGCTGGGTGGACGGGAACGGTTCGGGTGCGTGCGCCTCTTCGGGACCGGGGCGCGTGCCGGTCGGCAAGAAACGTTCCGGCAGCGGCAATTCCGGTTCGGCCAGCTTGAAGCGCCAGGCGTTCGCCCGCAGCACCGGCCCCCGCTCGGTGGACAGCGTCGCTTCGATGAGCTCCACACTGCGGCCGGAGCGGACGACGCGCGCCGCCGCGGTCAGCGGTGCCAGCGGCACCGGGCCGAGGATCTCGACGGCGACCCGGCCGACCTGGAATCCCGGTCGCGGTTCGCACCGCTCGATCACGTGCCCGAGCAGCGCCGAGGGCGGACCCGCGTGCTGGGCGTCCGGTGACCAGGGGCCGCGGGTCAGCTCGGTCGAGAGGTAGCGATCCGGCTGATCCGGGTCGGGGAGGTAGAACGCGTCATGCACGGCCGCGCCCCCGGGTCGGCTCGTTGCACGACCGCACACTGTGTCCTCGGTTGCTTCGCTGGCGCTCACCCACGTTGTACGTCCTCCAGGCCGATCGTTCCTTGTCTCGACGGTAGCCCGCTTCAAATACGGGCCGCCGTCAGACCCGGCCGAACGCCAGCGCGACGTTGTGCCCACCGAAACCGAACGAGTTGTTCAGCGCGAAGTCGATGCGCTGGGCACGCGGCCGGCCCACCCGCGACAGATCGCTCGATGCGGAGGCTGGATGTGAGCGCGATGGGAGGCGTTCAGTTGACGCGAGCAGGATGCCGAGGGTCAGCTCGCGAGCTCGGAAGGTGCTTGGCGGGCGTCGAATTTCGTTGCCAGCGTCTCCAGTAGCCAGTGGTATTTGGTGTTCTGGAATGCGGCGAGCTGCCATCGGCCGTCTTGTCGCACGGCGACGGTGGTCTGCACTTTGGTGTTGCGCCGGGTGCGCCGCTGTTTGCCTTTCAGCACGGCGCCTTTGCTGTGGACGATCGCGATATCGGGTGTCAGGAAGCGCAACTGGGTGATCTCCCCGTCCAGCCGGGTGCCCTTCAAGTACTTCTCGAACAGGGGTACATGGCTCGCCGCGATGGCCGCTCGCCCTTTGAAGTGCGTGCCGACCCAGGTGACGTAGTCCGCGTCCGGTGTGAACAAGGCGGCGAAAGCTTCGGCGTCGCCGTCGGCCCATGCCTGCGCTTGGCGATCGAGCAGGTCACGGATGGCGTCGGAGTCGGTGCGCTGGTCGACGGACATGGCATCTCCCGTAAGATGAACCGATCAATAACTGATCGAGTAAATAGTTGAGTCAGTAAGATATTGATCGAGTAAGGCGAGGTTGTCAACATGTCGAACCGTGCGGAGTTGGGCGCCGCGCTGACGCTGGCCGCCCAGCGCAGCGCCACCGACGCCGTGATGATGCACCAGGCGGTGGCCGATCGACTCGGCCTGCACGTGACCGACCTGCGCTGCCTGAATCTGCTGCGTCTCGGCGGCCCCGCCACGGCGGGTGAACTCGCCACCCAGACGGGCCTGACCACCGGTGCCATCACGCGAATGATCGACCGGCTGCTGAAAGCGGGCTATGTCCGCCGCGAACACGACGAGCAGGACCGGCGTCGGGTCATCGTCAGCGTGGTCCGAGAGAAGATCGATGAGATCGCGCCGCACTACGAAGTGCTGGCGAACGAATTCGGCGCGGCCATGGCGGAGTACACCGCCGAGCAGTTGGAACTCGTGCTCGAGGTGTTCGACCGGCTACACGAGACGTCGTTGCGGGTTACCGCGCTGCTACGGGGAGCGGAATAGCGCACCCGCTGCCCGTCCGTGGTGTTGCGGCAGATCGCTACCAGGCGACGGGCGGATCGGCGAATGCGCCGGGCGCGTGGGCGATCGGGTTGTAGTGCGTTTCGGTGCACCGATCACTGCTCGCGGGATTGTCCTCGGGTGCGGTCGTGGCTGAGTGTTCCGCCCCGCGTGACCTGGGGCGTGTCACGTGATGGTGGTTGCAGTGCGGCTGAGGGGGGTTGGGCCTGTCCCTCGGTCAGTAGTCGTGCGACTTCAGGGGGAAGGCCCTCGCGCATGGCGCGGGCGATCCGTTCGGCGGCTATCCACGCTGTGCGGGCGGCCTCGGCGGGGTCGCGCTCGGATGCGGTGTTGCCGGTCTGTCCGGTGTCGGGGGCGCGTTGCTGCTCGGCCTGCTGGGCACGCTGGTGTCGGGTGTGCAAGTTGAGCATGGCTTGCATAGCCCGCTCGTCGGCGCGGGCTGCGGTGCGTTCTTGTTCGATTCGCTGCGTGTCCGCCTTGGTGGGTGCTCGCAAGAGGGTCTGCTCGGCTGCCTTGATGGGTTGCTCGCGGGCGCGCTCACGCTCGGTGCGCTCACGCTCGCGTCGCTTGCCCAGCTCGATCGCCTCGGCGAACTGTTCGCGGGTGACGGTGATGACGACGAACTGATCGGGGTAGCGCTCGGACAGTTCTCGCATTTTCACCGCGACCTTGGAATCCACTTTGGCCCCGGGAACCTTGTACCACTCGATGGTCCATCCGGCCTCGAGCGCGGCAGCGTCCTTCTCGAGCTGGGGCAGGCACTTGTCTCCGAGTCGTCCGGCCTTGAACTCCATTGCTCGCAACCGCTCGGGGTTGGCGGAGTCGTGGAACCGGCGACCGGTTTTGGTGTCGTACCGCAGTTCTGTCGTCCACCCGGTTTCCGCTGTCCGGCCGAGCAGTTCACACATCCCATCGCGAAACAAGTTGCCGAATTCGCGCGAGCGAGCGCGGGAATCTCGCACACGCCGATAGTCCGCAGGCAGCCGGGCACGCAGACCACGAAACCACTGCCGGTCGACATACCGGCGGTAGCGCTCTTCCTCATCCATACCATCCCCCCTGCGCAAGAATCAGGTGGTCTTGCTAATGGCGTTGTGCGAGCCAGACACTCAGCGGCAGGCGTCCGGCATCCACCCATTCGCGGTGCGCGGTCTGCATCCGCTCGAACGTCCGTGCCCAGAAGTGCCCGATCCGCCGGTCCATGGCTGCTGTCAGCTGAGAGATCACGGTGAAGTACATCTCTGTGAACGGCAGATCGACCACTGGCCCGAAACCTCGGGTGCGCTGCCTATCGTCGTGGCTGGGCACGTTGTACCAGTGGCCTTCGAACCTGCGCCGGAAGACTTCACCGAGATAACGGTGGAATCCGTCAGCAATCGCACAGTTCTCCGGCAGACCTACCGACTCGAAAGTGGGAAACAGCTCTAGCGCGCGGGCTTCCGCATGGCGCAGCCCGTCGGCCGACCACGGATCTTCGGGCATGCCCGGCGCTGTCTCGGTGAAGAATCGCGCCAGGGCCGCGTCCATACCGGCGACCCAGGCCAACCATCGGGGGTCGTGCTGGTCGGCGTCCATCTGCCGACGTTCGGCCTCGGTGTAGGCGACGTCCCTGCCCATGATTCCTCCCTGTCCGATCACACCCCGCGACGACGAACAGGCAGAGTTTCCCACGTCTACGGGCGGCCGTGCGCGAAACGCCCGGCCCATAGACACTGGGATCGGCTAGGAGTCCTCGAGTGCGCCCACTCGGCCGAGCGAATATCCGCCCGGCCGCCAGCCGCACGAGAGTCGGCTCCCCGAAAGCCTCGAACTTCGTAGTCTGTCTCCTAGCTGCATGATGGAACTCCACAGGTACCGTCGCAAGGGGAGCCATCGGCGGAGGAGTACGCCATGAACGACATTCCACCGAACGAAGTCGGGCGCAGGTTGCGCGAGATCCGCGCGTGGCGCGGGCAGAGCCTACAAGTTGTCGCAGGGCTTGCCGGTATCTCGTTCGGTTACCTCGGTCGTCTCGAGCGCGGCGAACAGCTGCTGACCAACCGGCACACCCTCGAAGCGCTCGCGCGAGCGTTGCGCGTCGCGCCATCCGAGTTGAACGGTCGACCGTGGGAAACTCCCGATGGCCCTGGAATGGAAGCCTATGCGGGCGTGGTCGCGGTGGAGAAAGCGCTCGACGTATGTCAGCTCGGGGACGACCCCGGTTGCCAGATCCGGGATTGGCCGGAGGTTCACGCCGAAATCGTTCGACTGGAACAGCACCGAGCCGCAGCGGACTATCAGGTGATCGGTGACCGCTCCCCAGCGCTGCTCATGGAACTGCATTCCATGTATGTCCGGCGGCCCGAGTTTCGTCGGCAGATTCTTATTGGGATGATCGGCTGTTACTTCGCGATCATGGTGATGGCAAAACGCCTTGGCGTGCGGGGGCTTCCTCTACTTGCTGCCAAAGCTGCGCAAAACTGCGCAGAGGAACTTGATTCCCACGCCTGGCGGGGAGCCGCCATGTGGATGCGCGGCAATGTCACCGGATCGCTGTCCCGGCCGCAGCAGTACAGCCGCGCTGTAACTTTGGCCGACGAGCTGACCAGCAGCTTGGACAATCCCGACGTCCTCCAGGCATACGGGATGCTGCATCTGTCCGCCGCGCTTGCGGCCGCAGTTCAAACCGATCGTGTCACCGCCGATATGCACCTCAACGAAGCATCGAGTATCGCCGATCGGATGGACAAGGACGTCGGTGAGTTCGGTCGAATGTGGTTCGGTCGCGTCAACGTCGGAATCTGGCGCTCATCTATCGCCATAGAACTCGGCGACGGCCCCAAGGCGGTCGAAGCTGTGCACGGGTTGGACCTCGGATCCATACCCGACCCTGCGCGGCTGGCCGGATTCTATGCCGAGGCTGGTCGCGTAATGCTTGCCGAGCAGAAGCATCGAAACACCGGACTGGAACTCCTTCTCAAAGCTGAAGACCTTGCCCCCGAGCGCATTCGAAGCGATATTTTCGTGCGCGAAGCTGTGGCAGACCAGCTTCGCGCTGCTCGCCGGGACGCGGGCGGCAGAAACCTGCGTGGACTGGCATGGAGGCTAGGTATCGCCCCCGAACTCGGCTCTCGCTGAGGCGGTTTGTCCTTCGTGGACAAATCTGTTGTGCCACCGCTCATAACGTCCTCTCCGGCCCCGACGCCGGGGTGGGCGGGCCGATTCCTCATCTCGGCCGCACCAGCGCGGTAATGGTGTTGATGCCCTCGGCGTCGGGTGCTTTCCAATCGGATCGCAGGGAGGCACAGGGGTATGGATGCGAGCAGTGAGCGGGGATTGTTTTCGGCGGGGGTGTACCCCAGGTCCGCGCACCGCCCGTTCGGCGACCACATCGACGCAGGGGTGCGGAGGTGAGCGCAACAGGTGCGGAGGGTTTCGATCTGACGACCCCGCACGGGCGGTGCGCGTTCTACAAACTGGTGTGCCAGCTCCCGGCCGAGGTTGAACCGGAAGCCCTCGGCCGCATTGTGGTGCGAGCGGGGTCGATGGTGTGGGGTGTGTCGGTGCCCGAACCGTTGGGCCACGCGGTGGCGGAGCGGTTGCGCAGCGGTGGGCACAGTCTCGGACCGATCGTCGCGCACCCGTCTTCGCGGACCTGGACGTTCCTTGTCCGCCCCGATCTGCCCGACGACCCGCGCACGTCAGCGGGGTTGTTCCGCGACCGGGTGAAGGTGATTCGCGACGGTGCGTTGATCGCGCTTCCGTCCCCGGCCGACAGCACCAACGGATACCGGGCATGGGTGGAAGCGCCGCAGGACACCTACCGGCCCTCGGGCCGGGTGGTGGTCGATGCGGTGCGCGCGTGCCTGCTCGCGCGAGCGGTTCGGGCGCGTCGATGAACTGGCGCGCGGTGTTGCGGGTGATGCCGTGACCGGCCCGGCTGGGTCGCCGCACCCGGACGAGCCCGACGTTCACCTGTCGGTGTACCTGCACGATCAGCGCATGGACTTCGCCGCTTGCCTGACCGCCGCCGTGGTGTTCGTGCAGGAATGGAACACCCACCAGCGCCCCGACGCGGTGACCGTGCTGCCCGGCGACCCGACCGGGCTCCCACGCTTGCCCTGCGAACGGCTCTACCTCGAACCGTGAACCGGCGGCCCGCCGCCCGTCGCATCCTCGAGACGCGGCGGGCGGCGGCTGGTCGCTACGAGACGACGGGCAGATAGACCGCGTTGCCTTTGTCGGCGAACTCGGCGGACTTCTCCGCCATGCCCGCCTCCAGCGCTTCGGTCTCGGTCAGGCCCTGGCGCGCGGCGTACTCGCGCACGTCGGCGGAGATCCGCATCGAGCAGAACTTGGGGCCGCACATGGAGCAGAAGTGCGCGGTTTTGGCGGGCTCGGCGGGCAGCGTCTCGTCGTGATACTCCCGCGCGGTGTCCGGGTCCAGCGACAGCGCGAATTGATCACGCCAGCGGAATTCGAAACGCGCCTTGGACAGCGCGTCGTCCCGCTGCTGCGCGTGCGGATGCCCTTTGGCGAGGTCGGCCGCATGGGCGGCGATCTTGTAGGTGATCACGCCCACTTTGACGTCGTCGCGGTTGGGCAGGCCGAGGTGTTCCTTCGGCGTGACGTAGCACAGCATCGCGGTGCCCGCCTGCGCGATGATCGCCGCGCCGATGGCCGAGGTGATGTGGTCGTAGGCGGGCGCGATGTCGGTGGCGAGCGGGCCGAGGGTGTAGAACGGCGCCTCTTCGCACCACTCCTCTTCCAGCCGGACGTTCTCCACGATCTTGTGCATCGGCACGTGACCGGGACCCTCGATCATCACCTGCACGCCATAGGATTTGGCGATCTTGGTCAGTTCGCCCAGGGTGCGCAGCTCGGCGAACTGCGCCTCGTCGTTGGCGTCGGCGATGGAGCCGGGCCGCAGGCCGTCGCCGAGGGAGAAGGTGACGTCGTAGCGCGCCAGGATCTCGCAGAGTTCCTCGAAGTGCGTGTACAGGAACGATTCCTGGTGGTGCGCCAGGCACCACGCCGCCATGATCGAGCCGCCGCGCGAGACGATGCCGGTGACCCGCTTGGCGGTCAGCGGCACGTAGCGCAGCAGCACGCCCGCGTGCACGGTCATGTAGTCCACGCCCTGCTCGCACTGCTCGAGCACGGTGTCCCGGTAGATCTCCCAGGTGAGCGCGGTGGGATCGCCGTTCACCTTCTCCAGCGCCTGGTAGATGGGCACGGTGCCGACCGGGACGGGGGAGTTGCGCAGAATCCACTCGCGAGTCTCGTGGATGTTCTTGCCGGTGGACAGGTCCATGATGGTGTCCGCGCCCCAGCGCGTGGCCCACACCATCTTCTCCACCTCCTCGGCGATCGAGGAGGAGACGGCCGAGTTGCCGATGTTCGCGTTGATCTTGACCAGGAACTTCTTGCCGATGATGGTCGGCTCGAGTTCCGGATGCTTGTGGTTGGCCGGGATCACCGCGCGGCCGGCGGCCACCTCTTCGCGCACCACCTCCGGCGCGACCCCTTCCCGCGCGGCGATGAAGCGCATCTCCGGCGTGACGATGCCTTCCCGAGCCCAGGCGAGCTGGGTGCGCGGCCCCGCCCCCTCGGGCTTGGTCCAGGTGTCGCGCAGCTTCGGTAGACCGCCTTCGAGATCGATCGTCGCCGTCTCGTCGGTGTACGGGCCGGAGGTGTCGTAGACGTCGAAGTGCTCCCCGTTGGTCAAGTTGATCCGGCGCACCGGAATGCGCAGGTCGTCGACCTCGAGATAGTGCTTGACGCTGCCCTCGATGGGGCCGGTGGTGACGCTGTCGACGGATGCGGATCGGCCGTCGGACGCATTGGCGAGTGCCATCGTTTTCCTCCCTACGCCGGCATTACCCGGTCAGGTTCATACGGTCGACGGCCCTGACGCCTCTCGGCTAGCCGTCCTCTCAGCCCGCTGGTGCGAGCCCCCGTTGGTTGTGAAATTTTCCCGCCCGACCATACCCGGACCGCACGAACACTCGCCCGGCGATTCGCCGTTTACGGGGCCTCCGTCGTCTCCGGCCCGGCCGAATGGCCGGGCTCGCCGTGGGTGCGGCGGGCCTCTTTCATCTCGGCCTCGTAGAGGTGGCGGCGACCTTCGAGCAATTCCTCTCGGGCGGCGCGTTCGATGTCGCGGAACAGGCCGTAGTACCCGTCGTCGTATTCCTCCACGATTTGGAATGTCCAGCGTCCGGCCAAGACGTTGCGCCCGATCAGCTCGGTGGATACGCGGTCGGCCAAGCGGGCGTGGCCCGCCTCGCGCAATAGCTCCACCGCCTCGTCGAGGGCTAGGTCGGCCCCGCCGGTCAGCTGGTGGAAGGCGTACAGGTGGCCGCGGGCGCGTTCGACGGTTTCCAGAGCTTCCGAGAGTTTTCCGGTGGCGGCCACGGTGACGTCGTCGACGCCATCGGGCCGGCGGTGCGCAACATCCGGGCGATCGGTCATGACCTCGCTCCTTGGCGTATGTGGCGGCTGTAGCGGCGGCGTACCCGGATAGCGTCGTGCTCAAGCGCCGGAAGCTCGCTCCGGCGGCCCGGCGCGCAGTGCGCAGCGGCGCAGCCAACTCCCCGACGCCCGCCACCGGGGCGAGCAGGTCGGCCCACGGCGAGCGCGACCGAGACAACAGGCGTCGGCGGAGCTGGTGGTGGTGGCGTCGATGAGCCGGAACACCGTCCTCAGCGCGGATGTGCCGGGTGAATACGGCCGGTTACCTCGCCCAGTCCGATCCGTGCGGTACCCGGACCGGGGGCCGACGCGGTGATCGTCACTTCGTCGCCGTCCTCCAGGAAGGTGCGCGGCTGGTCGTTCACCAGGACCGGTACGCTGCCGCCCCAGGACAACTCGATGAACGAGCCGCGCTGGTCCGGCGCCGGACCGGAGATGGTGCCGGAGGCGTACAGATCGCCCGTGCGGGTGGACGCGCCGTTCGCGGTGAGATGGGCGAGCATCTGCGCCGGTGACCAGTACATCCGGGCGTACGGCGGGTACGCGACCGGCTGGCCGTTCCACGCCACGGTGAGTTCGATGTCCAGGCCCCACGGCTCGGTTCCCCGCAGGTAGGGCAGTGGCGCGGGCAACTGCTCCGGCGTCGGTATCCGCGCCGCGTCCAGCGCCGCCAGCGGCGTGATCCACGCCGACATCGAGGTCGCGAACGATTTGCCGAGAAAAGGGCCGAGCGGCTGGTACTCCCAGGCCTGGATGTCGCGGGCGGACCAATCGTCGACCAGCGCGACGCCGAAGACCCGGTCGGCGAACTCATCGATCCCGACCGGTTCGCCGAGCCGCGAGCCGACACCGACCACGAAGCCGAGCTCCGCTTCGATGTCCAGCCGCCGTGACGGACCGAAATCAGGTACACCGCGCTCCGTCGCGCGCTGGCCGCAGGGCCGCGTGACCGCGGTGCCGGAGACCACGACGGTGCCCGCGCGGCCGTGGTAGCCGACCGGCAGGTGCCGCCAGTTCGGCAGCAGCGGGTCTCCGTCCGGCCGGAACAGGCGGCCGAGATTGGTCGCGTGATCGATGCTCGCGTAGAAGTCCACGTAATCGCCGATCCGCACGGGCAGCCGCAGTTCCACGGCGGCCAGACGATGGACCGCGCTGCTGTCGATCTCGCCGTCCACCGCTTCGCGGACCCGCTCGCGCACCGCGCCCCAGCGCGCGCGGCCCTGCGCCAGGAAGGCGTTCAGGCTCGGTGCGGCGAACACCGGGTCGTCCAGTACGGCGGCCAGGTCGATGACCTGGTCACCGAGCCGCACCCCCACCCGAGGGGATCGGCCCTCCGGAGCGAACACCCCGTACGGCAGGTTGTCCCTGCCGAACAGTGAGTCGGGCGGTACCTCGACCCTCGTCCTCACTCGGGGCCCCGCCCGGACCAGGTCCACGCGTAGGTCGGATCCTCGCAGGCCACAGCCCCTTCGCCGAGCTCCAGCGGGCGGAACGTGTCCACCATGACGGCCAGTTCGTCGAAGTACTCGATGCCGATGCTGTTCTCGTAGGCGCCGGGCTGTGGGCCGTGGGCGTAGCCGCCGGGGTGCACCGACACCGAGCCCTGGGTGATCCCCGACCCTTTGCGCGCCTCGTAGTTCCCACCGCAGTAGAACATGACCTCGTCGGAATCGACGTTGGAGTGGTAGTAGGGCAACGGGATCGACAGCGGGTGGTAGTCCACCTTGCGCGGAACGAAATCGCAGACGACGAAGTTGGCGCCCTCGAACGCCTGATGCACCGGCGGCGGCTGATGCACGCGGCCGGTGATCGGTTCGAAATCGCCGATATTGAAGGCGTACGGATACAGGCAGCCGTCCCAGCCCACCACGTCGAACGGGTGGGTGGCGTAGACCATCCGGGTGCCGACGACCTGCCCGCCGGGGCGGTGCTTGACGAGCACCTCCACCTCGGTGCCGGACGCGGTGATCGTCTCGTCCGGACCGCGCAGGTCGCGCTCGCAGTACGGGGCGTGCTCGAGCAACTGGCCGAACCGCGACAGGTAGCGCTTCGGCGGCGTGATGTGGCCGGTCGCCTCGATCACGTACGCCCGCAACGGCTCCGGTCCGGTGGGCCGCCAGCGGTGCGTCGTGGCGCGCGGGATGAGCACCTGGTCGCCCTGCCGCGCGGGCAGCGCGCCGAACACGGTTTCGACCACCGCCGCGCCGGATTCCACGTACACCAGCTCGTCGCCGATCGCGTTGCGGTACAACGGCGATCCGCCTTTGGCGACGACGTAGGAGATCCGCACGTCCGCGTTGCCGAGCAGCAGCCGCCGCCCGGTGACCGGATCGGTCTCGGCCGGGGTGTCGCCGGGGAACAGGGTGTGCAGGCGCAGATGACGATGGCGTAGCGGATGATTCGGCGTGGTCCGCTGATCGGGCAACTCCCACACCGTCGAGTCCACGATCGCCGGCGGCAGGCCACGGTGATAGAGCAGCGAGGAGTCGCCGGAGAAGCCCTCCTCGCCCATCAGCTCCTCGTAGTAGAGCCGGCCCTGCTCGTCACGATGCTGGGTGTGCCGCTTCGGTGGTACCGCACCCACTCGCCGATAGAACGCCATGACCGTTCCTCCGCCAACCGGTGGTCGGATAGTTGATCACCATCGTAGTGAGAACAGACCCGGAAAAACCGGCTATCAGGCGTTTCGCAGGGCGCGGTAGACCGCGGCGCCGACGAACTCGCCGAGATCCGCCGGTGTCCAGCCGTCCTGGTCGGCCAGCAGCGCGCGCACGGCCGCCTCGCCTGCGGAAACCCACTGCTCCACCAGCACGGGCAGCTTGCGTTCGGCGTCCACGGTGCCCCAGGCCCGCAACGTCGGACGCAGGAGCTTGGCGCAGCGCTCGATGACGAGCGCGCGGCCGCGACCGAACGAGTTCGCCACCGCGGGGTCGGGATTGCCGTAGACCAGCCGCCACGCGTCGGGCCTGCTCGCGGCCTTGGTCAGCAGCGCGCGGAAACCCTCGATGAACACGGTTTCGTCCGCGTCCACGTCGCGCGGGGTCACCACCTCGAGCACGCCGCTGACCAGGTAGCCCTCCTCGCGCTGGATCAGGGCCTCGATCAGCTCGACCCGATCGGCGAAGCAGGCGTAGACCACCGGCCGGGTCACCTTCATCCGCTCCGCGATCGCGGCCATGGTCACCGCGGCGATGCCGTGCTCGACGGCGATGGCCAGCGCGGTGTCGAGGACCTGCGGGCGGCGGCGTTCCGGGCCGAGGTGTTGCGCCCGCTGTCGCGGCCCCACCGGCGCATCGCCGTTCAGGCCGCCCAGCCTGGCGCCCGCTGTCCGGTTCCCGGTGCCGCGGCGGGGGAAAGGCGGCTGTGCCGGGCGGGTCACGAGCGTCCGGGCCGGTCGGCGAATTCGGCGATCACCGGGGCGTGGTCGCTGGCCCCCTTGCCCTTTCGTGCCTCGCGGTCGACCATCGCGTCGGTCGCGGTGGCGGCCAGGGCCGGGGAGGCGAGAATGAAATCGATGCGCATTCCCTCTTTACGCGGGAAGCGCAGCTGCGTGTAGTCCCAGTAGGTGTAGACGCCCGGCCCCGGTGCGAACGGACGCATGACGTCGGCGTACCCGGCGTCGACGACGGCCTGGAAGGCATCGCGCTCCGGCTGCGAAGTGTGCGTCTTGTCGGCGAAGTACTCCACGGACCACACATCGTCGTCGGTCGGCGCGATGTTCCAGTCGCCCACCAGCGCGATCTCGGCCTGCGGGTCCTCGGCCAGCCAGCGGGCGCCGTTGTCCCGCAGCGCGGCAAGCCATTCCAGCTTGTAGGCGTAGTGCGGATCGCCCAGCGTGCGGCCGTTGGGCACGTACAGGCTCCACACTCGCACGCCCCCGCAGGTGGCGCCGAGCGCGCGGGACTCGACCACCGGCGTGCTGATCAGCGACTCCTGCGCGTCCTTGTCGAACCCGGGCTGACCGGGAAAGGCGAACTCGACGTCGGTGAGGCCGACCCGGGAGACGATCGCCACCCCGTTCCACTGGTTGATGCCCAGGTGGGCCACCTCGTAGCCGAGTTCGTCGAAGCGCTCGAACGGGAACTGGTCGTCCCGGCACTTGGTCTCCTGCATGGCGAGCACGTCGATGTCCTGGCGGTCGAGCCAGTCCGCGACACGGTCGAGCCGGGAGCGGATCGAGTTGACGTTCCAGGTGGCGAGACGCACTGCGGCCTTCCTTCGCACTTTCGAGGGGTCTGTTCTACCGCAGGCCGCCGGGCCCGGCGATCGGTTCCGGCGCGGCGTACCGGTAGGCGTGATGTTCGATGAAACCCAGGTCGCGGTACATCGCGATGGCCGCCTCGTTGGTGGCCTCCACCTGGAGATAGGCATGCGTCGCGCCGCGGTCGTTGCCCCAGCGCACCAGCTCGGCGCAGACCAGCGACCCGAGCCCGTGCCTGCGGTGCGCGGCGGCGACGGCCACGCAGGTGAGGCCGACCCAGCGGCGTCCGTCCGGGGCGGTGGTGAGCGCCCCGCGGCCGATCGCGATGGGCCGCGGCAGGCCGAGCGAGGCGAAGCCGAGTTCGCCGTCGATGACCGCGGTCAGCACCTCGGGAACCGGCACGGGAGCGGAAAACCCCCGCGCGGCCGGATCTTCGCCGCCGTAGCGGTGCAGCTCCAGCCAGTCGGCATCGGGAGCGGGCGCGATCCGCACCATCGAAGGCCCCTGCGGCAGCACGAAATTCTCGATATCGATGGCCAGCATGAGCGTCTCCCGCCAGGTGTGCCAGCCGGGCGGCGCCGTGGCCAGCCGGTCGGGCAGCGCGAGCCGCAAGGGCAAGCCGTGCGCGGTGTACCACTCGCCGATGCGGTGCAGCGTCTGCGCGGACGCGACGGCCGGGCTCGCGGAGCTGCCGAGCGGCACGGCGGAATTCGCTCGACCGGTGTACCCGTGGCCGGCCCGCACCAGCCAGCCGTCGATCCAGGTGTGCTCGACGCCGGGCCAGGCGTAGGCGGCGGCGGCCTCCAGCGCGCGGATCTCCTTGGTGCGAATCGGCCGGGGACCGATGGCCTTCAGCGCGATCACGCGGTCCGGCGCGACCGAGACGATCTCGCCGCTCGCGCCGCGCACGGTCGGCGGGTCCAGCGACACGAGCTCACCGATCACGTCGGTCAGCGGTTGGGGATAACCCGCGGGCAGCTGATAGCGCAGCACCACGCGGCGGCCGAGCGGGATGTCGGGCAGGCCGGCGGCGGGGTCAGTCGTCATGCCCGAACGGATCGGGGTCGGTGCCGGGCAGCCAGCTCAGCCCCGGTGTGCCCCAGCCGTTGCGCTTGATCGCCTTCTTGGCCGCGCGTGCGTTGCGGCCGAGCAGGACGTCCACGTAGAGGAACCCGTCCAGGTGCCCCACCTCGTGCTGGAGCATGCGGGCGAAGAAGCCCTTGCCCTCCACCTCGACCGGCTCGCCGTGCTCGTCGGTGCCGGTCACCTTGGCCCATTCGGCGCGGCCGGTGGGGAACTGCTCGCCGGGCACCGACAGGCAGCCCTCCTCGTCGTCGTCCGGGTCGGGCATGGTCTCCGGGATCTCCGAGGTCTCCAGCACCGGATTGATCACCGCACCGCGGCGCCGGGTGGCGGTGCCGTCCGGGCCGAGATCGGGGCAGTCGTAGACGAACAGGCGCAGCCCGACCCCGACCTGGTTGGCCGCGAGTCCGACGCCGTGCGCGGCGTCGAGTGTGTCGTACATGTCCGCGATGAGCGGAGCCAATTCCTCCGGCGACTGGGTGACCCGCTCGGTCGGATTGTGCAGAACCGGGTCGCCGACGATCACGATCGGGAGGATTGCCATGGCCCAATTATTGCCGTGGGTGCCGCGTCACAGCGCCTCGGGTGTCCGCGCCACCGGGAAGGCTACCGGCGGGTAGGGAACACGCCGCGCCGTGGACCGGCGATTCCCGGCGGGCGTGGTTCAATATTCCGCGACGTACAAGCACCATTTTCGTCTGGTGGTCACTCGGCGAGGGAGCGAGATGGACGGCGCAGCGGCACGGAATCTTTCCGCGATCCAGGACGGCCCGACCGCGAGCGAAGACGCCGCGGCCGAGCAGGCCGACGGCGACGGACTGAGCAGGCGCGAACTCGACATCCTGGCCTTCGAGCGGCAGTGGTGGAAGTACGCGGGGGCGAAGGAAGAGGCGATCCGCGAGCTGTTCGCCATGTCGCCGACCCGGTACTACCAGGTGCTGAACACGGTCCTCGACCGGCCGGAGGCGCTGGCCGCCGATCCGATGCTGGTGAAACGGCTGCGCAGGCTGCGCGCGAGCAGGCAGAAGGCGCGCGGGGCGCGGCGACTGGGATTCCAGGTGTGACCCGGCGATGCCGACCTGGACCCGCCCGGTGCGACTAGGCTCGCGAGGGTGAGCTACCCGAATCCCACCTCCGGTGGGCCACCGTTGCGTGCCCTGGCGATGGTGCTGATCGCGTTGGCCATCGTCTTCGCGGGCCTCGGCGCGATGTCGCTGTCGAATTCCGACGCCGATACCGACGCCTCGGGAACCAGCGAAACGCCGACCGCGAGCGCGTCCGCCGCGCCTCAGGTCCCGGCGAGCACGACCGCGCCCAAGGCGGCGACCTCGGCCGCGGCCTCGTCCACCACGGCGGCGAGCGGGACGCCGACCAGCACCGCCGCGCCGACCACCTCGGCCGCGGCCCGTTCGGTGCCGGTGCGCGTGCTCAACAACAGCATGGTGGCCGGGCTCGCCGCCAAGACGGCCGACCAGCTCTCGGCGAGTGGCTGGACGATCGCCGAAACCGGCAACTACCCGGGCGCGGGTATCGCGAAAACCACGGTGTACTACGGCAATTCGCCGGGTGACAAGGAGGCGGCGCAGGCCATCGCGGACGAGCTCGGCGCGTCGGTTGCGCCGAAGTCGAGCGGGATCGGGGACTCCGGGCCGGGTGTAACGGTGATCGTCACGGGTAATTGACCCGTGTGGCCGCCGGGCCGCGCGGACCGGCGGAGGCCGGATGAGGGCGCGCCGCCCTGTCGGGGGCGTGGCACGGCGGGCGTGGCATCATCTTGTCCGGTAACGAACGTGTCCACCCAGCTTTACTCGTAAACTCGGTACTCGTAAAGGAGTTCCCCGATGGCCCCGTCCACTACTCGACGCCCGTCCTGGCGGACTGTGACCCCGGTGCTCGCGGTCGCGGTCTTCGGCCTCGCCGCCTGCTCGAACAGCCAGGAGTCGAGTGACGTCCAGGGAACGACCCCGCCGGTGTGGACCGGGGCCTCCGCCCCGGCCGGACTGCCGAGCACCGAGCACGGTACGCCGCACACCTCCGCCGGGGCGAGCGTGCAGCTCAAAGACCCCTCCGGCGCCTCGGTCGGCACCGCGAGCTTCGTCGAGGACGGCAACCACCTGCAGGTCACCGTCGAGGCGCACGGCCTGCGTCCCGGCTTCCACGGCATGCACGTGCACCAGATCGGCAAGTGCGAGGCGAACTCGGTCGCGCCGACCGGCGGCCCGGCGGGCGACTTCTTGTCCGCGGGTGGTCATCTGCAGGTCGGCAGCGCCAACGCGCACCCGGCCAGCGGTGACCTGACCTCGCTCGAGGTGCGCTCCGACGGCGCCGCCAAGCTGGTCACCACCACCGACTCGGTCACGCTGGACGAGGTGAAGGGCAAGGCCCTGATCATCCACGCCGACGCCGACAACTTCGGCAACATCCCCAACCGATACGTCCGCGCCGATGGCGTCGCGGGCCCCGACGAATCGACCCTAGCGACGGGCGACGCGGGTGGCCGTGTCGCCTGTGGCGTGATCCAGTAGCGCGGGTGGCATATGGCCGGGGCAGGAATCGAGCACGTTCCCTTCGAAGGTTCGCCCCGGCCCACCATCGGGGTCGAATGGGAGATCGCGCTGGTGGACAAGGTGACCCGCGATCTGTCGAATACCGCTGCCGCGGTCTTCGATTCGCTCGGTGACCTGCGTGCGCACGACGGCACGCCGCAGGTGACCAAGGAGCTGCTGCGCAATACCGTGGAACTCGTCACCGGCGTGCACGAGACCGTCGGCGCGGCGGTGGAGGACCTGACCGGCACCATGAACACCGTGCGGCGCGCGGCCGACCCGCTCGGGGTCGACCTGTTCTGCGCGGGCACCCATCCGTTCGCGCAGTGGTCGGCCCAGCAGCTGACCCGGTCGGAGCACTACGACGAATTGATCGAGCGCACCCAGTGGTGGGGCCGCCAGATGATGATCTGGGGCGTGCACGTGCACGTCGGAGTCTCGCACCGCGACAAGGTGTTTCCGATCCTCAACTCGTTGCTGCTGTCGTATCCGCATCTGCTCGCGCTGTCCGCGGCTTCGCCGATGTGGTCCGGGTCGGACACCGGTTACGCCAGCAACCGCACGCTGATGTTCCAGCAGTTGCCGACCGCGGGCCTGCCGTTCCAATTCGAGAACTGGACCCAGTTCGAGCGTTTCGTGTACGACGAGCGCAAGACCGGTGTCTTCACGCAGCTCGGCGGCATGCACTGGGACATCCGCCCGGCGCCCAAGTGGGGCACCATCGAGGTGCGGGTCTGCGACGGCATCTCCACCCGCGCGGAACTCGCCGCGATCGCCGCGCTCATCCACTGCCTGATCGTCGACCTGGACCGCCGCGTCGAGAGCGGCGAGAACCTGCCGACGCTGCCGCCGTGGCATGTGCAGGAGAACAAGTGGCGGGCCGCCCGTTACGGGCTGGACGCGATCATCATCACCGACGCCGACAGCAACGAGCGTTTGGTCACCGACGACCTGAACGATCTGTTGAACCGGTTGGAGCCGACGGCGGCGCGGCTGGGCTGCGCGGACGAACTCGCGCTGGTGGCCGAGATCCCCAAGCGGGGCGCCTCCTATCAGCGGCAGCGGCGGGTTGCCGCGGCAGCACAGGGCGACCTGGTCGCGGTCGTGGACGCGCTGGTCGAGGAGCTGAAACAGTAGCGACCGCCCGCGGATAGGTCGGCTGCTGTTCAGCTGGCCAGGGGGACGGCGTTCACCCGCCGTTTACTATGGTCGGATGCTAGTCGAAGACCCGGGTTTCAGAGCAGGAAGTGCGGCGCCGAGCCGCCACGTTCCACAGACCCGGGTTCGGGTCACCGCGGCGGTGGCCGCGGTGCCGGTTCTGCTGATCGCGCTCCAAAGCATCGCCGCCTGGCAGGGATTCGAAGGCCCGCTGGAAAGCCTGGCGCGGGATTACGTCGGCACACCCAAATCCATGTCGGTGCCCTGGGCCGGGCTGGTGCTCGCGCTGGTGGGCATTTCGGCCCGGCGGCGGGTGCTCGCGGTCGGCGCCGCGGTGGCCGTCGACGTGGTGTGGGCGGGCACCCGCTTGCTGGCGGGGGAACCGTTCGCGATCGGCAACGGACCGGTGCTCGTGCTGACCGGCCTCGCGCTGGTGGCTTGGCTGCGCTGGTCCGGCGTCGAACGGCGCGACGCGCTGCGCGCGGCCGCGCTCGGCGCGTTGCTCATCTTGGCCACCAAGGTCGGCGACGTGTGGCTGCACGTCACCGTGATCGGCAAGCCAACGGTGCTGGACGAGTACGTGATGCTGGCCGACCACGCGCTGGGCGACCCGTCCTGGGTGCTCGGCCGAGCGGTCGACGCGCTCGGGCCGGTGGTCTACGCGGTGCTGCACTGGGTCTACATCGAGCTGCCCGTGGCGGCCATCGTCGTGGCTGTGTGGCAGCTGCGCCGAGTGGCGTCGTCGGGCCGGTGGCCGTCGCACTATCTGGTGCGGACCTTCCTGGTGCTCGGGCTGATCGGTCCCCTGGTGTATGTGCTGTTCCCGGTTGTCGGGCCGATGTTCGCCTACGGCCCGGACGGCAACGGGCTGCAACTGGGGAACTATTGGCCGGCCGTGGTGCCGCCGATCGACCGGAATCCGATGCCGCTGCCGTTCGACGCGGCGGTTCCGCGCAACTGCATGCCCTCCATGCACACGGCGTGGGCGCTGTCGGTGTTCCTGCACACCCGCCGCGGCATCGACGGCGAGACCGCTCCGAGCTGGCTGCGCTGGGGCGGCGCGTTCTGGCTGCTGGCCACCCTGGCCGCCACCCTCGGTTTCGGTTACCACTACGGCGTCGACCTGGTCGCGGGCGCGGTGCTGTGCCTCACCGTCGAATCGGCGCTGCGCGAGCCGGAGCGCGGCTGGGGATGGTTCCGGGTTCGGCTGGTCGCCTCCGGTGCGGTCGTGCTGGCCGCGCTGCTGCTGTCCTACCGGTACCTCGCCGTGCCGATGGCCGAATACCCGGTGCTCGCGGGCACCGTCGTGCTCGGGCTGCTGGCCGGACTGGCGGCGGCGTTCCACGCGACGTGGTTCGCGACGGTGCGGCAGGAGCGGCAGGCAGAACGGGAAGTCGAGCCCGCCGCGCCCTGATGCCGGTCGGGCTAATCGACGTCGTCGTCGCGCAGTTCGTTGACGCGCAGCAGACCGTCGCGGTGGCGCTGCTCACGGTAGGCCGTGCGGCCGATGATGTGGGCGATCACCGGGGCGGTGAGCAGGGTGAACAGCCCGACCAGCACCAGCGCCCAGACGTTGCCGTGGCCGCGCAGCTGGATCGCGGCGCCCACGAGCACCAGGATCAACCCGACGACCTGCGGTTTGGTGGCGGCGTGCATCCGGGTCAGCGTGTCGGGGAAGCGCACGATCCCGATCGCGGCGGTCAGCGCGAGTATCGAGCCGAACAGGATGAGGGCGCCCGCGAGCACCTGCCAGAGGTTCATTTGTCGTCCCGCACCCGGAATCGGGACACCGCGGCGGAGCCCAGGAAGCCGACCAGCGCCAGCGCGACGATCGCGGGCAGCACGGTGGTGTCGGCGCTGTAGGCCGCCCACACGGCCAGTCCGGAGGCGGCGATGGCCATCAGCGAGTCGACGGCGACGACCCGGTCCAGCGTGCTCGGTCCCACCACGACACGGTAGGTCGTGAGCAGGGCGGCCGCGGTGAGAATGACGGCGGCGAGGATGGCGACGGCGGTCACGCTCGAGCCTCCGGTGGCGTGGTCGGCCGGGCGAACGGCCATCCGGTCGGGCGTTCGAACGCTTCGATCAGCAGGCGTTCCAGCCGCCGGGTGGTGCGGTAGAAGGCGGCAACGGCCGCGTCGCTGCCCACGTCGAGCACGTGTACGTAGACCACGCAGCGCCCGCGGTCGATCTCCAGCACCATGGTGCCCGGGATCAGGTTGAGCAGGTCGGTCCACAGCACCAGCACCAGATCCGATCGCGTGGCCGAGTACACCCGCAGCACCCCGGACACCGGCGTCGCGGCCGGGCGGATCGCGAACCAGGCGACCTGGAGACTCGACTCCAGCGCGTAATAGGCGCTCACCACGATCAGTTCCAGCAGCGGAAGCGGATTCAGCCGCCCGGTCACCGGCACCCGCGGCAGCGGCAGCGCCACCATGATCAGCGCGCCGACCAGCAGCCCGCCCAGCAGGTTCGCGAGGCTGAGATCGCCCCACAGGGCCAGCCAGACGACGGTGAGCCACACCAGGATGCCGACCCGGACCACCGTGTCGCGTCGCCATCCCCGCCCGGTCCGCTCGGCGCTCATCGCGAACCTCCCGGGTGCTCGGGTGAGCCGCCGAGCACCGCACCGATGTACACGCCGGGATCGCGCAGGTCGATCGCCGCCCGGTCGGCGATCGCGAGGATCGGACCGGCCAGCACCGACAGACACAGGCCGACCGCGACGAGCGCCGCGGTGGACAGCACCATCAGCGGCGGCATCCGGCCGGGATCGGTGCGTTCGTCGTAGTGCACGTCGGTCGTGTCCTCGATCAGCGTCGGCGGCTTCGCCGCGGTGAGATGTCCCTCGGGCGCGTCTTCGCGCGGTCGCCAGAACGCTTTGCTCCATACCCGGGCGACGGTGTAGAGGGTGAGCAGGCTGGTGAGCACAGCGCCGCCCACCAACACCCAGGCCAGCACACTGCCCTGCTCGGCGCCCGCCTGCAGCAGCGCCACCTTGCCGACGAACCCCGAGAACGGGGGAATGCCACCGAGGTTGAGCGCGGGGATTAAGAACAGCACGGCCAGCAGCGGGCTGGCCGCGGCGAGCCCGCCCAACCGGCGCAGCGAGGTCGACCCGGCTTGCCGCTCGATCAGTCCGGCCACCAGGAACAGCGCGGTCTGCACCAGGATGTGGTGGGCCACGTAGAACACCGCGCCCGCCAGCCCGGCCGCGTTGGCCAGCCCGACCCCGAACACCATGTATCCGATGTGGCTGACCAGTGTGAACGACAGCAGACGGCGGATATCGCTCTGCGCGATCGCGCCGAGGATGCCCACGAGCATGGTGAGCAGGCCGCACACCAGCAGCACCGAGTCGAAGCCGCCGTCGGGGAACAGCAGCGAGTGCGTCCGGATGATCGCGTAGACGCCGACTTTGGTGAGCAGTCCCGCGAACACGGCGGTCACCGGGGCCGGGGCGGTCGGATAGGAGTCGGGCAGCCAGTTCGACAGCGGGAACACGGCGGCCTTGATGCCGAACGCCACCAGCAGCACCGCGAAGACGGCCGTGCGGGTGCCCTCCGGCACGGCGCCGAACCGCACCGCGAGGTGGGCGAGATTCAGCGTCCCGGTGGCCGCGTAGGTCAGCCCGATGCCGGTGAGGAAGATCAGCGACGAGACCATGGAGACCATCACGTACGCCACGCCCGCGCGGATGCGTTCGGTGGTCGCGCCCACGGTGAGCAGCACGAACGACGCCGCGAGCAGGATCTCGAAACCCACGAAGAGGTTGAACAGGTCACCGGCCAGGAAGGCGGCCGAGACACCGGCGGTCAGCACGAGATACGTGGGCCGGTAGATGGAGGTCGGCTGCCGCTCGTCGCCGTCGCGGATGTTCTGACCCGCGCCGTAGAGCGCGACCGACAGCAACACGATGGACGAGACGAGCAGCATCGCCGCCGAGAGCCGGTCCACCACCAGCGTGATGCCGATCGGGGCCGCCCAGTTGCCGACCTGCAACGCGGTGGTGCCGTCCCGATCGACCAGGAACAGCAGCAGAGCGCAGATCACCACCACGCAGGCCAGCGCGCCGACGCTGACCGCGTTCTGGATGCGGGGTCTGCGGCCGAACACGAGCGTGCCCGCGGCGCCGAGCAGCGGAACGAGCACCGGCAGCGGTATGAGGTTCGGCAGCAGGCCGGGAGCGGAATTCACGTCTCCGGGTCCTCTCCGGCCCGCCGCCGGGCGACCTCCGCGTCTTCCTCGTCGTTCGCGACGTCGTCGCTGGTGGTGAGCATGTAGGCGCGGTAGGCGAGGGCGAGCACGAATGCCGCGATGCCCATGGTGATCACGATCGCGGTGAGCACCATCGCCTGCGCGAGCGGGTCGGCCATCTCCTCGGTCTCTGCGGCGCCCCGGATGGGCGGCTCGCCGTCGCCGCCGCCCGCGGTGAGGATCAGCAGGTTCACCGCGTTGCCGAACAGGATCAGCCCGAGCAGCATCTTCGATACCGCGCGTTCCAGGATCAGATAGACGCCGCAGGCGACCAGGACGCCGATCACCACCAGCAAGGTCAGATTGGCCGTCATGCGCCGGAACCGTCCTTCGCGGAAGTGGCCTCGGTGTCGGCCAGTTCGCTGTCCAGCCGTGCGCCGAGGCTGCGCAGCACGTCCAGCACCAGGCCGACCACGATGAGATAGACGCCGAGATCGAACAGCAGCGCGGTGACCACCTTGATATGCCCGACCACCGGCAGCGAAACCTCGATGATCGCCGAGGACAGCGGCGGCGCGCCCAGCAGCAGCGAGGACACCGCGGTGCCCGCCGCCAGCAGCAGCCCCGCACCGAGCACATGGCCCGCGTCGACGGGCAGCGCCTCGCCCAGTTCGTAGCGGCCACCGGCGAGATAGCGCAGGGTCAGCGCGAGCCCGGCGGTGAGCCCGCCCGCGAATCCGCCGCCGGGAGCGTTGTGGCCGGAGAAGAAGAAGTAGACCGACAGCACCATGATGGTGGGGAACACCAGGCGCGTGGTGATCTGCAGGACCATCGACCGCTCGGCCCGGTCGACCAACCGGCCCGCGGGCAGCCAGCTCACCAGCGCCGGATCGTAGTCGGGCGAGTCCGCCGCTCGTGGCGCGCTGCCGAAACGCCTGCTGCGGAACACCAATGAGGCCACGCCGGTCGCGGCGACGACGAGCACCGAGATCTCACCGAGGGTGTCCCATGCCCGCAGGTCGACGAGCAGGACGTTGACGGCGTTCTTGCCGCCGCCGAACGCGTAGGCGGCCTCGGGGATCAGCGGCCAGACGGGTTCGGCGGTACGGGCCGCGACGGCGAATCCGGCCAGGACCGCGACCACCGTCCCCGTCGCCATGGCCAGCAGCGCCCTGCGCACTTTGAACGCGGTCCTGCGGCGAGCCTCGATCCGCGCGGGGAAGGCGCGCAGGACGAGGACGAAGATCACCAGCGTCAGTGTCTCGACCAGGAATTGGGTGAGGGCCAGATCGGGCGCCCCGTGCAGCGCGAAGATCACACCGCTGCCATACCCGGTCACTCCGACGACCAGCACGCTCGCCAATCGGTTGCGCAGCACCGTCGCGGCGATGGCGGTCACCGCCATGATCGCGCCGATGGCCAGTTGCAGAGGCGAATCCCACAGGCGCAGCGTGACTCCGGTGCGGGTGCCGATGGCGAGCAGGCCGGTCGGCAGGACGATCAGCGTGACCAGGATCGCGGCCTGACTCAGCGGCAAGGACCCGCGCTGCACGGCGCCGGTCATCCGCAGGGAGAGGGTGTCCATCGCGCGCAGCGTGGCGTCGTAGGCGCGGTCGGCGTTGCCCAGGCGCGGTCGCGCCGATTCCGGGAAGCGGTCGCGCAGCCGGTACAGCAGGACGCCCACGGCCACGATCAGCAGCGTCACGGCCAGGGCAGGGGTGAATCCGTGCCACAGCGCGAGATGCGAAGCCGGCGAGCCGGTGAGCGTTTCGGCATAGGGGCGCAACCGAGTGTCGAGCCAGGACGGCGCCAGACCGGCCACCAGGCTCGCGACGGCGAGAAGCACCGGCGCCGCCAGGAAAAGAGCGCCCGGCGGGTGCCAGCGCCGGTGACCGTCGGATTCCGGCTGCTCCGAGGCGATGGGTACTTCGCTCGGGTGGTGGGCCAACGGTGCGGCCCCGGGACCGGGCTCCGCTTCGACACCCTTGTCGGCGAAGGCGCCCTGGACGAACCGGATGCTGTAAGCGACCGTCAGCATCGAACCGAGCACGACGCAGGCCAGCACCGCGCCGCGTACGGGCGCGGTGAGCACGTCCGCGTCCATCACCGCGCTCAGCGCGCTCTCCTTGCCGACGAAACCGAGCAGCGGCGGGATACCGGCCATGCTGAGCGCGGCGATGATCGCGGTGCCGTACAGCACCGGAGCCCGGCGGCCGAGACCGGACAGCCGGCGTAGATCGCGGGTTCCCGCACCGTGATCGATGATCCCGACCACCAGGAACAGGCATGCTTTGAACAGCGCGTGCGCGACGATCATCGTCACGCCCGCCAGCGCGGCCGCGGGCGTGCCGATGCCGACCAGCACGATCAGGAAACCCAGCTGGCTCACGGTGCCGAAGGCGAGCACCAGTTTCAGGTCCACGACCTGCAGGGAGCGCAGCCCGGCCAGCAGCATCGAGGCCAGGCCGAGGGTGAGCACCAGCGGATGCCACACCGGGTTCTGCGCGAACACCGGCGCGAGCCGGGCGATCAGGTACACGCCGGCCTTCACCATGGCCGCGGCGTGCAGGTAGGCGCTCACCGGCGTCGGCGCGGCCATCGCGCCGGGCAGCCAGAAATGCAGGGGCACCACCGCGGATTTGGTCAGCGCGCCCACCAGCAGCAGCGCGACCGCGACATCGACCGCGACCCCGCTCGGCGGCTGGGCCGCCAGCAGATCCGACAGCAGATAGCTGCCGTTCGCCGTGCCGAGCACGACGATCCCGGCCAGCATCGCCAATCCGCCCGCGCCGGTCACCAGCAGCGCCTGGATCGCGGACCTCCGGCTGGCCGCCTGCTCGGCGTTGTGCCCGATCAGCAGGAACGACAGCACCGTCGTCGCTTCCCAGAACACGTAGAGCAGCACCATGTTGTCACTGGTGACCAGGCCGAACATCACGCCGGCGAACGCGACCAGCTCGGCGGCGAATACGCCGAGCCGGGGCTCGTCTTCGTCGAAGTATCCGGCGCAGTACACCAGGACCAGCGCTCCGATGCCCAGCACGAGCGCGCACAGCACCGCAGCGAGCGGGTCGAAACGCAGATCGACGTTCAGCGCGATGCTCGGAGCCCAGGTCAGGTGAACTCGCTGCGGCTCGGACCAATTCGCGATCACCCAGCCGAGACAGCCGAGCGGCACCAGAGCCAGCAGGTAGAAAGCGTTGCGCCCCAGTGCCCGCACCCACAGCGGTGCCGTCAAGGCGGCCGCGGCATGGGCGAGCAGGATTACGAGCAAACCTCACTCCGTCGGGTAGGGGCGGCGGGGTGTTCGGGACAATCCTACGTAAAGCCCGAATTTTTCGCGGAAGAGGTATGGCGGCCGCCATACTTACGAGCTGGCGGCTATATATCCGCTAATGATTCGCTTTCGGTTTGCCCTTTTGCTCGACGCTTGCTGCGCGGCCGGAATTTGCGCAGCACGACCAGTCCGACGGCGCTGCCGATGATGATGGCGAGCGCGGTCCGTCCCGGCGTCGTGTCGTGTACCGCCACGTCCTCGCGCCAGTCCTTGAACTTGTCCGGCATCACCGAGACCGCCGAGGGGAGGTAGAGCGTGGTGATCGCGAGGACGCCGCTGGGCGCGTAGTGCGGTCGCGCCGTGCCGCAGCAGTACCCCGCTGTCAACGCGATGACGCCGCTGATCACCGCGAAGGCGGCGGTACCCGCGGAGGTCGAGGTGACGATGGCGAAGATCGCGATGCCCGCCAGCAGCAGGATGGCGAGGGCGGCCGATGGCATGCGGGCGCCGATGGCGACTCCGGCCGCGGTCAGGGCGATCAGCACCGCGGAGGTCCAGCCGGGCCGGACCGCGTAACCCACGGCGTCGACGGCCGCGGTGAGGCTCACGGCCAGGTATACGCCGGTGCCGTCGCGGCCGGGCAGCAGCATGGCCGCGGCGGTCGCGCTGACGATCGTCGCGGCGACCACGATCCCGATCTCGACCGCGTGACTCTCGGCGGGCAGCTTGCTGTACTGGCGGCCCAGCCACTCGGTGCCTGCCAGGACCACCAGCGCGAGCACCATCGCGGCGAGGATCGGCGCCACCGGCAGCGCGATCGCCATCCGCGGCGTCTTCGGCTCCTCGGTGCGCCTCCAGTTGTGCAAGGTGCTGATCACCAGCAGGGCCAGCGCCGCGCCGATCATCCACCGCGTCGGGGTCTCCAGCACGGCGTACGCGTCCGCGTTGATGTTCAGCAGTTCCGCCAGGTCGCCGAAGCCGAAGAACCCGACGCCGCCCACCGCGAACGCCGCGCCGGGCAGCGGGCGGCGCAGCGCGACGGCCCCCAGCCCGCCGAGCAGCGCCGCGGCGCACACCGAGTCGATGTAGTTCTGCGTGGTGAGCATCTCGGCCGTCGACACCTGACGTCCGGCGAAGTGGTTGGCCAGCTGCGCCGCGGCGGCGGCCGTCGCCGTCGCCCACCCGGTCAGCGGCCGCGTGGTGGTGGTGACCAGCACGGCGACCGCCACGGCGACGATCACCCCCAGCGCCGCGCTGCGCGGCACGCTGTTGAGCAGGCCGGCGATCCGGTACGACGTGGACTGGCCGTGCGCTCCGACGGTGACCGGCAGGAACAGCGTGACGCCCGCGACCGCGGCTCCGGTGAAGGCCGTGGTCGCGTCGACGATCTCGCCGACCCTGACCCTGCGCACGATTGTCGAACATACCCGTGGTGCGCGCGCGATCTGGTGATTGCCAGGAATTCGCCTTTAAATGTCTCCAACGGGAAAGTTGCGGCTCAAGGCGAATTGCTGAAGATTGGCTGGAGTTTCGTCCTCCGCTAGCCGCGACTGTCGGCGTACCGGCGCAGCGTGTCGATCTGCGACGGGTCGAGCGAGGGCCGCACCACCGCCTGGGCGGCCAGCACGTCGGCCGCGGTGACGTCGGCCGCGTGCACGTCCCGGCGCATCGCCGCGAGCGCGGACTCGCGCAGCAGTGCCGCGCAGTCCGCGGCGGAGTAGCCGTCGAGCTCCTCGGCGAGCGCGTCCAGGTCGACATCGTCGGCCAGCGGCACCGCGCGGCCCGCCGTGCGCAGGATCTCCCGCCGGGCGAGGGCGTCCGGCGGCGGAACGAACACCAGGCGTTCCAGCCTGCCCGGCCGCAGCAGCGCCGGGTCGATCAGCTCCGGCCGGTTGGTCGCGCCGAGCACCACCACGTCACGCAGCGGTTCCACGCCGTCGAGTTCGGTGAGCAGTGCCGCGACCACCCGGTCGCCGACACCGGAGTCGGTGCTCTGGCCGCGGCGCGGGGCCAGCGCGTCCACCTCGTCCAGGAAGATCAGCGACGGCGCGGAATCGCGCGCCCGCTGGAACAATTCGCGCACCGCGCGCTCGGACGAGCCGACCCACCGGTCCAGCAGTTCGGCGCCCTTGACCGCGTGCACGCTGAGCTGACCGCTGCCGGCCAGCGCGCGCACCAGGAAGGTCTTGCCGCAGCCGGGCGGGCCGTAGAGCAGCACTCCGCGCGGCGGCTCGATGCCGAGGCGGGCGAAGGAGTCCGGGTGCCGCAGCGGCCACAGCACCGCCTCGGTCAGTGCCTGCTTGGTCTCCGCCATGTCGCCGACGTCGTCCAGGCCCAGGCTGCCGATGGCGAGTTCCTCCATGCCCGAGCGCGACAGCGGCCGGATCACCTCGAGCGCGCCGAGCAGGTCGGGTTGGGTGAGCTGTGGCTCGCCCTGCTCCCTGGCCCGCGACGCCGCGCGCAGCGCCGCCTCCCGGCACAGCGCCGCCAGATCCGACACCACGAACCCCGGGGTGCGGGCGGCGATCTCGTCGAGTTCCAACTCGGCGGTCGGCACCCGGCGCAGCAACTGCTCCAGCAGCGCCGCGCGCACCGCGGCGGAGGGCAGCGGCAGCGCGAGTTCGCGATCGCACAGGTCCGGCGCCCGCAGCCGCTGGTCGATCCCGGCGGGGTGCGCCGTGGTGGCGAGGAACGCGACGCCGGGTTCGGCGATCGCCGCGCGCAACTGGTCGAGGATCAGCGTGGCGACCGGCTCGGCGGCAGCGGGCAGCAGTGCGTCGATGTCGGTGATCAGCAGGACACCGCCCTTGCCGCAGCCGATATCGGCCACCGCCTCGGCGACCACGCGCAGCCGCGCGCCGCTCTCGGCCGCGCCGATGCTGGGGCCGTCCAACTCGACCACCCGCCGCGGCGCCGCGACCGAGCGGGCCAGCGTCGCTTTGCCGACCCCGGCCGGGCCGGTGATCAACACGCCGAGGTGCGGACGTGCGCCGAGCGTGCGCAGCAATTCGGGCTCGTCCAAGGCGAGGCTGAGCCACTCGGCGAGCTTCGCGGCCTGGCTGCGCGCGCCGGCCAGGTCTTCGACCGAGATGCGCGCGGTGGCGTCCCCGCTCGCCGCGATCCGGCCCATCGTGGCGCCGTTGGTGCCCGCGGCCGTGTCGAAGACGGCCGCTTCGATGGCGCCGCGCGAGGCCTCGCCCACCGGGATCGGTGTTCCGGCCGAGGCGAGATCGGCGGCGTCGCGCGCGGCGACCGCTCCCGCGCCCCAGACGACGGCGGTATTCGGCTGCACGCTCACCGGCCCGCGCGGATCGGTGCCGGTGACGGTGAGCAACTCCGTGGTCCAGGCGATGCCGAAGGTGCGCGACAACGCCTGGGTGGCCGCCGTGGAGCTGATGTCCGGGCCCAGGTCGCGCGGCAACAGCGAGACCGCGTCGCCGACCGTGACGACCTTCCCGAGCAGCGCCTGCCGCAAGGTCGCGGCCGGAATCGTCCGGGTGGCGTGCACCGAGCCGCTCACCGTGATCTGTTTCGCGCCGTAGACCGTCGCGGGGGAAATCACCACGGTGGCGTCTTCGCGCAATCCGGCATTGGACAGCGTGACGTCATCGAGCAGGGCGACCCCGGCCGGCGTGCCCTGGCGCGCTACGCCGACCACCGCGGCCGTGCGGCGTGAGCCGACCAGCATGATGCCGTCCCACTCCCGCAATCCCAGTGCGGTCAGCGCCTCCGGATGCAGCCGGACCACCCCGCGCCGGGCGTCGGCGGCGGAGGGATTCAAGCGGGCGGTGAGTGCCAGTTCTGCCACTGTGCCATTCTGCCGCGCAGGCCCGCCATCGGTCACGGTTCGTCGTTCCGGGGCCGGTCGAACCGGATCGCCGGGCTATTTCGCCACGATTCCCGCGGCGATCGCGACCGAGGTGTCGGCGACGCTCGGCGACAGGCACACCAGCTTGGCCGTGCCCAGCGCGACGTTCGGGCTGCCCTCGAACCGGCCGCCGGGGTTCTCCGCGAGGATCTGCTCGATCAGCGCCTTCTCACCGTCGGTGTCCAGTTTCCGGAACTCACCGCAGGTGGTGCTGGACGCAGGCCCGAGCGCGGCGTCGCTCTGCTTCGTCGTGGTCGGGGCGTCCGTGTCCGCCGGGGTGTCCGGCGTCGCGGTGCCGGGAGCGGTCGTGGTGCGCGCGGCCGAGGCGGACGCGGTCGTGCTCGCGGAGCCCTTGCGCAAACCGTTCGCGTCGGTGGACTCGTCCGCTCCGCCGCAGCCTGCCAGCAGGAAACCCACCGTCCCGACGGCCAGGACGATGGCGGAAGTTCGTTTCATACCGTGCTTTCCCCGGGTGGATCGTGGCGCCGGAGGCCCCGGCGTTCGCAGCAGCGTACCGGTTGTCCGGGGATCAGTGGATGTGTGCCCGCCAATCCGCGGGAACGCGTCCGCGCGGGCCGGGCACGCCCTGATCAGCCGGATGACTGTGCGGCGGCGCCAGCTCCGGCCCTTCGGTGTACATCTGCGCGGTCTCGAAGTTGTAGTACCAGTCCTCGCCCGGCTCGAAACTCTGGATGAACGGGTGACCGGTGCTCTTCGCGTGCCCGGTCGCGTGCTGCGCGGGGGAGGTGTCGCAGCAGCCGACATGCCCGCACTGGGCGCAGCGGCGCAGGTGCACCCACCACCCCGAGTTCTGCTCGCACTCCGCGCAGCCGGGGCCGCTGGGCGGCACGGCGGGATCGATGCCCGCGATTTCCTCGGTCATGACTGTCCTTCCGTGTTCGCGGGAGTGGCGCCGTCGAGCTGCTCCTGTTCGGGGCGGTGCAGCGGCAGCCAGACGGTGAACCTGGTGTCGCCCGGCTCGGAGTCCACCCGGATGTCGCCGTTGTGCTTGTTGACCACGATGCGGAACGAGATGTCCAGTCCGAGGCCGGTGCCCTCGCCCATCGGCTTGGTGGTGAAGAACGGTTCGAAGATCCGGTTGCGCGCCTCCGGCGCGATGCCGGGACCGGTGTCGCCGATCTCCACGACCGCGCAGTCCTTCTCGAGCCTGGTGCGGATGCTCAAGGTGCCTGCGCCGTTCATCGCGTACACCGCGTTGTCGATCAGGTTGGTCCACACCTGGTTGAGTTCGGCGGCGTAGCAGGGCACCTGCGGCAGGGTGCGGTCGTACTCTTTCACCACGCGCACCCCGTCGCCGATCTTGCGGCTGAGCATCACCAGCGTGCTGTCGAGCAGTTCGTGGATGTCGACCACCTGGAACGGCGCCCGGTCCATCTGCGAGTACTGCTTCGCGGCGCCGACCAGCGAGGAGATGCGCGTGGTCGAGTCACCGATCTCGTTCATCAGCAGTTCGGTCTCGATGGTGTAGTTCAGCCAGCGAATGGCGCCCTGGAACACCTGCTCCGGAGCGCCCTCCAGGGTGGCGGCCACCCGTTCCAGCCAGTCGGTGTCGAATCCGGCCTGCACGAAGTTCGGCGCGAGGTTCCAGGCGTCGGCGATGCCGTGCTCCTCCAGCCATTCCCCGAGCATGTCCTCGCGGTCGGCTGCCTCCATCGGCGAGAGTTCCGGCGCCTTCGCGACCTGTGCGGCCGCCTCTTCCTGCATGCGCACCAACGCCCCCAGCGACGACGGATCGAACTTGCCCTCCGCCATCATCGCCAGCTTGTGCCGCATGCCCGCGACCCGTTCGCGCAAGCCCGCGGTGGCGCGCACCGCGGCGGCGGCCGGATTGTTCAACTCGTGGGTCAGGCCCGCCGACAGCGAACCGAGCGCGAGCAGCCGTTCGCGCTCACCGATGCGCGCGTTGGTGTTGCGGTTGCCGAAGAACACGCCCTCCAGCAGGTGCACGGCCATCGGGAACCACTCGTGCATCATCCGGGCGAAGACCTCGGCGTCCAGCACGTAGAACCGCGACGGCCGCGTCACGTACATCGAGCCGCTGTAGGTCTGGTCGACCTTGTCGCCGATGTAGGACATCCAGGCGCCCGCGTAGGAGCCGTGGTGCTCGGTGCGGACCAGCTCGATCTCCGCGCCCGCGGACTGCTTGGTGAGCACCACCTCGCCGTCCATCAGCACGTAGAAGCAGGTGGCCGGGTCGCCCTCGCGGAAGACGAGGCCGGGTTCGATGGTCTCGATCCGGCCGTCGGCGCACAGCCATTCCAGCTGCTCGTCGTTCAGCTTCTCGAACAGGAACAGGGTGCGCAGCTCGGCGGGGTCGCACACCGTTCTGCTGCTGCGGCCCGCGGTCTGGTTCGAAGTCATTGCGGCCTCCTGGTCACGCGAGATAACGGTGGACGAGCATGACGGCCATCGCGCCCTCCCCGACGGCGGAGGCGACGCGCTTGGCCGACTCGGCGTGCACGTCGCCCGCCACGAACACACCGGGCACGCTCGTCTCCAGATGGTGCGGTGGCCGGGACAGCTCCCAGCCCGCGGGGCGGGCGCCGTCGACCATCAGGTCCGGCCCGGCGAGCACGTAACCCGCTTCGTCGCGCAAGACGACGCTGTCGAGCCACTCGGTCTGCGGCGCGGCGCCGATGAACAGGAACAGCCGCTCGGCGTCGGCCTTCTCCTCGGCGCCGGTCCGGTTGTCGCGCAGCACGATCTGTTGCAGGTGATCGTCGCCGTCGGCGGCGACCACCTCGGTGTTGGTGTGCACCTCGATATTGCCGATCTGCGCGATCTGCTGGATCAGGTAGTGCGACATGGACTGCTCCAGCGAATCCGCCCGGACCAGCAGGTGCACGGTGCGCGCGTGGCGGGACAGGAACACCGCGGCCTGTCCCGCGGAGTTCGCGCCGCCCACGATGTAGACCTCGCGATCGGCGCATTCGGACGCCTCGGTCATGGCCGAGCCGTAGTACACACCGCGCCCGGTGAAGTCGTCGACGCCCGGCGCCGGGTGGCGGCGATAGTCGACGCCGGTCGCGATGATCACGGTGTGCGCGCACAGGCTGCCGCCGTCGGCGAACCGCACGGTGCGGGCGGACCCGTTGACCTCCAGCGCCACCACCTCGCGCGTGGTGACCACCTCGGCGCCGAATTTCGCGGCCTGCCGCCGCGCCCGATCGGCCAGCTGGGCGCCGGAAAGGCCGTCGGGGAAGCCGAGGTAGTTCTCGATGCGCGAACTCTGCCCGGCCTGCCCGCCGGTCGCGGTGCGCTCCACGAGCACGGTGCGCAGCCCCTCGGACGCGCCGTAGACCGCCGCGCCGAGACCGGCGGGACCGCCGCCGACCACGATCAGGTCGTAGAACTCGCCCGCCGGAGCGACGGTCAGGCCGACGTTCTGGGCCAGTTCGCTGTCGGAGGGCTGCACGAGCGCCTCCCCGGCCGAGGTGATCACCACCGGACATCGCTCCGGGTCGGCCCCCGCCGCCTCCAGCAGGCGCGCGCCCTCGGGCTCGTCGGCCAGGTACCACCGGTAGGGCAGCTGGTTGCGCGCCAGGAACTCGCGCACCTGCGACGACCGCGGCGACCAGCGATTGCCGATCACCTTGGTCTCGGTGACCGGCCGATGCTCGCTGCCACGCCAGGCCTCCAGCAGGCCGTCCAGCACCGGGTAGAGCTTCTCCTCCGGCGGGTCCCACGGCTTGAGCAGGTAATGGTCCAAGTCGACGACATTGATCGCGTCGATCGCCGCGTTCGTGTCGGCATAGGCGGTCAGCAGCACGCGGCGCGCGTAGGGGTGCAGGTCCATCGCCTGCTCCAGGAATTCGATGCCGTCCATGCCCGGCATCCGATAGTCGGCGATCAACACCGCGACCGGCTGGCCGCGCAGCTTCATCTCGCGCAGCGCCTCCAGCGCCTGCGCACCCGATTCCGCGCGCAGAATCCGGTAATCGGCGCCGTACCGGCGGCGCAGGTCGCGCACGACCGCACGGGAAACGCCCGGATCGTCATCGACGCTCAGGATGGCCGGTTTCGTAGCAGCGGGTGAACTCACCTGACGAGTATGGAGCCTGTCGGTGCGGTCTGTCGTGGGCGTTCGCCCAGGGCTCAGAGCCGATGGTGCCGGACGAGATCGAGCTCACGCGGAGTGAGCAGGCGCTCCAGTCGTTCTTCCTGCGCGGCCGCGCGGGCGGTGCGCGGTAATGCCGTCGTGCCGCGGAATCTTCGCCCGTCCTCGGGCTCGATGGCGGGCAGTAGCGGAACCCGGTCGGCGGGTCGCCTATGCAGCAGGGAGCGCAGTTTCACGGCCGATCACCTCACGTTTGACGCCGAAAGTTGGAGGCAGTGTCTGTGCTTGATCTATCTGCGATTGTGCGCCGCGCATTACAGCGGCCGCTGCGGCGGTAGCGAAAATGTGACGCAACTGTCGTTCTGTCTAGAATGTGCGCGCAAAGTCCACCCGCGTTCGGACAACCGGCCATCGGTCCGTCGCTCGTACCCCGGAGGCAGCGTTGCCGAAGAATCTCGAAGCCACCATCGACATCGCCGCGCCCCCGGAGCGGGTGTGGGCGGTGGTCTCCGATCTGAAGCGGATGCCGGAGTTCAGCCCACAGTGCGTGCGCATGACGGCGCTCGGCGCCCTGAAGGCGGGCACCTGGACGATCAACTTCAACCGGGACGGCAAGAAGTACTGGCCGACCACCGGGCGCATCGTGCGGGTCGAGCCGAACCGGGCGTTCGCCTTCCGGATCAACGAGAACCGGACGGTATGGAGCTACACCCTGGAGCCGACCGAGTCCGGCACGCGCCTGATCGAGCGGCGGGACGTGCCCAACGGCACCAGCTGGTTCTCCCGGAAGGCGATCGACGCCGTGCTCGGTGGCGAGACGTCGTTCGAGGAGGTGCTGGTGCGCGGCATGAACGAGACGCTGGGCAAGATCAAGAAGGCGGTCGAGGCGCGCGCCTGAGCGCCGTGCGGTGACCCGTTCGCCGCGGGTCGCGCAAGTCACGCGACGCTCGCCGCGGCGGTGTCACGGGAGGCCGTGACCGGCACCGCGGCGAGCGTGGAGTTACTTCCAGTCGGGCAGGCTCACGACCTGCGCCGCGTAGGAGAGGCCTGCGCCGAACGCGATGAGCAGCGCCGTATCGCCCGGCTTCGACTCACCCTTGCGCAGCAACGCCTCCATGGCCAGCGGGATCGAGGCGGCCGAAGTGTTACCCGCCTCCTCGATGTCGTTGGCGAGCGCGCAGTGCTCGGGCAGCTTCAGCACCCGGGCCATGATCTCGATGATCCGGCCGTTGGCCTGGTGCGGGATCATCGCGTCCAGGTCGTCGGGGGACAGGCCCGCCCGGTCGATGGCGTCGCGGCACACCTTCTCCAGCGAGTGCGCGGCCCAGCGGAACACCGCGGTGCCTTCCATGGCCAGATAGGGCCGCACCGCGTCCAAGCCCTTCTCGTCGATCTCGTGGAAGTACTCCATCCAGTCCTTGTCCTGCCGGATGGCGTGGTGCTGGGTGCCGTCCGAGCCCCACACGGTGGGGCCGATGCCCGGCTCGTCGGAGGGGCCCACGATCACCGCGCCCGCGCCGTCGGCGAAAAGGAAGGCGGTGGAGCGGTCGGTCGGGTTCACCGTGTTCGTGAGTTTCTCCACGCCGATCACGAGCACATGCGCGGCGGTACCGGCCCGAACCAGATCCGACGCCAGCGCGATCGAGTGGCAGAAGCCCGCGCAGCCGGCCGAGACGTCGAAGGCGGCGGCGCCGTTCATGCCGAGTTCGGTGGCGATGCGCGGGGCGGCGGCCGGGGTCAGCAACAGATGGGTCGAGGTAGCAACGATCACGCAATCGACCTGGTCGACCGCGATACCCGAAGACTCCAGCGCGCCGCGCGCGGCGGCGACGCTCATGCTCTGAATCGTCTCCGATTCGTCGGCGAACCGCCTGGTCCTGATGCCCGACCTGGTGCGGATCCACTCGTCACTGGAGTTGATCGGACCTGCCACCTCGTCATTGGTGACCACTCGAGCAGGGCGGTAAACGCCGAGCCCGAGAAGCGCCGTGTGCTCAGCCCCCGTGGTCTGGGCGATTCGAGCAGCCATCTGCGTCTCCTATGTACCTGCGGCGGCGCCGCCGGGTGTTCCCCGAAGCAACGAAATCGGTCCTCATCAGCCCCTGTCCATCGGTGGATAGACATGAGGCTTCCTCATATTAGCCCGAAAGTCGCTCATTCGCCGCGCGTATTCCGACAATCGGTGGGTATCTCGTCCACGCACGCCACTGCTGCACGAGGCGTGGCCCAACTAGGATGCGAGGACACCATGCTCGGTCTCGGGATTATCGGATGGATCATCATCGGCGGTCTGGCCGGATGGATCGCCAGCAAGTTCATGAAGACGGACGCTCAGCAGGGCATTCTGCTGAACATCGTGGTCGGCGTGATCGGCGGTCTGCTCGGTGGGTTCCTGCTCAAGCTGCTCGGCGTCGACGTCGAGGGCGGCGGCCTCTGGTTCAGCTTCTTCACCTGCCTGGGCGGTGCCGTCATCCTGTTGTTCCTGGTGCGACTGGTCACCGGCGCACGAGTGCGGTCCTGACCCCGCGTGCCACGGGCTCCTTTCCCGTAAGGTGTGAACGCTTGCGCCCGTCCTATCGTTGAGGAGGCGCAACCCGTTTGCATCGAGCACGAAAGAGGAGCCTGTGGCCCGCCGTCCCACCCCGCCCGGCACGCCTGAACGCACCGGAGTCGGCCACGTCGTCGACCTGGTCCGCAACACGATCCCTCCGTTGCATCCCGCCGGGCTCCCGTTCGTCGCCGCACCCTTGGCGGTCGCCGTCGTCGGCGGCAAGCGCACCTGGGTGCGGCGCATGGGTTTGTTCGCCGCGGCGGCGTGCGCGACCTTCTTCCGTCATCCGCATCGCGTGCCGCCGAACCGGCCGGGCGTCGTGGTCGCCCCCGCCGACGGCGAGATCGCCTTGGTCGACACCGCCGCTCCCCCGGCCGAGCTGGGTCTCGGCGACGAGCCGCTGCCCCGGGTCAGCATCTTCCTGTCCGTGCTCGACGTCCACGTGCAGCGCACGCCGGTCTCCGGCATCGTGCGCACGGTGCTGCACCAGCCCGGCCAGTTCCGTTCCGCGGACCTGCCCGAGGCGAGCTCGGTGAACGAGCGCAACACCATGGTGCTGGAGACGCCGGAGGGCAGCCGGATCGTCGTGGTGCAGATCGCCGGGCTGCTCGCGCGGCGCATCGTCTGCGACGCCCAGGTCGGCGACGTGCTGACCATCGGCGACACCTACGGCCTGATCCGCTTCGGCTCGCGAGTCGACACGTACTTCCCCCCGGGCACCGAACTACTCGTGCAGCCCGGTCAGCGCACCATCGGCGGTGAGACCGTGCTCGCCGTGCTCGGCGCAACCGCCGACTCGTGATGGAAGCGGCGGTACCCACCCAGCGGCGCCGCAGGCGGAGCGTCCGGCTGCTGCCCAGCATCGTCACCATCCTGGCGCTGTGCGCCGGGCTGTCGGCGGTGAAATTCGGCCTCGACGGCAAGCTCGGCATCGCGCTGGCCATGATCGGCGCCGCGGCCGTGCTGGACACCCTCGACGGCAGGCTGGCCAGGATGCTCGACGCCACCACGAAGATGGGCGCCGAGCTGGATTCGCTGTCGGATGCCATCTCCTTCGGCGTCGCGCCCGCGCTCGTCCTGTACGTGACCCTGCTCAGCAGCAACAGCGTGGGCTGGATCGTCGCGCTGCTGTTCGCGGTGAGCATCGTGCTGCGCCTGGCCCGGTTCAACACCCTGATGGACGACGACACCCGGCCGGACTGGGCGCGGGAGTACTTCGTCGGCGTGCCCGCTCCGGCGGGTGCGCTCATCGCGATGGTGCCGGTGGCGCTGCTGGTGCAGTTCGGCGACGGCTGGTGGGTCGGCTTCTACGAAGTCGCGGCGTGGACGGTGTTCGCGGCCGCGCTGTGCGTCAGCACCATCCCGACGCTGGCCATGAAGTCGGTGTCGGTGGCGCCGCAGGCCGCGGCGGGGCTGCTGGTGCTGGTCGCGCTGGCCGCGGCGGCGCTGGTCACCTACCCGATCGTGCTGCTGCTGGTGCTGGTCGCGCTGTACCTGGGTCATATTCCGTTCGCCTGGCATTCCCAGCGCTGGGTGGCCGCGCGCCCGGAGACCTGGACGCACAAACCCGCCGAGCGGCGGGCGCAACGCCGGGCCTCCCGGCGGCTGCCCGCGATCCGGCGACCGGCCATTCGCGGCTCGTCGGCGCGGCTGCGCCTGCGCCGACCTGGGGCGAAGCAGCGCCAGAACGGTCATCCGCCGCCGGGCGCCGAGCGCTAGCGGCGGGCTCGGCGGATCGGAGTCGTCACCTTCGCCGTGTGACCGGATCGGCGCACCGGCACTCCCGCGCGGTCGGCAGGGAGCGGTACGGTCGTAGCCGTCGGCCGGGGTGGAGGAAGGTGGCTATGGAGCCGGACGAATTGCGGGAATTCGAGGGGCATCGACCGCGGCTTTTCGCGCTCGCCTACCGGATGCTCGGCTCGGCCACCGAGGCCGAGGACGCGGTGCAGGAGACCTATCTGCGCTGGGACGGCGCCGACCGCGCCCAAATCCGTTCCGCCGAAGCCTGGTTGACCACCGCCCTGACGAATCTGTGCCGCAACTGGTTGGTTTCGGCGCGGGCCAGGCGGGAGACCTACGTCGGGCCGTGGCTGCCCGAGCCGGTGCCGACCGCGCGCGGCGAACTCGGCCCGCTGGAGACCGTCGAGGAGCGCGAACTGGTCTCGCTGGCGCTGCTGGCCGCGCTGGAGCGGCTCACCCCGGTCGAACGCGCCGTCTTCGTGCTGCGCGAGGCCTTCGGCTACGCCCACCGCGAGATCGCCGACATGCTCGACGTGACCGAGACGAACTCCCAGCAGATCTTCCGCCGGGCGGGCCAGCGCGTGCGAGAAGGCCGGGCCCGCTTCGGTTTCCCGGCCGAGCACGCCAACGAACTGGTCGAGCGGTTCCTGAAGGCGGCGCGCGACGGCGACATCGAGGCGCTGGAGCGGATGCTCGCCGCCGACGCGAGCGCGACCGCCGACGGCGGCGGCCGGGTCAACGCGGCGCGGCGGCCGGTGCTCGGCGCGAAGCAGGTGGCGCGCTACCTGGCGGGCCTGCTGCGCTGGGAGGTGCCCGGGATGCGGCTGCTGGTGGAAGAGGTCAACGGCGCCCCCGCCGCGGTCGCGCGGGTGGACGGCGCGCCGCTGGTCGTGGTGGGTATCGATATGGCCGACGGAGTGGTCACCGCGCTGCGGTTGATCGTCAATCCGGAGAAGCTGTCGTATCTCGCCCGGTCCACCGGGTCGGACGGCGAGGTCGGCGCGCTGCCGGAGCGGCGTCGCCGCCCCCTGTGACGCGCTTCACGACTGTGGTCTGTCAGGTTCCGGGGGCCTGTCCGGTCTGAAGGGTGATGGCCGATCGAAAGGAGCCACATCATGACCGGACAGCATCGAATCGTCGTTCTCGGCGCGGGGTACGCGGGGCTTGCGGCCGCCCGCAGGCTCGCTCGCACGGCGCGGGACGCGCGGATCACCGTGGTGGACGCCCATACGTCGTTCGTCGAGCGGGTGCGGCTGCACCAGCAGGCGTCCGGGCAGCGCATTCCCACCTGGGATCTGCGGGAAGCGCTGGAGGGCAAGCACATCGACTTCGTGAACGCCAGGGCGACGGACATCGATACGGCCGGAAAGCGCGTGGTGCTGGACGCGGCCCCAGCTCTCGAGTACGACAGCCTGATCTACGCCCTCGGCAGCATCGCCGATGTCGAGAGCGTCCCCGGCGTCGCCGAACACGCCTACTCGGTGGCGACGCTGGAGGACGTGAACGCGCTGCCCACGCCGGACGGACCGGTGGCGGTCGTCGGGCCAGGGGCGACCGGCATCGAACTGGCGGCGGAACTGGCCGAATCGCATCCGGGCACTCGGGTGCTGCTGCTCGGGTCGGATGAGCCGGGCGCCTGGCTGTCGGCGCGGGCGCAGGCGCACATCCGGCGGACGCTGGAGCGTCTCGGGGTGGAGATCCGCTCCGGCGCCAAGGTGATCGAGGTTTCGCCCGAGGGCCCGCGCTTGGCCGACGGGTCGCTGGTCGAGTCCGCGATGACGGTGTGGACCACCGGTTTCCGCGTGCCCGACCTCGCCGCCCGGTCCGGCCTGGCGGTGGATCCCGACGGCCGGGTGCTGACCGACGCCACCCTGCGTTCGGTGTCGCATCCGGACATCTACGCCGCGGGGGACGCGGCCGTCGTGGCCGGGCCGGGCGGTCGTGATCTGCGCATGGCGTGCGCCACGGCGCTGCCCACCGGCAAGCACGCGGCCGATGCCGTGGTCGCCCGGATGCGTGGCCGTGAGCCGGAAGAGTTCCGATTCCGGTATGTGCTCCAGTGCCTCAGCCTGGGTCGCCGGGACGGGGTGGTCCAAGCCGTGCAGGCCGACGACGCACCCGCCCGGATGGTGCTGACCGGGCGGACGGCGGCGTGGGTGAAGGAGCGCATCGTGCGGAGCGCGGCCTGGTCGGCGCGCCCCTGAAGTATCGTCAACCAACAGTTGACGATCGCGCATCGTCAACCTATCGTTGACGCATGACTTCACAATTCCGCCTCGACGACCTGATCGACGGCATCAAGAAAGCCCGTCCCGACAACGTGCTCGAGCAGCTGTCCGACGCCGTGGTCGTGGGGGATCACCTCGGCGAAGTGGCCGACCACCTGATCGGCCACTTCGTCGACCAGGCTCGGCGCTCGGGCGCCTCGTGGACCGACATCGGGGCCAGCATGGGCGTCACCAAGCAGGCCGCGCAGAAGCGATTCGTGCCCAAAGTGCCCGATCCGGCCGCAGCGGCGGCCATGGACCCGAATACGGGGTTCGCTCGTTTCACCCCCCGCGCGCGGGCGGTCGTGGTGGCGGCGCAGGAGGCCGCGCGGACGACGGGCAATCGGGAGATCGCCCTGGGACACCTGGTGCTGGGCCTGCTCTCCCAACCGGAGGGGCTCGCGGTGCGCGAACTGCTCGATCAGGGCGTCGCCGTAGACGTGCTCGCCGCCGCCGCCTCCGCGTCCCTGCCGCCGAGCGAAGAGGACATCCCCGCGCTGATCCCGTTCGGCGCGGAGGCCAAGAAAGTCCTCGAGCTGACCTTCCGCGAGGCGCTGCGGCTGGGGCACAACTACGTCGGCACGGAGCACATCCTGCTCGCGCTGCTGGAGCAGGAGAACGGCGCGGGCCTGCTCAGCGATCTGGGTGTCGACAAGGCGAATGCCGAAACGCATCTGGTCGAGCTGCTCGCGTCCATCACGCCGGAGAAACCCTGATTCCGCGATGAACGGCGGAAAGTTCCGCGCGGGAATCGCTCTGGCGGTGGCCTTGCTGGTGATCGGCCTGTCCCGGATGCACCGTATTCGCAATGTGGTCAACGGGTTGCGCGGTGCACGGGCCGCACGGGCACGGCGGCGCCGGGCTTTGCGCACCCGGGGAGCCGGGATCCCCGGACCACGCCGCGCCGCTGCGTCCGGACGAAAGGTGGTGCAGGCAGCCTGATCACGCCCGCCCGGCCAGGCCGCCGCCCCACCGCGGCCACCGGGCCTCCGGCTTCGGCTCGGCGACCAAAGGCGCGCGATGGATGTCGGTGATGTACAGGGGTAGTCGCGGTTTCAGCTCGGCGAGCAGCGCGAGGCCGCGTCCGCCCTGGGCTGCCCGGTACTCCGGCATGGTCAGCCCGACGGCCTGCAGGAACACCACGCGGCCGTGCGGGCTGTCGATGGCGCCCAACTCCGGGTCGGTCGTGAAGCAGACGGCATGATTGGTGCAGTCCGCGTGGCCCGCCGCGATCGGCCCGTTGGCTTTGATGGTGTGCCCCGGTTCGAACCACTTGCCGGACTGGAAGACGTAACGGGCGAGGTTCTGCACGAAGTTCGCCGGCCACACGGGCGGTTCGGTGTCGCCGGGCTCGCGCGCCAACCGGAAGGTGAATTCGAAGCCCCAGCCGGACTCCGCCGGGTTGTCCCATTCCTTCTCGTACAGCTCGGTCATCCCGTAGCTGACGTAGTGCCAGTGCGGCACCGGGTCGGTGCGGGGGTAGGCGCTGATCCCGTCGAGCGGGTCCGCGCCGCCGAGGGACCACGGGTGGTCGGACGCCCAGTGGAAGGGCTCGATATCGCCGTACAGCGGCCGCAATGCCGTATCGATGGCATCCCAGCCGGGTTTCTCACTCACCCAGTCACCATAGGCACGGCGCATCCGGACGTACGCGAGGGCGTCGCCCGGTCAGGACGGCTCAGGCATCGGGCACGTTGCGGGCGAGTTCCGCCAGCCAGGCCGCCGCCGAAGCGTCGCTGGGCGCACGCCAATCGCCGCGCGGGGAGAGCGAACCGCCGGAGCCGACCTTCGGCGCGTTCGGCAGCGTCGAACGCTTGAACTGACTGGTCTGCACGAAGCGCAGCAGGAACTCACCGAGCCAGTGCTTGATCGTCGCGAGGTCGTAGGCGTTGCGCTGGTCGGCGGGGACGAGGTCGGGCCAGCGGCCGGTCGCGGGATCCGACCACGCGTGCCTGGCCAGGTAGGCGACGCGGCTGGGCAGGTAGCCGAAGCGCAGCACGTAGTAGAGGTGGAAGTCCTGCAACTCGTACGGGCCGACGGTGGCCTCCGAACTCTGCCCCGGCGCGGCGGAATCGGCGTGGGGAACGAGTTCCGGGGAGATCTCGGTGCGCAGGATCGACGACAGCACCGCACCCGCTTCGGGGCCGAACTGCTCGGTGTCCACCGCCCAGGCGATCAAGTACTTGATCAGCGTCTTGGGCACCGAGGCGTTGACGCCGTAGTGCGCCATGTGGTCGCCGACGCCGAACGTGCACCAGCCCAGCGCGAGTTCGCTGAGGTCGCCGGTGCCGACCACCAGCGCGCCGTGCAGGTTGGCCAGCCGGAACAGATGCGAGGTGCGCTCGCCCGCCTGCACGTTCTCGTAGGTGATGTCGTACACCGGCGCGCCGTCGGCGGCCGGATGGCCGAGGTCGCGCAGCATCTGGGTGGCCGAGGGGCGGATGTCGATCTCGTGCGCCGTGACGCCGAGGGCGGCCATCAGGCGGTGGGCGTCGGTTCTGGTCCTGGTGCTGGTCGCGAAGCCGGGCATGGTGTAGGCCAGCACGTTCGACCGCGGCAGGCCGAGCCGATCCATCGCCTTGGCCGCCACGATCAGCGCCTGGGTGGAGTCGAGCCCGCCGGACACCCCGAGCACCACGCGCTCGAGCCCGGTGGCGCGCAAACGCGTGCTCAGGCCCTCGACCTGGATGTGGTGCACCTCGGCGCAGCGCTCGTTGCGCACAGCCGGGTCGGCGGGAACGTAGGGGAAGCGCTCGATCTCGCGGCGCAGCCCGATCGTGGCCTCGGGGATGGGCAGCCGCACGTCGATGCGCCGCATCGTGACCAGGCGTTCCCGGTGGTCGTGCACATTGTCGGCGAAGCCGGTGGTGCGCAGGCGATCGGCGGCGAGGCGGCGCAGGTCCAGGTCGGCGGTGACCAGTTGGGGATGATCGCAGAACCGCTCGCCCTCCGCGAGCAGGTCACCGTTCTCGCAGATCAGCGCTTGCCCGTCCCAGGCGAGGTCGGTGGTGGACTCGCCGTGCCCCGCCGCGGAGTACAGATACGCGGCGAGATAGCGCGCCGAATGGGAGGTGCACAGCGACCGCCGGTAGTCGGCCTTCCCGATCACGATGTTGCTCGCGGACAGGTTGACCAGCACGGTCGCCCCGGCCAGCGCGGCGAACCCGCTGGGCGGCAGCGGTACCCACCCGTCCTCGCAAATCTCCAGGTGGAAGACGAAATCGTCCAGATTGTTCGCGCGGAACAGCAGATCGGACCCGAACGGCGCGCGGTGCCCGGCCACCGTGACGTGATCCTCCAGCACCTCCCGCGCCGCCGCGAACTGGCGCTTCTCGTAGAACTCGCGATAGTTCGGCAGGTAGCTCTTCGGCGCCACGCCGAGCACGAGGCCGCGGCAGACGGCGATCGCGCAGTTGAACAACCGGCCCTGCGCCCGTACCGGGGCGCCCACCACGAGCACCGTGTCGATGTCCGTGCTCGCCGCCACCACGCGCTCGATCGCCGCGTCGACCGCGGCGTCCAGCGCGTCCTGGTGGAACAGGTCGTCGGCGGTGTACGAGGACAAGCCCAGCTCGGGGAACACCGTCAGCACCGCGCCGTCCGCCGCGGCCTGCGCGGCCAGTTCCACGGTCTGCTCCACGTTGTAGGCGGGGTCGGCCACCCGCAGCCGGGGCACCGCGACCGCCACCCGGGCGAAGCCGTGCCGGTACAGCGAATCGAACGGCAGGTCGGCCACCCTGCGTCCCCTTCCGGGCTGGGATCGATCATGGTCCAGTCGGAATCTACGCCCCGAGGGGCGCGGCGGCGCGCTGTCGAGTCCGCGGACGCCGGTGCGGGAGCCCGATCACCTGCGGTTTCGTCGCTCGAGCCGGGTGCGGCGAATCGTCGGCCCGAAGATGGGAACCGCTGGCGGCTAAGCTATAGCAATGGCGGATGACATCGATTCCGACCTAATAGCGGGGGAACGGCGCGCGGATCTGCTGCGCGCGCTTTCGTATGTTTCCACCGAGTCCCAGCCGGACGGTGGCACCGTGGTGAACGGCAACTTGCCGCCCGAGGTCGCCCCGCCGTTCATTCGCGCCATCATGCGGGTGGAGGCGGAGCTGCTGCTGCGCGACGCCGAACTCGTCACCGAGGACGGCGAGCCGCGCACACAGGAGAAACGCCGCGAGGACGCCATCATCGCGCTGCTGTTTCGTTTCGACGACCGCCACTAGGGTGGGCGGACCTTGCACTCGCCACCCCTGAGTGCTAAAAATGCTCTTGGCACTCTCGACCTGTGAGTGCCAGGTCGGGACGGTGAGGCCGGGTTCCGTAGACACCCTCGGTCGTCCGTCGCGGGCACCGAACCTGGCCAGCGTAACTGGGGCGACCCAACCGGCGGTCGTCCTGTGTGTCAGCCATACACATGGAGGATCTCAACAACGCCATGGCCAAGACAATTGCGTATGACGAAGAGGCCCGCCGCGGCCTCGAGCGGGGCCTCAACAGCCTCGCCGACGCGGTCAAGGTGACGCTGGGCCCCAAGGGTCGCAACGTTGTCCTGGAAAAGAAGTGGGGCGCCCCCACGATCACCAACGATGGTGTGTCCATCGCCAAGGAGATCGAGCTGGAGGACCCGTACGAGAAGATCGGCGCCGAGCTGGTCAAGGAAGTCGCCAAGAAGACCGACGACGTCGCGGGCGACGGCACCACCACCGCGACCGTGCTCGCCCAGGCGCTGGTGCGCGAGGGCCTGCGCAACGTCGCGGCCGGCGCGAACCCGCTCGGCCTGAAGCGTGGCATCGAGAAGGCCGTCGAGGCCGTCACCGCCAAGCTGCTCGACACCGCCAAGGAGGTCGAGACCAAGGAGCAGATCGCCGCCACCGCCGGTATCTCGGCAGGCGACGCGTCCATCGGTGAGCTGATCGCCGAGGCCATGGACAAGGTCGGCAAGGAAGGCGTCATCACCGTCGAGGAGAGCAACACCTTCGGCCTCCAGCTGGAGCTGACCGAGGGTATGCGCTTCGACAAGGGGTACATCTCCGGCTACTTCGTCACCGACCCGGAGCGTCAGGAAGCGGTCCTCGAGGACCCGTACATCCTGCTGGTCGGCTCGAAGGTCTCCACCGTCAAGGACCTGCTGCCGCTGCTGGAGAAGGTCATCCAGGCCGGCAAGCCGCTGCTGATCATCGCCGAGGACGTCGAGGGCGAGGCCCTGTCGACCCTGGTCGTGAACAAGATCCGCGGCACCTTCAAGTCGGTCGCGGTCAAGGCCCCCGGCTTCGGCGATCGTCGTAAGGCGCAGCTGGCCGACATCGGCATCCTGACCGGTGGCGAGGTCATCACCGAAGAGGTTGGCCTGTCGCTGGAGAACGCGGGCCTCGAGCTGCTCGGCCAGGCGCGCAAGGTCGTCGTCACCAAGGACGAGACCACCATCGTCGAGGGCGCGGGCGACCCGGAGGCCATCAAGGGCCGGGTGCAGCAGATCCGCGGCGAGATCGAGAACTCCGACTCGGACTACGACCGGGAGAAGCTGCAGGAGCGGCTGGCCAAGCTGGCCGGCGGCGTCGCGGTGATCAAGGCGGGCGCGGCCACCGAGGTGGAGCTCAAGGAGCGCAAGCACCGCATCGAGGACGCCGTTCGCAACGCGAAGGCGGCCGTCGAGGAGGGCATCGTCGCCGGTGGTGGCGTGGCCCTGCTGCAGTCGGCTCCGGCGCTGGACGAGCTGAAGCTCTCCGGTGACGAGGCCACCGGCGCGAACATCGTGAAGGTGGCGCTGTCGGCTCCGCTGAAGCAGATCGCGTTCAACGCGGGCCTCGAGCCCGGCGTGGTCGCCGAGAAGGTGTCGAACCTGCCCGCGGGTCACGGCCTGAACGCCGACTCGGGCGAGTACGAGGACCTGCTGGCCGCCGGCGTCGCCGACCCGGTCAAGGTCACCCGTTCGGCGCTGCAGAACGCGGCCTCGATCGCGGCCCTGTTCCTGACCACGGAGGCCGTTGTCGCCGACAAGCCGGAGAAGGCCGCCGCTCCCGCAGGCGACCCGACCGGTGGCATGGGCGGCATGGACTTCTGAGTCCGGCCACCAGGCAGCACAGTTCGAACCGGAAGCCGGTCCACCGCGAGGTGGGCCGGCTTCCGGCGTTTCGGCGTCAGATTCCGTCGAGGGTGACGACGGCGAACGGCGTGTTCGGGGTGCCCGGCCCCATCGGACCGCCCTTGTCGAATTGGGAGGAGACGATCAGGGTGCGGTCACCGGCGCGGGCCAGGGTGGTGGGGATGGCGAGCTTTTCGTCGGTGCGCTGCTGGGCGAGCGTCGCGGTGGCGCCCTCGTCGGAGAGGGTCCAGCGGCTGATCGTGTTGGTGGTGTTGTGCGCGGCCCAGAGGGTGCCGTCGCGCAGTTCGAGTCCGTCGCCCTGCCGCAGATCGCCGCCGCGCAGGGTGACTTTGCCGACCGGGTTCGCGTCTTCGGTCAAGGCGATGCGGTACAGGTCGCCGCGCGGCATGTCGACCGTGAGCAGATAGCGGCCCGCGGGATCGGCGACGATGCCGTTGAGGCTGAACTCGCCCGGCCCGATCGGCGGTAGCGCGGAGCGCAGGTCGAATCGCGGGGTCAGCTCGCCGTGCCCGCCTTGTGCCCGCGCGGCGGCCAGTTGGTCCGGGGTGACGCGATAGACGACCGCTCGCGTGCTGTCGGTGAGGTAGGCGGTGCCGTCCGGCGTGATGGCGAGATCGTTCACGAAGCGGGGTTCGGCGCCGGGCACCGTGAAGTCGGCGAGCAGGGCGCGCGTCGCGATGTCGTATACCGCGACCCCGGTGGTCGAGTCGGTGACCCAGAGCCGACCGGCCGCGTCGACCTTCAAGCCGTTGGCGGTCTTGTGGTTGTTGGCGCCTTCGGGCAGGAAGACCTCGGCTCGCTGGGCGTCCGGGGTCGCACGGTAGACCGCCCCGGTGGCGTAGGAGCCGACGTAGCTGTCTCCGGTGCGCGCGTCCACCGCGATGCCCTCGGGGTAGACGCGGTCGCCCGGCAGTTCGTAGACGGTGTGGACAGCGGCGCCCGGCGGGTGGCTCGTGCCACAGGCTACGAGTGTGAGGCAGGCGCTTCCGGCGGCCAGGCTCGACAGCAGGCGGCGGGACAGGGTGGGGGACATCGGACACCTCTTCGGGGTTATGCAATCAAATGTATTCACATGGAGCTGTGTGTAAGAAGTTATATTAGAACTCTTATAACAATCAAGGCTCGAACAAGATGACGGGCGGATACCATGCGCATATGACGTCGATGCCCGCCGCCGAACGGATCGGCTCGTATCTCAAACGTGCCGAGCAGTCCCTCGCCGTGGCCAAGAACGCCGCGTTGAAGCCGGCGGGCGTCACCGTCCCGCAGTACGCCGCGCTGCTGTTCCTGGCCGAGAACCCCGGGATCTCGGCCGCCGCGTTGGCGCGGCTCTGCGGTGTCACCCCGCCGTCGATGAACACCGTGCTGGGCAATCTGCAGGACCGCGGCCTCATCGAGCGCACACCGCATCCATGGCACAAGAACGTCTTGGAGACCACGCTGACCGACAAGGGCGCGGCGCTCATGCGCGACGCGGACGTGCGCGCGATCCGCGTCGAACGCGCCTTGGCCGAAGAGTTCACCGCCGCCGAGCGAGCCACGTTGCGGGAGTTGCTCACTCGGTGTGCCGACCGGCTGGACTCGATCCGTCCCGATCCGGCCGCTTAGCCGGGTCCGCGCCTCGGCCGTACGCTGAACCCATGCCTGACCGCGGTCGGATCCGAGGCGTGCTCTACGACATCGACGGCGTCCTGGTGACCTCTTGGCAGGAGATTCCGGGCGCCGCCGCCGCGGTGCGCCGGATCGGCGAGCGCGGACTGCGCCGGGCCTTCCTGACCAACACCACTTCGCGCACCTGTGCCGAGATCGCGCAACGCCTGTGCGACGCAGGCATCGAAGTGGACCCCGCCGAGATCGTCACCGCCGCACGACTCACCGCCGAGTTCGTGCGCGGTCGCTACCCGGACGCCGCCGTCTGGGTGCTCAATCACGGTGACATCGAGGCGGACCTCACCGGTTTGACGCTCGACGCCGATCATCCTGGCGTGGTCGTGATCGGTGGCGCGGGACCGGAATTCACCCATTCGGCGCTGAGCCGCGTGGTGGCACTGATGCTGGACGGTGTGCCGGTGGTCGCCATGCACAGCGGACTGACCTGGGCGACGGCCGAGGGGCTTCGGATCGACGCGGGCGTGTACCTGCCCGGCCTGGAGGCGGCGGGCAATGCGCGCATCGAGGTGGTCGGCAAGCCTGCGGCGTCCGGTTTCCGGACCGCCGCGGCGCTGATGCGGCTGGAGCCGGCGCAGGTCATGATGATCGGCGACGACCTGTACTCGGATGTGCTCGCGGCGCAGGACGCCGGGTTGACCGGGGTTCTGGTGCGCACCGGCAAATTCCGGCCCGCGGTTCTCGCCTCGGCCGACCGGGCGCCGGATCATGTGATCGATTCGGTGGCCGCTCTGCCGGAATTCCTGACCGATCCGGCAGAGCGGGCGAATCTGCCGTAACCGACTAATCGGAATGGAAACAAAAAATTCTACAGATTCCCTCTAAAATTGCCCGCAATCGTGACGCTGCTAGGTATCGTCTGTTCCGGCAAATAGCCAGTGACAAGGAATGTTCTACGGACAGATCGGAGTAGTCGGATGCTCCATTCGCTGATGGGCGTGCTTGTGCGCAAACTACTATGGTCGCCGGGCCTCGGCTCGGCGACCGATCAATGAGGTAGCAACTGCTCAGCCAACTTTCGGCTAACTCGTGTTCGGCCGAGGGTTGTAACGAAGGGCCCGATCCATGACGATGCGTTCGGGCCCTTCTGTATTGTCTGCCCCGATGTCACAGGATGCGAATACGGGTCGAATGTATGCCGGGCAACCCGTCGAGGACCGGCAGCGTCAGCGGCGTGCGCGTTTTCTGGAGTCAGGCCTGACGGTCTTCGCACGAGACGGCTACGCCAATAGTTCGGTCGGCGCCATCTGCAAGGACGCCGGACTGTCCTCGCGGCAGTTCTACGAGGAATTCACCGGTCGCGAGTCCCTACTCCTAGAGCTCTACGAGCAGATCGACCGGGAGTCGCGGGACGCCGTGAAGCAGGCGCTGGACGCTCAGTCCGGCGCCAAGTCGCTGGACGTCATCGACGCCGCCGTGCGCGCCTACGTCGAATCCATCGGATCCGATCCACGCAAAGCGCGCGTCGCCCTGGTCGAAGTGGTCGGCGCGGGCCCGAAGGTGGAGAAGTTCCGCCTCGCGGTGCGCCGGGAATGGGGTTCGCTGCTGGCCGGCGCCGCCGAGGACGCGGCGTTGCACGGCGAGATCCCCACCGGCGACTACGAGATGCGGATGCTCGCCATCATCGGCGCGGTCAACTACGTGGTGGACTCGTGGAGCGGCGCGGACCCGCGCCCGCCGCTCGACGACGTGATCCGAGTGCTGAGCAGGGTGATCATCGGCGCGGTTCGCGCATAGCGTTCCGGCCTGCGGGCCCGGGGGCCGGGTGCGCGGTAGCGTGCGGGGATGCAGACAGTTCCGATCCAGATGCCGGACGGCACCACGGTTCCGGTACGTTTGGTCCCCGCCGAGGGCGCGCACCGGCATGCGGTCACCCCGGACGCACCGCGTCCGGTGCTGGTGATCGTCCCCGGGCTCGGCGTGCCTGCCGGCTACTACGAACTGTTCGCCTCGGCCCTGGCGGCGCGCGGGTTCGACGTGGCCATCGGCGAGATGCGCGGCAACGGCGACAGCAGGCCGAAGCCGAGCGCCGCCAGTACTTTCGGCTACCACGAGCTGGTCTCGGTGGATTTCCCGGCGATCTTCGAGGTGGTCCGCGAGCAGTTCCCGGACAGCACGCCGTACCTGCTCGGGCACAGCATGGGCGGACAGCTCGGGGTCATGTACGCCGCCCGCATCCGGGGCAGGCTGGGCGGGCTGATCCTGATCGCGTCCGGAACCCCGTATTACCGTGGCTATCCGGGACTTTCGGGGCCGGGCATGCTGGTGGGCACCGCCGCGATGTCGCTGACCGCCAACCTGGCGGGCTTCTGGCCCGGCGACCGGGTCACGATGGGTTTCGGCCGCCAATCCAAGGTGCTGATCTCGGACTGGGCCCGGCTGGCGCGCACCGGCCGGTTCGTGCCGGTCGGCGCGGACATCGACTACGAGGAGCGCATCGCGCGGCTGCGGCTTCCGGTGCTGTCCATCACGATGACCGGCGACGACCTCACCCCGCCCAGCTCCGCCGAGCACCTGCTGGAGAAACTGCCCAACGCCGAGGTGACGCGCTGGCGCCAACCGGAACCGCTGGGCCACAACGGCTGGATCCGGCAGTACGGCAGCACGGTCGACCAGATCGAGAAGTGGTTGCGCGACCGTTAGGCCGTACCGGCGGTGCGCCCACCGGTCAGGCGCGCCGCTCGATCAGCATCTGGGTGAAGAACTCGTAGATCAGCGCCGCCTGGAACGCCGACTGCTTGTTGTCCGCCGCGCCGCCGTGGCCGCCTTCGATGTTCTCGTGGTACCAGAACTCGTGGCCCTGTTCTTCCAGCAGTGCCGCCATCTTGCGGGCGTGGCCGGGATGCACCCGGTCGTCCCTGGTCGAGGTGGTGAGCAGGATCGGCGGGTAGGCGCGGTCGGCGCGAGCGTTCTGGTAGGGGGAGTACGCGCTGATGTACTCCCACTCCTCCGGCTTGTCGGGGTCGCCGTACTCGGCCATCCACGACGCGCCTGCCAGCAGCAGGTGGTAGCGCTTCATGTCCAGCAGCGGCACCTGGCAGACGAGCGCACCGAACAGTTCCGGGTAGCGGGTCAGCATCACGCCCATCAGCAGCCCGCCGTTGCTGCCCCCGACCGCGCCGAGCTGGTCGGCGGTGGTGATACCGCGCACGACGAGATCCTTGGCGATCGAGGAGAAGTCCTCGTACACCTTGTGCCGGTTGGCCTTCTGGACCGAGGTGTGCCACTGCGGGCCGTACTCGCCGCCGCCGCGGATGTTCGTCATCACCCAGGTTCCGCCGCGCTCCAGCCAGCCCATGCCCGAGGCTCCGCTGTAGGCGGGGGTGCGCGACACTTCGAAGCCGCCGTAGCCGGACATCACCGTCGGCCCTGGACCGTCCCTGCGGTCGCGATGGCGGATCACGAAGTACGGCACCGGCGTGCCGTCATCGGACCGGGCGAAGAACTGCTCGGTCTCGATCCCGTCGGCGTCGAAGAAGCCGGGTTCCTGTTTGAGCCGCTCGGTGCGTCCGCCGACCGCGCTGGCCAGCAGCGTGGACGGGGTGGTGAAACCGCTGGTGTTGAGCATGAACTCGTCGCCGCCCTCCAGCGGGTCGAGATTGAGCACGCTGGTGGTCGCCATCGGCGGGGTGTCGGCCAGTGGCTCGCGCCGCCAGCCGTCCGCGCCGGGGGTCAGCACGTGGAGCTTGGTCTGCACGTCCTCGAGGGTGACCAGCAGCAGGTGGTTCTCGGTCCAGCCGTAGCCGTGCAGCGAGGTGTGCGCGTCCGGAGTGAAGAGAACCTCGAAATCCCGTGCGCCTGCCAGGAATTTCTCGAAGTCGGCGGCCAGCAGCGCACCCGCGGGAAAGCTCGCGCCGCCGACCTCCCACGGCGACTTCAGCCGCACCAGCAGCCAGTCCTTGTACCAGGATTCGCTGGCGTCGCTGGGGATGTCGAGATGGCGCAGCGTGCCGTCGTCGGCCAGCAGGTAGACCTCTTCGTTGAAGAAGTCGGTGGCGCGGCCGACATAGTGCCGTTCGTACCCCGGCGTGCGGTCGTAGCCCGCCGAGACCGCGACGTCGCCGGGCTCGCCCTCGAAGACGGTCTTCGCCTCGGCCAAGGGGGTGCCGCGGTGCCACAGTTTCGCGATTCGCGGATACCCGGAGTCGGTCAGCGAGCCCGGACCGAAGTCGGTGCCCACGTACACCGAGTCGATGTCGATCCAGCGGATCTCCGACTTCGCCTCGGGCAGGAAGTACCCGCCGTCGGCGGGGTCGAGGAACTCTCTGCGCTCGAGGTCGAACTCGCGGACCACCTTCGCGTCCGCACCGCCGCGCGACAGGCTGATCAGCGCGCGGGACTGTTCCGGGCGCAGCACCGCGGCCCCGCCCCACACCCAGTTCTCCTCCTCGGCGGCGGCCACCGCGTCCAGGTCGATCAGCACGTCCCAGTCCGGCGTGTCCTCGGCGTACTCGGCGAACGTGGTGCGCCGCCAGAGGCCGCGCGGGTGCGCGGCGTCGCGCCAGAAGTTGTAGAGCCACCGGCCGCGCCGCGCCGGATAGGCGATCTTCGTGTCGGTGTCGAGCATGTCGAGGATGCGCCGCTCCAGCGCACGGAAGCGATCGGAGTCGGTGAACCGGGCGCGCACGACGGCATTGTGCGCGCGGGCCCAGTCCAGGGCGCGCTCGTCGGTCACTTCCTCGAGCCACAGGTAGGGGTCGGTCACATTCCGCTCAACGCCGCTCATCCCCACATTGTCGCCGAGCCGCGCGCGGCGGGGTTACCAGGTGTGTGCCACGTCGACAACCACGCGCGATCCGCGGCCCGGTCCGTCGAGGGTGTGCACCTTGACCGGCAACCGGGCGCGCGTGCCCAGACCCACCGTGGTCTGGCCTTCGAAGGAACCGGCCCAGGCCACCTGACGGAAGGTGCGGTAGTCCCGCACGTCGGCGAGTTCGGCCCGGTTCGCGGGGTCGTAGGTGGGGGTGAACTCGTCGTCGTAGCTGGGCGCGTTGACGGTGATGCTCAGGAACGCCTCGCCGCGCAGCGGGACGGGCGCCCCGGAGCCGTCCATGACCACTCGCTCGACGTAGCCGACGTGGTAGCCCGGCGCGGGCCCGGCGACGTCGAAGACCAGGCGGTCGAAGCATTCGTGCCGTCCGGCGCGCACGCCGGTCAGCGGGGCGAGCGTTTGCGCTCGGCTCACCTTGGGGATCGAACCCCACCCGGAGACGCACTCCGGGGCGGCGGACGCGGGAGCGGGCGCGATCCAGAGACCGGCGAATGTCACGAGGGTAGAGAGCAGGAGAAGCAAGCGACGCATGGTCGCACCGCCTTCGGGGCACAGGGGATTGATGTATAACGTGCATCGGACGCCGGGAATGCTCCGTTACGTGGGCCGGAACGCTGAAAACCGTTGCTGAGCCGAACAACTCGGGCAGTGTGCGGGACCGCGGCGGCTCGGGGTTTGCTGCGTGGCGACGCCCGTCCGGCCCGCACAGTAGGATCGCTGATCCGGTATCGATCCGACCAGGAGGTCCCAGGTTGCCACCGTTTCTCTGGGAACAGCACTGCTGCCTGCCGCTGTCGCCCGCCGCGCGCATCGGCGACCTCGCGCGCTACCCGGCCGGATCGTACCTGTCGGTGAACGTCGGCTATTCCCGTCAGTCGACCGCGGACTCCCTGGCGCTGCTGGACCGTTTCCGCCGGGAAGCGGCGGCGGACGGCCGGTTTCGTCTGGTCCGCGGCGTCGGCGACATCGCGGCGCCCGGCGTCATCGCGCTCGCGTTCGACCTGGAGGATTCCGGGCCGCTCGGTGGCGACCTGGACAACGTCGCACGGTTCTACGACCTCGGTGTGCGCTCGCTGCTGCCCTCCTACAACCACGCCAACGCCGCGGGCTGCGGGTGCCTGGACACCGAGGACACCGGCCTGACCGGGTACGGGCGCGACCTCGTCCACGTCCTCAACGAAGTCGGGATGTTCGCCGACGGCTCGCACTGCTCCCGGCGCACCGGGCTGGAGCTGGCCGAGTTGAGCGTCGTTCCGATGATCTACAGCCACTCGAACTTCGCCGCCCTCTGGGAGCATCCGCGTAACATCACCGACGAACAGGCGCTGGCCTGCGCGGCGACCGGCGGCGTGATCGGGATCAACGGCGTCGGCATTTTCCTGGGCCGCAATGCCGCGGGCGAGCGCGCGGAGCGGATCGAGGCGATGGCGCGGCACATCGAGTACGGCGCCGAGCTGGTCGGGATCGAGCACATCGGGATCGGCTCGGACTACTCCTTCGACGGCGAGGACTGGAACGCCGAAATGCGGCAGAATCCGCAGGCATTTTCCGAGGCGTACACCAAATGGGGGCCGTTGCAGTGGGTTCCGCCGGAGGATCTGCTCGGCGCCGCCGACCTGCCCGGCCTCGATGAGGCGCTGGCCCGGCGCGGGTTCACCCCCGCGGACCGGGCGGCGGTATTCGGGGAGAACTTCCGGCGAGTCGCCGCGCAGGTGTGGCGGGAGTGAGGCGAGGGATAGGCAGGTTCGGGCGGCCTCCGTGCGCGGACCGGAAAGATACTGTGCGCCAGAGTTATTTGGCCGATCGCTTTACCGATCGTTAAGGATCCTTTAAGGCCCATCGGTGAGGGTGATCGCGAAACCGGCGGTGAATTCGAGGATTTCACCTGGACCGGGACCGCGATGCCCGACAGTCGTTCCCATCGACGGTGATTTCGATTTCGAACAGGAGCCTCGATGACCACAACCCGTCTCGCTCTGCTGGGGCTGCCCGCACTCGTGCTGGCCGCGGTCGCCGGTTCGGTGACCGCTCCCACTGCCACGGCGCAACCCCCGCTGCCGACTTATACGTGCAAGTACACGCCGATCGAGCATTACTTCGTGGTATTGAATTCGATGAAAGCGCGCAAGTGCACGGCGTCACCGGGCGCCCCGCTGGACGACATCTATTTCCACCCCGTCCGGATGGAGAACAGCGTCACCGGTGAGAAATGGGAATGCGGTGGCGCGTTCGTGTACTTCGACAATCCTATTCATCCGGGCATGTCGCAGTACGAGGCGGAACAGATGCTCAACGCCGGGGTGGACGCGAGCAACTGCCGCCCGATCTGACCGCGCGGCGCACGCGCGAACCGCTTCCCCTAGTTACCGATTTCGATTCAGGACGAGAACCGCGATGATCACAACCTCCCTGTTCCGCCTCGGGCTGCCCGCGATCCTGCTGGCTGCCGCCGCCGGTCTGGTCACCACACCCACCGCCGCGGCGCAAGCCCTGCCGACCTATACGTGCAAGTACACGCTCGCCGAACCGCACTTCGGGTCCGTGAAAGGGCGTGAATGCACGGCCTCGGCGGGTGCCCCGTCGACCGGTTGGCACATGATCACTTTCGCAATGGAAAACAGCGACACCGGCGAGAAATGGGTGTGCGGCAGCGTCGAGGCCGCTCTTATACCGTATTACCTGGACAAGGTCGATCCGGATTACTCCGATATCGAACGGGCATATGGCCGTGGCGCGGACGCCAGTATCTGTGACCGCCTACTGTCCTGAATCCGATCAGCGCGGGCGGGCGCCGAGGGGTGATCACGCCAGGCGGACCAGCATCTTGCCGATGTTGGCGCCGGAGAGCACGCCGAGGAAGGCGGCGGGGGCCTGGTCCAGACCGTCGTACACGGTATGTCTGGTGCGCAGGGTGCCGTCGGCCAGCCAGCCCGCGGCTTTGGCGATGTACTCGCCGAAGATCGGAAAATAGCTGCTGACCAGCATGCCGCGCAGAGAAAGTTCCTTGATCGCGGCCAGGTACAGGTCCGGACCAGGAACCTCGTTCACGCCGTTGTAGCCGCTGATGGCGCCGACCAGCGCGACGCGGCCCCCGGGGCGCATGGCCTCCACCGCGACGCGCAGGTGTTCGGCGCCGACGCTGTCGAGGTACACATTGATGCCCTCGGGAGCGGCCGCCGTCAATTGTCCCGCGAGATCACCTTGCCGGTAGTCGACGGCGGCGTCGAAACCGAACTCGTCGAGCAGCAGGGCCGTCTTGGCCGCCCCGCCCGCCGACCCGATGACCCGTGCCGCCCCGAGCGCCTTGGCGATCTGCCCCGCTACGCTGCCGACCGCGCCCGCCGCCGCGGAGACGAACACGGTGTCACCCGGCTCGACCCGCGCCACGTCGGTCAGCGCCGCGTACGCGGTCAAGCCGGTGGTGCCGAGCGCGCCGAGGTAGTGCTGCGGTGCGGCGAGCGAGGTGTCCACGGGTGTGGCGGTGGCGGCGTCGACCACCGCGTAGTCGCGCCATCCGGCGAAGTGGGTGACGGTGGCACCCACCGGAACGGCTGCGGCCGCCGACGCGATCACCTCGCCCAGCGCCGAGCCCTCCATGGCCGCGCCCACCTGGAACGGGGGAATGTAGGACGGGCGGTCGTCCATCCGGCCGCGCATGTACGGGTCGACGGACATCCAGGTGTTGCGCACCAGGATCTGTCCGTCGGCGAGGTCGGGGATCGGCCGTTCGACCAGGGCGAAGTTCGCGCCCGTCGGTACGCCGACCGGTCGTGCGGCGAGGTGGAACTCACGCGCGGTGATCGGGAGGGAGCTGGTCTCGGTCATGACGGGTGCCTTTCCGGAAGCTGCATGAGCGACTGATTCCGGGATTCGCGCGGGTGCGATCCGGTACCGATGACGCTATGAGCGCTCCGCTTGCGCTCCCAGGTCCGGCGCCGCCACCAACCGGTCCGGACGCGCCACTGTTCGCCGGTGGGACGAGCGATCGAGTTCGCGCGGTCGAGTGGAGGAATGGACCTCGCGTTTCGCCGGTGGGACAGGCGAGTGGTCCCCGTCTGCGCCCTACATCTGTCGCGCTCGTGACGGCGACGATCCGCTCCACCGGTGATACGCCTTGCGTAACGCCCGATCGTCGGCGAATCCGAGCCGCCGCGCGATCGCGGCGGTGGTCAGTCGGCTTTCGGCCAGCAAGGCGCGCGCCTGCTCGTGACGGGCGAGGTCGTATTCCTGGCGCCATGTCGTGTTCCGCTCGGCCAGTTGGCGCTGCAACGTACGGGTGCTCACCGCCAGGCGGCGGGCGACGGCGGGCAAAGACGGTTCGCCGTCAACGATCGCGGCCGCGAGCGCGATCCGGAACGACTCCAGCGGTCCCGGGAGCGGACGGGCGGTGGCCAGCACCAAGTCGGCGTGACTGCGCAGCAGGTCCGCGAGCAGGGGATCGGCGCGCACCAGCGGCGCGCGGGCGTCGGCTTCGGCGAAGGTGATCGCATCGATGGGTGCCCCGAAGTCGACGCGGGTGGTGCCGAACGCCTCGGTGAGGACCCGGTGGTCGACCGGTGCGGGACCGCTGAAGGTGACGTGCTCGGGAACCACCGGGCGGCCGGTGGCCTCGCGGGCCCGGCGCAGGTAGTAGGCGAGGACGTATTCGGTGATCACCGTGGCCACCGGGTCCGGTGCGGTGGTGTGGAAGGCGACGGTCAGCGCGCCGTCGTCGTTCACGTCGAAGCGTTCGGCTGCCGCGGTGACCAAGCGGTGATACGGCTGGGCGGCGTGCAGGGAATCCACCAGCGTCGCCCCGTTGGTGACCAGGTAATCCCAGGTGGTCAGGGTGCCCAGTGGTGCGGCGGCGGCGACGGCGAGCCCGGCGCCGGGCTCCGTGGCCGTCTCGGCGAGCAATTCCCAGAGTCGGAGCAGGGAGGGCAGCGGTATCCGGTTCAGTTCGCTGGCGAGCGCGCCGTCATCGGTGCCGGTGACGGCGGCCAAGCGGTCGGCCCCGACTCCCGCGGCCCGGGCGGCGTCGCGCACCAGCCGCGTCAGATGCGTGGAGGCGGTCTCGTCCAGGAAATGCGGCGTGGTCACGCCGACGGGCGACGGTGCCGAACCCTGGTCGCCGCGGCTGTTCACGGGGCATGCTAACCCCACGGATGCGCCCCGTTCTTCCCGCTCACTGGAAGTTTCCGGCCGGGTGTGGCCCACGCCTCACTGTGGTGGGGGATGGGTGGGTGAACTCCCCGCTACAGAGTTAGGCTCGGTTCGTGACTTCCCACTACGATGTCGTCGTTCTCGGTGCTGGTCCCGGCGGATACGTCGCCGCGATCCGCGCCGCTCAACTCGGCCTGCGAACAGCGATCGTCGAGCAGAAATACTGGGGCGGTGTGTGCCTGAACGTGGGCTGCATCCCGTCCAAGGCGCTGCTGCGCAACGCCGAACTCGCCCACATCTTCACCAAGGAGGCGAAGACCTTCGGCATCTCCGGTGAGGTGAATTTCGACTTCGGAGTCGCCTTCGACCGCAGCCGCAAGGTCGCCGACGGCCGGGTCAAGGGCGTCCACTTCCTGATGAAGAAGAACAAGATCGACGAGTTCGACGGCAAGGGCACCTTCACCGGCCCGAACTCGCTCTCGGTCGAGCTCTCCAAGGGCGGCACCGAGACGGTCACGTTCGACAACGCGATCATCGCGGCGGGCACCGTCACCAAGCTGCTGCCCGGCACCCAGCTCAGCGCCAACGTGGTCACCTACGAGGAGCAGATCCTCACCCGCGAGCTGCCCGGCTCGATCCTCATCGTCGGCGCGGGCGCGATCGGCATGGAGTTCGGCTACGTGCTGAAGAACTACGGCGTCGACGTGCGCATCGTCGAGTTCCTCGACCGTGCGCTGCCGAACGAGGACGCGGACGTCTCCAAGGAGATCACCAAGCAGTACAAGAAGCTCGGCATCACCATCACCACCGGTGCGGCCGTGCAGTCCATCGAGGACGACGGCGCCAAGGTCACCGTTTCGATCAAGGACAACAAGTCCGGCTCGGTCGAGACCGTCACCGTCGACAAGGTGCTGCAGGCCGTCGGCTTCGCGCCGCGCGTCGACGGCTACGGCCTGGAGTCCACCGGGGTGCAGGTCACCGATCGCGGCGCGATCGGGATCGACGACTACATGCGCACCAACGTGCCGCACATCTACGCGATCGGCGACGTCACCGGCAAGCTGCAGCTCGCGCACGTCGCGGAGGCGCAGGGTGTGGTCGCGGCCGAGACCATCGCGGGTGCGGAGACCGTCACCCTGGGCGACTACCGGATGATGCCGCGCGCCACCTTCTGCCAGCCGCAGGTCGCCAGCTTCGGCCTGACCGAGCAGCAGGCGCGCGACGAGGGCTACGACGTGAAGGTCGCGACCTTCCCGTTCACCGCCAACGGCAAGGCGCACGGCCTCGGCGACCCGACCGGTTTCGTCAAGCTCGTCGCCGACGCGAAGTACGGCGAGCTGATCGGCGGCCACCTCATCGGCCCGGATGTCTCGGAGCTGCTGCCCGAGCTCACCCTCGCGCAGAAGTGGGACCTGACGGTCAACGAGCTGACGCGTAACGTGCACACCCACCCCACGCTCAGCGAGGCCCTCCAGGAAGCCTTCCACGGCCTGGCCGGCCACATGATCAACTTCTGATCCGGTCCCGGAGAAGGGCGTGCGATCCTCGATCGCACGCCCTTTCGTGCTGTCGGGCAAGGGTTTGCGCGCGGGTAGGCCGGTCGGCGCTCGGCGTGGGCGCGGACGATCTGCTATACAGCGTGCATGTTTCGCAGGTGGCTGATCGGAAGTGTGCCGGTACTCGTCGTGGTGGTGCTGCTGGGGACGGGCACCTTCTACCTGACGAAAGCGCGCACCTTCCAGTTGGCCGGGCACGTGGTCAGCCGGGTGCACACCGACGCGCGGGTGGTCGCGCTGACCCTGGACGACGGACCGTCCGATCGTGCGCCGGAAGTGCTGAAAGTGCTTGCCGACGCACAGGTTCCGGCCACCTTCTATCTGAACGGCCGCGATCTCGCCGCGCATCCCGAGCACGGCAGGGCGATCGCCGCGGCGGGCCACGAGATCGGCAACCACACCTATACGCATCGACGGATGGTCTTCGTCACGCCCGGCACGGTCCGCGAGGAAGTGGAGGGCACGGACGCCGAGATCAGGAAGACCGGGTACACGGGCCCGATCACCTTCCGCCCGCCCTACGGCAAGAAGCTGTGGGTGCTGCCGCACTACCTCGCCGAGCACGAGCGGGTCACCGTGACGTGGGACGTCGAGCCCGATTCGGGTCGGGCGGACGCCACCACGGACGATATCGTCGCCGAGGCCCTCGGCGAGGTCCGCCCCGGTTCGATCGTCCTGCTGCACGTGATGCACGGGCACGCCGACCGGTCGATCGCCGCCATCCCCCGCATCGTCACCGAATTGCGGGCCGCGGGATACGAATTCGTCACCGTGTCGGATCTGATGTCCCGCTGATCCCCGCTTCGGTGTGCGACTGAGCGGCCGTCATCGACGGCGTTCGACGCGCTGGACGGCGTGATCCGGCACCGCGTTGCGCGTGGCCGACGGCACGGTGGGCGCATCCGCTCCGCCGCGCGAGCAGGATCGCGAGTTCACGCCACCGGGATTGGTCAGCTAACCGGCAGCCGGGAGCATGCCGTAGGCGTTGGCCGGTGTGAACAGCACCAGGGCGCGACGGTCGGTGACCATCGCGTCGCGGTACTCGTCCCAGTCGGGGTGCTCGCCGTTGGCGGTGCGGTAGTAGTCGACGAGCGCGTCGACGGTGGGGTCGTCGGGCGCGGCGGCCACCGGGGTGAGTTCCACCGTGCCTTCGAGTACGGCGTAGGCGAAGAAGTCCTCGCGAGTCACGTGCAGCGCCGCCCACGGGTCGCGCACGAGGTTGTGATACTTCGCACGGTCGGCGGTGATGGAGATGCGGATGCGGCCGTCGGCGCCGACGACGTGCAGCACATTGGACAGTTGCGGGCGTCCGTTGCGGCGGATCGTGGTGAGCACGGACCTGCGGTGGTTCCGGGCGAAATCGACTGCGGCGGCCAGTTCCATGCCCGTGTAACCGCGGGTGACGCCGGTCTCTTCCCGGGCGCGGTTCAATCGCGGTGGTAGGCCGCCTGGGCCTCGCGCACGCGCGGCATGTTGGTCTCCAGCACCTGGATCAGCGCCTCGAGGTGCGCGGCGACCTCCGCGCCCAGTTCCGTGAGGGTGTACTCGACTCGCGGCGGAATCGTCTCCAGTACCTCTCGATGCACCATGCCGTCGCGTTCCAGTGCCTGGAGGGTCTGGGACAACATGCGCTCGCTCACGCCGTCGACCCGCCTGCGCAGGGCGCTGAACCGGTACGGACCTTCGCGCAGCGCGACCAGCGCCAGGGTGCCCCAGCGACTGGCGACATTCTGCAACACCGGCCGTGAGGTGCAGTTCCTGGCGAAGACGTCGGCTTCCAGCGTCGGGTCGTCGGCGTCGGCCGCGACGGTGGGCTGGGTGGTCATGACCGTTATCGTACTCAACTTGACCGCAGTGGCTGCGAAATGCATAGTACTTACGAATAGTTAGTGCATGTGGATTTGTACCTACCTTGGGAGGTAGTCATGACCGTCGCCGTGACCGGGGCCAGTGGCCAACTGGGCCGACTCGTGGTGGAAGAACTGTTGCGGGCGGCCACGCCGGTCGTCGCGATCGTGCGTGATCCCGCGAAGGCGGCCGACCTGGCCGACCGCGGCGCGGACGTCCGCCGGGCCGATTACGGCGACCCGGCCGCGCTGGAGCGTGCCTTCGACGGCGTCGACCGGGTGCTGTTGATCTCGGGCAACGAGTTCGGCGCGCGGGTCGCCCAGCACACCAACGTGATTCGCGCGGCCGAACGCACGCGCATCGAGCTACTCGCCTACACCAGCATTCCGGGCGCGACCGACAACCCGCTGATCCTGGCGCAGGAGCACAGGGCGACCGAGGCGGTGCTCGCCGAATCGGCGGTGCCGCACGTGCTGCTGCGCAACGGCTGGTACTGGGAGAACTACGCGGGCGGCCTCGCGCACGCGGTGGCGTCGGGCGTGTTGTACGGAGCGGCGGGCGAGGGCCGTGTGGCGGGCGCCGCGCGCGCCGACTATGCCGAGGCGGCCGCGCGAGTGCTCACCACCGATGGTCACGCGGGCCGCGTATACGAACTCGGGGGCGGTGCGAGCCTCACCTATGCCGAGCTGGCACAGGCGATCTCGGAAGCCGCGGGCAAGCCGGTGCGCTACGAGAACCTGCCGCAAGCGGAGTACGCCGCCGCACTCATCGAAGCCGGATTGCCCGCGACCTACGCCGAGGCTCTCGCCGACGCCGACGCGGGCATCGCCACCGGCATCCTCGACGTGCGCTCCGGGGACCTGGAGAAACTGCTCGGCCGACCGGCTACTGCCGCCGTCGACGTCTTCCGGGCAGCACTCGGCTGAGGTCCGCTCAGCCACATACTGCCGGTCTTCGCGCCCAAGGTCGCGGTGGCGCCCAGACGGCGCCGCGAGCCTGAAGCCCGTATGTCAGACCTGCGAGCCTCACGCGCCCAGCGCACCCCAACCACGTCTTTCGAGCGAAACAAGACCGAGCATGCGTCGTTCGGCAGCCTGGTATGCCTGCGAGTGTGGCGTTCGGGTCGAACGAGCGCGCACCGTCTGCGACCGGCGGCAGCGAACCCGAGGTGGTGTGATCACCTGCTGACGCGCTCAGCGCACCGTGACTACGTCTTTCGAGCGAAGCGAGACCGAGCATGCGTCGTTCGGCAGCCTGGTATGCCTGCGAGTGTGGCGTTCGGGTCGAACGAGCGCGCACCGTCTGCGACCGGCGGCAGCGAACCCGAGGTGGTGTGATCACCTGCTGACGCGCTCAGCGCACCGTGACTGACTACGTCGTTCGAGCGAAGCGAGACCGAGCATGCGTCGTTCGGCAGCCTGGTATGCCTGCGAGTGTGGCGTTCGGGTCGAACGAGCGCGCACCGTCTGCGACCGGCGGCAGCGAACCCGAGGTGGTGTGATCACCTGCTGACGCGCTCAGCGCACCGTGACTACGTCTTTCGAGCGAAGCGAGACCGAGCATGCGCCGTTCGCGGCCCGGCTCGCGTCCGAGCGGCCGCCGCGTCCGCGACGAAGTCGCCAGCGGCGGCCGCTCGGACGCGAGCCCCAAAGGGGCCGCGAACACGCCGCGACGAAGTCGCGGCCAAATCAACACAGCACTAAATCCACTGCACCAGTTGGATGATGATCCCGTTGGGATCGCTCATCTGGAAGTACCGCTCGCCCCACTCCTCGGTTTCGATGGGTGTCACGATCGGTACCCCCTCGCCTTGCAGCCGGGCGTATTCGGCATCGATGTCGTCGACGACGAAGACGACGAGCAGGCCCTCGCCCGCGCTGCCCGCCGCGCGCTCGGGTTTGAAGCTCGCCAGTCCGGTGCGCAGGTAGATGACGTTCAGTGCGGCATCGTCGCGGTCCAGCGAGACGAACCCGTCGGCGGACATCTTCTCCTCGAATCCGAGGTGGTCGATGAGGAACTTCGCCGAGGCGATCGGGTCGGGGACGTTGAGCGAGATGGCGGAAGCGGTGATGTTCATGGTCCTCCTCGGCGAAGTAACTCTGTACGAAGTACACTGTATGTTGTAGAGAGTTTTGCGCCGAGGTGCACTATGAGCTGGGTCACATCGATACCATCGGTGCTTCGAGCGGGTGAGGAGGCGGCGTGGGACAGCCGAAGGAACGCAGCGGTGCGGGCGACCCGGTGCGCACGCTGGAGCTGCTATGGCGGATTCCGCCCGGCTCCGGCCGTGGGCCGAAGCAGCGCAGCAGTGTCGATGCGGTCGTCACCGCGGCGATCGAGATCGCCGACGTGGAGGGGATCAACGCGGTCACGATGCGCGCCGTCGCCACCCGGCTCGGCCTGACCCCGATGGCCACCTACACCTACGTGCCGGGCAAAGCCGAACTGATCGACCTGATGCTGGACACGGTGTACGCGCGAATGGAGCGCGCGGACCTCACCGGTCTGCCCTGGCGCGAGCGAGTCGCCCGGATCGCGGCGGAGAACCGAACCATGCTGGCGCGGCATCCCTGGGTGGCCTATCTGCCGACCACCCGGCCGCCGCTGGGGCCGGGCCTCGCCGCGAAATACGACCACGAGCTGCGGGCTTTCGCCGACCTCGGGCTCGACGATGTCGCCATGGACGCCGCATTGACGTTCGTGCTCGGCTTCGTCACCTCGGTCGCCCGCATCGCCATCGACAGCGAGCGCGCGGCCTCCGACAGCGCCATGTCCGACGGGCAGTGGTGGGAACGGGCCGCGCCGGTGCTGGCGCGGGTCTTCGACACCGAGCGCTACCCGTACGCCGCCCGCGTCGGCGCGGCCGCTGGCCAGGCGTACGACGCGGCCTACAGCGCCGATCACGCCTACGAGTTCGGGCTGGCGCTGGTGCTGGACGGTTTGGCGCGCCGGATCGAGGGGTCCGGCCGCTAGAGGCCGTCGCGCTGGATGCGCAGCGCGGTGATGGTGGCGGCCAGCCCGTCGTATTGGTTGATCAGCAGGACGATCTCGATCAGGCTGCGCTCGTCGTAGTGCTTCGCCAGCTCCGCCCAGGTGTCGTCGTCGAGATCGCGGGTCCGCACCAGTTGATCCACCGCGGCCAGCAGCGCGCGGTGTTTGTCCGACCAGCCCGCCGCGTCCGGCCCTTCGCGCAGCCGCTCGAGGATGTCGGCCGTCACCCCGGCGCGCTTGCCGAGCCGGATGTGATGGTCCATCTCGTAGTCGCAGCCGCGCAGATGCGCGACCCGGATGATGACCAGTTCGGACTCGTGGCGCGGCAGCCGCCCGCCGGGCATGAGCTTGCCCGAATAGTGCAGCCAGCCGCGGAACAGGCCGCGGGTGCGGCCGAGCGTGCTGAACAAGTGGGCGTCGCCGGTGCCCGCCGCACGGGAAAGCACTTGCCAGACAACCCAGTTGAGCGGGCCGAGCTCCCGGAGCCGTCCGGGTGAGATGCGTGGTTGCAGCGCTGAAACCATGCTGGTTGCCACCTCCGCGTGGTCTTTGCGGCCGGCGTCGGTGCCGACCGAGAATAGAGCCTACTTGGCAGTATCCCGTGCGGGGCGCCACCATTCTTTTGCTTTCGGAGTGGTTTTCGGCCGGGTACCCCGTCATCATCAGTACCGGTGCGGGTGGCCGCAGCCGCAGTGGGCTTTCGCGGCGTCAGAGGTGGACAACAGGTCGGCAGGGGAACAGATGCTGGTGAGGATCAGGCCCGGAGCGGAGCTTTCCGGCGCGGAGCAGGAATTCGTCGCGTGCCTGCGGTCGTACCCGTCGACCGGCCTCGCCGTGATCGATCTCGAGGCGGACAATCGGCGCGTCGACGCGGTGGTGTGGACGCCGCGTGGCCTGACCGTGCTGGAGGTGCACGGGTTCCAGCGCAGGCAGAGCGGCATTCTCAGCACTCCGGCCGAAGGGCCGTGGAAGATCAGTGACGCGCCGGTGGAACTGGACGACGCGGAATCCGGCAGCCCCGCCGACCGGGTGGAACACGGCATCTACGCGGTCAAGCACATGCTCCAGCGGGCGTTGCAGGACCCGGGGCACATCAGCGGCGCCGTCGTGCTCGTCCCGTTCCGCGGCGCCGTGGTGCGCCCGGCACGCACGAACCTGCGGCCGGGCTTGGACGTCGTCGTCGGAAACGTCACCGACGCGACCGAGCTGCGCATCTACCTGGAGGGCTTCTCCGCGGGACCGCGCAGCTGGACCGCGGACCGCGTGATCGGCGCGTGCGGCGCGCTCGGTCTGGCGCAGATCGCCCCGTCCCGCGCCGAACTGCTCGAAGCCGGCTTCGAGGAGAACATGCCGGAGCCCGTCACCACCATCGCGCGCACACCCAAGCCGCGCGTCGAGCCGACCCCCGGCTCCGCGACGAAGAGCCAGGCCTACGCGGGTTGGTCCGTCGTCGTGATCGCCGTGATCGGTGTGCTGTTCGTACTCGGCGTGATCGCCACCGCGCTGGCGCACGATTCGGCGCAACCGGGCCGGGTGACCGATCCGACGACGAGCGTGACTCCGTCGCCGCCCGCGTACCGGCCCGCCGACTGCTATCCGTTCCAGCCGAACTGCTGACCCGTCAATCCCGCACGGCGCGGCCCAGTTTGGTCAGGCGCAGCGCGTGCTGGGCACGGGCCAGCACGTGCGCGCGCGAGGTGTCGATATGGGCGGTGAGCGTGGCCGCCGCCGCGTCCACCGCACCGGACACCAGGTGCTCGGCGACCGCGATGTGCTCGGCGGTCATCGTGGCGATCCGTTCCGGGGTCGGCATGTCCAGCGTGCGCACCGGCCGCACCCGGACGTGCACGGCGGTGAGCGCCTCGGCGAGTGCGGTGTTGCCCGCGGCCGCGAGCAAGGTGGTGTGGAACCGTTCGTCGGCGGCCACCAGCGCGGGGCCCGGCTCGGGCGGGTCGTCGCGCAGCGCGCGCCAGGTCTCGAGTTCCGCGCGCACGAGATCCAGGTCGTGCCCTGGCGCTTCGCCGGCCGGACCCACCCGCCGCATGCCCCTTGCCTCCAGCACGAGCCGCAACTCGTAGAGGTGATCCAGTTCGTCCAGCCGGGGCCGGTACGGGTAGAGGCCGTCGGAGAGCCGCTCGACCACTCCGTCCGCCTGCAACCGGGCCAGCGCCTCGCGCACCGGGGTGCGCGACACCCCGTAGGCCTCGGCGAGGCGTTCCTCGCCGAGCCGCTCGGTCGGCACGATGGCTCCGGTGGCCAGATCCCGGCGCAAGGAGTCGTACACCTGCTCACGCAACGGAATCCGACCCCTGTCGCGGGTCATGGCGCTCAGATCGCCATCGCCGAGCGGACGTCGCTCTCGGCGTCCGCCCCACCCGCGCCCGTGGAGGTCACCCGGCCCGATCGCAGCACGTAGTAGCGCTGCGCCGCCTGCAAGGCGAAGCCGATGTGCTGTTCGACCAGCAGCACGCTCAGTCCGCCGCGCCGGGTGAGATCGATGATGGTGCGCTCGATCTCGGCGACCACCGACGGCTGGATGCCCTCGGTCGGCTCGTCGAGGATGAGCAGCTTCGGCTCGGTGATCAGCGCCCGCGCGATGGCCAGTTGCTGACGCTGGCCGCCCGACAGCAGGCCCGCTTTGCGGCCGAGCAGTTCGCGCAGCGCGGGGAACAGATCGAGCGATTCGTCGATCAGCGCCTTGCCGCGTTTCCGGCCGTCCGCTACCACCTGCAAGTTCTCCGCGGTGGTCAGTTGCGGGAAACTCTGCTGCCCCTGCGGTACGTACGCGATCCCGCGGCGCACCCGGCGTGACGGCGACAGTTTGGTGATGGTCTCGCCGTCGAACGCGATGCGCCCCGACTTCGTGCCGATCAGTCCGACCGCGGTGCGCAGCAGTGTGGTCTTCCCCGCGCCGTTGTGTCCCATGACGGCGACCACGCTGTCGTCCGGCACGGTCACCGAGACGCCGTGGATCACCTCGGTGCGGCCGTAACCGGAGTGGATATCGGTGAGTTCAAGCATCGCTATCCCCTTTCCGGGGTGACTCGGGGCTCGGCGCGGTCGAAGCGTCCTCCAGTTCGGTCCCCACGGCCGCGGCGGTGCCGAGATAGACCTCCTGGACTTTCGGGTCCGCCTGCACCTGTTCGACGGTCCCCTCGCTGAGCACCCTGCCGCCCGCGAGGACGGTGACCGAGGTGGCGAAGGCGCGCATGAAGTCCATGTCGTGCTCGACCACCACGACCACCCGGTCGCCGCCGATGCGGCGCAACAGGTTCCCGGTCTCCTCGCGTTCCTCGGCGCTCATCCCGGCCACCGGCTCGTCCAACAGCAGCACCGACGCGTTCTGCACCAGCAGCATGCCGATCTCGAGCCACTGCTTCTGCCCGTGCGCCAGCACCCCGGCGGGCTTGTCGCGCAGCTCGGCCAGACCGGTGATCTCCAACGCCTCCTCGATCGCGGGCAGCACCGATCTGCGGCGGCGCAGCATGGTGAGCGCCGAGCGGCCCGCGCCCGCGGCGATGTCGAGATTCTGCAGCACACTGAGTTGCTCGAACACGCTCGCGGTCTGGAACGTCCGCCCGACGCCGAGCCGGGCGATCCGGTGCACCTTCTTGCCGAGCAGTTCGACGCCGGTCTTCTGCGCCGACCCGGTCGCCGGGACCAGCCCGGTGATCGCGTCGATGAGGGTGGTCTTGCCCGCGCCGTTCGGGCCGATGAGGAAGCGCAGATCGCCCTGCAACACCGTCAGATCCACCTCGGTGACGGCCTTGAAACCGTCGAAACTGACCGAGAGGCCGCGGATCTCGAGGTACTCGCTGGACATCCCGGCGTTGCCGCCTGACTTCGGTTCGTGCGTCGTCTCGATCATCGCGATTCCACCTTCTCCGATGCCGGTTCCGGCCGCGTTTCGGCCACCACCACCGCGGGCGCGGTGGCGCGATGCCGGAACCGGTTGTCTCGCAGGCCCTTCAGCAGCGGCCACAGTCCCGCTAGACCCGCCGGGACGAAACCGACCACCACGATGAACAGCACGCCTTGCAGATAGGTCCACCCCGACGGGAACTCCTCGGAAAGCGCCGTCTGCGCCCAGGCCACGCCGATCGCGCCGAGCACCGGCCCGAGCAGGGTGGTCCGGCCGCCGATCGCGACGCCGATGAGGAACGCGATGGACGGAACCACCCCGATGTCGGCGGGGGAGATGATGCCGACGATCGGAGTGAACAGCGCACCGGCGATGCCGGCGAAGAACGCGGCGACCACGTAGGCGACGATCTTCACGTTGGCCGGGTCGTAGCCCAGGAAGCGCACCCGCTCCTCCTGGTCGCGCACCGCGACGAGCAGTTCGCCGTACCGGCTGTGCATCAGCTGCCGCACCAGCGCGACCACCACCAGCAACGCGCCCGCGGCGAGGAAGAACAGCATGCGCCGGTTGACCGGGTCGGACAGCTTGAAACCGAAGAAGGCGCGGAAGTCCGACAGGCCGGTGAATCCACCGATGGCCTGCTGGCCGGTCAGCAGAATGGCCAGCGCGGCGGCCAGCGCCTGGCTGAGGATGGCGAAGTAGGCGCCCTTCACGCGCCGCTTGAACACGCCGTAACCGAGCGCCGCGGCGACCAGGGCGGGCAGCACCAGGATGCCCAGCAGCGCGACCGGAGCCGACGCGAAAGGCTTCCAGAACGACGGCAGTTCCCGAATGCCCGCGATCTCCATGAACTCCGGCACGTCGTTGCCGAGCCGGGCCGCGTCGGCCATCTGCAGGTGCATGGCCATGATGTAGGCGCCGATCCCGAAGAACACGCCCTGACCGAGGGTGAGCATCCCGCCGCGGCCCCACGCCAATCCGATGCCCACCGCGACGATCGCGAAGCACAGGAACTTCGCCAGCAGGTTGAGCCGGAAATCGCTGAGCACGGCGGGCGCGACCGCGAACAACAGGATCGCGGCGACGGCGAATCCGGCCGAGGTGGTGAGCCAGGATCGCGCGCGCCACCGTTGTACGAGCGAGGTCATGCCAGGCTCCTTGTCCGGACGGTGAACAGGCCCTGCGGGCGGACCTGCAGGAAGATCACGATGACGACGAAGACCACGACCTTCGCGATGGACGCGGTGGTCGAGTACTCGATGTAGGAATTGAGCAGGCCGAGCGCGAACGCCGCGATCACCGTGCCCTTGATCTGGCCGAGCCCGCCGATGACCACCACTAGGAACGCGTCGATCAGGTAACTCTGGCCGATGGTCGGGCTGGTCGAGCCGATCAAAGTGAGCGCGACACCGGCCACGCCCGCCAGGCCCGAACCGATGAAGAACGTGCTGATGTCGGTGAAACGGCTGGACACACCCGAGGTTTCGGCCAGTCCGCGATTCTGCACCACCGCACGGATGCGGCGGCCGAGCGGAGTCGCCTTGAGCACCGCGGCCAGCGCGCTCACCGCCACGACCGCGAGGACGAGGATGAAGATGCGCGTCTTCGGCACCACCGCGCCCAGGATCGTGACGCCGCCGCTGAGCCACTCCGGCGCGACGACGTTCTTGGCCGGCGCGCCGAAGATGTCGCGGGCCAGCTGTTGCAGCACCAGCCCCACACCGAAGGTGACCAGCAGGGTGTCCAGCGGCCGGTCGTACATCCAGCGGATCAGGCCCATCTCCAGCGCCGCGCCGAGCAGGCCGCCGACGAGGAAACCGATCAGCAGGGAGACCACGAGCGAGACACCCGCCGACGAGACGACCTTCTGCACCACGTAGGTGGTGTAGCAACCGGCCATGATGAACTCGCCGTGCGCCATGTTGATCACGCCCATCTGACCGAAGGTCAGCGAGAGCCCGAGCGCGGCGAGCAAGAGGATCGATCCCAGACTCAGCCCGGTGAAGAGCTGTCCGATCACAACTTCCATGGGAGAAAGGCTCCTGTGTTGAATTGCCGCGCCTTCGCGCGGCGGGTTCGCGGCCCCTTTGTGGCTCGCGTTCGCGCGGCCGCCGCTTGCTCCTTCGTCGCGTACGCGGCGGCCGCGCAAACGCGAGCCGGGCCGCGAACGGGCAATGCTCGGTCTCGCTTCGCTCGAAAGTCGGGGTGGCGGTGCGCTGGGCGCGTGGGGAGCGTGCTTGCGGCCCGATGGTTCGCTTGGCCGTGCGGTTTGGTTGTGCCCCTTCGAGTCGAACTCTGGTTCTTCGGATTGTGTGATGTCGAGCGTTCGCGGCGCTCGGTCCGTTGCTGTCCGCGGCCCCCCTCATTACTCGCTCCGCGTGACCGCCCGCGCGCTTGCGTCGCTGGGCGGGCACCGGTAGCTGGGCCGCGGACAGCGGCGGACTACTTCAGGCCCTTGGCCCAGTCGTAGGACTTCAGGTAGGGGTCCGGCGTCACGGCCTTGCCGGAGTCCCACACGGTGTAAATGAGGCCGTCGGGACGGATCTCGCCGATCCGGGCGGTCTTGGTGATGTGGTGGTTGGCGCCGTCGATGGTGACCAGGCCCTCGGGGGCGTCGAAGCTGACGCCGTCGGCGGCGGCCTGGATGTCCGCCACCTGGAACGACTTCGCCTTCTCGACGGTGTTCTTCCACAGGTAGACCGACGCGTACGCGGCCTCCATCGGGTCCGAGGTGGGCTTGTCGGCGCCGAAGGCGGCCTTGTAGTCGGCGACGAATTTCTTGTTCACCGGGTTGTCGACGGTCTGGTAGTAGTTCCACGCGGTGAGCTGCCCGGCGATGTGCTGGGCGCCGATGCCTGCGACCTCTTCCTCGGCGATGGACACCGAGACCACCGGCATGTCGGCCGCCTTCAGGCCCGCGTTGCTGTACTCGCGGAAGAACGCGACGTTGGAGTCGCCGTTGAGGGTGTTGAACACCGCACCGGCCTTGGCGGTGCGGATCTTGTTCACGATGGTGGAGAAGTCGGTGGACCCGAGCGGGGTGTAATCCTCGCCCTTGATCTCGATGCCGTTGGCGGCGGCGTACGCCTTGATCTCGCGATTGGCGGTCTGCGGGAAGACGTAGTCGCTGCCGACCAGGTAGAGGGAGGTGATGCCCTTCTGCTTCAGATAGTCCAGCGCCGGGACGATCTGCTGGTTGGTGGTCGCGCCGGTGTAGAAGATGTTCTTGCTGTCCTCCAGGCCCTCGTACTGGACCGGGTAGTAGAGCAGCGAGTTCAGGCTCTCGAACTTCGGCTTCATCGCCTTGCGGCTCGACGAGGTCCAGCCGCCGAACACCGCGGCGACGCAGTCGGAGCTGATCAGCTTCTCCGCCTTCTCCGCGAAGGTCTTCGGGTCCGAGGCGCCGTCCTCGAGCACCAGATCGATCTTCTTGCCGAGCACGCCGCCCGCCGCGTTGATCTGGTCGACGGCCAGCTTGGTCGAGTTGGCGACGGTGACCTCGGAGATGGCCATCGTGCCGGACAGGGAGTGCAGCGAACCGACCTTGATCGAGTCTTTCGAGGTGTCCACGCAGGAGGCGGCGTTCGAGCCGGTGGTCGAGGCGTCGTCCTTGGCGCCACAGGCGGTCAGCAACAGGCCGGCGAGCGCGAGGGCGGTGGGCGCGGCCACCGCTCGGATCAAGCGCCCGGAGCGATGGGCGGCACGGGAATCTGGCATGGGGCGAACCCTCTCCTCATCAGGTGTTGCGGCGGCGTCGGCTGGGCGCCGCATCGAATACGGCCGTCTTCGCCCCGCTCACGGCTGTAGACGGGGCTGTATACAACAGCTGTATTCGTGCTGCGAACGGTAGACAGGAGTTGTTGCGCCGGAATATCTCTCGATGACAAGTCCGTTTCGTCTGTTTCACCGGTGTGAACCTTTTCCGTAAACGGACGATGAACAGTTGTGAGGTTGTGGCAAACCCGCTGGCCGGGGCGCAGATGGCTACGGTTGCGTAGCGTCGCCGCGATGCGGCACGCTTCGATTCGGACGACGGCTGAACCGTCCGATGCCGCGGCGGCGGGCCGCGGACTCGAGTCGAGGAGGACCCGATGGGCCACTACAAGGCGAACCTGAGGGATATCGAGTTCAACCTGTTCGAAGTGCTCGAGCTGGACAAGCTCTTCGATACGGGCGCGTACGGCGACCTCGATTCCGACACTGTCCGGGCGATCCTGTCCGAGGTGAAACGCTTGGCCGAGGGGCCGGTGGCGGACTCCTTCGCGGCGGCCGATCGCGATCCGGTGGTCTACGACGCGACCACGTTCTCGATCACTGTTCCGGAGCCGCTCCGTAGAACGGTCGCCGCCGTGCGCGACGCGGGCTGGAGCCGGCTCGGCATGCCGGAGGGCATGGGCGGCACCCCCGCGCCCGCGGTGCTGGTGTGGGCGGTCGCCGAGATGATCACCTGCGCCAATCCGTCGGCGTCGTTCTTCAACATGGGCCCGGTGATGGCGTCGGTGCTGTACAACGTCGGCACCGAGCAGCAGCGGCACTGGGCCACGCTCGGCTTCGAAAAGGGCTGGCAGGGAACCATGGTGCTCACCGAGCCCGACGCCGGTTCCGACGTGGGCGCCGGGCGTACCAAGGCGATCCGCCAAGAGGACGGCAGCTGGCACATCGAGGGCGTCAAGCGGTTCATCTCCGGCGCCGAGGTCGGCGACACCGCCGAGAACGTCTTCCATCTGGTGCTGGCCCGCCCCGAGGGCGCCGGACCGGGCACCAAGGGTCTGTCGCTGTTCTACGTGCCGAAGTTCCTGTTCGATCCCGAGACCTTGGAACTGGGCGAGCGCAACGGCGTGTACGTCACCGGGGTCGAGCACAAGATGGGCCTGAAATCCTCACCCACCTGCGAACTGACCTTCGGCGGTCACGGCATTCCGGCCAAGGGCTGGCTGGTCGGCGAGGTGCACAACGGCATCGCGCAGATGTTCCAGGTGATCGAGAACGCCCGCATGATGGTCGGCGTCAAATCCTCCGGCACCCTGTCCACCGGCTACCTCAACGCGCTCGACTACGCCAAGGAACGGGTCCAGGGCGCCGACCTGACCCAGATGACCGACAAGGCCGCGCCCCGCGTGCCCATCACCCAGCATCCGGACGTGCGGCGCTCGCTGGCCATGCAGAAGGCGTACGCGGAAGGGCTGCGCGCGGTGTACCTCTACACCGCCGCCCACCAGAACGAGGATGTAGCCCAGCTCGTTTCGGGCGCCGACCCAGATCTGGCACATAGGGTGGACGATCTGCTGCTGCCGATCGTCAAGGGTGTGGGCTCCGAGCGGGCCTACCAGTACCTGACCGAGTCGCTGCAAACCCTCGGTGGTTCCGGCTTCCTGCAGGACTACCCGATCGAGCAGTACATCCGCGACGCCAAGATCGACTCCCTCTACGAGGGCACCACCGCCATCCAGGCCCAGGACTTCTTCTTCCGCAAGATCATCCGCGACAAAGGCGTGGCGCTCGGCCACGTCAACGCGCGGATCGCGGCGTTCCTGGACGCGAAGACCGGCCGCTTCGGCGCCGAGCGCGAACTGCTGCGCACGGCCGCGGAGGACGTGCAGGCGATGGCGGCCACGCTCACCGGCTACCTGATGGCGGCCCAGCAGACTCCCACCGAGCTCTACAAGATCGGCCTCGGTTCGGTGCGCTTCCTGCTCGCGGTGGGCGACCTGCTCATCGGCTGGCGGCTGCTGGTGCAGGCGGAGATCGCGGCCGCCGCACTGGCCGCCGACCCGCCGGACAAGGACCGCGCCTTCTATGCCGGGAAGGTCGCCGTCGCCGGCTTCTTCGCCAAGAACGTGCTGCCGAACCTCACCGCCGTGCGCGGGATCATCGCCGCGCTCGACAACGACATCATGAACCTGGAGGAGGGGGTGTTTTGATTTCCAGCGCCTGCGGCGCTGGGTGTTCGCGGCCCCCTTGTGGCTCGCGGGCCGCGAACGGCGGATGCTCGGTCTCGCTTCGCTCGAAGCCTGTGGTTGTGGTGCGCCGGGCGCGTCGGGGTTGGAGTTTCGGACGAATTGCGCGCGCTTGGCGGGTAAAGGCCGGGGTGAGCGGCTACCGCCAGACCTCGACTGTGGTGCCGTGACGGAGTGCGGTGTACCCGGATCAGCTGTGGTCGACCGTGGCGGGCAGCCGACGTCGTGTCAGTGCTCGGGCGGGGACAGGAGTTTGAGCACGACGGGGCGGGACAGGGTGCCGGATACCTGTCTGGCGAGTTGGTTGGCGCTCGCGCCTGCGGTGTGCGCCGCTCGGAGGGCGGTGGCGAGTTCCGCGCGTGCGGCTTCGGCGGCGGCCTGGGCGTCGCGCAGGCGCTGGGCGGCCCGGTCGACCGCGGACTGCTGGTCACTGCCGGTCAAATCGTTGACCAGTTCGACCTCGGGAAGCCGGGCTTCCGGCTCGCCCGAGGCCGGGTCGCGCCGCATCGCCGCCCTGGCGAACTCCATCAGGAACGCGCGCGTGGCGTCCTTGTCCTGCGCGGCGGCCTCGCCGAGCAGCAGCCTGGTGGTCTGCGGGACCGCGTGCGACCAGTTGGCCAGGCCGCACAGTGCCAGCAGCAGGCGACCGGCGTTCGCGGAGTCCACGTCGAACTGCTCGCGGGCGCGGTCTGATTTGCGCACGTAGTGCGCGGCGCGCCAGCCGTCGATGTCGTGCGCGTCCGCGCCGCGGTGCAGCGCTTCCCAGAGCATCAGCCGCAACAACTGCGGGTTGTCCCGGTGATAGTCGAACAGCTTGCCGACGTACGCGCCGGGTTCGGTGTCGGCCAGCGGCTTCACCACGTCGATGAACTCGCGCAGCGTGTCGATCAGGATGACGTCGAACAGCTTGTCCTTGCTGCCGAACAGGCCGTAGATGCGCTCCTTGTTGACGCCCGCCGCCTCCGCGATCCGGTCGACCCGCGCTCCGGCCAGCCCGTAGCGGGCGAATTCGTCGCGCGCGGCGCGCAACAGAGCCTGTCTGGTCGCGTCACTGCGTTTCATCGTGGCCGTCATGGCGAACACTTTACCATTCCATTAAACCAACTATTTGGTTGACAGCGAGCGCGCTCCGGGCCTACCTTCGATCCATGGCAATGCCCACCTTCCAGTCCGTGGCTCCGGCCCGGACGCGCACCCGAGACGCCTCTCCGCGTGCCCACACCGGGCGCACCCTGCCCTTCTTCGTCCTGTCCGCCCTGCTGGCCACGGGCCAGATGTATGTCCCTATCCCGCTTTTCACCGCCATGCGGGCCGACTGGGGCGTCGGTTCGGCCGCGATGACCTGGATCATCAGCGCGTTCGCCTTCGGCTACGCAGGCGGCTTCGTCCTGTTCGGGCCACTGTCGGATCGCTACGGTCACCGCCGGGTACTGGTCACCGGGATGCTGGTTGCCGCAGTGGTCACACTATTGACCGGTCTGGCGTTCAGTGCGCCGGTGGCCGTCGGCCTGCGGGTCGCGCAGGGCTTGGTGGTCGGCTCGATTCCGCCCGCGATCATGGCCTATGTCGCCACCCGCATCGCTCCCGCGCACCGTGCCGTAGCCACCATGTCGGTCGCCACCTCGTTCCTCGCTGCGACAGTGGTAGCGCAAATCGTCTCGCAGTGGATGGTGGGCGCGTTCCCGTGGCGCACCGTATTCGTCGCCTCCGCGATCGTCTTCGCCGTGCTCGCACTGGTGCTGCGGTCCGCGCTGCTGCCGGACGTGCCCACCGGACGGGACCGGCCGCTGCGGCACAGCTACGCCGCGATTCCCGCGGTGCTGCGCATCCGGGCGCTGGTGCCGATGCTGATCGCGGGCGCGATGAGCATGGCGGTCATGGTCGGGGTGTACACCGGCCTCGAACTGACCGGGGTGGTGCGTGGCTCCGGCGAACTGCTCGCGCTGCGTGCGGGCGCGCTCCCGGTGATGCTCGCGCTGCCCGTGCTCGCGGTGCCGCTGGCCCGGCTCTCCAAGCACGGTCAGGTCGTGCTCGGCGTGCTGATCGCCGCAACGGCCATGGTGATCGCGACCTTCGAGGGAACCCACCCGGCCGTGCTGGCCGTCCTGCTCGCCGTCCTGGTCGGCGGGCTCGGCATCATCGCTCCTGCGGTACTGCAGAGCGCGGGCGAACTGGGCGGCGAATCCCGCGCCGCCGCCATGTCGGTCGCCATGTTCAGCTTCTACGTGGGCGCGACCATCGGCCCGCTGGTCGCGGCCGCCGCGGCGCCCCACGGCTTCGCGACCCTCGCTTGGACACTCGCGCTGTTGCTGGTCGCCGCGCTGGGTATGACGGTGGCCGGACTGCGTAGGCGGCCGAAGGTGCACGCCGCCTGACCGAACATGAATCCGGCCGGTGTCGCCGCGCCGATACCGGCCGGACGTTCGTCGTCATGAGCCGCCGGTTCGCTTCGCAGAGTCACCCGGCCGGCGCAGGCGCTCGTAGACGTCGTACGCCTCAGGTCCCATCGATGTCGGTGGCGTGGTGGAACTCGCGGGCCATTCGCGTGGCCGTCGTCACAGCGGCGGCCCGCGCCTGCTCAGCCGTCGCATCGGTGGCACTGCGCGTCAGGCGACCGCCGACCGTGCCGCCCTACGTGGCCCGGATGGTGTGACGCCGAGCGGCGGGCGATTACTTGAGCACATAGGGCGAAACGGAGCTGCGATGTTCGCTGATGTCGAGCACCTTGCCCAAGGGCGGGAAGGCGCGCTGCGGGCAGTTGGCGCGTTCGCAGACCCGGCAGCCCGCACCGATCGGCGTCGGCTGCACTTCGTCGAGATCGATGCCGTCGGCGTAGATCACGCGGGCCGCGTGCCGCAGTTCGCAGCCGAGACCGATGGCGAAGGTCTTGCTCGGCTGGCCGAATCGGGTGGCGCGGCGTTCCACCGTGCGCGCCACCCACAAGTATTTGCGGCCGTCGGGCATCTGCGCGATCTGGGTCATGATCTTGCCGGGATAGGCGAAGGTCTCGTAGACGTTCCACAGCGGACACGTCCCGCCGCTCGCGGAGAAGTGGAAGCCGGTGGCGGACTGGCGCTTGGACATGTTGCCCGCCCGATCAACCCGCACGAACGAGAACGGCACGCCGCGCAGCGACGGCCGCTGCAGCGTGGAGAGCCGGTGACAGATGGTCTCGTAGCTCTGGGTGAAGAACGCCGACAGCCGTTCGATGTCGTAGCGGAAGTCCTCGGCGACCTCGTGGAAATGCGTGTACGGCAGCACCGTCGCCGCGGCGAAGTAGTTGGCCAAGCCGAGCATGGCCAGCTTGCGCGCGTCCTCGGACGCGAAATTTCCCTCCTCGACCAGCTTTTCCAGCAACTCGCCGCACTCGAAGTAGGCCAGTTCGGCGGCGAGCTTGAACGACCGCTGCCCGCCGGACAGGTGCGGGGCGATCTCCAGGTTCCGCGTCTGCGGGTCGTAGCGGTGCAACACGCCCTCGCCGAGGTCGATGCGCTCGGTGATCCGCACGTCGTGCGCGCGCAGCATCCTGGCGACCTCGCTGTTCACGTCGCCGCCGTGGAAACGGATGCGCGCGGTGAGGTCCTCGGCGGCCGTGTCCAGCTCGTGGATGTAGTTCTGGCGCTGGTAGAAGTAGTCGCGCACTTCCTCGTGCGGTTTGCTGATCGCCCCGCTGCCCGCGCTGTCGGCGAACCGGTCCTCGGTGGCCGCGGCCAGCTGCGCGGAGGTGTTGCGGTAGCGATTGTGCATGTTGACCAGCGCGCGGGCCATGCTCGGGTGCGCCGAGACCATGTCCGCGATCTCCTGGGCGTCGGCCTCGATGCCGAGCTCCTGGTCCATCACCACCTCTTGGAGTTCGGCGATGAGGCGGGTGTCGTCCTGGGCGGAGAAGAAGGTGGCGTCGACGCCGAACACGTCGCTGATCTTCAGCAACACCGGGACAGTGAGCGGCCGCACGTCGTGCTCGATCTGGTTGAGATAGCTGGCCGAGATCTCCAGCTGCTGGGCCAGGGAGACCTGGCTCAGCCCGCGTTCGGTCCGCAGCTGACGCAACCGAGCGCCGACGTAAGTCTTGGCCATGCGTCCAGTTTATGGGCGCTTTCGCATCCGTGCCAATCGGTCATTAACACCCGGTTACGCCCCGATGTCGTACCCGGCGGCTACCGTCGGCAGAGTGTTGTTCTCGGATGTCGTCGTGGCCTCGGAGACCGTGCGCGCGACCAGGTCACGCAAGACGAAGATCGCCACGTTGGCGCAGCTGCTGACCTCGGCCGCGGCCGAGGAACTCGCACCGGTGGTCGCGTGGGCGTCCGGCGAGCTGTTGCAGGGGCGGATCGGCACCGGATGGCGCACGCTCGTCACCCTCGACAGCGCGCCCGCGCCGGTGGCGACGCTGTCGGTGGCGGCGGTGCACGCCGCGCTGAGCGATCTGGCAGGCACCTCGGGCGCCGGTTCCGCCGCCCGGCGAAAGGAGCTGCTCGCGGCGCTGTGGTCCGCGGCGACGGCGGACGAACAGGGCTTTCTGGTGCGCCTGCTCACCGGCGAACTGCGTCAGGGTGCGCTCACCGCCGTGGTCGCCGAAGCCGTCGCGGCCGCCGCGGGCGTGCCGCCGGAGCTGGTGCGCCGGGCATACATGTTGTCGGGCCGGTTGCCGGTCACCGCGGTCGCGGCGCTGACCGGCGGCGCCGCGGCGCTCGCGGAGTTCCGGCTCGAAGTCGGCCGCCCGATCCAGCCCATGCTCGCCTCGCCCGGTGCGACGCTGGACGAGGCGCTGATCGAGTTCGAGGGCGAGGTGAGCGTCGAGCACAAGCTGGACGGCGCCCGCATCCAGGTGCACCGGGACGGTGACCGGATCCGGGTGTTCACCCGGACGCTGCGGGAGATCACCGCGGGCGTCCCGGAACTGGTCGAGCTGGTCGCGGCCTTGGACTGCGCGAGCGTCGTGCTGGACGGGGAGACTCTGGCGCTCACCGATTCCGGGCGGCCACGCCCGTTCCAGGAGACGATGAGCCGCTTCGCCGAGGTGAGCTCCACCCGGGAACTGCTGCTGCACCCGTATTTCTTCGACTGCCTGCACCTGGACGGTCAGGACCTGCTCGACGCCCCACTGTCCGAGCGGCGCGCCGCGTTGACGAAGGTGGCCGGGGCGCACGCCATTCCGGCGCTGCTGCGACCGGACGCCGAGACGGCCGCCGAATACTTCGACGGCGCGCTGGCCGCGGGGCACGAGGGCGTGATGGTCAAGTCGCTGACCGCGCCCTATGCCGCGGGCAGGCGGGGCAGGGCCTGGCAGAAGATCAAGCCGACGCACACCCTCGATCTGATCGTGCTCGGGGCGGAGTGGGGTTACGGGCGCCGCACCGGCTACCTGTCGAACCTGCACCTGGGCGCGCGCGACCCGGAGACCGGCGAGCCGGTCATGGTCGGCAAGACCTTCAAGGGGCTCACCGACGCGCTGCTGCAGTGGCAGACCGCCGAATTCCCGCGCCACGAGCGCTCTCGCGATCAGCACACCGTGTATCTGTGGCCGGAACTCGTCGTCGAGATCGCCTTGGACGGCGTGCAGGTCAGTCCGCGCTACCCCGGCGGTGTCGCCCTGCGATTCGCTCGCGTGGTGCGCTACCGCCCCGACAAAGAACCCGCCGAAGCGGACACCATCGACACGGTTCGCGCGCTGCTGCCGTGAGCGTCGCCGCGATGTGAAGCGCACTCGCTCCCGCGCCGGGCGCGTGTCGGGCGTGCCGAGCGCGTCGAGCCACTGTAAGTATGGGCAGCGCAAGGTTCCGGATGGCCGCCACAATGCACATGGTCCGGCCGGTTCGTGCTTCCGGACAAGGAATCGGCGGGCGGGTGGGATGATGCGAAATGTGTTGTGCGGGCGGTATGCCCGACTGGTAGTGGCGTTGCTCGGCGCCTTGGCGGTGGGCGCGGTCGGTACGCCCGCGCAGGCGAATCCGATCGAGCAGTTCCTCACGCCCTCGCGCGAGTACTCGGGCATCCTGCCCACGCCGCTCAACGATCCGTTCTACGTGCCGCCGCCGGAATTCGAGACCCTCCCTCCCGGCACGATTCTCGCGTCCCGTCCGGGCGGCACCGGGCTGACCGTGTTCCCGTTGCAGTCGACCGAACTGCTGATCCGGTCCACCGATGCCAAGGATCGTCCGGTGCCGGTGGTCGCGACGCTGCTCGTGCCGCGCGCGCCGTGGCCAGGGCCGGGGCCGCGCCCGGTGCTGTCGTTCAATGCCGCGATCGACTCGCTCGGGCATCGGTGCGCACCGTCCTACGAACTCAGGACCGAACTGTCGGCCAAGTTGTGGGCCGCCCAGATACCGCTGGCCAAGGGCTACGCGGTGCTCATCCCGGACCATCAGGGCCCGCGGCAGGCATACGGGGCGGGACTGATGGCCGGGCACGCGGTGCTCGACTCGATCCGTGCCGTGGTGGCTGCGCCGGAGCTGGGGTTGCACCCGGACGCGCCCACGGTGGTGACCGGATACTCCGGCGGCGCGATCGCCAGCGGATGGGCCGCCCAGCTGGCCCCGGAGTACGCGCCCGAGCTGAACCTGGTGGGCGCGGCGTTCGGCGGCGTTCCCGCCGACTTCGGCATGCTGCTGTCCACCATGAACGGCCGCAACGCCGCCTCCGGAGTCTTCTTGGCCGCGACGCTCGGGCTGGCGCGGGAATATCCCGAGCTGCTCGGCCTGATGAACGACAACGGCTGGCGACTGGCCCAGATCGGCAAGGACCTGTGCATGACAGCGGAGGAGTTCGCCGGTGTCGTGGCGCCGATTCCGGTGCAGGCGCTCACGCATGCCGCCGCGCCCACCGAACTGCCGATGGTGCGAGAGATCCTGGCCGCCAATCGGCTGGGTGCGCGCGCGCCGACGGCACCGGTCTTCCTCTACCACGCCACGCACGACCCGTGGGTGCCGCTGGCCGGCGCGGAAAACCTCTACGCGGACTGGTGCGGCGGCGGGACCTCGGTGGATTTCCAGGTCTATCTCGGCGAACACTTCCTGGTCGGTCTCAGCGGCATCCCCGGCGCGAACTCCTGGATCGATGATCGGTTCGCCGGGCGTCCGGTGGCCGCGCACTGCACCCGATCCGGCTGACCAGGACGAACCGGATCGGTCCTGATCGGTCGACGCGACTTTCGGTCACCGGCACGGCTGTGGCGATCGAGGGTGCAGCAGACTGGAGGCGTGACCGTCGAATTACTGGTTCTGTTGATCGTCATCGTCACGGCGCTCGCATTCGATTTCACGAACGGCTTCCACGACACCGCCAACGCGATGGCGACCTCGATCGCCACCGGAGCGCTGCGGCCGCGCGTGGCGGTCGCGCTCTCGGCGGTGCTGAACCTGCTCGGCGCGTTCCTGTCGGTGGCCGTGGCCGCCACCGTGGCGAAGGGGATCGTGCGGCTCGACGCGGTCGGAGGCCACGACCTGCTGGTGATCGTGTTCGCCGGTCTGGTCGGCGGGATCCTGTGGAACCTGCTCACCTGGCTGCTGGGGCTGCCGTCGAGTTCGTCGCACGCGCTGTTCGGCGGTCTGATCGGGGCGACGCTGGCCGCGCTCGGCTGGAGCGGGGTGATCTGGGCGTCCGGCTCGGACGGCGTGCTGACCAAGATCGTCCTTCCCGCCGTGCTCGCGCCGATCGTGGCCGCGCTGGTCTCGGCGATCGGCACCTGGCTGGTCTACCGGATCACTCGCAAGGCCGAAGCGGACAAGGTCACCGAAGGTTTCCGCTGGGGGCAGATCGGCTCAGCCTCGCTGGTCTCGCTGGCGCACGGCACGAACGACGCGCAGAAGACGATGGGCGTGATCTTCCTCGCGCTCGTGGCGCACGGCACGCTCACCAAGGACGACGACCTGCCGCTGTGGGTGATGGCCGCGTGCGCCGTCGCCATCGCGGCGGGCACCTATCTCGGCGGCTGGCGGATCATCCGCACGCTGGGCAAGGGCTTGGTCGAGATCGACTCGCCGCAGGGGCTCGCGGCGGAATCCGCCTCCGCCGCGATCATCCTGACCTCGGCCCACTTCGGGTTGCCGCTGTCCACCACCCAGACCGCGACCGGCTCGATCCTCGGCACGGGCCTCGGCAAGGGCGCCGAGGTGCGCTGGGGCGTGATGGGCCGGATGGTGGTCGCCTGGCTGCTCACCCTGCCGCTGGCCGCGGGGGCCGGGGCGATCTGCTGGGCCGTCGCGCACGTCGTCGGCGGGCTGGCCGGGGTGCTCGTGGTCTTCGGTCTCCTGCTCGTGCTGTCGGCGCTGATGTACCTGCGGTCGCGGCGCGATCCGGTGCACACCGGCAACGTCAACGAGTGGCCGGGCGAGGGGACCGATCCGCCTGCGCCCGCCGCGGGCGAGCGGGCCACGTCGGCGGATTCGAACCACTCGGCCCAGGTGTAGGAGGACACGCGTGCATACTCTCGTCACGAATCTGAACGCGCTGTGGAAAGTCACCGTGGCCGGGCTGATACTCGGAGCGGGGCTGCCGATGATCTTCGCGATCGGAGTGCGGTTCTGGTCGATGACCGTGACGACCGACGCGAGTACCGGCACGGTGCGGCGCAATTACCCCGCGCTCGCGATCGCGCTGACGTGCTTCGCGCTGGTCGTCGTGGCCGTCGTCAGCGGAATCCTGTATACGGCGAAGGCGTTTCTCGCCGCCAGATTCGGCATCCATCTGTTCGGACAGGCGTGAGGAGTGCCGGCGTGACCGATCCAGTGAGACCCGCCGCGGCCCGGCCGAAGCTGCTCGGCAAGGTGCTGGGCTGGCTGCGCGCGGGCTACCCGCGAGGTGTTCCCCAGTCGGACTACGTCGCCCTGTTCGCGGTACTGCACCGGCACCTCACCGACTACGAGGTGGTCGCCGTCGCGGAGGAACTGGTCGCGTCCTATCCGGACAGCCGGATCAGTCGCGCCGAGATCGAGCGGGCCATCGCCCGGTTCGCCATGGAGCAGCCGGACGAGCGGGACGTCGCCCGCGTCGCCTCCCATCTGGCCGCGGGCGGCTGGCCGCTGGCCGATCCGCCCGCCGATTCCGACTGAGCGGAGCCGCCGCCGATGCCACCCTTCCTGAACGCGATCATCGGCTGGCTGCGGGTCGGGTACCCGGAGGGTGTCCCGGACGCCGACTACATCCCGCTGCTCGCGCTGCTGCGCCGCCGCCTGTCCGACGAGGAGGTGGCCCGGATCGCCGCCGCGCTCACCGGTGCGGGCGGGGCGGACATCGAGGCGACCGACATCCAGGTGATGATCACCAAGATCACCAACGACATGCCGTCCGAAGCGGACGTGGCCCGGGTGCGCGCCCGGGTGGAAGCCAACGCGTGGCCGGACTTGGACGAGGCGTGAGTGGCGGTTGTTCAGGTGGGCGGGGCCGGGGGCCGTCCGATCCATCCCGTCACGGTGGTGCCCGGGCCCGGTCGTTTTTCGCCGGCCCGCCCGCGCTTACTTGGGTATGACGATGGGACAGGACATGGCGCCCACGGCGCAAGCGAACGACTGGATCAGGTTCTGGACTACCGCGGCGGAACCGGTGCCGATCGAACTGCTGCCCGTACCGGTGGTTTCCGCGGCGGCCGGGCCTGCGGCGGTGACAAGTCCCGTGGTGACGGCGATAGCAGCGACACCGATGCGCAGTGTCCGAGTCGAGAGAGTCATGACCGAATCGTATGGTTCTGCCGCGGATTTCGGCTGCCCCCTAATACGGGGGCTGCTTCGGCCTGTCCGGGTGGGGTGGCGAGGCGCGAGTCAGGGCTGTTCGCGCGGGCCGCTGAGGTAGGGCAGGCGGCGCAGGCCCGCCGCGACTTCGTAGGCGAGATCCTCGTAGCCCAGCGCCAGTTCCGCGAGGCGCTCCCACGCGTTGTGCACCGCCCATTCCGGCGCGCCGGAGAGGATCTCGTACGCGCAGGCGGAGAACTGGGCGAGACGGTCGATCACCATGCCCACGGTTTCGGTGTGCATGTGCGCGCCGCCGTGCGGCAGTGGCGCCTGGGTGGCGACCCAGCGGTCGATGGCGAGGACGAGCCGGGCGCGATGCCGGTCGATGTCGTCGGCCCCGCCCAGCGCGCAGCGCAGGCGGCGCTGGTGCAATCCCGCGAGTAAGTGGGCGGACTCCAGGATCGGGTGGGCGCGGCGCGGCGCGGTACGGCAGGCGTGCAAGACAAGTTCTTTGGTCGGCAGTGGTTCCACTGCGAAAACCCCCTGGATCGAATGGTCGCGTCACGCGAGACGCGAGGATCATCGACGATGTCGCCCGCCCGGGCGCGGCAATCGGTACCTATCGCCCATCGGTCCGGTGTCCCACGGCGATTCGAGGACGACGAGGCCGACGGCCTCCAGCGCCGTCAGCCCGAACCGGCGCACCAGCTCCTCCGTCAACGAGACCAGCTCCGCCGCTTGGATCGCCGCCGTCGCCTGCTCCGTGGACACCTTCCGGCCGCGCAGAAAGGACACCACCCACGTGTCCTCACTCACGCGCCGCGCCTGATGCGGCGTCCGATCGCTCACGATCCAATTCCGGTCGACGACATGCACGGACATCAGAACCCCCTCCATCCCCACCGAGCGGGTTCGTGCGAAGCCCCCGCCTGTGATGCGCAACACAGGAAGCGTAGGGGCCGAGCGCTGGAGAAGTCAAGTTGACCAGTCAATTTGACAAACTCGGCGCGCCGTGGATGCAGGTACGGTCATCTGCACGAACAGCCGGAGCCGGAAGGATTCATCGGACGATGGCACCACTCTCGCCCACGGTCGCGCGCTGGGAGCTCATGCTCCGAATCAAGCGCCGCCGCACCGAGTTCGACGTCTCCGCGTCGGTCATCGTCAAGGAACTCGGTTTCACGCTGTCGTACTGGTCGAAGGTGGAGAAAGAACGCGTACTGGCCGAGGACAAGCTGCGAAAGCTGATGAGCCTGCTGGAATTCGACCCGGACGAGCGTGCGGAGATGCTGCGTCTGCGGGAGATCGCCAAGCGGCGCGGGTGGTGGTCGGAGTACGCGGGGTTGCTGTCGGAGGAAGTGACACGCCTCTACGGATTGGAGCACGGGGCCGAGCGCGTCCGCACCTACGAAAGCGTCTTGATCCCTGGGCTGTTGCAGACGAGCGAGTACGCACGCGCGATCTTCACCAACGACCACGCCCGGGTTCGAAGGGTAGAGATCGACCGGTGGGTCGAGATCCGCATGCGCCGCCAGGAAAGACTGACCGGGCCCGATCCGCTGTGCCTCGTCGCCGTGATCGGTGAAGCGGCGATCACCCAGCGCACCGGTGGCGTCGACGTGCTTCGCGGGCAACTCCGCCAGCTCGCGACCTTGATCGAGCGCTACCCGGAAACTGTGGACATAAGGATCATCCCGTTCGACGCGCCGGGTGGAGTATTGCTCGGCGGGGCGACATTTCACGTGATGGGCTTCGAAAGCGCGCTGCTGCCGGACGTCGCCTGGAGTGAGACTCTCGTCCAGCTCGGGCTGATCGAGGACACCGAGCCCGTGCGGCATCTCAACGCGCTGTTCGACAGCGCGCTCGCCGAGCACGCCATGTCCAGGACCGATTCGCTCTCCTTGATCGAGACCAAAGCGGACGGCTTGTAATCTCCAGATTGTGGATAACACGAATTTCCCTGTGCGGGGCTGGTTCAAGTCGTCCCATTCCAGCGACAGTCAGGCATGCGTAGAGGTGTGCTTCGACGGCGGCCGTGTGCTGGTCCGGGACAGCAGGTTCCAGGGTGCGCCGGACGCGTCGCCCATCCTGGCGTTCACGCCGACCCAGTGGGCAGCACTCACCGCGGCGATCCGCGCCGCCGAATTCGCCTGATCGGAAAGCGTCCGGCGTCTCCCAGCCGACTCTCAGCTTCAGTACACCCGGCACTCAGCTCCACCCGGAAGAGTGACCCCGTCGGTGCGAAGCGATCCATCGACAGCTCAACCGGTGGACAACTGCCCTGCCCACCACAACCGGCCGGCGGCGCGTAAACCCTCGCACGCGCCGCCGGCCGATCGCTTTCCGCAAGCGGGCGCTTGGCCGTGGTGAATCGCGCGCAGACCTATCGGCGGAGCCACTCGTGCTCAGCCGCTGTGTTCGATGCAGAACTCGTTGCCTTCCGGGTCGCGGAGAGTCACCCAGCCGAGGCCGTCGGGAGTTCGGTGGTCTTCGTGCAGGGTCGCCCCCAAGCCCAGCACGCGATCGACTTCCTCGTCGCGGGTGCGCGTGGTGGGCATCCAGTCGAGATGGACGCGGTTCTTCACCGTCTTCGTCTCGGGTACTCGGATGAACAGCAGGCCGGGTGTGCCGTCCGGCGCTTCGAGGACGGCATAGTCGGGGCCGTCCGCTTCCGTCACCGGCCATCCGGTGACGTCGCTCCAGAAGGACGCGAGGGTGGCGGGGTCGCGACAGTCGACCGTCACGTGCCGAATGATCATCTCACCACCTAATCACTCGGTTCCCGCTTCGTGGCGGAAGGCTTTGCGGCCGGTCAGGCGAGGAGGCGAAGGAAGTGTTCGACTTCCGACTGAACGGCGGCGCGGGCGGGCGTGAGGTACTTGCGTGGATCGGAGAGGCGGGGGTCGTTCGTGAGGCAGGTGCGGATGGCGGTTGTCATCCGGATGTTGAGGCGGGTGGCGATGTTGATCTTCGTCATGCCGTGTTCGACGGCCGCGCGCAGTCCTTGATCGGGGACGCCGGATGAGCCGTGCAGCACCAAGGGGACCGGGACTTTCGCGGCCAAGTGGGCGATCAGGTCGTTGTCGAGTTCGGCGGTGCGGGTGTGCATGGCGTGCGAGGAACCGACGGCGACCGCCAGCGCGTCGACGCCGGTCGCCCGGACGAACTCGACCGCCTCGTCGGGATCGGTGCGCGCGCCGGGTGCGTGCGCGCCGTCCTTGCCGCCCACTTCGCCGAGTTCGGCTTCGATGTGCACGCCGCGGTCGTGGCACCAAGCGGTGATCGCGGCGGTGGCGGCTAGGTTGTCGGCGTAATCGAGGGCGGAACCGTCGTACATGACCGAGCGAATCCCGAGATCGACTGCGGTGTGGATCAATTCGGCACCGGTGGCATGGTCGAGATGGACCGCGGCGGCGGCGTCGCTGTCGGCGGCGATGCGCAGGCAGGCGAGGGCGAGTGGGGCGATGCCACGGCGATGGGTCGCGGTGTTCTCCGACAGTTGCAGGACCACCGGGCGCTTCGTCGATTCCGCGGCCGCCACGATCGCCTCGGCGTGCTCGAGGGTTATCACGTTGAACGCGCCGAGTCCGCCCGGACGGGCCGCCGCGATCAGCTCCGGAATCGAGATCAGCGGCATAGGGCGCGCTTTCGCGCGGCGGTGCGGCCGGTCTGCGCCTGCGAATCGGTCCGATGCGGGGACCGATTCTCGGTGTCGGTGCGGTGGGCGACAGTCACGAGGAAGCCTTCTGCGGAGTGGGTAAGTCCAGTTCTCGAACGCGGACCGTGGGGGCCAGGCGGGTGCGCATACCGCGGTCGATCTCACCGGCCACCGGGACGACCACGGCGGCCGCCGACGTCGCGACCGCGTCGGTGAGCAGGGCGGGCCAGTCGGTGCGCGGTTCGGACGAGAGGGCGGCGATCACCGCCGCCACCGCGGCATCGCCCGCGCCGGTGGGATTTCCGGCGAGCGGTTCGGGGAGCACCGCCGACCAGGCGCCGTCGGCGGTCACCGCGGTGATCCCCGCATGGCTGCGCGTCGCGATCACGGCGCGCACTCCGTTCTCGATCAGCGGTTCGGCGACGGCCACGATCTCGTCGGCGGTCGCGGGTTCCGCGCCGGTGAGCCGCTGTAATTCGGCCTCGTTCGGCATGAGCACGATGCCCGGCACCTGGGCGGCCAACCGCAGCGCCTCGCCGTCGACGTCACAGATGGTCGGCACGTCGGCCGCGATCGCGGTGCGCGCGATCTCGGCGGGCAGCGAGGGTTCGATCCCGCCCGGCAGCGAACCGGAGATGACCAGACCGGCGATATCGGGCAGCAGGCCGGCCACCCGCACCGCCAACTGCTCGGCGGCATGCGGATTGGAGACGCGGGCCCCGGGTTCCCATAGCGCGGTGGCCGTGCCGTCCTCGGATTCGCTGATCACCACCGTGCGGCGCACCCAGGGCAGCGCGTGCACGAAGTCGACCGGCATCTCCAATTCGGCGGCGGCCGCGAAGGCGTGGTCGGAGAACCCGGTTGCCCTGGCGTATTTGCCGAGCTGATTCAGCACCCGGGTCACGTTGATGCCCTTGCCGCCGATGCGCTGCTCCACCGACCGGACCCGGTGGGCCTGCCCGCGCTCGAAGCGTTCGACGCGATAGGTCATGTCGTACGCGGGATTCATTGTCACGGTGAGAATCACCTCAACCACTGTCCACGTCTGAGCACCCCGCGCAAGTGGAGATTGTCACTGGCTGTCAATATATCGGCGAAATGGCCGGGCCGCAGGTCACCGACGCCGGTGAGCCCGAGTGCGGCGGCAGGCACCGAGGTGGCCGCGAGCACCGCCGCCCGCAGCGGGACACCAGATTCGCGCACGGCGCGCGCCAGGCACTCCAGCAGGGTGCTCACGCCGCCCGCGATCGACCCGTCGGCGATCCGCGCCACTCCGTCGCGCACCGTCACCGGTTGCGGCCCGAGCCGGTATTCGCCGTCGCCGAGCCCCGCCGCCTGCATGGCATCGGTGACCAGCGCGACGCGGCCCGGCGCGGTCGCGAACACCAGCGCGGTGAAGCCCGGGTCCACGTGCACGCCGTCGCCGATCAGCTCCACGATCGCGTCCCCGGCGGCGGCGGCGACCAGCGCCGCGGCGACCGGGCCCGGACGCCGGTGGTGCAGCGGCGGCATGCCGTTCGCCAAGTGCGTCACCAGGCTGGCCGAACCGTGGGGAAGCAAGGAATTCCGGAAGGACACGTAATCGGTGTCGCTGTGGCCGAGGGCCACCACCACGCCGTTGTCGACCAGCCGCCGCGCGACCTCCGCGTAGCCGGAAAGTTCCGGCGCCAGCGTCATCGCGCGCAGGTGCGCGCCTCCCGCGGCCAGGAGCTGGTCGGTCAGCCCGAGATCGGGGTCGCGCAGGAAGCGCGGGTCCTGCGCGCCGCATCGCGCCCGCGCCAGGAACGGCCCCTCGACATGGATGCCGCCGAGCACGCCTTCCTCGGCGAGTTCGCGCAGCACCGCGGTCTGCGCCACCATCTCCGCTGCGGGGCCGGTGACCACGCTGGCCACCACCGTGGTCGAGCCGTGCGCGTGATGCGATCGCGCCGCCTGCCGGGCGTGCGCACCGTCCACGGTGTCGAACCGATAACCGAATCCGCCGTGATTGTGAATATCCACAAGCCCCGGCAGCACGGTTCCAGAAAATGGCGGCTCAGGTAAACCGGGATGCGCCGCGCGCCATTGCGCGAACGACCGAACCGCCTCGATCCGGTCCCCGGACACCATCACCACCCCGTCGTCCAGCGCGACGCTGGCGGAGACGATGCGCCCCCGGATCAGCAACTCGGTGTGTGCGGTCATGTCAGTGCACCTCGGTTCGCGATTCGGGTGCCCACCGTGCGGGACCGGTCGGCGAATGTGGGGTTCGGCCGTGCCGCTCGCGGTGCCGGGCCGTCCGGTGGATGGCCGCACGGCATCGAGCCGGTCCCGATGACCGGTGCGCGGCCCTCGGCGAGCGGCGCACCGGACGACGCGATGCGTATCGGCGACTTCGCACGTGGCGTCATGTCAGCGCCCCTCGGCGAGCGAACAGTGCGGCGCCCGCCAGGCCCGCGCGGGCGCCGAAACGTCCGAGCACCACTCGGGGCGCGGGGACCAGGCGCAGGCGGGCGGTCAGGGCTCGGTGCAATGGGTCGGTGAGCGCCGCGCCCGCTCCGGCGAGTCCGCCGCCGAGCACGACCAGTTCCGGGCAGGCCGCGTGCACGATGCCGACCAGCCCGTCGGCGAGGGCGTCGACCGCGTCGGCGACCACGGCCGCCGCGTCGAGGTCGCCGGGGAGGAGTGCGAAGACCTCGGCAGCGCCGCCGATCTCGCGCCCGGTACGGCGGGTGTAGGCCCGTGCGATGGCCGCGCCCGAGGCGACCGTCTCGACGCAGCCGGTATTGCCGCAGGGACAGGGCAATCCGCCCGCGCGCCGCACCGGGATGTGCCCGTACTCGCCGACCTGCCCGTAACCGCTGCGCACCAACCGCCCGCCGACCGACAGGGTCCCCGAGATGCCGGTACCGAGGATGACGACGCACACATTGTCGTAGCCCTGCCCCGCGCCGTACCGCCATTCCGCCCAACCGGCCACGGCGACATCGTGTTCGATCAGCGTCGGCACACTCCAGCGGTGGGTGAAGCGGTCGCCGACGGGCACGTCCCGCCAGCCGACATTGCTGCTGAACACCGCGATCGAACGGGCGGTGTCGACGATGCCGGGCAGCACCACGGCCGCGCGGCGCACCCGACGGCGGTCGGATTCCGGCAGGTCGGCGAGCAATCGCTCACCCAGCTCGCCGATCGCGTCGAACGCCGCCGGACCGTGGGGCGTGGCGACCGCGCCCACCGCCAGCGCCGTGCCCGCCGCATCGGTGACCTCGCCTTTGATGGTGGTCCCGCCGACATCCAAGCCGAGGACGAGCGCGTTATCCGGCAGTGCGGCGGTGGACGTCGCTGTGCCGAGCGCGGCCGAGGGGTGCCCGGTCGAACCATGGCCTGCGGCCGGGCAATCTTCGCGGCGCGCGCAGTCCGTCCCCCGGGTGTGCGGACCGGAGCCCGGCATCCGCGGCTGTTCGATTCCCATCCTCGGCACAGTAGTTCGTGGCAACTCCCGCGCCGGTGCACGCGCGGCCTGCGGTGATGTCGCGCCAGGGGGCGGCGGTTGCGCCGCGCCCATGGCTGCTGACTCGGCTCGGTGGCAGGCCGGGTTCCGCCGCGGTGTATCCGAAACGTCCGCGACCGAAGGGGCCGGGCCCCGGCCGGTAGTCACCGCATGCCCTCGCTCACGACTTCAGGACCACGGAGCGATTCAGGCCGCGTGGGTGGTCGGGGTCGAGTCCCAGATCGGCGGAACGCAGGAGGCAGAGCCGGTGGACCCGGAGCAGATCCGCCATCGGGTCGATGTCGCGGTGTTCCAGATGCGCTCCGGTGGCGGCGACGTCGGCGGCGAAGTCCGGCTCCAGTGGTCCGAACGCCCAGACCGCGCGGCCGGGCGCGGAGATGGCGATCGGCCCGTGGCGGTACTCGGTCGCCGGATACGCCTCGGTCCAGGACTGGCAGGATTCGCGCAGCTTGAGCGCGGCCTCGTCGGCGATGGCCGCCGCGAATCCCATGCCGACGAAGCTGATCTGCTCGGCGGCGCGCACCGCGGCCAGTGACTCGGCGGGGTCCTCGGCGAGTGCCGCGCGCGCCTGGGCGATCACCGGGGCGAGGTCCTCGCCCAGGTGACTGCGCAGGATGGCCAGGGTGGTCGTCGCGAAGCGGGTCTGCACCACCGATCGCTCGTCGACCTGGTCGATGAGGATCGGATCGCCCAGTTCCAGGACGGGTGTGCCGGGGCTGGAACAGATCACCGCGCGCGGCGTCCGCGCCGGGATGTCCCGCATGGCACGCACCACTTCGGTGGTCGTGCCGGAGCGGCAGATCACCAGGTAACGGTCGTATCCGCGATCGCGGACCGCGCTGGCCGGCCAGGCGTCGGTGATCCCGAGACCGGCGTCCTCGCGCAGTGCCGCGATCGCGCGGGACATGAAATACGACGTGCCGCAGCCGATCACGGCTACCCGCTCGCCCGGCCTCGGCAGTGCGGCGAGGTGGTCGGCGGCGACGGTCGCCGCACGCGTCCAGTCGTCGGGTTGGGTGGCCACCTCGGTGGCCAGGTGCGGTTCCGGCGTGTGGTCGGCAGGCGTTGGCACCGGAACAGCTAAACCCCCAGTGATCGTTCATGTCAAATTTACGATCAAATCGGTCACGAATGATCACTCTCCGGGCTACATTCAGGTGCACGGACGGTGCGTCCTCCCATCATCGGCGCCTGCGCTGGCGCGGGGTGGGTAAATCTGAAAGGTTCTGCTCGTGAAAAGACCCATCCACCGCGTACTCGCCGGAGTCGCGATGGTCACCGGCGTCGCGCTGGCCCTCTCGTCCTGTGGGTTCGGTTCGAAAAACGCCGCGGACTCCGATACCACGATCAATTTCCTCGCCCCGGTCTACAGCGACGGCGCAACGGGCACCAAGGCGCTGTGGGAAGGCATCGTCGCCGAGTTCCAGAAGCAGAATCCGGGGATCGCCGTCAACGTGCAGATGGAGTCGTGGAACTCGATCAACGACGTGGTGCGCACCAAACTGCAGTCGCCGTCGACCACCCCGGACATCCTCAACATCGACGCCTACGCCGGCTTCGCGAGCGACGGTCTGCTCTACCCCGCGACCGAGATCGTCTCCGCGCCGGTGCTGGCCGACATCCAGCCCGTCTTCGCGCAGAACGCGGCGCTGAACGGCACCCAGTACGCGCTGCCGCTGTTCGCCTCCACCCGCACCCTGTTCTACAACACCGAGCTGTTCGAGCGGGCGGGCATCGCCCGGCCGCCGAAGAACTGGGCCGAGCTGACCGACGCGGCGAAGAAGATTCAAGCGCTCGGCGGCGGCGTCTCCGGCTACGGCCTGCCGCTGGGCAGTGAGGAGGCGCAGGGCGAAACTTCCATCTGGACCTTCGGCGCGGGCGGCTCCTGGGCCGACGGTGACCGGATCACCGTGGACACCCCGCAGAACTTGGAGGGGGTGCGCGCCATGCGCGAGCTCATCGACGCGGGTGCGACGCAGCCGAATCCGGGCGCGACCGACCGCAAGGACGTGATCAACGCCTTCATCCAGGGCAAGATCGGCATGATCGAGGGGCTGCCGCCCACCATCGCGCAGATCACCGCCAAGAACCCGGGCCTGCGCTACGCGACCGCGCCCTCGCCGACCAAGACCGGCTCGCCGGTCACCCTCGGCGTGGCCGATCACCTGATGGCGTTCAAGAAGGACGGCGCCAAGGCCGAGTCGATCAAGAAGTTCCTCGACTACTTCTACTCGGCCGCGGTGTACGCGAACTTCGTCGAGCACGAAGGCTTCATCCCGATCACGCACAGCGCCGCTACGGCGCTCGCCGAGGACCCGGTCACCAAGGCGTTCGCCGCCACGCTGCCGGTGGCGCGGTTCTACCCGAGCAACAACCCGAAGTGGGCCGCGGCGCAGGGCGCCATCCGCCAGCAGATGGGCACCATCGGGCAGGGCGCGGACCCGGCGCAGGTATTGCGCCGCATCCAGGAAGCCGCGAACTAGGGTGCGGCGCAGGGGAGTACTGGCGGCGTTGCCGTGGATCGGGCCGTCGCTGGTCCTGATCGCGGCCATCGTCGCCTTTCCGGCCTGCTACATGGTGTGGACCAGCACCAGGGACCTCAGCGCCTACGGCCAGGACCGGGGCAACGCCGGACTGGCCAACTATCGCACCCTGTTCGGCATCTCCGAACTCGGCTCGGTGCTGGTCCACACCGTGATCTGGGTGGTCGGCGTCGTGCTGCTCACCCTGGTGCTGTCCGCGGCGCTGGCGCAGTTCCTGAACAAGGACTTCCCCGGACGCACCGCGGTGCGGATGGCGATCCTGGTGCCCTGGGCGGCGTCGGTGGTGATGACGACGACGATCTTCTACTACCTGCTCGATCCGGACGTGGGCATCGCCAACCGGTTGCTGGTCGACATCGGCCTGCTCGACCGCGGCTACGGCTTCACCAAACAGCCGACGCAGGCGTTCCTCGTGGCGATGGGCGTCGCGGTGTTCGTCTCGGTGCCGTTCACCACCTACACGATCCTGGCGGGGCTGCAATCCATTCCGGCCGAGATCGAGGAGGCGGGGCGCGTCGACGGCGCGAGCGCGTGGCAGCGCTACCGCTATCTCACCTTGCCGCAGCTGCGTCCGGCGATCGCGGTGGCGACCATCATCAACATCATCAACGTGTTCAACTCGCTGCCGATCCTGCAGGTGATCACCGGCAGCATCGCCGGATTCGCCGCGGACACCACGACCACGCTCACGTTCAAGCTGATCCGGCAGAACCAGCAGGTCGACACCGCCGCCGCGATGAGCGTGCTGAACTTCGCGCTGATCGTGGTCATCATCGCGATCTACGTGCGGCTGGTCCGCCCGACCAGGGAGGTCGACCGATGACGGCGCGGGCCGAGATTCTCGAGAAGGTCGGCCCGGCCGTCGCGCCGTCGTCCACCCGAGCCGGACGGCGGCGCTGGGAGCTCACCGCGGTCGGCGTTGTGCTCGCCGCGGTGTTCCTGCTGCCGTTCGTCGTGATGGTGCTCGGTTCGCTGAAGAGCAGAGCCGAGATCCTGCGCATCCCGCCGACGTATCTGCCGCAGACCTGGCACCCGGACAACTACGCCACGATGTGGGACACCCCGGAGACGCCGCTGCCGTTCAACCTGGCCAGCACCGTCATCATCGCGGTCTGCGCCACCGCGCTGGTGCTGGCCGTGGCGATCCCGGCGGGGTATTACACGGCGCGGCACCGCTTTCCGGGGCGCGGGGCGTTTCTCGGCGTGGTGCTGGTGACCCAGATGTTGCAGCCCACCGTGCTGGTCACCGGGTTGATCCGCGAGTTCTTCGTGCTCGGCATCAACGACACCTGGTTGGCGATGATCCTGGTGAACGCCGCGTTCAACTTGTCGTTCGCGGTGTGGATCCTGCACAGTTTCTTCGCCGCGATCCCGGTGGAGATCGAGGAGGCCGCGATGCTGGACGGACTCGGCCGCTGGCAGACGCTGATCCGGGTGAGCCTGCCGCTGGTCTGGCCCGGCATCGTCACCGCGACGATCTTCGTGGTGGTGGCGTGCTGGAACGAATTCGCCGCGAGCCTGGTCGTGCTGACCACACCGGAGAATCAGCCGCTGTCGGTGGCGCTGACCAAGTTCGTCGGCCAGTACGACACGGCGTGGCAGTACGTGTTCGCGATCTCCACCGTCGGCATCATTCCGGTGGTGCTGCTGTTCGCCGTCATCGAGAAGCGTCTGGTGGCGGGGCTGACCGCGGGCGGCGTGAAATAGCAGACTCACGATCGAATCCGTTGTCGCTCAGGACACGAGCGCGGTTCGGCGCGCTGCCGGAGGGTTGCCGCGCGGTAGCATCGAACGGTGACACGGCGGGATCACGGACCCAAGGACAGTCGCAGCTACGGCGGGCTGTCCAAGGAACAGCGGGTGGCCCAACGGCAGACCCGGTTGATCGATGCCGCCCTCGAACTATTCGGCACCCAGGGGTACGCGGCCACCTCCATCGAGCGCCTCTGCACCCTGGCGAATGTCTCCACGCGCAGCTTCTACGAGGACATGGGCAGCCGCGAGGCGCTGCTCATCGCCTTGGCGAATCGGATCAGCTCCCGGGCTCTGGAGTGCGCGTTCACGGCGCTGGCGGCCACCGAGAACGAGCCGCTGCCCGCGCGCGTGGTGGCGAGTTTCCGTGCTTATCTGGGAGTCACCTGCGCCGATGCCCGCTGCGCGCGAGTGTGTTACGTCGAGGTGGTCGGCGTGAGCGCCGCGGTGGAGGAGTGGCGCAGGCAGCAGCGCCGCCTGCTGTCGGCGTTGCTGATCAGCGAGGCCGAGCGCGCCGTCGGCCGCGGCGAGACCGGCCCGCGGCGTTTCGATCTGTTCGCGCTGGCCGTGATCGGCGCGGTCACCTCGCTCGCCCAGGAATTGGTGCAGAGCACGGCGCCGGACTCGCCGGTGGGGCTGGACGAGATCTGCGAGGAAATAGCGTATTTCGTGAATTCCGGTCTGTCCCAACCCGGCGCCGGCCCGCGCTCGGAAGAACAGGCCGGGCGCGCCTGCGACACACCGACGCTGCGGCCCAGACCGGCAGCCGAGGCCGAGCTGTCCTGAGCCGGCCCGGCACGGCGTCGGAGCTGGGAATCTCTACGGTCGGCGGGCGCGTGTGTTCATATTGTTCACGTGCTCGCCGAAACAGCAGGTTCCCCGCACGACGTCCGCCGGGTGCGGCGAACGGGCGGTGTGAGGTGACCGGACCGACGGATCGTCCGCAACGGTGGAACCGGTTGCTGGAACTGCTGGCCGAATCCGGGCGGCTCTCGGTGGAGGAGGCCGCCGAGCGGCTCGGCGTGTCCGCCGCGACGGTGCGCCGCGATTTCACCGCGCTCGCCGAACAGCAGTTGGCGACCAGGACGCACGGCGGTGTGGTGGCGACCTCGGTGGCCTACGACCTGCCCGCGCGCTACCGGCAGTCCGCGGGCGAGGCCAAGCAGCGCATCGCCGAACACGCCGCCGCGCTGGTGGACCCGCGCGCGGTGGTCGGCATGAACGGCGGCACCACCACCACGGCGGTGGCCAGGGCGCTGGCCCGGCGCACCGACCTCGGAGCGACCGGTGACGAGCAGTTGACCATCGTCACCAACGCCTTGAACATCGCGGGCGAGATGGTGTTGCGGCCGCACATGCGCACCATTGTCCTGGGCGGGGTGGCACGGCGGGAGTCCTACGAGTTGCACGGGCCGCTGGCCGAGCGGGCCCTGGCGCAATTGCGGCTCGACGACCTCGTGCTCGGCGTGAACGCGATCTCCGCCGAGGGCGGCGCGCAGTGCAGGCACATCGACGAGGCCGGGGTGACCACCGAGATGGTGCGGCGTTCCGGGCGGGTGCTGGTGGTGGCCACGGGTGACAAGCTCGAGCGCACGGCCCTGGCCCGCATCTGCGGCATCGAACAGGTGCACGTGCTGGTCACCGACACCGGCGCCGATCCGGCCGCGGTGGAGAAGATCCGCGCCGCGGGGGTACGGGTCGACGTGGTGTAGGCACGGCGCGCGTCCGGCGCGGCTACTCCGCGGCGGCCGGTTCCAGCGGCCGCGGAATCTGCGCGTCCCGCCGCATGCCGCGGGTCCAGACCAGGAATCCCCAAGCCACGAAACCCGCGTAGACGAGATACAAGACGGCCGAGGGGTAGTAGCCCGCCTGCACCAGCAGCGGGACGCCGACCGAATCGACCGCGATCCAGATCAACCAGAACTCCGCCAGCCCCCGGGCCATGCCGTAGGTGGCCAGCACCGATCCGGTGAAGATCCACGCCTCGGCCCACGGACCGTAGGAGCCGAGCCAGGCGAACAGCTGGGCGAACACCACCGTGCCCGCGAGCATCGCCGCCACCATGAGGACGCGTTCGCGCGGACCGGCCCAGCGTGGATCGACGCCGCGATGCTCGAGCCCGGCCTCGCGCGCGGCGTGGCGGTGCCAGCTCCACCACCCGTACACGCTGACCGCGACGAACATCAACTGGCGTCCGGCCTGCCCGGCCATGTTCAGTTGCTGTGGAGTGTGGAACACGCCGCCGAGGAACACGGTGAACAGCAGGGCGTTCCCGGCGATGCCGACCGGCCAGGCCCAGACCCGCCGTCGCATGCCGCCGATCGCGGAGGCCAGGCCGAAGCCGTTGCCGATCACCTCGCGCCAGAGGATCTCCGAGCCCGCGATGTGCAGCTTGGCGTCGAGCAGCGCGATGACCGGGTTCACCTGTCGTGTAACCCTCGGCGGGGGCGTATCTCATCCGAGCGGATCGCCGTGATTCGAAATCCGCCCGGCGGCCGCGGTGCGGACCGTAACGATTGCGCAATCCGGCGACACGATTCGCAACGCCCGTGCAATGAGGTGCTCCTAGGGTGGCCCTCATGAGCACGGAGAGCGATACCGCCGGGGGGACCGGAATCCATCTCAGCGGATTGACCAAGACCTTCCGGGTCGGACGGAAAACCGTGCGGGCGTTGGACAGCGTCGATCTGCACACCGATCAGGGAGCGTTCCTGTCGCTGATCGGCCCGTCCGGTTGCGGCAAATCGACTGTGCTGCGCATCCTCGCGGGCTTGGAGACACCGACCGCCGGTAAGGCGCTGATCGATGGCGCGACGCCCGCCGAACTGCGCGGCCGACACGCCCTCGGCATCGCGTTCCAGGATTCGGCGCTGCTGCCGTGGCGCTCGGTGGAGTCGAATATCAAGCTGCCGCTCCAGGTCGCGGGCATGGCCTCGGAGCCGGGCCGGATCGCCGACCTGATCCGGCTGGTCGGGCTGGAAGGTTTCGAGAAGGCCAAACCCGCCCAGCTGTCCGGCGGGATGCGCCAGCGCGTCTCGATCGCGCGGGCGCTGGTGGTGCAGCCGACCGTGCTGCTGCTGGACGAACCGTTCGGCGCGCTCGACGACATGACCAGGCAGCGGCTCAATCTGGAGTTGCTGCGGATCTGGACCGAGCGGCCCGCGACCACGCTGATGGTGACCCACGGCATCGCGGAGGCGGTATTCCTGTCCGATGTGGTTGCGGTGCTGAGCCCGCGGCCGGGGCGGGTGCTCGAGCTGGTCGAGATCGACCTGCCGCGCCCGCGGCTGCCGGAGATGATGCGCACGCCGGAGTTCCACAAGCTGCACGACTACCTGTCGGAGCTGCTGTTCGGGACCACGGGGAAAGGGGGCGTCGCATGAGATACGGCGTACAGCGCTTCGGCGGGGTGCTCGGCGTGCTCGGACTGGTCATGGTGTGGTGGGCTCTTGCGGCTTTCGAGGTCGCGGGCGGCACCGTGCCGAGTCCCTGGCAGGTCGCGCACACCATGTACACCGACGGATGGGACCTGTACGGCCCCAACTTCCGGATCACCGCGCTCGGGGCGCTGAAAGGGTTCGTCTGGGGCAACGGCCTCGCCATCGCGCTGGCCGTCCTGATCATGCTGGTCCCGCCGATCGAGTCGCTGGCCACGCAGCTGGCGATCCTGAGCTATTGCACACCGCTGCTCGCGCTGGGGCCGATCATTCTGGTGGTCTTCGGCGGACGCACGCCGACGGTGTTCTTGGCGGCTATGTACTGCTTCTTCACCACTATGGTCGGCACCGTGGCCGGTTTGCGCTCCGCCGACCGGGCCAGCCTGGATTTGGTGCGCGCCTACGGTGGCGGACGCTGGCAGCAGTTGTACCGGGTGCGGGCGATCTCGGCGCTGCCGAGCACTTTCGCGGCCTTGAAGATCGCCGCGCCCTCGGCCGTGCTGGGCGCGATCATCGGCGAGTACCTCGGCGGCGTGGACAGCGGTATCGGAGTCGCGCTGACCGCCGCGCAGACCTCCTATAACGTGCCGCGCACCTGGGGCATGGCGCTGGCTGCCGCGGCGCTGGCCGGGCTCGGATACGCCTTGGTGGCGCTGGCCGCGCGCTTGGCTGCCCCATGGACTGCCCGGGAGGGGCGATGAAAAGCTCTCACGCGAAGCGTGTTCCGCCGAGTCAGGCCGAGGAGGACGCCCGGTGAACCTCCTGCGACGGATCGGGATCTTCCTGTTCCCACTGGTCACCTCGCTGCTGCTGATGCTGGCGATCTGGTACGTCTTCCTGTGGGCGTTCCCACAGGTCGGTCCGCGGGTCGGCAAGACGCCGGGCGATATCTGGACCTACTTGGTGACCGCGCCCAATGCCGCCACCGCACGCCAGGCGATCCTGGCCGACCTGCAGATCACGCTGCGCGACGCGGCCATCGGGTTCGGCGCGGGGATGCTGGCCGCGCTGGTGGTCGCGGCCCTGTTCGTGTCGTTCGCCGCGGTCGAGCAGACTTTCCTTCCGGTGGCGATGCTGCTGCGCTCGGTGCCGCTGGTCGCGCTCACGCCGATCATCGTGCTGGTGTTCGGCCGCGGCCTGGCCGGGGTCGCGGTGCTCGCCGCGATCGTGGTGTTCTTCCCCGCCCTGGTGATGATCATGGCGGGACTGCGCGCCGCGCCACGGCAGGCGCTGGAGCTGGTGGCCGCCTACGGCGGCTCGCGGTGGACCGGGTTGCGCATGGTGGCCGTGCCCGCGGCGCTGCCCTCGGTGTTCGCCGCCGCGCGGATCTCGGTGCCCGGCGCGCTGATCGGCGCGTTGCTCGGCGAGTGGCTGGGCAGTGGAACGGGTCTGGGAGCCAGCTTGATCCGGGCCATTCCCACGTTTCAATACAGCAAGCTGTGGGCCTCGATCGTGCTCGTCACGCTGGTGTCCGTGGCGCTCTACGCGATCGTCGGCGTCATCGAGAATGTGGTGCTCGCCCGGTTCGGACCGGAAGCCGGACGGCTGTGATCGAACCATCGCCCCGGCGAAATCGGCGGGAATCCGCGCTCGGAACGTCAAAGTAAAGAAAATGAAACGCACTACACCTAGATTCGGCCCATGACACCCGTGCAACGCTCCACGTTCGGGCACCTGAACCGACGCTCGTTTCTCCGTTACTCCGCGCTCGCCGGCGCCGCGGGCGCACTGGCCGCCTGTGGCGGAAACTCCGGCGATTCGCCGGGCGGCACCAGGGCGGACGGTTCGAAATACGGCAGCGTCGCGGTGCAGCTGTCCTGGCTGAAGAACATCGAATTCGCGGGTGAGTACTTCGCCGACGCGAGAGGTTATTTCCGCGAGGCCGGTTTCGGCTCGGTGGACCTGATCGCGGGCGGCGCGGCCAGCACGTCGGTGGAGGCCGGATTGGACACCGGGAAGGTGTGGCTGGGGCTGTCCGCGCCGCAGACCACCGCACCCGCGATCCTGGAGGGGCTTCCGGCCAAGATCGTCGCAACCACCTATCAGAAGAATCCGTTCGCGATCGTCTCCTCGGCGGCGAGACCGATCAGGACGCCCGAGGACATGAAGGGCCGCAAGATCGGTGTGCAGGACACCAACCAGCTGATCTTCAACGCGCTGCTCACGGCCAACGGGATGAAACCGGGCGAGGTCACCGTCGTGCCCGCGCAGTTCGACCCGACCCCGCTGGCCAACGGCGAGGTCGACGGGTGGGTGAGCTACGTGACCAACGAGCCGATCACGCTGGCGGCCAAAGGATTCGCGAACGCCCACTTCCTGTTCGCCGACTTCGGCCTGCCGCTGGTCGCCGAGACGCTCACCGTCGCGCAGTCCACCATCGACAAAGAGCGCGACAAGCTGAAGGCATTCCTGGCCGCCGAGATCAGGGGCTGGAAGGACGCGGTGGCGGACCCGGCCGAATCGGCCCGGCTCGCGGTGGAGGTGTACGGCAAGGACCAGAAGCTCGATCTCGCCGAGCAGACGAAAGAGGCGATCGCCCAGAACGATTTGGTGGTCTCGGCGGACACGGCCGCCAACGGATTGCTCTCCATGACCGACGCGCTGATCGAGCAGAACATCGCCGCGCTGCGCACCGCGAAGATCGATATCAAGGCCGCGCAGCTGTTCGATCTGTCCGTGCTACGCGAGGTGTATGCCGAGAATCCCGGCTTGAAGTGACTAGATGCCCATGCCCACTGCGGTTTTCGGCGTGATGGGAAATTCGCCGCTGTACGGGTCGGCCGCTCGCGCCGGTTGCGCGGCGCGGACGGCGAGCAGTTCGGCCGCGATCGCGACCGCCATCTCGGGCGCGGTGCGCGCGCCGATGTCCAGGCCCGCCGGCGAATGCAGGCGCGCGAGCGTCTCCGCGCTGAAACCGCCTGCCTGGAGATCCTCCATGCGCCGGATGTGCATCTGGCGCGAGCCCATGGCGCCGAGATAGCCGAGCTCGGGTAGTCGCAGCGCCACGGTGAGCAGCGGGATCTCGAAGGTGGGATCGGGCGACAGCACGACGATCGCCGTGCTGCGGTCGATCTCACCGGCCGCCGACAGCGTGTTGAGGTAGCGGTGCGGCCAGTCGACCACGACCTCCGCGCCGGGAAACGATTCCGGCGTAGCGAAATTGGGGCGCGAGTCGCAGATCGTCACCCGGTAGCCGAGCAACCCGGCCTGCACGGTGAGTGCGGCGGCGAAGGAATTGGCGCCGAAGATGATCAGGCGCGGCGGTGGGGCGAACGAGGAGACGAAGACGTCCGAATCCGGTAGCGCGACCAATTCGGTGGCGTGTTTCTTGTCGGTGATCAGGTGCTGGCCGATCAGGTCGGCATCGGAATTCCACACCACCGTGAACACGGTGACTCTGCGGTGCGCCGCGATCTCCGCGGCGACATCCGGAAACTCCGGGAAATGTCTTCGAGAGAACGGTTCGGTGAAGACGTCCACCATCCCCTCGCCGTTCGCGCTCGATTCCCAGCCGGTGGCCACGCCGAAGCGGTGCATCGCGCGACGGCCGGTGCGCGCTGCCTGGAGCACCGCCTCGTACGCGATCTCCTCCAGCCCGCCAGCGGCCACCGACCCGTGCACGCCCCCGTCCGGGTCGACCAGCATTGCCGAGCCCACCGGCAAGGGGGCGGCGCCCACGGTGCGCACGATGGTGCCGAGTCCGCCGGTCCGGCCCGAGTGCCACACCCGCAACAGGTCGTCGACGATGTCCCGCATCAGCTAGCTCCGATCACCGTGCGGTCGTGGCCGGGAAGTCACGATCGACGCCCGTCGCCAAATCGTCGCACGTGACGCACACCATATCGTTTCTGCCGGTCAAATAGGTGCGGGCGCCGGAATCTCCTGCGGCCGACCCACAAACCGCATTCCAGTGCTTGTGGGCTATAACAACGGGGTGCCCAGGTGTGTTGTGGAACACAGCGCGGGCCAGCCCGCTCGGGGCCGCGAGCGCGGCGGCGAGCACCCGGGCGACCACGTCGGCGCCGACATCGGGAATGTCCACCGGCATGATGGCGGCATAGCGCGCGGGAGTGCTCGCCGCGGCGATCAGCCCCGCCCGCAGTGACGCGCTCATCCCGGTGGCCCAGTCGGCGGCCCACACGTGGCGCACGTCCGGCGGCAGGTCGACTATCCGCGGCTCCGGGCCGGTCGCACCGAGTACCACGATGACCGGATCGCAGCCCCCGTCGCGCAGCGCGGCGACCGTCGCGCGCAGCCAAGCGCCGCCCTCGGCGAGCACTTTGGGTCGTCCGTAGCGGGTCCCGGCGCCTGCGGCGAGCACGATGCCCGCGCACGGTGCGACGACCCGGCGATCAGGGTCAGCCATAGCTAAGAAGGTAATACCGGGCGGTCGGCGCTGCACGATGGAAATACGTGCTCAGACGTGGGAGCGTCGTGTCCGCGTGCGCGACACGCCGGAGGTCGTCCGTCCCGTTCCGGTGGCGGCAGGCCGAGTCGTATTCGATGCTGGTCCGATGACGGATCAGCGACCCGGAATCGCGGCGTTCGACGCGTTGTCCGACGAGGCGGCCTACCGGGCGGTGCTCGGCTGCTGCTCGTCGCCGGGCTTCGCGCGGTCGCTGGTCGACGGCCGTCCGTACCGGAGTGTGGCGGCGCTGCTCGACGCGGCGGACGCGGTGTCCGCGCGACTGCCGGAGGCCGAGCTCGACGCGGCGCTGGCGGGACATCCGAGGATCGGGGAGCGGCCGGATTCCGCCGCTTCGGCCCGCGAGCAGGCCGGGGTGGCGGGAGCGGCGGACGCGGTTCGCGCGGCGCTCGCCGCGGGCAACCGCGCTTATGAGGAACGGTTCGGGCATATCTACCTGGTGTGCGCGAGCGGAAAGTCGGCCGAGGACTTGCTCGCGCTGCTCGACGCCCGGCTGCGCAATGATCCCGAGACCGAAAGGCGAGTCGTGCGAACAGAACTGGCGAAGATCAACCGCATCCGGCTGCGCGCGCTGCTGGAGGAGCGGGTATGAGCACGCTGAGCACGCACGTGCTGGACGCGGTGTGCGGCGCGCCCGCCGCAGGCGTCACGGTGACGTTGTACCGGCAGGAGCGGCGACTCGACGCGGGCGAGACGGATGCCGACGGACGAATCAGGGCGCTGGGCGAAGCGCTCGAACCGGGAACCTATCGCCTGGTCTTCGACACCGGCGCTTACTTCGCGGGCAGGGAGGTCGAGACCTTCTATCCCGAGGTGGTCATCGCGTTCGTCGTCACCGAGGAGCGGCACTACCACGTCCCGTTGCTGTTGTCGCCCTTCGCTTTTTCCACCTATCGAGGGAGCTGAGCCGAGCATGGAACTGACCGGGCCGATCGTGCTGACCGACCACCGCTACGGCAAGGCGGAGAACCGGATCGTCCGGATCTACCGGGATGGCGCACGGCACGAGATACGCGACGTGAACGTGTCCACGGTGCTGCGCGGCGATTTCGCCGGCGCGTACGTCACGGGTGACCAGGCGAAGGTCCTGCCCACCGACTCGCAGAAGCACACCGCCTACGCCTTCGCGAAGCAGGCGGGGCTGCGGACCATCGAGGACTACGCGCTGGCGCTGGCCGATCACTTCGTCGCCGAGATCGAACCGGTGCGCACCGCGCGCGTGGAGGTCGACGAGTACGCCTGGGAACGGGTCTCGGTCGGCGGCGTCGAACACGACCACACCTGGGTGCGCCGGGGGACCGAAGTGCGCACCGCCGCTGTCACCGTTGCCGGAAGCGGCGCCGATCGGCGGGCCTGGGTGCTCGGCGGGGTGAAGGACCTCACCATCCTGAAGTCGACCGGCTCGCAGTTCGCCGACTTCTTGTCCGACGACTTCACCGTGCTCGCGCCGACCAACGATCGAATGCTGGCCACCTCGCTGGTCGCCGAGTGGCGCTTCGCCGGTAGCGACGGCGTCGACTGGGACGCGGTCTACACCGGAGTGCGGGCCCGGCTGGTGGAGACCTTCGCGACGCTGCACTCGAAGGCGCTGCAGCAGACGCTGTTCGAGATGGGCAAGGCCGTGCTGGCGGCGCACCCGGTGCTGGCCGAGATCCGCCTCGCCGCGCCGAACAAGCATCACTTCGACTACGACCTGGCCCGCTTCGGCATCGAGAACCGCGGCGAGGTCTACCACGCCGACGACCGGCCCTACGGGCTGATCCACGCCACCGTGGCGCGTGCCGACGCGCCGGAAGCGGGCCCCGCGTGGACCAGGTGACCGTCATCGCGGACTGTGCCGTCGCGACCGTCGACGCGCACGGGACCGAGTACGACCGCGGTCACGTCGTCGTGCGGGGCAACCGGATCGAGGCGGTGGGGGCGGGCGACGCGCCGGAACTCGGTTCGGACGCACGGCGCGTCGACGGGCGCGGCTGCCTGCTGACGCCCGGCCTGGTGAACACCCACCAGCACCTCTACCAATGGCTCACCCGGGGCCTGGCCACCGACCACACGCTGTTCGAATGGCTCACCACGCTCTACCCGGTCTGGGCGGGCATCGATGAGGACGCGGTGCGCGTCGCGGCCACGGGTGCGCTCGCCGCGCTCGCGCGCACCGGCTGTACCACCACCACCGATCACCACTACGTGTTCCCGCGCGACGGCGGTGACCCGCTCGCGGCCGAGATCACCGCGGCGGCGCAGGTCGGCTTGCGCTTCCACCCCTGTCGCGGATCGATGGATCTAGGAGTGAGCGCGGGCGGACTGCCGCCCGACCATTTGGTGGAGCGCTTGGACGACATCCTCACCGCGAGCGCGGAGGCCGTCGCGCGCTGGCACGACCCGTCGTTCGACGCCATGCTGCGGATCGCGCTGGCGCCGTGCTCGCCGTTCTCGGTCACGCCGGAGCTGCTGCGCGAGTCGGCGGCGCTGGCCCGCGCGACCGGCGTCCGGCTGCACACCCACCTCGCCGAGACCGTCGACGAGCAGGACTACTGCGCGGCGACATTCGGCTGCACGCCCGCGCAATACTTGGAGCGGCTCGGCTGGTTCGGCCCCGACGTCTGGTACGCGCACGCCGTCCACCTGGACGACGGCGCGATCGAGGCGCTGGCGCGCACCGGTACCGGCGTGGCGCACTGCCCCACCTCGAACGCGCGGCTGGGCGCGGGCGTGGCCCGCACCGCCGAGCTGGTGCGCGCGGGCGTCCCGGTGGGCCTCGGCGTCGACGGAGCGGCGAGCAACGAGGCCGGTTCGATGATCGAGGAGCCGCGCCACGCGCTGCTGTGGGCGCGCAACCGGGGCGGACCACGGGCGATGACCGTGCGCACCGCGCTGGAGCTGGCCACCATGGGCGGCGCGCGAGTGCTGGGCCGGGCCGCGGAGATCGGTTCGATCGAAGTGGGCAAGCTGGCGGATCTGGCGCTGTGGCGGCTGGACACGGCCGCGCACGCCGGGATCGAGGATCCGGTGACCGCCCTGGTGCTCGGCTCGGCCCCACCGCTGGCCGCGCTGCTGGTCAACGGGCGCGAAGTGGTGCGCGACGGCGAGGTCCGGACGGTCGACACGGAGGTGGTCGCCCGGGAGGTGGCACGAGCGCAGGCGGCGTTGCTCGCGAAGGCGGGGTGAGCTGGTGGGGCTGCCCTCCGACCGCACTGCCGAGTGCGCGCACGGCGTGGCCGAGGATCGCACTCGCTGATGTGAGCGAGGTGTCGTGCCTGATCAGGCGGGACGCGCAATACTGGGGCAGTGTCGGCTCGGACGGTCCGTCGAAACGGGCGGGAGCTTTGGTGATGCGGACGGCACGCCCCCGAACCGCTCGGGCGGGGATGGGTCCGGAGGCCGCGGGCGGTTGTCGTCCGGCGAGGTAACGGCCGCGCAATCCGACATGCGTCGCGCGCAATACGGCGGCAACCGACTGGCTCTACCGTGACGGAGAGGCAGGAGCGAGGTGAGACGTGGACCTGGACACGATTCGCGAGGTGGTGGTCGCGCGCGAGCGCGCGGATCTGGCGGTGCTGGACGCTTCGGCCGCGGTGCTCGCCGGAGGGACCTTCTTGTTCTCCGAGCCGCAGGATCAGCTGGTGCGTCTGGTCGACATCACCGGCCTGGGGTGGCCCGCGTTCGAGATCGTGGACGACGGACTGGAGATAGCCGCGACCTGCACCCTGGCCGAGTTCGCGGGGGCCGGGCCGGGACGTGAGCTTGGGATACCGATGTTGCGCGAGCTGTGGCCGGGAACGGCGCTGTTCGCGCGGTCCTGCCGGGCGCTGCTGGCCTCGCACAAGATCTGGCGCACCGCCACCGTGGGCGGCAACGTCTGCCTGGCACTGCCCGCGGGCGCGGTGCTCGGCGCGCTGGTGGCGCTCGACGGGACGGCGGTGGTGTGGGCTCCGGGCGGGGACGATCGGAGTATCCCGTTGCGCGAGTTCGTCCTCGGTCCGGGGCACACGGCGCTGCGGCCGGGTGAGGTGTTGCGATCGATTCGCCTGCCGCGCTCGAGCCTGCTGGCGCACACCAGTTTCCGGAAGATCGCGCTCGCGCCGCTGGGCCGCTCCGGCGCCGTGGTGATGGGGCGGCGGGAACGGGACGGCCGCAGCGCGGTCACCATCACGGCCGCCACCACCAAGCCCGTCGTGCTGGACTTCGCCGCGCCGCCGAGCGACGGCGCGCTGCGCGATGCCCTGGCCACGATCGACCCCGCGCTCTGGTTCGACGACCCGCACGGGTCGCCGCAGTGGCGCGAGCACGTCACGGGGGTCCTCGCCGGCGAGGTCGCCGGGGAACTGCGGGGATCGTGATGCGCTTCGAGGTGGACGGCAGATCCGTCGAGATCGAGACCCGGCCGGGTCAATGCCTGCGAACCGCGCTGCGGGACAGCGGCGCCCTGGCGGTGAAGAAGGGCTGCGACACCGGCGATTGCGGGGCCTGCTCGGTGCTGGTGGACGGCATGACGGTGCACTCGTGCGTATTCCCGGCCTACCGCGCCGCCGGACGATCCGTCACCACCGCGGCCGGGCTGGGAACGCCCGAGCACCCGCATCCGGTGCAGAGCCGATTCGTCGACAAGGCCGCCTTCCAATGCGGGTTCTGCACCGCGGGCATGGTGGTCACGGCCGCCGGGCTGGGGTGCGCCGCCGGTGAACAGACCGGCATGTCCGGCGACGAACTCGCCGAACTCATGAAGGGGAATCTGTGCCGCTGCACGGGCTACCGGGCCATCCGCGCCGCGCTCGGCGAGCCGCTCACCCCGGACGACCCTGCCGCCGTCGCCCCCGATCGAACCGAGACGACCGCGGCGGGCGCGGGTGTCGGCGCTCCGGCCGGGCCGCGCATCGTCCGCGGCAGCGAGCCGTTCACCATGGACCTGCCGCCGGTCGCGGAGGGCGGGCGGCGAACGGATGACGCCACCGCGCCGCCGACCGCCCCGCTGCATATCGCGGTGCTGACCAGTTCGCACCCCCATGCGCGAATCCGCTCGATCGGCACCGCCGCCGCCGAGGCGCTGCCCGGCGTGCACGCGGTACTCACCCACGCCGACGATCCCGGCATCCCGTTCTCCACCGCGCGGCACGAACTGCGCACCGACGACCCGGACGACACCTACGTGCTCGATCGAACCGTCCGATTCGTGGGGCAGCGGGTGGCCGCGGTGGTGGCCGACAGCGTCGCGATCGCGCGCGAGGCGTGCCGTCTGCTGGTCGTCGACTACGAGACCTTGCCCGCGGTGTTCGATCCGCAGGACGCGCTGCGCGCGGATGCGCCGAAACTGCACGGCGACAAACCGGCCTCGGCCCGGATCACCGATCCCGGTCGCAACTTGGTCGCCGAACTGCACGGCGAGGTGGGCGACGTGGCGGCCGGTCTGGCCGCCGCCGCACAGGTGGTGCGCGGCGAGTGGTTCTCGCCGCGCGGCCAGCACGTGCACCTGGAGACGCACGGGGGCGTCGGCTGGCTGGACGACGCCGGGCGACTGGTCATCCGGTGCAGCACCCAGGTGCCGTTCCTGGTGCGCGACGAACTGTGCCGCCTGTTCGGATTGTCCCCGGCGCAGGTTCGGGTGTTCGCGGCCCGGGTCGGCGGCGGATTCGGCGCGAAGCAGGAGATGCTCGCCGAGGACCTGATCGCGCTGGCCGTGCTGCGGACCGGCCGACCGGTGCAGTACGAGTTCACCCGCTCCGACGAGTTCACCTCCGCGACGTGCCGGCATCCGATGCGGGTCGCGGTGACGGCCGGGGCCGACGCCCACGGTGTGCTCACCGCTTTGGCCGTCGACGTGCTCGCCGACACCGGCGCCTACGGCAATCACAGCGGCGGGGTGATGTACCACGGCGTCGGTGAGTCGATCGAGCTGTACCGCTGTGCCAACAAGAGAGTCGACGCGCAGGCGGTCTACACCAACAACGTTCCCTCCGGCGCGTTCCGCGGTTACGGCCTCGGCCAGGTGATCTTCGCCGTCGAGTCGGCATTGGACGAGCTCGCGCACGAGATCGGCATGGACCCGTTCGAATTGCGCCGCCGCAACGTCGTGGCGCCCGGTGACCGGTTCGTCGGCGCGGCGGTGAACGAAGGCGATCTGACCTTCGGCAGCTACGGCTTGGACCAGTGTCTCGATCTCGCCGAGCGGGCTCTGCTGCGCGGCAACGACGTGCCCGCGCCCGGCCCGGAGTGGCGGGTCGGCACCGGCATGGCCGCCGCGATGATCGCGACCATCCCGCCGCGCGGGCACCGGTCGTCGGCGTCGGCGTCGTTGCTTCCCGACGGCCGCTACGAGATCCGGGTCGGCACGGTGGAATTCGGCAACGGCACGACGACGGTGCACGCGCAACTCGCGGCCACCGCGCTGGACACCGAGGTCGCTCGCGTGGTGGTCGAGCACGCGGACACCGATCTGGTGGACTACGACACCGGCGCCTTCGGGTCCACCGGCATCGTGGTCGCGGGCAAGGCCGTGTACGCGGCGGCGTGCGCGTTGCGCGGGCAGCTGCTGGCCAGGGCGGCCGAACTGGCCGGCGTCGCGGAGCGGGACTGCGTACCGGCTCCCGACGGCGTGTACTGCGGTGACCGGCTGCTCACCGCGGCCGAACTGCTGACCGGCGGCGCTCTCATCGCGCACGCCGAGCACGGGGGCAGCCCCAGGTCGGTGAGCTTCAACGTGCACGCCTTCCGCGTCGCCGTGCATCCCGGCACCGGAGTGGTGCGTATCCTCCAGTCGATCCAGGCCGCCGACGCGGGCACGGTGCTCAATCCGGTGCAGTGCCGCGGGCAGGTGGAAGGCGGTGCGGCCCAAGCCATCGGCACCGCGCTGTACGAGGACATGCGCAGTGCGCACGGGGTGGTCGGTGCGCGTACGCTGCGGCACTATCACGTGCCGCAGTTCGCCGATGTGCCGCGCACGGAGGTGTACTTCGCCGAGACAGCCGACGCGCTCGGTCCGTTGGGCGCGAAGTCTATGAGCGAATCGCCGTACAACCCGGTCGCACCCGCATTGGCCAACGCGATCCGCGACGCGGTGGGCGTGCGGCTGGAAAGGTTGCCGATGACCGCGGACCGGGTCTGGGCCGCGCTGCGGGAAAAGGGGAAACGATGAAGGTGCCGGAGAACGTTCGCGCGCGGATCGAGGCGATGCTCGACGCGGTCGACGCCGACCTGCGCCGCAGGTATCCCGGATCGAACGGGCGGTGGCAACCCATCCACACCGTCTACGTCCCGGCCGACCGGGTCACCGAGGAGACGCCGAGGGAATGGGGCGCGACCGCGGTAGACCTGCTCGATAGCCACCACGACCTGCTGGCCACGCTCGACGGGACCGGCTCGCTGCTCGACGTGCGCAAGCGGCTGGAAGCCGACCCGGTCCAGGACCTGCGCATCGACTTCGAGGACGGCTACGGCCTGCGCGCCGACGCCGAGGAGGACCGCGCGGCCGCGGCGGCGGGCGCCGTGCTCGCGGCCTGGGCCCGGCGCTCCGACGGCCCGGCGGGCAGTGGCATCCGGATGAAGGGTCTGGCAGGCGGCGAGCGCCGGCGTGCGCTGCGCACGCTCGACCTCGTGTTGGAGAGCGCGGGCGCGGTGCCCGAGGGATTCGTCTTCACGGTGCCGAAGATCCGTGCCGTGCAGCAGGTCACCGCTCTGGTGCAGCTGTGCGTCGGGCTGGAACGCGCGTACGGCATCGCGGAGGGCAGCCTGCGCTTCGAACTGCAGATCGAGAGTCCGCAGGCGATCATCGCGGCGGACGGCACCGCACCGGTGGCCGCCATGCTCACTGTCGCCGAAGGGCGTTGCAGCGCCTTGCATTTCGGCACCTACGACTACACCGCCGCCTGTGGCGTCGCCGCGCCGGACCAAGCGCTCGACCACCCGGCCGCCGATCATGCCAAGGCGGTCATGCAGGTGGCGGCCGCGCAGACCGGAGTGTGGGTGTGCGACGGCTCCACCCAGATCGTGCCGGGCGCCGACCCGGAGGTCTCGTTGCGCAACCACCACAGGCTGGTCACCCGGGCGTTGCGGCGTGGGTACTACCAGGGCTGGGACATGCATCCGGGTCATCTGGTCACGCGCTGGCTGGCCACCTACGACTTCTTCCGCCGGGCGATAGATGTGGCGGTGCCGCGCCTGCTGGACTATCTGGCCCGGCGCGGCGGCGACGTCGTCGACGAGCCCGCCACCGCGGAAGCGCTGGCCGTCACCGTGCTGCGCGGCATCGAGTGCGGTGCGCGGCCGGACGCGGGGGCCGCCGAATTGTCCGACGCGGTACTGCGCGCCCTGGCGGCACGCGCGCCATTGCCCGCGGAGTCGTCGTGACCGGCCATCCGGACGGGACGTTTCCGAGACCTACAGGAGACACGATGCGCGACGCCGACGACGAAGCGTTCACGCTGCTGCCGGATCTGGCGGCCCGGCCGCTCGGCGGCTCGGTGATCTGGGCGAACGACGAATTCTTCGCGGAGAAGGAGAATTTGATCAACCCCGGTCCCGCCCGGTATCAACCGTCCACCTTCGGGCACAAGGGACAGATCTACGACGGCTGGGAGACACGCAGGCACCGCGGGCAGCCAGGCGACGACTCCGCGATCGTGCGGCTGGGTGTGCCGGGCGTGATCCGCGGGATCGTCGTGGACACGGCGTGGTTCAAGGGCAACTACCCACCGGCCGTCTCGGTGTCCGCGCTGGAGATCGAAGATTATCCGCCCGCGGAAACCGTTGCCGCGCGCAATGATTGGGTGATGCTGGTCGATCGTTCTCCGGTGACCGGCGACAGCCGCAACCTGTTCGCCGTCGAGAACGAGAAGCGCTGGACGCACGTGAAGCTCACCATGCACCCCGACGGCGGCGTGGCCAGGCTGCGAGTGCACGGCGAGGGGCGGCCCGATCCGCGGCTGCTCGGCCTGGGTCCGCTGGATCTGGCCGCCCTGGAGAACGGCGCGCTGGTGCTGGACTGCTCCAACCGCTTCTACAGCTCGCCCAACCAGTTGCTCTATCCCGGCCCGGCCCGTTCCATGGGCGAAGGCTGGGAGACCGCTCGCCGCCGGGACGAGGGCAACGACTGGGTGCGCATCCGCCTGGCCGGACCGGGACTGATCCGGCTCGCCGAACTCGACACCTCCTACTTCCTGGGCAACAGCCCGGGTGCGGCCCGGCTCACCGGCCGCACCAACGACGGCACCGAACTGGAGCTAATGCCGCGCACCGCGTTGCAACCCGATACCAGGCATCGGTTCCCGATCGCGCCGATGGCCGCGTCGGTGGAAGAGGTCCGCTTGGACATCTACCCGGACGGCGGGTTGGCGCGGCTGCGCCTCTACGGCGAGCTCGGCGCATGAGTGCGCGAACCTGGAGGCAGCGCGCCATGCCCGGACCGGGCGCTGTCGTGAGCGGCCGGGTCCGAGGGGCGGCAGTCGAGCGTCGGCGTGATGCAGGCATGCCGGCGGCTGTCGGGTGTTGGCGAGGCGCAGTCGTGAGCGGCCGGGTCCGAGGGGCGGCAGTCGAGTGTCGGGGCGAGGCAGTGGTGCGGCAGGGTCGCGGGCGGCTGTCGAGTGTTGGCGAGGCGCTGTCGTGAACAGCCGGGTCCGGGGGGCGGCGGTCGAGCGTCGGCGTGATGCAGTGGTGCGGCAGGGTCGCGGGCGGCTGTCGAGTGTTGGCGAGGCCCAGTCGTGAACAGCCGGGTCCGACGGGCGGCAGTCGAGTGTCGGGGCGAGGCAGTGGTGCGGCAGGGTCGCGGGCGGCTGTCGGGTGTTGGCGAGGCGCTGTCGTGAACAGGCGGGCGCGAGGGCGGCAGCGAAGCGGTACAGCGGAGGGTGCGCGAGATTTCGTCGGTTACGGCCCGAATCCGCCGGACCCGCGCTGGCCGGGTGAGGCGCGGATCGCGGTCCAGTTCGTGCTCAATTACGAAGAGGGCGGCGAGAACAGCGTCCTCGACGGTGACGAACACTCCGAAACGTTCCTGTCGGAGATGACGCCCGCGGAAGCGTTCCCGAACCGGCACATGAGCATGGAGTCGCTCTACGAGTACGGTTCCCGCGCGGGCCTGTGGCGGGTGCTGCGGGTCTTCGAAAGGCGCGAGCTGCCGCTGACAATCTTCGCCGTGGCCCGCGCCTTGCAACGGAATCCGGAGGCGGTAGCGGCCTTCCGGGAATCGGGCCACGAAATCGCCTGCCACGGTCTGCGCTGGCAGTCCTACCAGCTCACCGACCGCGACACCGAGCGCGCGCACATGGCCGAGGCGGTGCGCATCCTGACCGAGCTGACCGGCGCCGCGCCGCTGGGCTGGTACACCGGCCGCGATTCGCCGCACACCAGGGAACTGGTGGTCGAGCAAGGCGGATTCGCCTACGACGCGGATTCCTACGCCGACGACCTGCCCTACTGGGTGCGCGTGCACGACCGCGACCACTTGGTGGTGCCCTACACCCTGGACACCAACGACATGCGATTCGCCTCGCCCGCCGGTTTCCCCACCGGCGAGCAGTTCTTCGCGCACGTCCGCGACGCCTTCGACGTGCTCTACCGCGAGGGCGCCGAAGGCAGCCCCAAGATGCTGTCCATCGGCCTGCACTGCCGCCTCATCGGCCGCCCCGCCCGCACCGCCGCCCTGGAACGCCTCCTCGACCACATCCAGTCCTACGGCCAGGTCTGGATCACCCGCCGCATCGACATCGCCGACCACTGGCGCGCGGCGCATCCACCGCCCGCCTGAACCCGAGCGACTGAACCGGCAAGCCCTCGGCCCCGCCGGTGAACAACGTGCTCTGCGCGATCCGCAGCTACCTCGGCATGGGTGGATGCGTCTTCATCCCCTGACCGAAACGATGAGGCACAGGTAGTGCAGGATGCGAAGGCAGTCCGTCGATCAGCCTGCACTGCCGGCTTCTCACACAGCATGCCGCGCTGACGACGTACTCGAACATCAAATGAAGGTTCGGCCTTCGATCAGTTGCGGTCTTTCCCGTGTCGTGTCAAGAATTCGGACAGCGCGGTGGTGATAGCGGCGTCTATGTCGGTGCGGTTGTCGGGCTCGTCCTCCCATTGGGTGCACCACGCGTGCATCGGCTCGCAGATGTCGAACGGATCATCGGGTTCATAGATGCGGAGCGTTCGAATCGCGACGGCCGCGAGATAGGGACGTTCTACCTGTTCGAGCACAGCCGCCGCCTGGTGCTCGCAGACGAAGGCAAGGCCCGCGTGCGGTTGCCCGGCAGTCAATCCGAACTGATCCATCACCTGTGCGACGACATGGCGTGTCGCCGCTTCCAACGCCTCGAGATCGGTCTCCGTTCCACTCGCGTAGTCGACGACGAACTCGCGTGCACAGCGTATGCATAAATCCTCGTAGGCGGAGTGGGTCCGCAATTGACCCGCATCATCGAGCAGAGGCACCACGTCCCGTGCCGCAGCCGCTACCGCCGACGCCGGTACCTCCCACACCGTGTGATACCCACAAGCTGTATAGAAGTCGGTCAGCGCCCGCCGCATCGCCCACCGAGGCTCGGCGATCCGCCGAGCCCCCTCGGTCGTGCGTGCCTCTCGAACCCGCTCGACAACACCCGCCGGTCGTTCAACGCCCATTCGCACATCCCACCCAGTCGTCGTCCGGATTCGTATAGATGGTCACGATATCCCTGTTGGCTGGGTTGTAGATCACGTATCCCCGGCGCGAGGTTCCGTTGTACTGATAGATCAGCGCCTTGTACTTCGGATCAGTGGCGGAGTGCGGCGGACCATACGAGACGATCCGATCGGTACAGCGAATGAACGCCTCGATGTTGACGAAAGGATCGTGCACGTTCTTCTGCTCGAGATACATGTGCCGCAGAGAGCCGCACCGCCACTGGAGCGTCTCACCCGTTCTCGCGTTGACCCAACCGGCAAGCACTTGCTCGGCAGGTATCGCATAGGAAATGCAGTCATGCATCGCCCTCTCCAACTTCGGAACGTCGAATTGAGTCCCGGGCGGTGGGCTCGCCTCGGCCCGCCCAGCGGACGCCGACAGAACTCCGGGCGCAGCCGTGAAAAGCGCGGCCAGTGCGCAGAGGCCGGCGAGTATCCGACCGGCTGAATTATTCGACATGACGTTCCCCCGATTCGGTTGCGACGGAACTCCTCCCGAGATCCGCGTGGTATGCCGTTCATCTAATTGGACGTCACGAGTGACTGATCGGTTCCGTCGATGTCTGAATCGGGTCAGGTCTTCGCGGATCAGTCGGGACCGCCCTCGAGGCGGCTGCGCCTACGGATCCGTCCGCAGGCGTTGCGCAGGCATGGCGGACCTCACCGCGAACGGGCAAGACCGGCGTAGTGATATGGCTGTTGGCGGACTATTCGCAACAGCCATATCACTACCGCGGATAGCGGCTCGGTGAGATCGGTCGGCCAGCAGGCGGAGGTATTGGTCAGGCAGGCGGAGTGAACTGTCCGTCTCGTATGCCTGCGGTGAAGGTGTCCCACTCGCTGGGTGCGAAGACCAACGCCGGGCCGGTGGGGTTCTTGGAGTCACGGACGCCGACCATGCCGCCGGTGAGGTGTGCGACCTCCACGCAGTCTCCGCCGGTGTTGCTGTGGCTGCTCTTGAACCACTTCGCTGCGGATAGGTCGACGCTCAAGCTTCGTACTCCTCTGCGATTGCCACCAGCAGCGTCCTGGATTCGCCTTGGTCGAGCGCTGCACTCTCGATACTCGATACAGCGGTTCGGTACCGATCGATCTCGTCGGGTTTGTCCAGGTACAGAGCCCCAGTGTAGCCCTCGACGTAGACAACGGGCGGCTCGGTCAGTGAGGGGTTCGGGTGCCTCGGGAACTCGAGCAGAACGAATGAGTTCGCCTCCAGTCCGAGGTGGCTGCCGCTCGTCAGAGGAATGATTTTGATGGATATGTTCGGAAGGTTGCTCAGTTCCAAGAGGTGACGTGACTGAGCTGCCATGACAGTCGCTCCGCCAATGTGGTGGCGCAATGCTGCCTCGCTGATCAGTACGTTGAGACTGAAGTGCTCAGGTGGTTCATCAAGGCGCGTCTGCCGTTTGGCGAGAAGTTCTATATGCCGATCGATCTCGTCATCCGATAAGGCTGGCAGGTAGTTCTTGGCCATGGCGCGTCGGTAGTCGATCGTCTGCACAAGGCCCGGCATCAAGGTCAGTTGAAACGACGTTATGCGGCAAGTGGCCTGTTCGAGCACGACGAAAAGGTCTTTGTTGTCGAGCATCGCGTCACCGTAGGACTGCCACCAGCCGGTCTTGCGGGCCTCTTCTGCCAGCCAGAGCAGTGCGTGCCGTTCGTCATCGCTCGCGCCGTAGACATCGCATAATGCTCGGATCACCATCTTCTTGACCATCGCAACCTGACCGTTCTCCAAGCGCCACAACGTTTGTGAACTCATCTCGGAGAGTTTGGCCGCCTTGTCTCTGGTGAGTCCGGCCTTCTCGCGCAGCTCGAGCAACCGTCGAGCCAGCAGTCTGCGTGGAAGCGTCGTCGTCTGAGTTGCCATGTGTTTCCCCACCCTCTCGTTAGCACTGCTACATGATCCTTCCAGTTGATCTGGAATGATCTGGACTGGGTGCGAATCCTATTGTTATCAATACATTCTCAGCGTGTCCGGTGATGTACTCGGTGTGCGCCAGATTGCCGGGGAGAACGATCGGCAACCCGTTGCCGCGCAGTCCACAACGATCACACGGAAGATGCTGGGGGTTTTATGAACGTGCGAATCAAGCATGACGGCTTGTCGATCGGGCGGGCGACCGATGCCCGGAGCAAACCGAAAGCCATTGGTTTCGTTCGTAGCGACGTGTCCGGTTCGGACGCACCACGTCATGCCAGCGAAGTGCAGCGGCATGCGCTCACGCTCGGCTATCGGTACGTCTACACGCTGCGGCCGCCGGTCGGCGTCGATGATCCGATCGGGTATCTGCTCGGGATCGCGGTCGGGCTGGAAATCGATGTGATCGTCGTCTTCGGCCTCGAGCACGTGGACAGTCTGCCCGCGCTGGTCTGCGACGCGGGCTTCGACCTGGAAACTGCTTGCCCGCAGAGCAAGTGGACGCGTTCGGGGCAGTCCGCTCGGGAGTCGGGAGTCGCGTGATGCACGAAGACACTATCGTCACTGCGCCGACCGTCTGCGATCTCGCCGAGGTCGGTTCGGCGCACCGGCAGATGCAGCGTCATCGGGCGTGCCGGATCGAGCGGTGCGGGTGGAAGTGGGTCGCTTTCTATACGCTGGTGCGTCATGGCCGGTTGGTGCCGCAAGAGTCGGGTCCACGAGAGCGCGCCCACCGTCGCGGTATCGCCTTCCCCGTCGACGGCACCGGGCTTCCGCCTGGCGAGATGCCCGAAGTCAGCACCGTCCAACAGGTACTCGACGGACTCTCATCGCTGGCGCTACCGCCGACCGACCGGGGCGATGGTTGTGCCGGGAAGAGCGAATAGCCGTGGATGCCTGGCAGGTAGCGCAGGGCGTTGTCGCCGTGGTCGGGAGTGGCGTGTGCGCTGTGGTCGGGGTGGCGTGTGTGTGGCCGCTCAACCGACCGCGCCGTCCCGGCCCGGCGAGCGGTCCCACTGGCGGCCGTTGCTCGTCGCGACTGATCGCCTGGCCGAAGGCGTGGACGTGTGGCCGACCGGAGCAACCGTTGACGCTCGCCGACGCTCACCGCGCGATGCAGCTGCACCGCGAACACGACTGCGCTCGTAAGCGCGCCGCCTCGAGGCGCTGGTCGCGGCCGGACGCGTCACGCCCGACTCGGCGCGGCGTCATCGCCTGTGGGAGAGCCCGCCGGACTGATCTGTTCCCGCGTGGCGCAGACCACAGCGGCCTTGTGAAGGTGCTCACAGTGGGGAATGGCGGAGGACGCCCAGGCCGCCCCGCTGGCCGATCACTAACAGTACGAGCGTTACGCTAAAACCCCACGTCAGGGCTACCGGTCAGTAGATTGCACCTTTGCAATTCAGTGGCAAATTTTGCAGAGTTAGCAAACGCTGCTGAAAACCTAGCTTAGATTCACACTAACAACAGGTAGACGGCCATTTCTTCGTGTGCCATCGTGTGGAAGTACACCCCAAGGGCCTAGCAAGCCTGCAAATTGCCGATCCAGCAGTACGAGCTGCCTCGTAGCTCGACCGGGCGGCATGGACCGAACGAAGAAGTGGAGTCACAGATGTCGACCACCGGCACCCCGAGGACCGCCGCGGAAATCCAGCAGGATTGGGACACCAACCCCCGCTGGAAGGGCGTCACCCGTAACTACACCGCGGAGCAGGTGTCGAAGCTCCAGGGCACCGTCGTCGAGGAGCACACCCTCGCCCGCCGCGGCTCGGAGATCCTGTGGGATCTCGTCAACAACGAGGACTACATCAACTCCCTCGGCGCCCTCACCGGCAACCAGGCGGTCCAGCAGGTCCGCGCCGGCCTGAAGGCCATCTACCTGTCGGGTTGGCAGGTCGCCGGTGACGCGAACCTGTCCGGCCACACCTACCCCGACCAGTCGCTGTACCCGGCCAACTCGGTTCCGTCCGTGGTCCGCCGCATCAACAACGCGCTGCTGCGCGCCGACGAGATCGCCAAGGTCGAGGGCGACACCGCCGTCTCCAACTGGCTGGCCCCGATCGTCGCCGACGCCGAGGCCGGCTTCGGTGGCGCGCTGAACGCCTACGAGCTGCAGAAGGCCATGATCGCCGCCGGTGCCGCCGGTGTGCACTGGGAGGACCAGCTCGCCTCCGAGAAGAAGTGCGGCCACCTGGGCGGCAAGGTGCTGATCCCGACCCAGCAGCACATCCGCACCCTGACCTCCGCGCGTCTGGCCGCCGATGTCGCCGACGTGCCGTCGGTGATCATCGCCCGCACCGACGCCGAGGCCGCCACCCTGATCACCTCGGACGTGGACGAGCGCGACCGTGAGTTCCTGGACGGCACCCGCACCCCCGAGGGCTTCTTCGGTGTGAAGAACGGCATCGAGCCCTGCATCGCGCGTGCCAAGGCCTACGCCCCCTACGCCGACCTCATCTGGATGGAGACCGGCGTGCCGGACCTCGAGGTCGCGCGCAAGTTCGCCGAGGCCGTCCGTGGCGAGTTCCCGGACCAGCTGCTGGCCTACAACTGCTCGCCGTCCTTCAACTGGAAGGCCCACCTGGACGACGCGACCATCGCGAAGTTCCAGCGTGAGCTCGGCGCGATGGGCTTCAAGTTCCAGTTCATCACCCTGGCCGGCTTCCACTCGCTCAACTACGGCATGTTCGACCTGGCCTACGGCTACGCCCGCGAGGGCATGACCGCCTTCGTCGACCTGCAGGAGCGCGAGTTCAAGGCCGCCGCCGAGCGTGGCTTCACCGCCATCAAGCACCAGCGTGAGGTCGGCGCCGGCTACTTCGACACCATCGCCACCACGGTGGACCCGAACACCTCCACGGCGGCGCTGAAGGGCTCCACCGAAGAGGGGCAGTTCCATTAAGCCGCGCCTCCGCGCGGCGGGTTCGCGGCCCCTGTGAGTCTCGCGTCCGAGCGTCCGCCGCTTGCGCCTGCGGCGCGTGCGCAACGGACACTCGGACGCGAGACGGGCCGCGAACGGCGCTCGATGGCCTCGCGCGTGGGTGGTTGCGTAAGCAGCCGAACTCGCGGACGGATGCCGACAAGTGGTGCTCGCTAGGGAAGAGAGGTTCCCGACGTGAAAACCGACATTCCTCTACTCCGGTAGGGGTGTACTGCCCTCCCCGCTGAACAGCCCCAGCGGGGAGGGCAGTCCCTATACCTTGGACCATCGAAGGGCGCGCTCACACCGGAGCGATACCTTCCCAGACCAGCCACCCCAGAGCCAGACAACCCAGCAGGAGCGGGACGTGAGCAGCGAAAAGATCCAACGCGTCGGTGTTATCGGCGCCGGCCAGATGGGCGCAGGAATCGCGGAGGTGTGTGCCAGGGCGCATATCGACGTGCTGGTGTTCGAGCAGACCCGGGAACTGGCCGCGGCCGGTCGCGCGCGCATCCTCCGGTCCCTCGATCGCGGCGTGAGCAGCGGCAAGATCACCGAGCGCGAGCGCGAACAGGCCGCCTGGCGTCTGCGGTTCACCTCGGACCTCGGCGACTTCGCCGACCGGCAGCTGGTGGTCGAGGCGGTGCTCGAGGACGAGAAGGTCAAGACGAGCATCTTCGCCGAACTCGACAAGGTCGTCACCGACCCCTCGGCCGTGCTGGCCTCCAACACCTCGTCCATCCCGATCATGAAGATCGCGGTCGCCACGGCGAACCCCGAACGCGTGGTCGGCATGCACTTCTTCAACCCGGTCCCGGTGCTGCCGCTCGTCGAACTGGTCACCACGCTGAAGACCAGCGAGTCGGTCTCCGTACGGGCCGAGGCCTTCGCCGGCGACGTGCTCGGCAAGCAGGTCGTGCGTTCGGCGGACCGCTCCGGTTTCGTGGTCAACGCGCTGCTGGTGCCGTACCTGCTCTCGGCGATCCGCATGGTCGAGTCCGGCTTCGCCACCAAGGAGGACGTGGACAAGGCGATGGTGCTCGGCTGCGCCCACCCGATGGGCCCCCTCGCGCTGACCGACCTGGTCGGCCTGGACACCGTCAAGTCCATCGCCGACTCGATGTACGCGGAGTTCAAGGAGCCGCTGTACTCGGCCCCGCCACTGCTGATGCGTATGGTCGAAGCGGGGTTGCTGGGCAAGAAGACGGGCGCGGGCTTCTATCAGTACAGGGCCTGATTTGCAGCGCCTGCGGCGCTGCGGGTTCGCGGCCCCCGGGAGTCTCGCGTCCGAGCGTCCGCCGCTCGCGCCTGCAGCGCATGCGCGACGGACACTCGGACGCGAGACGGGCCGCGAACGGTGCTCGTAAGACTCGCACTCGACAGGGCGGGGAGGTGAGCACCTCTCGATTGGGATCGAAGTGCGCCGAGGCTCTGGCTCGGGGCGGTAGAAAACAATCCCGCCGACCTTGTACGGAGTCGACCAGAAGTCGCTGTTGCCGAGCCGGTGACGGCAATCGGCATAAGCTGCACAACGACCGGGCCATGTCGACGGCTCGGCTGGGTATCCACAGCGCAGTGCCGGATCGACCCGTCGATCTCGGCGGGCCGCGCAGGTGATCGAAAGAAGGTATCCCGGTGAACGTGACCGACGGCTACGGGTCGAGCATTCTCGGCTATCCCAGGATCGGACCGCACCGCGAGCTCAAGAGGGCGCTGGAGGCCTACTGGCACGGTTCGCTCGACCGCGAGGAACTGCTGGCCGTCGGCCGCGAGATCCAGGAGACCCAGTTCAACGAGCTGGCCGCCACCGGTCTGACGCAGGTGCCCGGCAACACCTTCTCGTTCTACGACCACGTGCTGGACAACGCGCTGCTGTTCGGCGCGGTGCCCAAGCGGTTCGAGCCCTACCGCGACGGCCTGCACCCGCTGGACTTCTACTTCCTGATGGCGCGCGGCCGTCCGGATCTGCCGCCGCTCGAACTGGTGCGGTTCTTCGGCACGAACTACCACTACCGCCAGCCGGAAGTGGACGCCGACACCGAGTTCTCGCTACATCCCGAAGCCCTGCTCGACGAATTCGATCGCGCGAAACAGCGGGACATCGAATTGCGGCCGGTGGTCATCGGCCCGGTGTCACTGCTGCTGCTGTCCAAGGCCGGGCACATCCCCGGCGAGTCGGGCGGATTCGACACTCTGAGCCTGCTGGACAAGCTGCTACCGGTCTACGAGGAACTGTTCGAGATCCTCGCCAAGCGCGGCGCCACCTGCGTGCAGCTGGACGAGCCCGCGTTCACCAGCGAGCGCACGCCCGCCGAACTGGCCGCGTTCGAGGCCGCCTATCAGCGATTGGGCAAGGCCCCGCTGCGTCCGCGCATGCTGGTCACCGGCCAGTACGGCGATTTCGGTGCAGCGCTGACCATTCTCGCGAGCACCAACATCGAGGCGATCGGTCTCGACCTGGCCAGCCATCGGATGCGCCCCGAGGACCTGGCCGCGGTGCCCGGCATCCGCCGTAAGCGCCTCTACGCCGGCGTGATCAGCGGCCGCAACGTGTGGCGCGCGGACCGCTACGTCACGCTGGAATACCTCAACGAGCTGGCCAAGGTGTGCCCCGATCTGGTCGTCTCGACCGGCACCACGCTGCTGCACGTGCCCTACGACCTGCTGATCGAATACGACATCGAGGGGCACGTCGCCGACCGGCTCGCCTTCGCGAAGCAGAAGGTGGGCGAGGTGGTCTCGCTCGCCAAGGCGCTCACCGAAGGGCCGTCGGACAAGTGGCGCAAGCGGCCGACCGAGGTGCACTTCAAGCAGAAGCACGCGGTGCGGCAGCGGGTCTACGCGGTCACCCCGGACATGCGCTCGCGCGAGCCCTACGAGGTGCGCCGGGAAGCCCAGCAACGCAAGCTGAACCTGCCGCCGGTGCCGACCACCACGCTCGGGTCCTTCCCGCAGACCGCCCGGATCCGCCAGGCGCGTTACGAACTCGGCGAGGGCCGGTTGTCCTACGAGGAGTACCGCAAGCGGATCGAGGCCGAGATCGAGGCGACGATCCGGCTGCAGGAGGACATCGGCCTGGACGTGCTGGTGCACGGCGAGCACGAGCGCAACGACATGATCCAGTACTTCGCGGAGCTGCTCGACGGTTTCGCTACCACCCACTTCGGCTGGGTGCAGGTGTACGGATCGCGTTGTGTGCGACCGCCGATCATCTACGGTGACGTGTCGCGCCCCGCGCCGATGTCGGTGGAGTGGATCAGCTACGCGCAGTCGCTCACCGACAAGCCGGTCAAAGGCATGGTCACCGGGCCGGTCACCATGATCGCCCGTTCCTTCGTCCGCCAGGACCAGCCGCTGCACGAGACCGCCGACCAGGTGGCGCTGGCCATTCGCGACGAGGTGGTCGACCTGGAGAAGGCGGGCATCTCGATCATCCAGGTCGACGAGCCCGCGATCCGGGAGATGCTGCCGCTGCGTCCGGAGGGCCGCGCGGAGTACCTGCGGTGGGCGATCGGCGCGTTCCGGCTGGCCACCTCCGGTGTGCAGGCGCAGACGCAGATCCACACACACATCGGGTATTCCGGCCGCGCCGAGGTGGTCGAGGCGATCGAGCAACTGGACGCCGACGTCACCGCCATCGTGGCGACCCGCTCCATCGAGTGGGTGCTGCGGGCGCTGAAGGAGGACTGCGCCTCCGGGCACGGGCTCAGCCACGGCGTCGGCCCCGGTGTCTACGAGAGCCGGTCCGCGCGCATCCCCGACATCGACGAGCTGGACGAATTGCTCACCGCGGCCGCGGAAGCGGTGACGCCGCAGCGGTTGTGGGCCAATCCGGACGGCGGCCTGAAGACCCGCCACTATTGGCAGCTGGAGCCGTCGCTGCGCAACATGGTCGCCGCGGCTCGCCGCATCCGCAGGCGGGTGGAGTCCGCCGAGTGAGCCAGCGCGGATCAGCGCCGAGGGCCGTCTTCGTCCGACCGAACGGAGACGGCCCTCACCTGCCGCTGCCGGACGAACTCGCCGAGCAGTCGGTCGCGGCAGGCTGAGCGCGATCACTCGGTGACGGCGGCCAAGGTGCTGAGCGTCGCGAGCACCTCGGTGGCGGCGTCGGCGACCGAGTCGACCTCGGCCATCGCCAGCGCGGCGGACGTGGCGGCGCGCAGGTGCGGCACCAGCGCCAGGCAGGCCGCCGTCGCGGCGCGATCGGCCGGGGTGAGTTCGGCGTCGTCCTCGGCGGCGGATTGCCATGCTGCGGTGGCGATCACCTCGTGCAGCCAGTTCAGCAGTTCCAAGCGCAGTGGTTGCGGCTCGCGCAGCCAGGCGCGGGCGTAGGTCACATCGGTGCGCTCGTGCAGCAGTGCGCCGAGCACGACCTCGGCCGCGGGCGCGGTGACGGAGTAGATCGATCCCTGGTGCAGGACCGCGGAGAACAGGAAGACGATGCCGCGTGCCTGGTCTTCGACGGCCGCGCTGATCAAGTCGGCGAGCGCGGCGGGAGCGTCGTCCGCTGATCCGTAGGCGTGCGCCAGCCCCGCCCAGTCCGTCTCGCGCAGCACGGTCGCGGCGCGTTCGTGATAGATCGGGGCGAGCGCGGCCGCCGCCCGCGTGCGCGCTTCGGCATCGGTCGAATCGAGGGCGCGCTGGAAGGCCGCCAGCGCTACCTCCGGCTCGCCGAGCCGTTCGCTGAACACCCCGACCTCGAAGCTGGCCCGAGCGGCGACCGCGGGATCGTCGGATTCGGCCATCGACCGGCTGATCTCCCTGGCTCCGGCCAGATCACCGGCCTCGCTGAGATGCTGGACCAGATCGCCCGCGACGACGAGGGATTGATCCTCGGGCCAGCCGTCGATGGCGGTGCGGTAGACGGCTTTCACGCCGTCCAGGTCGCCCTCGGTGCGCAGGAGGTAGGCCAGATTGGACAGGGCGAGCCGGGCGATGTCGCCGGGACCGGCGCCGATCGCGCGCTCGTAGGCCGTGCGCGCCGCATCCGCGTCGCCGCGCTTGGCTCGGGAGTAGCCGAGATTGATCCAGGCGCGCGGCGCGGCGTCGGGATGCCCGGACTCGGCGGCGCGCTCGTACATCGCTTCGGCCGCCGCGATGTCGCCGCGTTCGGCCAGCAGCAGGCCGAGGTTGTAGGCGGCGCGCGGCGCGGCGTCCTCGTGGCCGGAATCGACCGCCACGTGGTAGGCGCCTTCCGCGGCGGGTTTGTCGCCCGCCGCGCTGAGCAGTCCGCCCAGTTCCGCGGCGGCCAGCGGCGCCCAGTTCGGATGACCGGAGGCGATGGCGATCTGGAACGCCTCCCGCGCGGCCACCACGTCGTTGCGCCTGCGGTGCATCTTGCCGAGGTCGAAGGCCAGGTCCGGCGGACGCTTCAGCATTGTTCCCATCCAGCCTCGGCACCGAGTGGTGCGAATCCTTTTCCGAGAGTTCTACATCGGCGCGCGATCCATGGCTACCCATAGCGTGGGATAGGCCGGGTCGCGGGTCGGCTCACGGAACGTGCCGGCCTGGACCGGACGGCCGGCGTTCAGTCGGCGCCGCTCTCGCCCGCGAGCGCGCGCAGCCCGGCGAGCAGGTCGTCGGACGAGGGCGCGTGCTCGGGATCGATCAGCCACTGCGACATCAGGCCACCGATCAGCGCGTGCAGCACCGCGCCGATGGCACGGTCGGCTTCGGCGCCGCGGCTGGGGCCGAACAGCTGCCAGATCTCATCCCGCGCGCGTCGCTGGGCGATCGCCAATTCCGCCCGCACCTCGGGGGAGTGCAGCGCCTGTGCCATGCCTTCGACGTTCGCCGACCAGAGCGGCCGATCCGCGGTGAACGAGGCGATGAGTTCGCGCCAGAAGGCCTTCAGGCGCTCCGCAGGAACGGCGGAGTCGTCACCGGGCAGCGCCGCGGCGATCCGCTGCACCGCTTCCGAGCTCGACTCGATCATCGCCTGGTTGAGCAGCTTGTCGCGGGTGCCGAAGTGGTAGTTGATCGCGGCCAGATTGCTGCCGGAGGCGGCGACGATCTCGCGCACGGTAGTTCGCGCGTAACCGCGCTCGGCCAGACACTGCTTGGCCGCGGCGAGGAGGTCTTCCCGGGTTCCCACTCCTGCACCTTAGCAGCGCGCCATACGCATGTTTATTATAGACGTTTCAAACACATGTATGTGACAACTGTTTGAAACGGGCGTACGTTCGAGTCATCGTCCGCCCGAGGAAAGAACCAGATGATGACTGCGCAGCGCGCTCTGTCCCCCTTCGAAACCAGTTACTTCGGCTCCGAGACCAGAATCGGCAGCGTTCCGGTCGGCGGCATGCCGCTGTTCATCGGTTCCACCGTGGAAGGCGCCCTGGATATCCCCACGCTGCGCCGGGTGCTCGCGGAACTCGCCGCCGCACATCCGTTGCTGCGCAGCAGGCAGGTGGTGGACGCCGAGGGGGCGAGGTGGTTGCGGCGCGACGACTCCTACCTACCGCGCCTGGCGATCGCCGAGGGCGGCGAGCCCGAGTATCTGGAGTTGGTGAACACCCCGCAAGACTGGAACGACGGGCTCTTCCGCGCCCGTCTGCTGCGCGGAGGCGGCCGCGATCGAGTTGTGCTGGTCGTCCACCACGGAATCGCCGACGGCAGATCCGCTTTCGCGCTGCTCGCCGAGCTGTGGGAGCGCTATACCGCACACGTGACCGGTTCGCCCGCGCCCCAAGCGGCTCGAGATCAGAGCCTGCCCGACGCGCTGGACACCCGACTGGCACGCATCGTCTCCGACGCGGAGGTCACCGCGCTGCTCGACCTGATCCGCGCGGGCGCGGCGATGATGACCCCGGACCTCGCGCCACGGCACCTGCCCGAGTCCGGCCACGGCGCCGCCTACCCGCCGGGCCGCTTGACCCTGGACCGAATCGAACTGGACAGCGAGCAGACCGCCGCGGTGGTCGCGGCCGCCCGCGCCCACGACCTGTCGGTGAACAGCCTGATCGGCGGTGCGGCGTTCGCCGCGTTCCGCGCGCTGCTGGAGCCGTCGGCGGGAACGCTGCCGATGGTGTGCGGCCACGCGGTGGACGTCCGCGCGGATCTGGTGCCGCCGGTGCCCGTGAGCACCATGCTCAACTGCGTGTCGGGAGTGGGCACGTTCGCGCTGGTCGATTACGGAGCGGACCCGATCGCGCTGGCGCGGACGGTGGCGGCGGGGATGCGGGCCTCCATCGACCGCAAGGAAGCGCTGGGGATGATGCTCGTCACCCAGCGTGCCACCGACCCGGCGACGAGCGCGCTGTTGTCCGCGCCGAACACCTTCACCATCTCCAATATCGGTCGCCTGCCCGCGCACGCGACGCCGCCGGGGCTGCGGATCATCCGCGACGACGTCTTCGCCATGGCGGCGGGCATGCCGCCCAAGTTGACCGTGTTCACCGTCGGCGGCCGGATGACCGTTCAGGTGGAGTACGACACCGCGCTGCACAGCCGGGCACAGTTGGACCAGGTGCGAGAAGAGCTGACCCGGGCGCTGACCTCCGTGCGCGCCGCCTGATCTCGCATCGATCCGGCCGTGAACTCACTTCGGCGGCGGGTTGTGGCGGCCCGCCAGCCGAAGGGTAAGCTGCCGTGCGAACTTGCGGCGCCGCTTGGGCGGGCCGGTGCGGTCGAGATCGGCCTCCACATCGGCCTCGACGTCGTAGCGGCGGATGTAGGCGCCCGAGAACGCCTGCACCGTCGCGGTCACCGGAATGGCGAGCAGCGCGCCGGTCGCACCGAGCAGCGCGGCCCCGGCCAGCACCGCGCCGAAGGCGACGGCCGGATGCATGTCCAGGGTCGTCGCGGTGATCCGTGGTTGCAGCACATAGTTCTCGAACTGCTGATAGAGCACGATGAAGCCGAGAATCCACAGCGCCGTGCTCGGGCCGTGCACCAACCCGACGATCACCGGGAGGGCACCGGCGAGATAGGTGCCGACCGTGGGGATGAACTGGGAGACCACGCCGACCCACAGCGCGAGGGCGAACGCCGAAGGCACGTCCAGCGTCCGCAGCAGCGCGTAGTGCGCCAGCGTCGAGGCCAGCGCGAGCAGCCCGCGCGAGTAGATGTAGCCGCCGGTCTTCTCCACCGCGATGTCCCAGGCGCGCAACACGTGGCGCTGGCGCCGCGGCGGCAGCAGCGAGCAGACGGCGGTGCGGATGCGGGGGCCGTCGGCGGCGAAATAGTAGGTGAACAGCAGGATGCCCAGACCTTGGAAGAGAGCGCCGATCGCGGCCGTGCCGATGCCCCAGACGTTGCCCGCCAATCCGGTGAGGTAGCCCTCCAGGGTCGAACTCCAGTCGGTGGCGTACTTCTGGATGTCGGTACTGGACAGATCCTGGTGGAATGTGTCGTTGATCCACTCCACGCCCCGGTCGGCGTATTCGGGGGCGTTCTTGACCAACGTGGTGACCTGCTCGACCAGCAGCGCGCCGAGGGTCCAGAGGAAGCCGACGACCAAGGCGGTCAAGACGAGGAACACCAGTCCGGTCGCCGGACCGCGCCGCATGCCGCGCCGGGCCAGCCAGTTCACCGCCGGCTCGATCGCGAAGGCGAGGAACAGGGAGACCAGCAGTACCGTCAGCAGGCCCTGTAAGCGCTCGAGCACCCAGAAGGCAGCCAGCAACCCGGTGATCGTCGCCGCGGCGAGCAGGAACGCGCGCGGCAGCCAGGGCGGCATGCCGCGCCCGGCGATGGCCGTATTCGGCGTCTCGTCTTCGTCATCGGCGGACACAAGGCCAAGGTACCCACGCCGACACCGGTTCGCGGCCGGACAACGCGCGTCCGCGCCGGTGCGGCGAGCAGGCTCACATGGTGGAGACGTCGATGACGAACCGGTAGCGCACGTCGCTGGCCACGACGCGGTCGTAGGCGCCGTCGATCTCGTCGGCGGCGATCAGCTCGATCTCGGCGCCGATGCCGTGCTCGGCGCAGAAATTCAGCATCTCCTGGGTCTGCGCGATGCCCCCGATCATCGAACCAGCCACCGAGCGGCGGTTCGCGGCGAGGTTGAACGGCTTGACGCTCATCGGGTTCTCGGGCAGACCGAGGATGACCAGGGTGCCGTCCAGATTCAGCAGGCGCAGGTAGTCGTCCATCTGCAGGTTCGCCGAAACGGTGTTGAGGATCAGGTCGAACCGGCCGCGCAGCTCGCGGAAGGTCTGCTTGTCACTGGTCGCGTAGTAGCCGCTCGCGCCGAAGAGCTTGCCGTCCTCCTGCTTGCTCAGCGAATGGCTCAGCACGGTGACCTCGGCGCCCATGGCGGCCGCGAGCTTCACCCCGACGTGACCGAGCCCGCCCATGCCGATGATCGCGATCTTCTTGCCAGGCCCTGCGCCCCAGTGCCGCAGCGGCGAGTACAGCGTGACGCCCGCGCACAGCAGCGGCGCGGCGACGTCCAGCCCGATGCCCTCGGGGATGGCGACCACGAAATTCTCGGTCACCACGATCTGGGTGGAGTAACCGCCGAGGGTGTGACCACCGGGCTGCACCGCCGGGTCGACCACGGAGTTGTAGGTCATGGTGGCCCCCGCGGTGCAGTACTGCTCCTCGTCGGCCAAGCACGGCGCGCACACCCCGCAGGAACCGACCATGCATCCGACGCCGACGTGGTCGCCGACCCGATACCTGCTCACCGCGGAGCCGACCGCGGCGACCACGCCCGCGATCTCGTGACCCGGTACGCAGGGGTAGCGGGTGCGGCCCCACTCGTCGCGCGCGGTGTGGATGTCGGAGTGGCAGATGCCCGCGAACTTTATGTCGATCAGCACGTCGCGCGGCCCGAGCTCCCTGCGTTGGATCGTGACCTTCTCGAACGAGCCATCGGGGGCGGACAGGGCGTAGGCGGCGGCTGTGCTCATGAAGACATGCCTACCGCCGCATGGGTGCCGTTGCCAACTACGACACGGAAAGGGCACGTTCACGTGCCCTTTTCCGGCGCGGTCGCCGGATCGGTGATCTTCGGCGGCGTTCTTTGGCGACAATGGAGTCGGTGAGCGGTTCGGCCGAGGCGGGAGAGCCATGGACGAAGAACGGCAGCAGTGGACCGGGGCGCGGCGCGGGCCGGGCGGCGGCCGGGTGTTCATCCTGGTCGGCACCCTCGTGCTCGCCATGGCCGTTTTTCTCGGGTATCGCGGCGATCTCCCGGCAGACAACCGGCCCGATCCCGCCGAGACCGTGGCCTCGGTCGGGTTCGCCCCACCGCAGCCGCTGGACCCCGGCGCGATCACCGCGGCGGTGCGACCCGCCTTGGTCAACGTCAATGCCTCGGCCGAGCGGTCCGGGCCCGGCGCGGCCGGGTCCGGGATCGTCCTCACCCCCGACGGCGAGGTGCTCACCAGCCACCACGTGGTCAAGGGCGCGGACACGGTGACCGTCACCGGCGTCGGCAACGGCAAGGTGTACGACGCGGTGGTGCTCGGCTACGACTCCGAGGCCGATATCGCGCTGCTGGACCTGGCCGCCGCCGAACTGCCGATCGCGACGATCGGCAGTTCGGCCGGATTGCGCCTGCGCGAGGAGGTCCTGGCGATCGGCAACGCGGGCGGGACCGGCGGCACGCCGACCGCGGTGCACGGCCCCCTCACCGATCTGGACAGCGCGATCGTGGCGGTCAACGCGGCCGATCTGTCCCGCAAGGCGCTCAGCGGCATGTTGGAGGTCGCGGCGGCGGTCACGCCGGGACAGTCCGGCGGCGCGCTGGTGGACCGGAACGCGTCCGTGGTCGGCGTCATCGCCGCGGCGTCGGGCGACGGGGCGCGGGCGGCCGATCAGCCGGCGAACGGCTACGCGGTGCCCATCGATGCCGCGATGCGAGTGGTGCGGCAGATTCGCTCCGGCACCCCGACCGACACGGTGCACGTCGGCCCGACGGCCACGCTGGGTGTGCTCATCTCCAACGCGCTGCCCGCGGGCACGGGCGCCCGCGTGGACGTGGCGCTCTACGGCATGCCCGCCTACGCCGCCGGTCTGGCCGCGGGCGACGTGATCACCTCACTCGACGACCACGCCGTCACCAACGCGCAGTCCCTGCGCGCGGCGTTGAATACGCGCAAGCCGAACGACACCGTTCGATTGGGCGTCACCGGCGCGGGCGGCGAGCGCACGGTGCGGGTGGCGCTGGTTGCGGGTCCGCCGAATTGATCGGCCGGGATCAGACCAGCGACAGCCAGTAGTCCTGGAAGCGCAGGAACACCAGCAGCAGCACCACCGCGAAGAACAGCGCGACGATCGTCCAGCGCCACTCGGCGAGCACGCCGAGCGGGCCTCGGGAGCGCCCCCACAGTTGATCGGTGCTCACCGCGAGCAGCGGCGTGATGATCGCCCACACCACCATGCAGTACGGGCACAGCGCGTTGATCCGGTACAGGCTTTCGAAGATCAGCCAGCAGACGAAGCCGACCCCGAACACGGTGCCCAGCCACACGCCGCCCCAGATCCAACGCGGGAAGCCGACCCCCGCCACCGAGAGCACGCCGAGCGTCACGACGACGGAGAATCCGACCACGCCGATCAGCGGATTCGGGAACCCGAAGACCGCGGCCTGGTCGGTCACCATCACCGACCCGCAGGACAGGATCGGGTTGAGGCTGCACGACGGGGTGTAGCCGGGATCGGTGAGCAGCTTGAACCGTTCCACGGTCAGCGCCACCGCGGCCAGCCAGCCGGCCAGCCCGCTGATCAGCAGGACCCAGGCGGCCCGGGGCCCCGCGGTGATCACTGGCCCGCGGCGGCGCTGATCACGGGTGCGAGGCCGCCGTTGCCGAAGATCTCCTGGCTGGACTCGACCTTCTTGCCGTTCACGAACACCGAGGGAGTCGACTGGATGCCGCTGGCCAGAACTTCCTTGGTGTTGGCCTGGACGTACTTGTCGTACTTGTGGTCGGTGATGCACTGGGCGACCGCGTCGTCGGTGTAGCCGACGCTCTTGGCGATCTGAACCAGCTGGTCGTCGGACAGACCCGCGCCGCCCTCCGGCGGCTGCTGCGCGAACATCGCGTTCAGCCAGTCCTGGTACTTCGACGGATCGGCCTCGGCGACGCAGTAGGAGGCGCTGCCCGCACGCGAGGAGTACCGCGTGGTGGACGCCTTGTCCAAGAACGCGATCACGTTGTATTCGACCACCGCGGTGCCGTTGTTCACCGCGTCCTCGAGCACCTGGCCGTTGGCGGCCTCGAAGGCCTTGCACGCGGGGCACTGCAGGTCGGCGACCACGCGCACGGTGACCTTCGCGTCCGGATTGCCGATCCGAACGGCTCCGTTGTCGGTGATCGAGGCGGGAACGGCGCCAGGGTCCTGGGTGGCGGTCGCGGCGATGGACGGGGCGGGGCCGGGATCGTCGTTGCGGGCCTTCTGCACCGCGATGCCGATGCCGATGGCCGCGATCAACCCGACGAGCACGGCGGCGACGGCCACCTGGATCAAGATCTTCCGATTGCGGTCGGCGCGTTCCGCCGCCAGCAGCGGGTTCGACTTCCCACCCTGGTTTTTGCTCACCGTGCGTTCACCACGCCTTTCGCTCGCCGGACGGTTCCTGCCGTCACGATCGTAGATCCGCCGACCACTCTCCCGCGTGAGCGGCCCACGCCCGCCATCATGGTCGTCCTACCTGAGAGATTCCGAAACATCCGGTCGGCCACCGCTGATTCCGGTCGGCCGACACGTTCAGCGCGGCATGATGCCGGTGAGGACCAGATCGACGGCGTCGCGGGCCAGCCCGGGCGGCAGTTGCTCGCCCAGTTGCGTGACGTGCAGATGGACCAAGCCGCCCAGGGTCAGCATGGTCAGCCGGGGATCCACCGTGGCCGCCACGTCGCCGCGAGCGATGGCGCGCCGGACGATCTCTTCCGACGATGACAGTCGCCGCACCCAGAATTCGCGCCGGATCGCATCGACCTCGGGGTCGGACTCGGCGATCACGGTGCCGCGGATCAACGCCCGGCCGGATGGCGTCCCGGCGAAGCGAACGAGATCGGTGGTGAACCGCTCCAGATCGCCGCGCAGCGACCCGGTGTCCGGCAGCGGGATCTCCTCGGCCACCCGGGACAGCAATGCGTCCAGCAGCAATCGGGGCAGTGTCTTCCAGCGCCGGTAGATCGAGGTCTCGTGCACGCCCGCGTCCGCGGCCACATCGGCGATCCGCACGGTGGCGATGCCGGCCGACTCGATGCGGGCCAGGGTCGCGTCGAGTACGGCTTTGCGCAGACGCGCGCCGCGCAGCTGTGCGGGGGAGTCACTCATCGGGCGATCATCGCAACTCATCTTGCGTTGTGCGGGCCCGGCCTCTACCGTGACGCTATCGCAAGTCGACTTGCGATAGCGGAGAGGACTGGCATGGAGGACGTGGTCTCGGGGCGCTGGCGAGGCGAAGTCCGCGGCGAGGTCGCGGTGTTCCGCGGGATTCCGTACGCACGGGCGGAGCGATTCGCACCGCCGGAGGCCGTCGCCGCGCCCGACGGGGTGTACGACGCGACGCGCCGGTACGCGATAGCGCCGCAGTTGCCGGGGCGGCTGGAGAGCGTGATGGGGCGGGCGGAGCCGCTCGAGCAGTCGGAGGACTGTCTCGCGCTCACCGTCACCGCCCCCGTGGACGCCGGACCGGGCGCCCGTCCGGTGCTGGTGTGGTTGCACGGCGGCGCCTATCTGGCGGGCAGCGGGCAATGGAATCTGTACGACGCGGACCGGCTGGTGGGCGAGACCGGCGCCGTCGTGGTCTCGGTGAGCTATCGGCTGGGCGTGCTGGGATATCTGCGCGCACCGGGCATCTCGGCGGGCAATCTCGGCCTGCGCGATCAGATCATGGCCCTGCGCTGGGTGCGCGAACACATCGCCGAGTTCGGCGGCGATCCGGAGCGCGTCACCGTGTGGGGGCAGTCGGCGGGCGCGCAGTCGGTCGTCGCGCTGCTGGGGATCGCGGAGGCCCGCCCGCTGTTCGCCGGGGCGATCGTGCAGAGCGCGCCCTTCGGCGTCGGGTTCCTCAGCCACCGGCGGGCCGAGCGGATCGGAGCGATGTTCCTGACCGAACTCGACGCCGATCCGCGCACCGCCCCGGTACGCGAACTGCTCGCCGCGCAGGGCCGCACCGTCCGGCGGGCCGCAGGACCCGGCGCGATGAACCCGGCGCCACCCTTCGCGCCCGTGGCCGACGCGGGACTGCTGCCCGACGAGCGCACGTGGCGCGCGGCGGTGCGCGACGCGGCCACCGATCTGCCGGTGCTGCTCGGGTGCGCGGCCGAGGAGGCGCGGGCGTTCTACGGCGGCCCGCATCCGATCTTCGGCAAGCTCCGGCGGCTGCCGGTGGTCGGCGCCCGGCTCGACGCGGCGGTGCAGCGCCTGATCGGGCGAAAGGCGTTCGAGCACGGGCTGTTCCGCTTCGCCGACGAACTGGCCGACGCCGGGGCGCGCGTGTACTGCTACCGGATGGGACAGCTGCACCCGGCGAATCCGTACGGCGCCTGCCACTGCATCGATCTGCCGCTGCTGTTCGCCGACGGCGACACCTGGCACACCGCCCCGATGGTCGCGCCCCTCACGGCGGCGGAGATCGACGTGCTCGGCCGCCGCACCCGCGCCTACTGGGGCGAATTCGCGCACACCGGGCGGATCGCGGACACCTACTGGACCCCGCACCGACCGAGTTCCCGTTCCGTCCGGCAACTGCCCTGAGCGCGGTCGCGGCGCACTCGGCGTGCCTCATCGCAGACCAGGCAGCGGGGTCACGGCACGGCCCCTTCACCTCACGCTTGGGCCAAGCGCTCCCGCTGCGCCGCGACGTCGAACGTCGCCGGAGGCCAGTCGAGTTGGAGCCGTTCCAGCGCCGCGATCAGCAGTTCGGTGACCGCGAGACGGGCGAACCACTTGCGGTCGGCGGGTACGACGTGCCAGGGCGCGTACCCGGTGGATGTGCGGTCCAGCATCGCTTGGTACGCCTCCTGGTAGGCGGGCCAGTACGCGCGCTCGTCGATATCGGACGGGTTGAACTTCCAGTATTTGTCCGGACGCTCCAGCCGCTCGGCCAGGCGTCTCTTCTGTTCGTCGAGTGAGACGAACATCGCCACCTTCACCAGCGTGGTGCCCCCGTCCACCACTTCGCGCTCGAACGCGTTGATCTCGTCGTAGCGCGGCTCCCACACCGTGGGCGCCACCAAGTCGTGCACCCGCACCACGAGTACGTCCTCGTAGTGCGAGCGATCGAAGACACCGATCTGGCCCGCCCGTGGCAATGCCTTGCGAATGCGCCACAGAAAGTGCTTGCTGCGTTCTTCCGGCGTCGGCACGCCGAACGCGGCGTGGTCGACGCCCTGCGGGTCGACCGACCCGATGACGTGCCGGACGATGCCGCCTTTGCCCGCCGTGTCCATGCCCTGCAGCACCAGCAGCACGCTGCGGCGATCGCCGCCGGCGCGGCCGTTCGCGTACAGCTTCTCCTGCAGATCCGACAGCACCAGGCTGCGTTCGGCCAGCAGGGCGCCGCCCGACTTCTTGTCACCGGTGAATCCCGGCGTCGCGGAGGTGTCCAGCTCGGCGACTTTCGAGCCGTCGGCTCTCAGTGCCTCGGTGGGCGGGACCGTCCAATGCTTCGGCATGCCGTAAACCTACCCACGCGGGAGTTCCCCATGCTCAGACTTGTGCGAGGCGTAGCAGCTGGGTGGCGAACTCCTCGTCCGACACCGGAGTGAGGACGAGATCGTGCGCGGTGGTGAGCAAGTAGCGACCGTCGCCGGTGAAGTCCAGCCAGGTGCGGTGGCGGGTGGGCGGGGACATGGGATTCTCCGGCTCCACCGTGACGGTGATGAAGCCGCGTCCGTCCACCGGCTTGCGCAGGGTTTGCCGGAATTTCGCCGCGCCGCGGTGACCATTGGTGACGAACGGCTCCGTCCGGTCGGGGCTCAGCACGGCGTCCTGCGGCTCGCGCATCGGAGCCAGCCTGCCCGGCCGCGCGGACCCGATGATGTGCACCAGGCGTTCGCCCACGGCGCGGGCGTGGCACATCTGCACGGTCACCCGGTCGGGGGTGGCGACCAGGATGCCCGCGTGGTTGTGCACCACCGCGGCGAAGGCGAGGATCCGTTCGGCCTCGGGCTCACCGCCGTTGCGCGGCAGCGCGGAGCGTTCGCCCGAGACGGTGATGGTGGTGGCGTCGTTGCGCGCGCAGAGCATCAGCGCGGCGGCCAGGTCCGGATCCGCTTGCCGGGCGAAGCGCTGTGGCAGGCCGAGGGCGTGGTACTCCGATTCGGTGCGCACCGTGGCCGAGGGGACCATGTTGACCGGATAGGGCCTGCGGTCCAGGCTCGTTTCGTTCGTCCAGACATGCGTGAATTCGTCCGGGCTGAGCACCCATTTCACCGCGCGCCGCCTCCGCGGACGGAGTTCGGGTCGGCCGGTGCGGCACGGTCGCCCGCCGAAGTTTCGTGCGGCCGAGGGAACTGGGGAACGTGATCGCCGGTGGCGGGCATCGTCGGGGTGTAGACATAAGTCATGGTGTCCCGGACATCCGCCTCGATGTCTGCCGCCGCACTATCGTGTTCCATCCTACGTTTTCCACCGTAAACCGCTTCGGCGGCCGGGTCAGCGAGCGGCCGATACCGCTGCGGCGGTGCGATAGCGCCCCGGACCGTCTGCGCGGCATCGCTATTCAACTCCATCAGCCGCGCGACCGCCCGGCACACGTCGTGCGCGTCCACGCCCGCACGAACGAATTGCCTGGTCGCGCCCACCGCGGCGTCGGCTGCGCGGCCGGACCAGCGGGCGAATTCCCGATTGGTGGCATCGGAGAAGGCTTGGAACGCTTCGGCTACCGCGGTGGCGTTGGCCTGCCATGCCTCCGCGATCCGGCCGAGCGCCGCCGGATCGAGGGTTTCGTGCACCAGGTCCCAGATCTGCTGATGGGTGTAGGCCCCGAACAGCTCCCGATCCGGCGCGTAGGCGGGGTCGGTCGCCCCGTCGGTGAAACCGGCCAATTCCTGCCGGATGCCGTCGGCGGCTGCGCGTGCCGCGGAGTCTGCCATCCCTCGTCCCCCTCAGTCGTTCCCGGCGCACCGGCGGGTGCTCACCGGGGCTCCAGGTACTCGGTGATCAGCCGCAGCGCGGCCTGATTGGCCGCCTCGGCATCGGCCAGCCGGTTGGCCGCGGCGAGATACGCGGCTTTGAACAGCAGCGCGGTCTCCTGGAACGCGGTGAGGGTGTCCAGGTATTGCCGTCCCTTGTCGGCGAACCCGTGGGTGAGCCCGTGGCCGGTGGGTAGGTCGGGAAAGCCGGTCACGTCGGTGACGAGATGTTCGCCCGTCATCGCGCGACGCAGATCGTCGACGAGTTTGTCGCAGGCGGCGGCGAGGTTCTCCGCGACCGCGGTGTCCAGCTCGAACGGTTCGCCCCCGCCCGCGCCTACCGCCGCGGCGTACAGCTCTCGCGCCGTCCCCTGCCCGGTATCCGGTACCGCCACGTGGAAGCCCCCTTCCGCTCGGTCCTGTTCGTACCGCGCTGTACTGGACTCGCACTTTACCGGTCGGTACAAGACGCCGGACCGCGTCGGCGCCGGCTTGTGCGGCGTACCCGGCGAGCCGACCTGCCGTTGTTACACTGGCCAGCGGTCCGAGGGGCGGTGTCCGCAGGGGAGGCAGACCGGTGACCGAAAACCGTGGCGCGGTACCGAAATACCTGCAGATCTCCGGCCACCTGCGCGAGCTGATCGAGCGTGGCGAGTTGGCTCCCGGCGCCGAGGTGCCCTCCGAACGAGAGCTCGCCGCCCGCTGGAAGGTGGCCCGGCCTACCGCCGCCAAGGCACTGAACGCGTTGCGCCAGGAGGGAATCGTGCGGTCGCGCCGTGGATCGGGCACCTATGTGGCCGAACGCTTCCCGCTGATGCGGGAGCGCGTGCCTCGATACGGAACGCGCTCTGCCGCAGCCGAATCGGTGATCGTGCTGGCAACGGAGGAGGTCGAAGGACCGCAGGAGGTGACCGACGCGCTCGGCCTACGCGCCGCGAGCACGGTGCTCATGCGAAAGACGCTGTGCGCGGGAGCATCCGGTCCGACGAGGCTCATCACCTGCTGGTTCATCGACGCCGCCCGATCGGAAGCCGTACCCGGCGAGGTCTCGGCACACCTGGAAGCCGCGATCGGACGCACCGCCGCGGTGGTGCGCGAGAGCGTCGGCGCCCGGCTGGCCACCGACGACGAGGGCCGCCATCTCGAACTCCCGGCTCCGTCGGCCGTGCTGGTCGTGCACCGCACAGCGCTGGACGCCGACGGCGTCGCGCTCGAGTACCGCGAGATCGTCCACCCACCCGGCCACGGAACCATCCGACAGGAATATTCCACCAGCTCAGCGGCCGATTTCCGCCGTTGACACCGCTCGAGCGCAACTGGCATAGTCCACTTGTCGGAAGTGTCGAAGGGGTGGGGAGTGGCGATGTCCGATCAGTTGACCATGGGCGGCTGGTTGATCGTGGGGGAGCACTGCTCGGTCCGCCGGGCCCCGCTCCCGCATAACGACTACCTCGCGTTCGTCTTCGAAAGCAGCGGTACGGAATTCGAGTTGGCCTTGGCTCCCGCCATCCTCCACCGCATGGTCGACCTCGGCTCCGCCCCGCCGGCACCGTGACGTGTCCGAACGCGTCCACGGTGATGCTCGGAGACTGTTTCCGGACCGCCGGTGTAGCCGCGAGGGTCTTCCCATACGCTATGACAGTCGTCATGAACAGGGGAGGAGAAGTGATGGCCGAGACGCCGCAGGCGCGTGAGCGGATGGTGGCAGGCGCGGCCGACATGATCCGCCGCCGCGGCCTGAACGCCACCAGTGTGCGGGAGCTGGCCAAGCATGCCCAGGCGCCGCTGGGCTCCACCTACCACTACTTCCCCGGCGGCAAATCCCAACTGGCCGCGGAAGCCGTGCGGTTCGCCGACGCGCTGGCCGCCCGCGAACTCGCCGACGGCCTGTCGGCCGGTCCGGTCGCCGGACTGCGGTCGTTCACGGACATGTGGCGAAAGATCGTGGTGGACAGCGATTTCCAGGCGGGATGCCCGGTGCTCGCCGTCTCGGTCGAAGACCGGGTGGACGACGACCGGCCACAGCGGGCCGCCGCGGCCGCGTTCGAGAACTGGGCCGGGCTGCTGGCGCGGTCGCTGCGCGAGCACGGCGCGAGCGACGTCGACGCCGAGCAGACCGCCACCCTGGTCGTGGCCGCGATGGAGGGCACGGTGGCGATGTGCCGGGCCGAACGCAGCACCCGCCCGCTCGATCGGACCGTGGACAAACTCGAATTCCTGATCCGCGCCGTCACCGTGGGCTGATCATCCGGCCGAGCGAACGGATCGGATGCCGACAGTTCAGCGCCCGGCCGCGGCGACGGGTTTCGTCGCGCTGACGTACTGCAGCAGGCGATGGACCCGCTGGTCGATCTCCACCAATCCGTGCTCGGCGAACAGCGCAGGGAACGTCCGGGTGCCGAACACCCGCAACCCGCTCCAACTGCCCACCACGCGGCTCACGTCGCCCAACGGGTTGGCGGCCCGATGGCTGGTGGTGATGGCGATGCGGCCACCTGGGGCGAGCACGCGGATCATCTCGCGGGCCGCGACGAGCGGGTCGGGGATGAGGTAGAGCGCGCCGAAACAGCAGACCGCGTCGAAGGTCCCGTCCGCGAACGGGAGGGTGCGCGCGTCGCCGCGCAGATATCCGACGCGAGGCCCGGCGTTGTCGGCGACGGCGCGCGCCAGCATCGGCTCGGAGTAGTCCAGGCCGATCGCGTAGCCGTCGCCGGACAGCGCCTCGCTGAGGTATCGGGTGAAATTGCCCGGTCCGCAGGCGATGTCGAGCACCTTCTGCGCGCCGCCGAGCCGCAGGGCGGCGACGGCGTCGCGCCGGTCCGCCGCGGTGGTGCGGCCGCTGGCGAGATAGAACAGCGTCGGCCGCCAGGCTCGTTCGTACACCGCGGCCAGCGCCGGGGCGTTCATCGTCTTTCGTGCGAGGTTCACCGGCATCGCGTTCCTCAGGCGCGATCCACCGTGATGGTCATGCCCGCCGCGCGCAGCCGCTCGGTGAGCGCGTCGCCCATCGCCGCGGCGGGCGTGAGCACGCCCGCGAGGTCGGGTTGCTTGTCGGTGTCGAATGCCAGGCACAGGCCGCTCTCGCCGAGCAGCACGGCGGTGGCCTGGTATCCCGGGTCGCCCTTACCGGCGAAGGTGGCCACGTATTTCGCCCCCGAGGTGGTGTGGGCGAAGGTCTTCATGCTGAACCAACCGCTGGTGCGGGCCTTTTCGCTGGGCCCGGTACCGGGCTTGGGCAGCACGCGGTCCAGCAGCTTGCGGCCCGCGGAGGCCCGTGACAGCAGCGCGCCCGCGGTCATGCCCGCCACGATGCCGCCCGCCATGCCGGCTGCGACGAGCGGCGCCACCCGCGAGCGTCCCGCGCTCATCACTTCGCGGTAGCGGAAGTTCTTGCCGTACACCCAGCCGAGCAGCCCGTTGGTGCGGCGCACGATCTTGGTGTTGTGCGCGGCCATGACGAACGTGCTCACCCACCCGTCCAGGCTCGGGTCGATGGCGCTGGCCCGCGACAGCGCCTGGTCGGTCTGGCGGCCGACGTCGGGATCCATCGACTTGTCCGGGCTCAGCGAATACGGGTGCGACAGCACCTTGCCCTTGGCCGGGTCGGCGGCGATCGCCTCCATCATGGCGCGGCCGGAATCGATCGTGCCGCCGCTGACGCCGCCCTTGAGCGAAGCCACCAGAGTGGTGTCGACGAGCTCGCCGGTGTTGTCCTCGACTGTGCGGCGGTAGAGCTGGTAGACGCTCAGATCGGACGGAATCGAGTCGTAGCCGCACGAATTCACGATCTTCGCACCGCTGGCGACGGCCTGTTCGTGATGGGCGTCGATGGCGTCCCGGATGAACAGCGGCTCACCGGTGAGGTCGGCGTAGTGGGTTCCGTTCGCGGCGCAGGCCGCCACCAGCGGCATCCCGTAGCGCAGGTACGGGCCGACGGTGGTGACGACGACCTTGGTGCGCGCGGCCAGCTCGTCCAGTGCGGTCCGGTCGTTCGAATCGGCCACCACCAGGCCCCAGTCCGCGGCTTTCGGCCCGAGCCCCGCACGCACGGCGGTCAGCTTGTCCAGCGACCGGCCGGCCAGCGCGACGCGCGCCGATTCCGGTGCGGCATCGGCGAGATACTGCGCGGTCAGCTTGCCGACGAAGCCGGTCGCGCCGAAGAGGACTAGGTCGAATTCCCGAGTGTCTGCCATGGTCTTCCGTTCTGCGGTCGTGTCGCCGGTCGGCGGCTACTTCGTGGTCTTCTTGCGTGGCCGTCGCGGCGCGGCGTGCGGGCGGTCGGCGAGCCAGGCGTGATGGGCGCGGCCGAGCTCGGTGACCGGTGGTTCGTCGTAGAGCCATTCCCGGGCGATGCGATGCCAATTCGCGGTGCACCCGAGCTGGCCGAGCATGCCGAAGGTCAGGAAGTCGGCGCGGCGGGAGAAGAGGTGCTCGGGCGGCAGATTCTGCTGCTTCATGCCGGTGAACTCGCTGGCCCTCGGGTCCACCGCGAGCAGGAACGCGCCGCTGGCCAGCTCGGGGGTGATGGTCAGTTCCTCGTCGACCAGACACCATTCCGAGGCGGCCAGCACGTACTCCAGGCACTCCTCGGCGCCGATCTCCTGCGGCGAATCGATGACGCCGCGCTGGACCATCAGCTCGCGCAGGTCCTCCGCGCGCTCTTCGGCGGCGGCGCGCAGGCAGACCAGCTCGAACTGCACGTGCTCGGGGTCCATCCGGTTGAACAAACCGAAGTCCAGGAAGCCCACCCGGCCGTCCGCCGCCAGCAGCACGTTGCCGGGATGCGGGTCGCCGCAGAACTCGTTGAAGGTGAACAGCGACCCCACGTAGAACCGGTAGATGATCTCGCCGATCCGGTCGCGCTGCGCCTGGGGCAGCTGCCGGATCTCCTCGAACCCCTTGCCCTCCACGTACTCGGTCACCAGCACCCGCGTGGTGGACAACTCCGGCAGCGAGCGCGGCACGATGACGAACGGGTGCTCGGCGTAGATCGCGGCGATCTGCAATTGGGTGGCCGCCTCGGCCCGGTAGTCGAGCTCGGCCTCCATGTTCAGTCGCAGTTCGTCCAGCACCGCCGGCGTCACCCACGGCATCGCGGACTGCAGCACGCGCCGGAACATGGCGAGGTTCTTCAGGTCCGCGCGCACGGCGATGTCGATGCCGGGGTACTGCACCTTCACCGCGACCTGGCGGCCGTCGTGCAGGCGCGCTCGATAGACCTGGCCGATCGAGGCGGCGGCGACCGGCTCGGCGTCGAATTCGGCGAAGATCGCCTCCAGCGGCTTGCCGAAGTCCTCCTCGATCACCTGGCGCATGGCCGCGAAGGAGACCGTCGGCGCCGCGTTGCGCAGCACGGCCAGCCGTTTCTGGAAACGTTCCCGGTGGTCCTCGGGGACCAGGTCCAGATCGAGCACCGACATCATCTGGCCGAGCTTCATGGCGACGCCCTTCATGGTGCCCAGCACCATGACCACCTGCTCGGTGGTGCGAATCATGGATTCCTCGGCCATCTTCGCCCGGACGGCCTCGGATCTGCCCCGCATGGTCAACCGCGTGCGCTGGGTGCGAAGCACCGAACTGGCTGCTACCGCACCCAGCTTGGTGCCACGAGCAAGCCGAGAGGTCGGTACTTGCTTCGCCATCGAGGTACCTCCGTTGGTGCCGCGGTCGGTGCGACGGACGCGCGGCGGTGGCCTGCGGGACCGGGAGGATCCGCGCGGACCGCCGTCGCGTACGGCGCCGGGCGGTGACGCAGCGCACTCGGCGCACCGCTCGGGTTCAGACTAACCAACGTTTCGGCAAAGTCGAGAGCGCGTGGGAACTTCAGCAAGCAGTCCAGCTAGCACCTGGGCTCTACCCCGGATCAGGTCTGCGCGGGCGTCTCGGGGTCGGGCAGCACGTGCGGCTGCGCGTTGAATGCCGCGGGGGAGCCGCCCGCGCGGGCCATGCCCTCGATGGCGCTCCAGGCGAGCATGGTGAGGTAGTCGATCACGGTTTCGCGCGACATCGACTTGTTCGTCGTCCACCAGTGCGTCGCCAGTTGGATGCCGCCGACCAGCACGTACGACGCCAGCGCCGCGCCCTCGGTCTCGACGCCCCGCTCCTTGGCGCGCTCGGTGATCACCGCGCACACCACCTCGGCGAAGAGTTTCTCGAACTCCGCCAGCGAGGACTGGTCCGCCGAGCCGTTGCCCATGATGAACCGGTAGACCTCCGGGTCCTCGTCCACCGTGCCGACGTACTCGGCCAGCGCCGAGCGGACCAGCTGGTACTCGTCGGCGTCCAGGCTGATCGCGCCGTACACCCGCGGCATCAGCGTGGTCTCGATGAACCGCTGCATCGTCGCGTGGACCAGGTCGTTCTTGTCGGAGAAGTAGCGATAGAGCACCGTCTTGGACACGCCGATCTCCGCGGCGATCTCGTCCATGCCCGCGTTGCTGCCCCTGGCGCGCACCGCGGCCAAGGTGCCGTCGACGAGTTCTTCGCGCCGATCGATCTTGTGTTGCCGCCACCGGCGCTTGCGGCCGTCCATCCGGCCGCCGCGCACCGCCGACGGTCGCTCGCCGATATCGACAAGGTCTTCGGTGGACAGCGTGGGCTCCCTCGTTCGTGTGTTTTCTCCGGTGGCTACCAGCTTAGGTCCCCGATACCCGTGATATGCGCGTTTGGGCCCGGATGCGGTAGGAACCACAGCGCCGGGCGCGTCGGATGTGTGCATCTCCACTCGTCCGCTCGCCCCTGCGCCGAGCACAGCAGAATGGGAGGTATGGAGAAAGCTCCCGGCAACACCGCGGTGATCGACGCCCCCGCCGCGCCTGCCGCCGCGCCCTTCGGCTTGGCCGCCGTGCTCGACGAGGCGGCCAAGCGTCGTGACCTCTGGCGGATGAAGGCGTTCGCCACCGGCATGCTCGGCCTCGCCACCGCGATCTACCTGTTCTGTCGCTGGACCGAGTCCAGGGGCGCGGGCGGCGACTGGGTCGGCTACCTGCGTGCCGCCTCCGAGGCGGGCATGGTCGGCGCGCTGGCGGACTGGTTCGCGGTGACCGCCCTGTTCCGCCACCCGCTCGGCCTGCCGATTCCGCACACGGCGATCATCCGCCGCAAGAAGGACCAGCTCGGCGCCAGTCTCGGCACCTTCGTCGGCACGAACTTCCTCGCGCCGGAAGTGGTGTCGGCCAAGGTGAATTCCGCGCAGGTGTCCTGGCGGGTCGGTCGGTGGATGGCCGATCCCGGTCATGCCGCGCGGGTGGCGCAGGAGAGTTCGACGATCCTGCGGGCCGTCGTCGGTGTGCTGCGCGACGAGGACGTCGAGCAGGTCATCGACAACACCATCGTCAAGCGGATCGCCGAGCCGCTGTGGGGCCCGCCGATCGGGCGGGTGCTCGCGGAACTGCTCGCCGACAACCGCCAGCTGGCGCTGCTGGACCTGCTGGCCGAGCGCGCGCACCAGTGGGCGCTCGGCTCGCAGGAGACCATCGATCGGATCGTGCTGCGCGACGCCCCGCAGTGGGCGCCGAAATTCGTCAACATTCTGCTTTCCGAGCGGATCTACCGGGAACTGGTCGAGTTCACCTGGAAAGTCCGCTCCAACCCGGAGCACGAGGTCCGGCTCGCCGCGAATCGGTTCCTGGAGGAATTCGCCGAGGACCTGCAATTCGACGACGCCATGATCAAGAAGGCCGAGCGCATCAAAGCGCAGATCATGGGGCGCGAGGAGATCACCGGACTGGCCTCGGCCACCTGGCGCGCGGCGAAGCGGCTGATCCTGGAATCCGCCGACGACCCGAACAGCACGCTGCGGCGCAAGGTCGCCGAGAACGTCCAGCAGCTCGGCGAGCGCTTGCGCGACGACGCGGACATGCGCGCCAACGTCGACAGCTGGATCGACCGCGGCGCTCGGTACCTGGTGGAAAACTACGCGGGTGAGATCAGCACGCTGGTCACCGACACGGTTGCCCGCTGGGATGCCGAGGAAGCAAGCAAGAAGATCGAATTGCAAGTGGGCCGCGATCTGCAATTCATCCGGATCAACGGAACCGTCGTCGGTTCGCTTGCCGGACTGGCGATCTACACGATTTCCCATCTGATGTTCGGCGGCTGATCCCCTGGCACGCGGAACGTTTGCCGAAACACTGCTAGCAGACTGCTTGCAAGAGTTAGCACCCTGCCCTAGAATCGAACCCGTACAACCGCCAGAAGGTGAGTGATGGCAGACCAGCCCGAGGTTTCCGCCGAGTACGCCGACAGATCGAACGAGCACTCGTCCGAGGTCGGGGAACGAGGAGGGCGCGTCGTCAGTGCGGCGCACGACATCGGAGGCTTCATCCGGGCGCAGCGAGAAGCCGCGCAGGTCTCGTTGCGTCAGCTCGCCCAGCTGGCGGGGGTGAGTAATCCGTACCTCAGTCAGATCGAGCGCGGACTGCGCAATCCGTCCGCCGAAGTGCTCACGCAGATCGCGAAAGCGCTGCGGGTCTCCTCGGAGGTCTTGTACGTACGGGCTGGCTATCTCGAGCAGCGGCCGCACAGTCCGGTCCGGGACGCCCTGCTTGCCGACACGTCGATCAGTGAACGGCAGAAGCAGGTGCTGCTGGACATCTATGAATCGTTTCGCCGGGAAAACGGAGGAAACGAGGCAGGGGGGGACGTATGGGACAGCGACGTTCCGCGCACGACAACCGAAACTCCGCCACGCCAGGAGAACGAAACACCATGACAGAGAAGAACGCCACCGTCACCAAGCCCTTGCTCGCCACCGTCGGCGCGGGTGACGCCCTCTACGCCGCCGTCAACGACGTCGTCGCGCAGGTGCGCGAGCGCACCGTCGCGACCGAGGTGCAGACCAGGGTGGAGGAGGCGCGCGAGCGCTTCGCCAACGTGCCCGCCGATGTGCAGGCCCAGTTCGAGTCGCTGCGCGAGCGGCTGTCCGGGCTGCCGTCGGAGCTTCCGGACGACCTCGCCGAGCTGCGCGAGAAGTTCACCGCCGAGGAGCTGCGCACGCTGGCCGAGAAGTACTACCGCCAGGCGCTCGACATCTACGCCGACCTCGCCGTGCGCGGTGAGGAGACCATCGAGCGGCTGCGCGCCAACCACCTCGTCGAGGACCGGATCGGCAAGGTCGAGACCATCTACGGCGACGCGGTCAGCCGCGCCGAGGACGTGCTCGAGCGCGTCAACGGGCTGCTGGGCCGCCCGGCCAAGGTGGAGGCCGAGACCCGGACCGAGACCGCGGCGGACGTCGTCCCCGCGCCGGTGGTCGAGGCCGAGGTTGTCGAGGTGACCACCGAGTCCGCCCCGGCTCCCGTCGCGAACGGCGCGGCGAAGAAGGCTCCGGCCAAGAAGGCCGCTCCGACGGCCGCCAAGAAGGCTCCGGCGAAGAAGGCCGCTCCCCCCAAGGCCTGAACCGCCCGCTGACGCTGCCCGGCGCCCCCGTACACCCCTGGTGTGCGGGGGCGTTGCTTCTATGATGGGTGGGGTGAACATGGTGCACGGACTGACCGGGATGATCCTGCTGGTGCTGTGGCTGGCGGCGCTCGGTGCGACGATTTTCGCGCTGATCCACGCCGTTCGTCAGCGTCCGGACGCGTTCACTGCGGTGGACAAGCTGACCAAGCCGATCTGGCTGGGAATTCTCGGGGCGGCTGTGCTCGTGCTGGTCCTCTTCCCCGCGGGTCTGGGCCTGCTCTCCTTCGCGGCCATCATCGCGACGGGCATCTATCTGGCCGATGTCCGGCCGAAGGTGGACGAGGTGCAGCGGGGTCCGCGCTGGTGAGGGCGCACTTCGTCGACTGGTAAGAGTGCTTGCACTAGCAAGCGGTGCGAATCGGGGTTACTGTATCTATCAGTAACACAAAGGAGTGTCCGATGCGTGCCCTGCTGCCGACCGCGTTGACGAGCTTCCCGGGTCTGCTCCGGAGCTTGCGCGACGCGCACAGCGCCGACCTGCGTTCCCGTACCTACCGGACCGCGGCGTTCAACCCCCCGAACGCGCCCCGCGAGGTGATCCCGGTCCGTACCGGGGACGGAGCCCTGCTGCGCGTACACGCCTATGGACCGTCCGATCGCCCGGTCATCGTGCTCGTCCACGGCTGGACCTGCTGCCTGGAATATTGGAACCCGCAGATCAACGCGTTCGCCGGCGACTACCGGGTGATCGCCTACGATCAGCGCGGCCACGGCGAGAGCGAATACGGCTCGCGCGAGTTGACCATGGACCTGCTGGCCGACGACCTGGCCGCGGTACTCGACGCCGCGCTCGCGCCCGGACAGCGGGCCGTGCTGGTCGGCCACAGTCTCGGCGGCATGACGCTGCAGGCGTGGGCCGGACGCTATCCCGAGCGGGTCGCGCGGCAGGCGCTCGGGGTGCTGCTCACCAATACCGCGGCCGACCGGCTGATCCTGGAGACCACGGTGGTACCGCTGCTGAACCGGCCGTGGCGGCTGCTGCAGTTGAAGGTGCCGCTGCCGTTCCTGTTCGGCAGGCTGGGGCTCGGCGCACCGATCGTCTTCCCGCCCATCGCGCCGGTGCGCTGGCTGTTCGCGCGCCAGATCCTCAGTACCGCGGCCGAAGGCGAGTTGCTGGACTTCAGCATGGCCATCGTGCGGTCGTGCCCGGCCTGGGTGCGTTCCAGGTTCGGCTACCTGCTCGCCACGATGGACGTGGGGGAGTCGGCGCGCGAGCTGGTGGTCCCCACGACGGTGCTCTCCGGCCAATACGACGACATGACCCCGCCGGTCCACTCCGAGCGGATCGTCGACATGCTGCGGCAGACCGGCAGCCTGATGCGCTACCAGGTGCTGCCGACCGGCCATCTCGGCAATGTCGAGGCCTACGAGCGGTTCAACGAGGAACTCCGGCGCCTGCTCGCCGTCGTGGGCGAACGTGCCCGCGCCGACCTCGCGGGCTGACCCGCCGAGGCCGGGTTCGGTCGCCGGTCAGGAGAAGACGACCGTCCGGCGGCCGTGCACCAGCACGCGGCCCTCCAGGTGCCAGCGCAGTCCGCGCGCCAACACCACCCGCTCGATGTCGCGGCCTTGGCGGACCATGTCGCGCACTTCGTCCGCGTGATCGATGCGGATGACGTCCTGCTCGATGATCGGGCCCGCGTCCAGTTCCGCGGTGACGTAGTGGCAGGTGGCGCCGATCAGTTTCACGCCGCGGGCGAACGCCTGGTGATACGGGCGAGCGCCGACGAACGAGGGCAGGAAGCTGTGGTGGATATTGATCGCCTTCCCGGCCCAGTGCTCGCACAGTTCGGCGGGCAGCACCTGCATGAACCGCGCCAGCACCACGGCGTCCGGGTCGTGCGCGTCCACCAGGGCGCGGACCTCTTCGAAGGCGGGACCGCGCTCGGCCGGGTCCTTCGGGAACGGCACGTGATGGAACTTCACCCCGTGCGCCTCGGTCATCGCGGCCAGATCCGGGTGATTGCCGATCACCGCCTCGATGGTGGCGGGCAGCTCACCGCTGGCGGCGCGTCCGAGCAAGTCGTGCAGGCAGTGACCGTCCTTGCTGACCAGCAGGACCGCGCGGCGGCGCGCACCGGAGTCGAGCAGCTGCCATTCGGTCTCCGGACCGAGGCCGGCCGCCACCCCCGCGAACCGGTCGCGCAGTTCCGCGAGCTCGAACGGCACCGTGCCCGCCTTGATCGCCTGGCGAGTGAAGAACCAGCCGGTATCCGGGTCCGAGTGATACCCCGCCTCCACGATCGAGCCGCCGAACTCGGCGATGAACGACGTGATCCCGGCGATGATGCCGGGACGGTCCGGGCAGCCGAGCGTCAGCACGTAACGGCGATCGTCCTGAACGGGTGGAGCGGAACTCATGAGTCCATCCTCCCAGGTATGCCGCACGGCATTCGCCCCACCTTCGCTGACCGGGCGAGAGACGCCAAGCGGAACTCGCCGACGTACATGCGAAGTCCGAGCGGCCGGAGTGTCCGTTATCGACCCCTGGGCGTAGTGCTCACAGCGCGGCGCGCTCGGGGCTGCGTCGATTGCACCGGGTCGGCGCTCCGAATATCAGCTGGTAGGCGATTCGTGTCGGAGCCTGGTCAGAGCTCGTAGAACGGCTCCGCGTAATGGAATTCGCCGACGATCTGAGAGTCGTAGGCGGACAGGGTGCGGACCTGGAAGTGGCTGATCCACGCGGGATCGTCCGGGGTGATGCCGAGGCGGGCGGCGGGGACGAAACCGAAGCGCGGGTAGTACTCCAGGCTGCCGAGCAGGCCGATCAGCGGTTCGTCGAGCGCGTCGGCGGCCCCGAGGGCCGCGTGCATGAGAGCCGACCCCACTCCGGCACCCTGGTGGTCGGCGAGGACGCCGATCGGGCCGAGCGCCAGCACGGGAAAGGGGCCGACCGCCGCCCGGGTCAGGCACAGGTGGCCGACCACGCTGTCGTGCTCGATCGCCACCAGCGAGAGCGTCGGGATCCAGCCCTCGTCACTGCGTAACCGCGCGACGAGCCCCACCTCCGGCGGATCGGCGCTGCCGTGGTCGCCGGGCACGCCGACGCCGTCAGGGTGCTCGGCACGGGCATAGTGCGGTGCGAATGCGCTGCGATGCACCGCCGCGATCGCAGCGGCGTCGTCGGCGCGTTCGCGACGGATCAGCACGGTCGTCTCCTCCCGAACGAAGTAGGGCCCATCCGCACACACTGGTCGGTCGGTCGACCGTGGCGAAACGTTCTCCGATGCGCCATCAGCTACGAGTGTGCGGGAAGTGCCGCCGGGCGCGCAACGGAATTCGCGTCCGGTGTGCCAGACTCTCACCCCATGGCAAGTTCCACGTCGCTGACCAGGGCCGAAGTGGCCGCCATGATCGATCACACCTTGCTCGCCCCGGAGGCGTCTCCCGCCGATGTCGACGCGCTGATCGAGGACGCGCGGGCGATGGGCGTGCTCGCGATCTGTGTGTCGCCGTCCATGTTGCCGGTGCGCGCGCCCGGGCTCGTGGTCGCGACGGTCGCCGGATTCCCCTCGGGCAAACATCATTCGCTGGTCAAGGGCGCCGAGGCGCGGCTCGCGGTGGACCAGGGCGCCGCCGAGGTGGACATGGTCATCGACGTCGGCGCGGCGCGGGCAGGCGATTTCACCGCGGTGCTGGCCGACATCGTCACGGTGCGCGAAGCGATCGGCGATCGGGCGTTGCTGAAAGTGATCATCGAATCGGCCGCGCTGCCGGACGACGCGATCGTGCATGTGTGCCAGGTCGCCGAACGCGCGGGAGCCGATTTCGTGAAGACCTCCACCGGTTTTCATCCCGCTGGCGGAGCGAGCGCGCACGCGGTGCGACTGATGGCCGAGACGGTCGGTGGCAGGCTCGGGGTCAAGGCCAGCGGCGGCATCCGGACCGCCGAGGCCGCGGCGGAGCTGATCGCCGCGGGCGCGACCCGGCTCGGGCTGTCGAAATCCCGCGAGGTACTCGACGGCTTCGCACCCTGACCGGCCGCCGGAAACCTCGGGCGGGCAGTCGGTTCGCCCCGGAGCGCCCGCTTGACCCCTCGAAAGTGTTGCGGCGGCACGACCTTCAGCAGCGCGCGTCGGAGCTGTTACCCGCCGGCTCGAGCTGGGTCCGCCCACCGGCCAGTCGCACCTCGACGCCGGAGTCGGTGACCTTCACCTCAGTCGCCGTCAGGCCGAGCGGGTAGCTCTGCAGGCTCTCGGTGAAGATGTCCACGATGCTCTGCACCAGATCGGCGGGCAGGCCGATGCCGAGCAACTCCGCCGACATCGTCTCCACCTGCACCGCGCCGTTCACCAGCTGCGGCTTCAGCTGGAGTTCGGCGAGACCGCCGAGCACCGAAAGGGTGAGCATGCCCGTGCTCGCCGAGGAGGTCACACCGCTGACCATCCCGCCGAGGGTCTCTTTGATGCCCTCGTTGCTCCACGTGACGTCGGCGGAAGAGCTGTCGATCACGGCCCCGTTCGGGTCGTGCACGTCGACGTCGCGGAAGACGGAGTGCACCACCATGCCGACGGCGGGGCCGAACTTGGTGTCGGCGCTGTCCACCCGCACCGAGGGCACCTTGCCATCGATCCACGTGATCAGCATCGGCTTGGGACCGAAGCTCACGTCGATCTTCGACCCCATCTCTTTCTCGAACTGCGAGCTGATGCAGCTCGACACCCGGTGCCTGGCGTATGCCTCGCCGCCGACCAGGACCGTGGCGAGCAGAAGCGCTACCACGGTCAGGGCGATCAGCAGGGCTCGCCGGTTGATCGTCGAGGTGGAGGTTGCGTTCGTACTCATGGCGAAAATTCTTCCCGACCTTTCTGTGCCGTCTCTGTGGAGGCAGTGAGGGGTTCGAATGTGACATGAGGCACAAAAACCGAGCGTAGCCTGATGCCCATGGCTGGCGATGTGGCAAGCCGCGCGATCGGATCCGCGGAACAAGGATGGCGTGTTCTGCGCCGCTGGGCCGGTCGGCACGCCGGTTTCTTCACGACTCGGCAGGTGCTGCGCACGGGTTGCGGGGCACGCGTGCGGGCAGGGCTCGCCGACGGCTCGGTGACCAGGGCCGGGGTCGGCATGCTGCGATTGGCCGAGTGGCCGGAGGGGCCGCTCGACGAATACGCGATGTGGGCGGCCTGGTTCGACGGCGCTTCGGTCGTCTCCCACCACAGCGCGGCGGAGCTGCACGGGCTCGGCAGCCTGCGCCCGCGGTTCCTGCACCTGTCGGTGCGCGCGGGACGTCCGCCGGTGACGCCCCGGCTGGTGGTCGTGCGCCGCGCGCTGACCGGCGCCGAGGTGGAGTCGGCGGGCCCGTTCCTGGTGACGACACCGGTGCGTACGGTGCTCGACCTGGCCGAGGGCGATATCGGGCAGGCCGCGCTGGACGAGGTGGTCGCCGACGCGGTCGCCATCGACCGGTGTGCGGGCGCGGAGATCACCGACGCGGGGGCGCGCTTGTCGCCGCGCGCCGCGCGCCGGGTGTACCGGGCGCTTGCCGTAGCGTGACGAATCTCCGGGACATGGCGGGGCTGGTCAGCTCGTACCGAGCGGCGCGACGGCAGGCCATGGCACCGAGAGCACGTTGTCGCGCAGGCGGCGACGGTAGTGGCGGATCGGGAAACCTGCCGCGCGCAGTGCCTGCGCCGCCGCGCGCCAGCGGACTCGCGGACCGAAAGGCGCCATCGGCGCGGCGTGGGCCCAGGCGCGATCGGCGGCGGTGAGTAGCGCGTGGATCGGTTCACCGGGAACATTGCGGTGGATCAGCGCCTTCGGCAAGCGTTCGGCGAGGTCGGAGGGGCGCTCGACGGTGAACGGGTCCCAGGCCAGCGTGAGCGAGCGGGGTCCGTTCCGGTCGAGCAGCACCCACGCGCAGCGTCTGCCCAATTCGTCACAGGTGCCCTCGACAAGCAGCCCGTCCGGCGCCAGCCCCGCAAGGACGGTCGACCACGCCTGCGGGACCGCCGATTCGGGATACTGCCGCAGCACGTTGAAGGCGCGCACCAGCACCGGCCGCAGCCCGGCCAGTTCGAATCCGCCGCGTGCGAAGGTGACGCCGTCCCGTCCGGGCACCACGCGCTGCGGGTCGATCTCGAGTCCGACCACCCGCACGTCCGCGCGCACCGTGCGCAGCCGCGCGGCCAGCTCGAACGTGGTCCACGGGCTCGCGCCGTACCCGAGGTCGACCACGAGCGGATCGGGCGCGCCGCTCAGCCGCTCGGCGACGAGTTCGTCGTTGATCAGCCAGCGGTCGCTGCGGCGGAGGCGGTTGACGGCGGTGGTGCCACGGGTGATGTTGCCGACCGGTCCGGTCAGCGAGTGGGGTGCTGTTCTTCCAACCACTTGACCGTGAACTCGGCCTCGCCGCGGAACAGGTCGACCAGGTTCACCAGCATCAGCTGTTCCAGGCGTGGTCCGACCATGGGAATGAACACCTTCGCCTCCGAGGAGAAGCGCATGGTGCAACCGGTCTCGGTGGGGAACAGGCGGATGGTGCCGCCGAGGCTGCCCGGCCCCGCGGGAATGGACGCCGAGTACTTGCCGGTGATCTCGTCCGGGGCGAACGGGCTGTAGGTCTCCTTGCGGGTGATCACCATGTCCTTGCGCATGACCGTCTGGGCGATCTCCGGCAGCATGTCGCGGGGCAGGATGTGGTGCAGTTCGACGTCGATGCCGCCGTCGCCCGCCTCCAGCCGGACCACCTCGTTGCCGGGGGAGTATTTCCGCATCTCTTCCATCCGCGCGTTCCAGTAATCGCGGTTCGACAGCGCCGCGTACAGCTCTTTTGTGGTGTGCAGCGGATAGCGGGCGGAATAGTCCAATCGGCGTGCCATGGGCTCACACGTTACTGGGTCCGATGGCGCCGACCACGACGGGCGGGTGGAGTGCGGACGGGACACGAACGCGCGGACCGCACGGTGTGACGTGGCACAGCGCGGGTCCGCCCGGCCGGGGTCAGTGCGCAGCGAGCCAGTCGCCGGTGAATTCCGCCTCGTTCTTCAGCAGCTCGGTGAGGTGCTCGGCGATCGCCTTCTCGATCTTGCCGCCGAACAGCGGGATCTTCACCTCGATGGTGCCGTCGGTGGTGGCGACGGAGCCGGAGCCGTCGGCGCTCAGCGTGATGGTCCCGCGGACCTCGGCGGGTGCGCCCTCGACGCGGGCTTCGAAGGTGGCCCGATCCCCGCTCCAGTCCTCGACGCGCGGGATGATCAGATCGCCGGGGCGCACCGCGGTGATGGCGGGGGGCAACTGCTCGGCCGCGATGGCCTGCACCATTTCGACACGCACCTGGTCACCGCTGATCGTGACCGACTCGATCCGAGCGTTGGGACCGCCGACCTGCGCGATGCGGTCCTTCCAGTACTGATCGTTCGCGAACGCCGCGCGCACCGCGGCGGGCGGATGAGAGTAGCGGGCCGTGTACGCCAGCGGTGTAGCCATGAGTGCACACGTTACCGTGCAGCGGTCGTGCCACACGAGTGGCGGCGTCCGATCGCTCGCGGGCTGAACAATGCCGACGGTGGCCGTAAGCGCGTACGCTTCCGGGTCGCGCTCGCGCTACCCGAGGGGCGCCATCTGATCCCCCGGCGAGTGAATACGGCAGCAGGTCGCCACTCGCGCGCACGCTACCGTGTGGCGTGCGAACTTCACGAGTGGTGCCGTCGGACATCCTCGCCGGCACCGGTGCGCGGCTGCGCGCCGACGTGCGGCTGGCGGAACTGACCACACTGCGGGTCGGCGGGCCCGCTCTGGTCGCCGAATGCGCGACGACCGAGGCCCTGGTCGCCTCGGTGCGCGCGCTGGACGCGGCGGGCGTCCCCGTGCTGCTGCTCGCGGGCGGCTCCAATCTGCTCGTCGGCGACGACGGCTTCGACGGCGTGGTGGTCCGGATCGCCACCACCGGCGTCGAGCTGCGCGACGGCGGCGTGGTCGCCGAGGCGGGCGCGAACTGGGATGCCGTGGTGCGTGCGACGGTAGCCGCGGGCCTGGGCGGATTGGAGTGCCTGTCCGGCATTCCCGGCTCCGCGGGCGCGACGCCGGTGCAGAACGTGGGCGCCTACGGCGCCGAGGTGGCGACCCTGCTGCGCCGGGTGCGCCTGCTGGACCGGGCCAGCGGGGAGACCCGCTGGGTCGAGCCCGGCGAACTCGGGTTCGGCTACCGCACCAGCGTGCTCAAGCACCGCGACGACGCAGTCGTGCTCGCGGTCGACTTCGCGCTGCGCGCCGACGGCTCCAGCGTGCCGCTGCGCTACGGCGAACTGGCCGCTGCGGTCGGCGCGGCCGACGGGGAGTCCCGGCCTGCCGCGCAGGTCAGGGACGCGGTGCTGCGGTTGCGGGCGGGCAAGGGCATGGTGCTCGACCCCGCCGACCACGACACCTGGAGCGCGGGCTCGTTCTTCACCAACCCGGTGGTCGCCCCGGAGCGAGTGGCGCGGGTGCGCGCCGCGATCGCCGCCCATGTGGGCGAGACCACGGTGCCGACCTACCCGGCTCCGGACGGGGTGAAGTTCTCCGCGGGCTGGCTCATCGAGCGGGCGGGTTTCGCGAAGGGCTTCCCCGGCGCCGAGGCGCCCGCCCGGCTGTCGACGAAACACACACTGGCGCTGACCAATCGCGGCGCCGCCACCGCGGCCGACTTGGTGGCGCTGGCCAGAACGGTGCGCGACGGCGTAGCCGAGCGCTTCGGGATCACGCTGGAGCCGGAACCGGTCACCGTCGGAATCACGCTCTGAGGCGCTGAGGTCGACACCACACGCTGCGGCGACGGCTCGGACCGCGCGCCGCGCGTAGATTCGACGAAGTGAACCACCGCCCGATGCTCCGCCGATCGGTTGCCGTGGTGTCGGCTGTCCTGCTGGTGGTCGTCGCCCTGGCGGCCGGCTGCACGATAGACCGCGACGCGGGCCGGTCGGGCTCCGATGCCGGTCCGATCGCCGAGGTGACGTTGACGCCCGGCGACGACGACACGAACGTCAACCCCACCGCTGAGGTCTCCGTCACGATCAGCGACGGCGTGATCGACCAGGTCGCGCTGACCAACGCCGCGGGCAAGCAGGTCCGTGGCGAGCTCGCGCCGGACAAGCGCGGCTACACCATCACCGAGCCGCTCGGCTACGACGCCACCTACACCTGGTCGGGCACCGCGGTCGGCACGGACGGCAAGCCGATACCGATCGACGGCTCGTTCCACACGCTCGCCCCCAAGGCCACCGTCCCCGCGACTGTGAACATCGGCGACAACCAGGAGGTCGGCATCGCGGCGCCGATCATCTTGCAGTTCAAGTCCGCCGTCGCGAACAAGGCGGCGGTGGAGAAGGCGCTCACCGTCACCACCGACCCGCCGACCGAAGGCGCGTGGGCCTGGTTCCCGGACGACAACGGCTCGCGGCTGCACTGGCGTCCGAAGAACTACTGGACGCCGGGCACGAGCGTGCACGTCTCGGCGCGGCTCTACGGACTCGACCTGGGCGGCGGCAATTACGGCGATTCCGATCTGACCACGGATTTCCGCATCGGCCGCAGCCAGATCGTCAAGGCGAACGCCCCGAGCCACCGCATGCAGGTGGTCCGCGACGGACGGACGGTGTTCGATTTCGCGGTCAGCTACGGCGAGGGCAACGAGCCCCGCAACGTCACCCGGTCCGGCATCCACGTGGTCACCGAGAAGTACGAGGACTTCATGATGTCGAATCCGCCGTATTACATCAACGTCCGCGAACGCTGGGCGGTACGCATCTCCAACAACGGCGAATTCATCCACGCCAACCCGGAATCACTGTCGGCGCAAGGCTCGGCGAACGTCACCAACGGGTGCATCAACCTGTCGCCCGGCGACGCGCAGGCGTACTTCCCCACGGCGCTGTACGGCGATCCGGTCGAGGTGACCGGAACCTCGATCCCGCTCTCGGCCGCCGACGGCGATCTCTACGACTGGACCATCGACTGGAACACCTGGAAAACCATGTCCGCGTTGCAGGGTGCGCCGTCGGCCGTGGTCTCCGCCACGCCACTGCCCCCGCAGCCGGCCGGTGCGCGCTGAACGGTGCTAGCGGGCCTTCGCGTCCTGCTCTTCGGCCGCGCGCTCCTCGACCTCGCGGTCGGCGGCGCGTTGGGCACGGACCGTCTCGTGCCGCTCGGCGAGCAGGTCGCGGATCTCGGTCAGCAGCTCGATTTCGGTGGGCTCGGCGGCCTTGGGGGTGCCGAAGCGGTTCTTGATCGTCTTCATCGGCAGCATCAGCGCGAAGTACAGCACCGCGGCGACCATCATGAAATCGATGACGGCCGTGATGATCGGGCCGATGGCGATGAAGGTGGCGGGTTTGGAGGAGATCAGCTGCACGCCAAGGCCCAGTTCGTGGGTGCTGCCGAAGACCGCGAGCAGCGGATTGACGACGCCTTTGGTCACCGAGGTCACCACCGCGGTGAACGCGGTGCCCATCACGACGGCGACCGCGAGGTCGATGACGTTCCCGCGCATCACGAACTCTTTGAAGCCCTTGAACATGAGCCGACTCACTCCCATTCGATGTTGCTTGTGGTCGACCGGATGCTAACGGCTCGATACGAACAGCAGCGAAGCCTCGGCGATTCGCCGCCGAACCGGCAACGGAAGCCGAGCGATTCGCTTCTGCTATGAAATGCTCAGCTGCGGCGGGCGAACCGGCCCGCGTCCGCCTGGTCCCTCGGCTTGATGACGATCTGGTCCAGGTTGACGTGCGCAGGCCGCGACGCGACGAAGCCGATGACCTCCGCGATGTCCTGGGCGACCAGCGGATCGATGCCCTCGTACACCTTCGCCGCCCGGTCCGCGTCACCGCCGAAGCGAACCAGCGAGAACTCGGTTTCCACCGCGCCGGGCGCGATCTCGGTCAGCCGCACCGGCTGCCCGAGCAGCTCACCGCGCAGGGTGCGGTGCAGGACGGCCTGCGCGTGCTTGGCCGAGGTGTAGCCGGAGCCGTTGTCGTAGGCGGTGAACGCGGCCACCGACGTGACGGTGACGATCAACCCGTCGCCGGAAGCGATCAGCTTGGGCAGCAAGGCTTTGGTGACGCGCAGTGTGCCGAGCACGTTCGTCTCCCACATCCAGCGCCAGTCGTCCAGGTCGGCCTCGATGACGGGGGCGAGGCCCTTGGCGCCGCCCGCGTTGTTGACCAGCACGTCGACCCGCTCGACCGCCTCGGTGAACGAGCGCACCGACTCGTCGGAGGTGACGTCGAGTTCCACCGCGGTGCCGCCGATCTCGTCGGCGAGGCGGTGCAGGCGATCCAGCCTGCGGGCGCCGACGTAGACGTGGAAGCCCTGCTTCGCCAGCTCCCGGGCGGTGGCCTCGCCGATTCCCGAGCTGGCTCCGGTGACGACGGCGGTGCGAGTGCTCATGCCGGTAGATCCTAGGTGCGCGGGGTTCGCCGGGGTCGGTGCGGTTACCTGCGGCACCGTTAGCCTGAGTGACATGGCTATTCGGGACGTGGTGAGCGCGGACGGAACGAACATCGTCTACCGGGTGAGCGGTCCGGCGCAGGCTCGCCCGCTGGTGCTGCTGCACGGCTGGTCGGCGAATCTGCGCTGCTGGGGCGCAGCCGCCGACCACCTCGCCGCGCGTTTCCGGGTGATCGCCCTCGACCTGCGCGGCCACGGCTACTCCGACGCGCCCGCGACGGGCTACGACGATCCGAAGAACTGGGCGGCCGACGTCGCGGCGGTGCTCGCCGCCGAGGGCATCGACTCCGGCGCGGTGCTGCTCGGTTGGTCCTACGGCGGGATCGTCCTGTCGGACTACCTGACCGTCTACGGCACCGGCGCCGTCGCGGGTGTGGTCTACACCGGCTCGATGGCGAACATCGGCCCCGGCGTGCCGGGCGCGGCGACCGGCAGCATGATGCAGGAGGCGATTCCGGGCGTCTTCGAGGAGAGCGCGGGGCGGGCCGTGCGCGCTTTCGGTGCGTTCGGCAATGCCAACACCGGACCGGGCGCGGACAAGGGGCCCGACGCGCAGCGCCTGTTCGGAGCCAGTCTCGCGACCCTCCCCGCGGTGCGCAAGGCGCTGTTCTACCGCACCGTCGACAACACAGGGACGCTGCGCGCGCTGGACGTTCCGGTGCTCGTCCTGCACGGGACCGCTGATCGGGTCGTCCCGATCGAGAACGGGCGCTGGATCGCCGACACCGTTCCGAACGCGCGCGCGTCGTTCTGGGAAGACGCCCAGCACGGCCTGTTCATCGAGGACAGTGCGCGGTTCGTCGCCGAGGTGAGCGCGTTCCTCGATGGGCTGTGATCGCGGTCATGTCTGCCCTGTGATAGCTCTCACTTGCCGCGGATAGCGTGTCTGGGCCGGGCAACACAACGTGCACTATGGATAGTGTGAGTCAGCGCCTGGACCTACGGCCGAACCGTATCGCCGTGTTATCGGTGCACACCTCACCACTCGCTCAGCCGGGGACCGGCGACGCGGGCGGCATGAACGTCTATGTCCTGCAAACGGCCGTCGAGCTGGCCCGGCGCGGCACCGAGGTGGAGATCTTCACCCGGGCCACCGCGTCGAACCTCCCGCCCGTGCAGGAGGCGGCGCCCGGCGTGCTGGTGCGCAACGTGGTGGCAGGCCCGTTCGAGGGGCTGGACAAACACGATCTCCCCACGCAGCTGTGCCCCTTCACCGCGGAAGTGCTGCGGCAGGAGGCTCGGCATCTGCCCGGCTACTACGATCTGGTGCACTCGCATTACTGGCTCTCCGGCCAGGTCGGCTGGTTGGCCAGGGACCGGTGGCGGGTGCCGCTGGTGCATACCGCGCACACGCTGGCCGCGGTGAAGAACGCCGCGCTGGCCGAGGGCGACTGCCCCGAACCGGCGACCCGCGAGATCGGCGAGAAGCAGGTGATCGCCGAGTCCGATCGGCTCGTCGCCAATACCGCCGAGGAGGCCCGGCAGCTGGTCGAGCTCTACGGCGCCGACGCCGAGCGGATCGATGTCGTACCGCCCGGCGCCGACCTCACCCGCTACCGCCCCGGTGACAAGGCCGCCGCCCGCGCGGCGCTCGGCTTGGCCGCCGACGAGCAGATCGTCGCGTTCGTCGGCCGGATCCAGCCGCTGAAGGCGCCCGATGTGCTGGTGCGGGCCGCCGCCGAGGTGTTGCGCGCCGACCCCCGGCGCCCGCTGCGCGTGCTGATCGTCGGCGGGCCGTCCGGCAGCGGCCTGGACCGGCCCGACGCGCTGATCGAGTTGGCCGCCGAACTGGGCATCGCCGCGCGGGTCAGCTTTCTGCCCCCGCAGCCACCGCAGCGGCTGGTGCAGGTCTATCGCGCCGCCGACCTGGTCGCGGTGCCCAGCTACAACGAGTCCTTCGGCCTGGTCGCGATCGAGGCGCAGGCCAGCGGCACCCCCGTACTGGCCGCCGATGTCGGCGGGCTCGGCACGGCCGTGCGGCACGACGAATCCGGTCTGCTCGTCCCGGGGCACCGCACCGCCGACTGGGCGAACGCGCTGCGGCGCCTGCTGGACGACCCCGTTCGGCTGCACGCGATGGGCGAGCGAGCCGTCGCGCACGCCGCCAATTTCTCCTGGGCGCACACGGCCGACGGGCTGCTCGCCAGCTACGCGGCGGCCCTGGCCGGTTTCCGCGCCGATCGCTCGGGCCTCGGCGGGCGCGGACTCGCGCACAGCGTCGTCCGTGACAACGCTTACGACCGGGCCGACGCCGACCGCACTACCCTGGCCGGAGAACGGACGGCGGCATTGCTCGCCGAGAGCAGCCAGGCCAGATCGCGGGCGCTGTGGCGGCGCCGGATGGGAGTACGCCGGTGAACGAGGTGCAAGCGACCGCGCAGCTCATCGACGAGACGCTGCGCGACAGGGAGATCGAGTACACCCGGCCGGGCGAGGAGACCTTCGTGGTCGTCCTGCCCGGCGAGCGCAAGCTCAAGACCACGGTCATGCTCACGGTGGGCAAGCACGGGGTCCGCGTCGAAGCGTTCGTCTGCCGCAAGCCGGACGAGAACTTCGAAGGCGTCTACAAGTTCCTGCTGCGCCGCAACCGCAGGCTCTACGCCGTCGCCTACACCCTCGACCGGGTCGGCGACATCTACCTGGTGGGCCGGATGTCCGCGCACGCCGTCACCCCGGACGAACTGGACCGGGTGTTCGGGCAGATCCTCGAGGCCGTGGAGGCCGACTTCAACGTGCTGCTGGAGCTCGGCTTCGCCGAATCCATTCGACGGGAATGGAAGTGGCGCGTCTCGCGAGGCGAGTCGTTGCAGAATCTGCGCGCGTTCGAGCATCTGGTCGATTCCGCCGACAAGCCCTAGCCGGTCGCTGTAACCGGCCCGCCGGGTGACAATCGCGGGGGGCCCGGATCGGCGAAGGAGACACGGCGTTGGCGATTCTCGCTCTGGACATCGGCGCGACGAAGTTCGCCGCCGGAGTGGTGCACCCCGGTCCGGAGGTGCGCGAGGTACGCCGGGTGGAGGTGCCGGACGCGGGCGTGTGGGACGCCTGCCGTGGACTGCTGCTCGAGGTGGCGGGGCGCGCATCGGTCAGCGCCGTGGGCATCGGTGCGGCCGGGCCGGTGGACGTGCGAACCGGCGTCACCGGTCCGTTGAACATCCCCGAATGGAAAGCGGGATTCCCGGTCGTCGCGGCGGTGCAGGAGCTGTTTCCCGGCGCCGCGATCCGGTTCGCCATCGACGGCGCCTGCCTCGCACTGGCCGAACACCGCCTCGGCGCGCTGCGCGGCGTGCCCGACGCGCTGGCGATGACCGTGTCGTCGGGGATCGGCGGCGGGATCGTGGCGGGCGGCAAGGTGCTGCTCGGGCGCACCGGCAATGCCGGGCACGTGGGGCACATCGTCGTGCCGGGCTGGGACACCCCGTGCGGCTGCGGGGGCCGCGGCTGCGTCGAGGCGGTCGCCAGCGGCATGTCGTCGGTGCGCTGGGCGCGCGAGCAAGGCTGGTCCGGCGGCACGGGTGCGCGGCTGGCCGCGGACGCGCACGCGGGCGAGGCGATCGCCGTCGCCGCGCTGCACCGGGCGGGTACCGCTCTCGGCGCGGCGATCGCCTCGGCCGCCGCCCTGCTGGACGTCGACCGGGTGGTGATCGGCGGCGGATTCGCGCAATCCGGTGCGCCGCTGTGGGATCCGCTGCGCGCCGCGGTGGAGGAGCACGCCGGGCTGAAGTTCCTGCGCGGACTGCGCGTGGAACTCTCCGCGATCACCCACGGCGCCACACTCGCGGGCGCGGGTGTGCTCGCTGCCGAGCATCCCGCGGGCGAACCGGTCTGACTTCGCGCTTTCGCTATGCCGACGGTGGCGGCGGGGCGGGAACCGATGCGACCCGGTCGAGCGCGCATGGGAGGATGACCGCATGACGTACTCCCTCGTGCTGCTGCGCCACGGCGAAAGCGAATGGAACGCCTTGAACCTGTTCACCGGCTGGGTGGACGTGCATCTGACCGACAAGGGCATCGCCGAGGGCAAACGTGCCGGGGAACTGCTGGCCGAGCACGGCATCCTGCCGGACGTCGTCTACACCTCGCTGCTGCGCCGGGCGATCTCCACCGCGAACATCGCGCTGGACGCCGCCGATCGGCACTGGATTCCGGTGATCCGCGACTGGCGGCTCAACGAGCGGCACTACGGCGAATTGCAGGGCAAGAACAAGGCGCAGATCCGGGACAAGTACGGCGACGAGCAGTTCATGCTGTGGCGCCGCAGCTACGACACCCCGCCCCCGCCGATCGACCCGGCCAACGAGTACAGCCAGGAGGGCGACGCGCGCTACGCGGGCATCGAGGTCCCGAAGACCGAGTGCCTGCTCGACGTGGTCAACCGGATGGTCCCGTACTGGGAGTCGACCATCTCCAAGGACCTGCTGTCCGGTAAGACCGTGCTGGTGGCCGCGCACGGCAACTCGCTGCGGGCGCTGGTCAAGCACCTCGACCAGATCTCGGACGAGGACATCGCGGGCCTGAACATCCCCACCGGCATTCCGCTGGTCTACCACCTCGACGAGGATCTGCGCCCGGTGCGTCCGCGCGAGTACCTCGACCCGGAGGCGGCCGCCGCGGGCGCCGCCGCCGTCGCGGGCCAGGGCGGGAAGTAACCCTCCGGACACGCATTCCGACGCGCTGTCATCTTCGGGTGGCAGCGCGTCGTCGCGTTCGGCCGTGCTCATCCTGTGCCGCGCTCTGGGCGGACGTGTGCGACACGCCGGATGGCGGTACGCGGGTCCACCTTCGGCCGTGAGCCATGCTTCCGATGCAGGTAAATGGGTCCAGACTGGTCTGGCCAGCGCAAACGTCGCGAGATCCGCTGCTCGATCGGCGTATGTGAACCGTTGTTTCGCGCTCCGGTGTATGTTACCCCTTGTTCCTACCGACGGGTAGGAAAGTAATGCTCGGTCGTTCGGCCGGTACGAGAGGTGGAACACGTCCGATGAAGTACGCGTTTCGGGTGTCAGTGGCGGTCGTCGCCGCCGCGGTGCTCGCCCCCTTCCTCACGAGCGGCGCGGGTGCCGCGCCGTTGCCGAGCGGCCCCGACGGTGGGGCAGCGGGAGTGGAGTGGACGGCCACCCAGGACGCTGCGCAGCAGTACCCGAACATCCACATCACCTGGGACGTCCCCATCACGATGAGTGACGGCACCGTCTTGAAGGGCAACGTCTACCGCCCTGCGGATGTCTCCGGGCGGCCCATCGACGCCCCCACGCCGACGATCGTCAACCTCACGCCGTACACCAAGCTGGTCTCGAACCTGGCCGATCACGCGCAGTCCATCCCCGGCCTGTCCGACGCGCTGATCGAGCTGTTCCGGCAGATCGACATGAGCGGCACCCCGCTGTCCGGCGTCACCGACCTGACCAAGGCGTTCGGCGGCGGCGAACTGCGCAACTTCACCGTCGACCGGCAGCTGATCAAGAGCGGCTACACGCAGGTGGTCGTCGACGTGCGCGGCACCGGTTTCTCCCAGGGCGTCTGGGACATGCTGCGCGGACGCGAACAGCAGGACACGCTCGAGGTGATCGACTGGGCGTCCCGGCAGCCGTGGTCCACCGGACGAATCGGCATGAACGGCATCTCCTACTCCGGGATCAACCAGGTGCAGGCCGCCGAGCAGCGCCCGCCCGCCTTGCGGGCGATCTTCCCGGTCGTGCCGGGCAGCGACCTGGTCAACGACGTGCTCGCGCCCGGCGGCGGCTTCGGCTTCAACTTCATCCCGCTGTGGCTGACCGCGATCAACGGCCTCAAGCTGATCCCCGACCTGGCCTCGGTGCTCAACGGGCAACTGGACACCAGGTGGCTGGCCGACCGCGCCCGAGATCCATTGACCTTCATGGACGTTCTGCTCAACGTCTACACCACCGCGCGCATCGAGGATCTCGACCCGCGTGCCAAGGAACTGCTGACCGACGGTTCCGCGCCGCGGCAGGACTGGCTCGGTGACCCGAGCGGGATCCGGACGCCGACCTTCGTCACCGGCGGCTGGCACGACCTGTTCGCCTACTCCGAATCCAAGATCTACAACGAGATCCCGCTGCCGCCCGGCCAGAAGCAATTGCTGATGGGCAACACCTATCACCTCAACTCGGGTAACGAGTACGGCAAGCCGGGTCTGCCGCCGCGGCTGGACGTGCTGCAGCGCGCGTGGTTCGACAAGTGGCTCAAGGACATCGACAACGGCATCGACCGGTACGGCCCGGTCACCTTGCGTCAGCAGGGCGGCGGCTGGATCACCACCGACTCCTTCGCCGCGCCGACCGTCCAGGCGGACGCGCAGCAGGCGGTGCACCGCAGGATGTACCTGTCCGCGGCGCCCAGCGGCACCGCCGACAGCCTCTACGACGGTTCGCTCAGCCCGGAGGACAGCGGCGAGCCCGCGCGCCTGACCGTCGCGCCCGGCCTGACCAGCCTGTGCTCCAACGACGCCGCCCAGGGCACCGCCGGTGTGCTGTCGGTCATCGACGGCTGCGCGAAGGACTCCCGCATCCAGGAGTTGAACGGGCTGACCTTCACCAGCGCCCCGGTCGCCGAGCCGACCTCGATCTCGGGGCGGATCGCGGTGCGACTGAACACGGTGCAGGACGCCGCCGACGGCTACTGGGTGGTCACCGTGAACGACGTCGCGCCGGACGGGCAGTCCAGCGTGTTGTCCTCGGGACAGCTCATGGCCTCGCTGCGGGCGATCGACGAGGCGAACAGCAGCAAGTCGGCCAACGGCGACTACACCGACCCGCGGCCGTTCACCTCGCTGGAGCAGCGCCAGCCGACGGTCCCTGGCGAGGTGACCACGCTGGACATCGCGTTGCCCGCCACCGAGGCGCTCCTGCAACCCGGCCACCGGCTGCGCGTCGACGTGTACGCGGGCAACTTCCCCAAGGGCCTGCCCATCCTGCCCATGCTGATCGACACCGGCTTGCGGCCGCAGCATCTGGAGCTGGATCCCGCTCGCCCGAGCTTCGTCAATATCCCGGTCCGGGGTAATCCGGGCTGGTAGCGCCGAGCGTGCACCCGTCGCGCGTCATGGTCGACGCCGCGGGGTATGGGTGCGGGTGCACGCTCCGATCGGCGGCTGTGAAATCGGTCGAAAAAAAATTTCTGGGCGTGTGTCGATCTTCCGGATGCCCCGTTCGACCTATGGGTGAGAGGGTCCAGAGAGGGATCCGAACAGCCAGGGAGACAACCATGAAGTACATGCTCATCATGCGGGCCACCGACGAGGCGTTCGCGGGGATGGCGAACATCGACTTCGACCAGATGCTCGAGACCATGGGTAGGTACAACGACGAACTGATCCGGGCGGGCGTGCTGGTCGCGGCGGAGGGCTTGGAGGACGCCGCCGAGGGCGTGGTGGTCGACTACTCCTCCGAGACTCCCGTCGTCACCGACGGCCCGTACGGCGAGACGAAGGAACTGTTCGGCGGGTTCTACATCCTCAACGTCGCGTCGAAGGAAGAAGCGATCGAGTGGGCCAAGCGGATGCCGATGACCGGCCCCGGGTTCAAGACCGAGATCCGACGGGTTCCGACGATCGACGAGTTCCCGCAGGACAACCTGTGGATCCAGAAAGAGCGGGCGTGGCGCGAGGCCACCGGTCAGCTCTGAACGGATCGAGGGGCGATGGGCGACCACACCGGCCGTGAAGCCGTCGCGGCGGTCTGGCGGATCGAGTCCGCCCGGATCGTAGGCGCGCTCGCGCGGTATACCGGCGACTTCTCGCTGGCCGAGGACCTGGCGCAGGAGGCGCTGGCCGAGGCGCTGGTGACCTGGCCGCGAGAGGGCGTGCCGCGCAATCCCGCCGGGTGGTTGCTCACCGTCGGCCGCCGTCGCGCGATCGACGCGTTCCGCAGGCGCTCCGCCCTCGACGAGAGGTACGCCGCGCTCGCCCGGGACCTGGGCGAGGGCGGCGCCGTCTCGGGCGGCGCACCGGCCGATCCGGCCAGGGACGCCGAGGACGTGCTGTGGGACCCGGACCGGATCGATGACGATCTGCTCGCGTTGATGTTCATCTCCTGCCATCCCGTGCTGTCGCGGGAGGCGCGAGTGGCACTCACCTTGCGCGTGGTCGGCGGTCTCACCAGCGACGAGATCGCCAAGGCGTTCCTCGTTCCGGCCGCTACCGTGCAGGCTCGGATCACGCGGGCGAAGAAGACCCTCGCGGCGGCCCGCGTGCCGTTCGAGGCGCCACCGGCCCAGGAGCGGACCAAGCGCCTCGGTTCGGTGCTCAGCGTGATCTACCTGATCTTCACCGAAGGGTCCTCGGCCAGTTCCGGGGCAGATCTGATCCGGCTCGACCTCGCCAGCGGAGCGCTGCGTCTGGCGCGGGTGCTGACCAGGCTGGTGCCGGACGAGCCCGAGGCGCACGGCCTGCTCGCGCTGCTCGAACTGACCGCGGCGCGCTTTCCCGCCCGCACCGGGCCGGACGGCGAGCCGGTGCTGCTGGAGCACCAGGACCGCCGCCGATGGGACCGCGCCGCGATCCGCCGGGGGCAAGCCGCCTTGGCCCGTGCCGAGCAGGCGGGCCGGGGCCTGGGCGCCTACGGGTTGCAGGCGGCCATCGCCGAATGCCATGCCGTCGCGCCGTCGGTCGAGGCGACGAACTGGGAGCGCGTCGTGCTGATCTACGAGGCGCTCGGCCGGCTCGCGCCGTCGCCGGTGGTCGACCTCAACCGCGCGGTGGCGGTCGCCATGGCACAGGGACCGGCCGCGGCGTTGCCGATCGTGGATCAGCTGGTCGCCGGGCCGCTGGCGACTTCGCACCTGTTGCCGAGCGTTCGCGGGGAACTGCTGGTCCGGCTGGGCCGCCCGCATGAGGCGCGCACCGAACTGGAGCGCGCCATCGGCCTGTGCGGCAACCAGCGCGAGCGGGCGGTACTGGAGCGCAAGCTCGCCGACCTCGGCTCGGCCTGATCCGCCGCCGTCAGTCGGCGACGGCGAACGCGGCCGCCAGGGGCGGGAACATCGCGCGGGCATCGTGTCCGGCGAACCAGAGACCGACGGTGAACACCGACATGGCCTCCAGGTAGCGCGCCCGGTGCAGCCCGCCCGCCGAAATCGGTTGCAGCCCGAGGTCTTCGGCCAGCGCCGCGACCGCTCGCACCGCGGTCTCGTCGTCACCGCACAGCGGCACCGCCAAGCGGCGGCCGTCGAAGACGCGCGCTTTCGCCTCCCACACCTCGGCGGCACACAGGTTGAACGCCTTCACCACGTGCGCCCCGGGTGCCTGCGCCGAGACCCGTTCCGCGACAGCGTCCTCGGCGAGCACGAACGCGGTGACCCCCTCCGGCGCCGCCGTGTCCGGGGCGAAGGCGTTCGTGCAGTCGATGATCGTGCGGCCGACCAGCAGATCCCCGACGGCGTGCAGCACCTCCCGCAATGCCGGGACCGGCAACGCCAGCACGACGACATCGCCGAAACCCGCGGCTTCGGTGATTGTTCCGGCTCGCGCGCCGATCGCGGCGGCCAGTTCCCCCGCGGCGCCGGCGGACCGGGCGCCGACGAGCACCTCGTGACCCGCCGCGCTCCAGCCGCCGCCGAGCGCCCGCGCCATCGCACCCGCACCGATGATTCCGATTCGCATTCCAACTCCTGACTCGAAAGTGTTCGCCCCACGACGCTAGGAATTCCGATGGGCACTCCGGGGTGCGCTACAGCGCTGGCAAGCTGGAACGATGAGCGCGGCACCGATCGAACCGGCCACCGCCGAACGGGTGGATTTCGCGCCCTACGGCGACTTCGAATCCGACTGCCCCGCCCGGATGGGTGTGGACATCTTCGGCAACTCCTGGTTGCCGGTGATCGTGTACATGCTGCGCGAAGGACCCATGCGTCCCGGCGAGCTGCGCACGGCCATCGGCGGGATCAGCCAGAAGATGCTGACGCAGACGTTGCGCCGGATGGAACGGATGACGCTGGTGCGCCGTCGTCGCTACGCCGAGGCGCCGCCGCGGGTCGAATACGAGCTGACCGCCGCGGGCGTGGACCTGCTGATCCCGATCTACGCCCTCGGCGAGTGGGTCGACAGACACGGCCACGCGGTGAGCGGGGCGCTTGCCGGAGCCGACGACGAAGCAGACTGACCGCCCGGTGAATACGCTGCGAGTACGCCATGTCGAACAGTGCGTAAACATGCGGCTAACGGGGCCGGAAGGGCCTGTGACCTGCGCGAAACTTCGCGTACCCGGCGTTGGCCACCCCGTCGGCGACCGTACGATTCAAGTGTGAGTGTTCCCCAGGCCGTGCTGCTGGCCATCTTGGCGGCTGTCGTCGGCCTGGCAGTCGGCGGGCTATTGATCCCGTATGTGAATGCCAGGCAGGCCGCGCGCAGGCAGGCCGAGTCCGGTCTCACCATGTCCCAGGTTCTCGACCTGATCGTGCTCGCCTCCGAGAGCGGCATCGCGGTGGTGGACGAGTACCGCGACGTAGTGCTGGTCAATCCGCGCGCGGAGGAACTGGGGCTGGTCCGCAATCGCCTGCTCGACGAGCGTGCCTGGGCCGCGGTGGAGAAAGTGCTGGCCACCGGGGAATCCGCCGAGTTCGACCTCACCGCCAAGAATCCGGTCCCCGGCCGCGGCCGCATCGCGGTGCGCGGTGTCGCCAGGCAACTGTCGCGGGAGGAGACCACCTTCACCGTGCTGTTCGCCGACGACGATTCCGAGCAGGCCCGCATGGAGGCCACCCGCCGCGACTTCGTCGCGAACGTCAGCCACGAGCTCAAGACACCGGTCGGCGCGATGAGTTTGCTCGCCGAAGCTCTGCTGGAATCCGCCGAGGATCCGGAGGCCGTGCGACACTTCGGTCAGCGCGTGCTCGGTGAATCGCGCCGCCTCGGCAAGATGGTCACCGAGCTCATCGCGCTCTCCCGCCTGCAGGGCGCGGAGAAACTGCCCGAACTCGAGGTGGTGGACGTGGACACCGTGGTGATGCAGGCCGTCGATCGCTCCCGCACCGCCGCCGAAGCCGCCGGGATCACGGTGAGCACCGACCGCCCGAGCGGGCTCGAGGTGCTCGGCGACGAGACCCTGCTGGTTACGGCACTGTCGAACCTGGTCGAGAACGCGATCGCCTACTCGCCGGCCGGTTCGCACGTGTCGGTGAGCCGCTCGCTGCGCGGCGATCACGTGGCGATGGCGGTCACCGACCGCGGCATCGGCATCGCCAAGGAGGACCAGGAGCGGGTGTTCGAGCGATTCTTCCGGTCCGACAAGGCGCGTTCGCGCTCCACGGGCGGCACCGGACTGGGCCTGGCTATCGTCAAACACGTGGCCGCCAACCACAACGGGGAGATCACCCTGTGGAGCAAGTTGGGCACCGGATCGACGTTCACCTTGCGCATACCCGCCCACCACGAAGCAGGCGCCGACGACGACCACGACGGCGCCGTGGTGAGCACGAAAGAAACAAGCCCGCGTCCTACCGGACCGGGCCGACCGAATGGTGTGGAGGCACGCAGATGACGAGTGTTCTGATCGTCGAGGATGAGGAGTCGCTGGCCGATCCGCTCGCGTTCCTGCTGCGCAAGGAGGGTTTCGAGGTCACCGTGGTCGGTGACGGGCCGTCCGCGCTCGCCGAGTTCGACCGGTCCGGTGCGGACATCGTCCTGCTCGACCTCATGCTACCCGGCATGAGCGGCACGGACGTGTGCAAGCAGTTGCGCACCCGCAGCGGCGTTCCGGTGATCATGGTCACCGCGCGCGACAGCGAGATCGACAAGGTGGTGGGGCTGGAACTGGGCGCCGACGACTACGTCACCAAGCCGTATTCCGCTCGCGAGCTCATCGCGCGCATCCGCGCCGTGCTGCGCCGCGGCGCGGGCGACGAGCTGGACGGCTCCAACGAGAGCGGCGTGCTGGAAGCCGGTCCGGTCCGGATGGATGTCGACCGGCACACCGTGATGGTGAACGGCAAGCCGGTTACCTTGCCGCTCAAGGAGTTCGACCTGCTCGAATACCTGCTGCGCAATTCCGGGCGGGTGCTCACCCGGGGGCAGCTGATCGACCGGGTGTGGGGCGCCGATTACGTCGGCGACACCAAGACGCTCGACGTGCACGTCAAGCGACTGCGCTCGAAGATCGAGGCGGACCCGGCCAAGCCGGAACACCTGGTCACCGTGCGCGGCCTGGGCTACAAACTGGAGGCGTGACCGCCCGCGCACCGCGGAGGACACGAACGGCCGAGCGCACCGCGGTGCGCTCGGCCGTTCTGTCGGCGTCCATCAGGGGAAGTAGATCCAGGTGGTGCCCAGCGGGGTCTCGGTCTTCTGCAGGGTGATCCAGCCCAGATCGTCTTCCTGCATGCAGTCGTAGAGGTCCGCGGTGTTGGTGCCACGGCAGGCGATCGTGTGCGAGGTGCCGTACGGGCTCGCGATCAGCAGCTTGCCCGCGGCCTTGGCGTTGACCGCGGCCGGGTCGGTGGCCGAGACGAACTCCGTGGTGAAGTCGTAGAACTTGTGCGGATCGCCGTTCGGCTCGGCGTGGGCTACTCCGGTCAGCGAGAGGGCCGCGCCCAGTGCGAGGGTCGCCGCGGCGAGAACTTTCTTGGACATAACGGCACATCAAACCCTATCCGGGTGAAGCTCGCATGGCGACGGGGTGAACCCCCCGCGAGACCGGACCGCGAGCGGCGACCCTACCGGGCGCTCGACCGGCAAACGATCAGGCGACGGGATCGGCGCCGTCGCGCATCCGGTCGGCGTGCACCGTCGCGGGGTGCACGGCGATCAGGCCGAGGCCCTCGCGGCGTTTGCAGTGCCGGGCCAGCTCCGCGTAGGCGGGCGCGCCGATCAGCTCGGTCAGCTCGGGGCCGTAGGACTGCCAGACCGGCCTGCTGCCGACGTGGGCGTCGGGCGAACCGGAGCAGTACCAGTCGAGGTCGGCTCCGCCCGGCCCCCAACCGCGGCGGTCGTACTCGGTGATCACGGTGCGCAGGATCTGCACGCCGTCGGGCCGGTCCACCCAATCCTGGGTGCGGCGGATCGGCAGCTGCCAGCACACGTCCGGCTTGACCTCCAGCGGCTCGATGCCGCGCCGCAGGGCCATGGTGTGCAGGGCGCAGCCGACGCCACCGGCGAAACCGGGACGGTTGAGGAAGATGCACGCGCCCTCGAACCGGCGCGTGCGCAGTGCGGGCTCGTCGTCGAGCTCGTCGAGTTCCAGGTAGCCGCTCTTGGTGAGCTTGCCCTGCGCGTTGACGGCCTCGCCGCGCAGCTGCCAGTCCTGCGGTGTGAGCATCTTCACAGCGCGGCCCAGTCGTTTGCGGTCGTCCTCGTCGGAGAGGAACGCGCCGTGCGAGCAGCAGCCGTCGTCCGGCCGGTCGGACAGGATGCCTTGACAGGCGGGTGTGCCGAACACGCACGTCCATCGGGACAGCAGCCAGGTCAGATCCGCGACGATCAGATGCTCGTCGTTTGCCGGATCGACGAACTCGATCCACTCACGGGGAAAATCGGGATCCACCTCGGGGGCCGGATCGATCTTCCCCGCTGGTCGAGGCCGGGTCGGGCTGCTCGGGGATGCGCCTACCGTCACGAAATAGGACGCTAACAGTTCAGTCGCCTGGGCTGAAGTGCCGCATCACCCAGTACCGTGTTCATGTGCGGCTTGGGGTACTCGATGTCGGAAGCAATACCGTTCACCTGCTCGTGGTGGACGCGCATCGCGGCGGTCACCCCCTGCCGATGAGCTCGACCAAGGCCACCTTGCGCCTGGCGGAGAACATCGATGACGCGGGTTGCATCACCGAGGCGGGCGCGCAGAAGCTGATCGATACCGTCGCCGAATTCGCCAGCATCGCCGAGACCTCCAAGTGCGTCGAGCTGATGCCGTTCGCCACCTCGGCGCTGCGCGAGGCGGCCAATTCCGACGAGGTCCTCGCCCGCGTGCGCGCCTCGACCGGCGTCGAGCTGCAGGTACTGTCCGGCGTCGACGAGGCGCGGTTGACCTTTCTCGCGGTGCGCCGCTGGTACGGCTGGAGCGCGGGACGCATCCTCAACCTGGACATCGGCGGCGGATCGCTGGAGATGACCAACGGCGGCGACGAGGAGCCCGACGTCGCGCTGTCCCTTCGGTTGGGCGCCGGCCGGTTGACCAGGGAGTGGCTGCGCGAGGACCCGCCGGGCAAGCGCCGGGTCGCCGTGCTGCGCGACTGGCTCGACGCCGAACTGGTGGTCCCGGCGAAGAAGCTGCTCGAGCCGGGCAGGCCCGATCTGGCCGTCGGCACATCCAAGACATTCCGATCCTTGGCCCGGCTGACCGGAGCCGCGCCATCGGGGGCCGGTCCGCGGGTGCGTCGTACACTCACGAGCTCGGGTCTGCGCCAACTGATTGCGTTCATCTCGCGGATGACGGCGTCGGACCGTGCAGAATTGGAAGGCGTAAGTTCCGATCGGTCACAGCAATTGGTGGCCGGCGCATTGGTCGCGGAGGCGAGTATGCGGGCACTTTCGCTGGATTCCTTGGAGATTTGTCCGTGGGCGCTGCGTGAAGGGCTCATCCTGCGCAAACTGGATACCGATATGAATGGTGGACCCGAAGCAACGTACTCAGCGGGCGCGGTGGCCGGAGACGGCCGCCCGGCGCCCGGCGGCGGCGCGACGCTGCCCGGCTCGATCGGGACGGTGTCGTCATGAGTGAGGACTCCAAGCAGCTGTCGGTCGCGGAGCTGCTGGCCCGTAACGGCCAGCAGAGCGCCTCCTCCGGTGGCGGCAGGCGGCGCCGCGGTGGCCGAGGCATCTCCGTCGCCGAGCTGACCGGCGACCTGCCGGTCATCCGGGAGGGCGGCAGTCATTCCGCGCACGCCGCGCCGGATTCCGGCCCGGAGGAGCAGGCCTACGCGCCGCCCTCGTACGATCCTCCGGCCCCCGAGCCGGTTTCCTACGCGCCGGAGCCGCAGCCCGACCCGTCGTCGTATTCGCCCATGTCGGGTCCGATTTCGATGTACGACCCGCTGGCCGGTTACGCGCAGCCCGAGCCGCCGCAGGCCGATCCGCCGCCCGGGCGATCGAGCCGTGTCATGCCCGGCCGGGAGATGCCGTCCGCGCGGCACAGCACTTACGATCCGCTCTCGCCGGATACCCCGGTGTCCGATTTGTTCTCGGCCGCGCCCGGTCCGTATGTGCCGGACCCGCTCGGTGGCGGCGTCGCGGAGACACCCCCGCGTTCGGGACGCAGGCGCAGGCGGGAGGAGCCCGAGGAGGAGGCCACCGAGGTACGGTCCTGGCACGAGGTCCAGCCAGAGCCGTTCGGACGCGACGCGCTGTCCGACCGCAGGGCGGCTCCCGAACCGGGCCGCGGCGGCCACGCGGAATTCGACGAGCCCGGCTTCGGCCGCTCGCCCCTCCCCGAGCGCAACAGCGCCCGAGGTGGGCGCGCGGCCAGGCGCAGGGCGGCGGAGGCCGCGGAAGCGGCCGAGGATCTCGGCCCGTCCACCGCGGCCTGGTCACCGGCCACCGGCGGCTTCGCCCCGGAGTCGGAACCGTTGCCGCTGCCGCCGCCGCCCGATCCGCGACCGAAGCCCGGCAGACCCGTTCCGCCGGAGCCGCAGCCGGACTCGCACCGCAGACCGGCCCGGCGCGGCGGTGCGGGCGAGAACGGTCTGCCGGCCTGGTCGGCCCGGCGGCACAAGACACCGGCCGATCCGGCGCCCGAATCCGGCGCCATCCCGACCGCCGCGTGGTCGCTGGCCAGCCAGGACCAGCAGTTGCTCTCCGGCCAGACGGTCGCGGGCGACCTGCTGCGCGACGGCGTCGACCGCGCCGAGCGCAGCGCGGCGCGGCGCGGCGGGCGGGCTGCCGCCGATCTCGCGGAGCTGGACGGCGTCACCGACGTCTACGAGCCGATCACGCTGGACGAGGACGACGATGACGACCTCGCCGACGAGCCGCGCGCCGCGACAAAGACCGCCGCGCCGCGCCGGTCGCGGGCGGCCGAGAAGGCGGAGTACGACGCCAACCGTCGCCAGTGGATGATCCTCGGCGGGCAGAGCACCGGCGCCGCCGTCGCGGGCATGTTGCTGTTCAAGGGCTTCGAGCGCATGTGGGAGATGCTGCCCTGGGTGGCGCTGGCGCTGGCGATGATCGTGATTCTGGGCTTGGTGGCCCTCGTGCGGATTCTGCGCAGGACCGACGACATCCTCAGCACTGTGATCGCCGTCGTCGTGGGCATCTTCGTCACGCTGGGGCCACTAGCCTTTCTTCTCAGTACGAACTGAGTAGGGAGCGGCTGTGGGGAACATCGGGCAGGCGAACGACACCGGAGTGCGGCACACGCCGGAGGCGGGGTCGCGCACGGGCGCGGGTTCGCCCGGCGACCCCGAGGTCACGCCCGATCCGAAACCCATTCGAGTCGGCCTCTCGACGGCCTCGGTATACCCGCAGAACACCGAGGCCGCGTTCCGCTACGCCGCCGAGCTGGGCTACGACGGCATCGAGCTGATGGTCTGGGCCGAGCCGGCCAGTCAGAGCATCGCCACCGTGCAGGCCTACTCCCGCAAATACGATGTCCCGGTGCTCGCCGTGCACGCGCCGTGCCTGTTGATCTCGCAGCGGGTATGGGGTTCGGACCCGGTGGCCAAACTCGAGCGCAGTGTGCGCACCGCCGAGGCGTTCGGCGCGACTACGGTGGTCGTGCATCCGCCGTTCCGCTGGCAGCGCCGCTACGCGGCGGGGTTCGCCGCGCAGGTGGCCGAGCTGGAAGAACACAGCTCCGTGGTGGTCGCGGTGGAGAACATGTTCCCGATGCGGGCGGACACGCTGTTCGGCCGGCGCGAAGGCGCGGTGAAGCGGCTGGAGCGGCGCGGTGGGCCCGGTCCGGCGCTCACGGCGTTCAGCCCGTCCTACGACCCGACCGAGACGGGGTTCCGGCACTACACCCTGGATCTGTCGCACACCGCGACCGCTGGCACCGATCCGCTGGCCCTGGCGGCCCGGATGGGCACGGGTCTGGCCCATCTGCACCTGGCCGACGGCCGGGGCGCCGCGCACGACGAGCATCTCGTTCCCGGCGAGGGCACCCAGCCGTGCGTGGAAGTGTGCGCCGAGTTGGTCGGCTCCGGCTTCTCCGGCCAAGCCGTCGCCGAGATCAACACGCAGAACGCGCGCACCACCAAGGACCGGGCCGCCATGCTGCATCGCACGCTGGCCTTCGCCCGCAGGCATCTGGCCGTCGCTGCCGCGCCGACGCCCAGCGGCGCGCGCCACGGTTCACCCGAGTCGCCGATGTGACACCGGTCGCTCCTGCGCCACCGTGAGATGCGGTAGGGCGGGCGGTGCGTTGTACGCTGTACGAACGCCGCCCGGCGACGTGCGCCCCATCGCCGCGAACGACGCCATCAGGTGCGGCCGACGAAGGACAGGAGTGAGGATGACGACGGAGTTGACCGACCTCGGCCGGGCTGCCACGACGGACGCGCCGTTCAGCCAGGTCTGCGCGCTGACCGAAGCGCGGCCCTCGACCCAGGGAACCGGCCGCTACCTGGGCGTCATCGACGACATCTGGACCATCGGCCCGAAGGTGCACGGCGGGACGATGGTGGCGGCCAGCGCCGCGGCGGCGACGAATTGGCTGCGTGCCTCCGATCCGTCCCTGGTCGGCATGGCCCCGATCGCGGCGAGCTCCGATTTCCTCGGTGCCCCCGACCCCGGCGCGGTCGAATACGAGGTGCGCGTCCGCAAGATCGGCCGCCAGATCTGCCTGGTCGACACCGATCTCGTCCAGGACGGCCGCGTCCTGGTGCGCACGGCGCTGACCTTCAGCCGCCTGGACGACGCCGACCCGAGCTACGCGCCGCAGCATTCCGACATGCCCGCGCAGCCGCCCGCCGACGCGATCGGCTACGAGCCCGGCTCCCCGATGGGCGACATCGTGCACGTGGGCCGCGGCGCCGAGATCTCTCTCGACCGCGAGTGGGCCCGCTTCCTGGAGGGGGCGAAGGGCGAACCGCGCCTGCGGCTGTGGATCCGTCCGCGCCCGGGTGACGAGCAGGACCCCGACGTCGCCATGTACTTCGCCATGATGAGCGCCGACATGAGCCCGCCGGTGCCGATGAACCTCGGCCACTTCGGCTGGGCCCCGACCGTGCAGATGACCACCTACTTGCGCCGCAGGCCCGCGCCGGGCTGGCTGCGGGTCATCGCGACCACCCACGAGGTGGGCGGGCGGATGTTCGACGAGGACCAGTTGGTGCTCGACTCGACCGGCGCGGTCGTCGCGCAGAGTCGTCAGCTGGCGCTCGTTCCCCAGCGCTGAGTTCCGGCGCGCGCCGTCTAGCCTTGAGCCCCATGACGAGAATTGCGGTGATCGGTGGCGGGCGCATCGGTGAGGCGTTGGTCGCCGGGTTGCTGGAGTCCGGGCGGCTGACCAAGGACTTGGTCGTCGTGGAGACCCATCGGGAACGGGCCCATCAGATCGCCGATCGCTTCGGCATCCGGGTCACCGACGACCTGGCGGACGCGGCGGTGGGCGCGGATCTGCTGGTGATCGCGGTGAAGCCGGGTGATGTGGACGCCGTGCTCGCCCCGCTGGGCAAGGCGGAGATCGGCAGCGATCGCGATCAGGTGCTGGTCTCGCTGGCGGCCGGTGTGCCGACCGCGCGGCTGGAGGGCAAGTTGCCCGCCGGATTCCCGGTGGTCCGGGTGATGCCGAATACGCCGATGCTGGTGGGGCAGGGGATGAGCGTCATCGCGCCGGGCCGCTACGCGCGCCAGCACCATCTGGAACTGGTGACCGAGGTGCTCGACTCGGTCGGCAAGGTGGTCACCGTCGCGGAGAGCCAGATGGACGCCGTCACCGCGGTGTCCGGGTCGGGACCGGCCTACTTCTTCCTGGTCGTCGAGGCCATGGTGGACGCGGGCGTCGGGCTGGGGCTCACCAGGGACGTGGCCACCCGGCTCGTCGTGCAGACCATGATCGGCTCGGCTGCCCTGCTGGACGGCTCCAGTCAGACCCCCGCGGAACTGCGCGCGGCGGTCACCTCGCCCGCGGGCACCACCGCGGCGGCGATCCGCGAGCTGGAGCGCGGAGGACTACGCTCGGCGTTCTGGGAGGGTCTCTTCGCGGCGAAGCAACGGTCCGCCGAACAGGGCGCGTCAGCGGAGTGACCGGTCTGTTTAAAATCGGAAAACCCGATTTCTCACTCCCGTCGCAGTAACACCACTGGTCCCGCTAAGCTTCAAGGAGCACGTGCGTGTCTGTTCCGCCGGTGGGGAAGCCGGCGGCGCGGACGTGCCGGAGGTCAATGGTGCAATGATGTCTTCGAACAAGATGTCTGCGAATTCCGGAGCGTCCGGCGGCTCCGGTCCCGCAGGTAATCGGGGGAATTCCCGGGTACAGCGCGAGGCCGCGACACAGGGGCAACCTGTGCTCGGCGGCGGGACCCAGTTTCTCACCGTCGCCGAAGTGGCGAGTCTGATGCGGGTGTCCAAGATGACGGTCTACCGGCTGGTGCACTCGGGCGAACTGCCCGCGGTGCGCGTCGGCCGATCGTTCCGGGTACACGCCAAGGCGGTGCACGACTATCTGGAAACGTCCTATTTCGACGCTGGATGAGGCGGTTTCGGGACCGCGGGGTCGTGCCGGTACGATAGATCCTCGGTTCGTGTTCGCCCGCCGGTGGCATCGTTGTTGGTTGCCCCGTGGTATCCGGCGGCGCGAACACGGGACGTGAGGCCGGCCGAGCGACCCCGGCCGGTGGGCCGGGATCCCCGGCCGACGGGCGTCCGGCAATCGCGCACGGGCAGCGTGCGCGCCGAGTAGAGAGAACGCGAGGACAACCCTATGGGTTCTGTGATCAAGAAGCGCCGCAAGCGCATGTCGAAGAAGAAGCACCGCAAGCTGCTTCGCCGCACGCGTGTCCAGCGGCGCAAACTCGGCAAGTAGGCATCGCTGCGGGTTGGCTGCGGAGGCCCGTCACCAATAGGTGACGGGCCTTTTGTTTGAAATTTGTAATTTTTGAAAATCAGCATTTGTATCGCGTGACTGAAGTCATCGTTAGATCCTGGTTAATACTCTCGGTGAGCGGGTAGGCACCCGCTACGCTAGGGCACTGGGAATAATCACAAAGGCGGCTGGCAAGGGAAAGCGGGTGCCGGTGGGTTCTGAGGGTCGGGAAGGTCACACACCGAGGGTCGTGCTGGTCACCGGGGCCAGCCGCTTCTTCGGTGGCACGGTCGTCGCCCGGCTCGCCCACGAGCCCGGGATCGAACGCATCCTCGCCGTCGACACGATGACGCCCGGTCGAGAGTTGCAGCGGCGCATGGGCCGCGCGGAGTTCGTGCGAGCGGATATCCGAAACCCGTTGATCCGTAAGGTGATCGATGGTGGCGAGGTGGATACCGTGGTGCACACCGCCGTGCTGGCGCGTCCCCCGGCGGGCGGCGGCCGCCCCGTGATGAAGGACCACAACGTCCTCGGCGCGATGCAGCTGTTCGCGGTGTGCCAGAAGGCGTCGTCGGTGCGCCGGGTCGTGCTGCGCTCCTCCTCGGCGGTGTACGGTTGCAGTGCGAAGGATCCCGCGAAATTCAGTGAGGAAATGAGCGCGCGCACACCACCGCGTGGTGGCTTCGCGCGCGACATGAACGATATAGAGGGTTACGTTCGAGGGCTCGCCCGGCGACGCCCCGATATCGCCACCTCAATTCTGCGATTCGCGCCGATCGTCGGCCCCCGGCTGGCCGCGCGTGGCGTGCAATATCTGCGTTCGCCGGTAACCCCGACCGTATTCGGCCGGGACGCCAGGATGCAGTTGCTGCACGAGGAGGACGCGGTGGCCGCGCTGACGCACGCGGCGCGGACCGCGGCGACCGGCACGTACAACATCGCCGGCGACGGGGCGCTGTCGTTGTCGCAGGCGGTCCGGCGGGCAGGCCGGATCGAGTTGCCGGTGCCGTTCACGGTGTTCCGCACCGCGGGGCGCCTGCTCATGGGCCCGGTCATGCGGGAGTTCTCCGCCGAACAGCTCGACTATTTCCATTTCGGATGTGGCCTGGACACCACCCGCATGCGCACCGAACTCGGGTTCGAACCGCGCTGGACGACGTTACAGGCGTTCGACGACTTCATAGGGGGCGCAGCGTTGCGGCCCGTGGTCGATCCAGCGTGGATCGACGCCGCAGAACACAAACTGCTCGGCCTGCTCGGGGCCGGTACGGGAGCACACCAATGAACGACGTAGCGAAAGTCATCCAACTCCACGATCTGCAGATCGAGGCGCGCCAGCGGCCGCTGCCACGCCGCCTGGCCGCTCCCAGCCCGGTGACCTCGCTGACGGAGCGGCGCGCGGCGGTGGCGCCCGCCCCGCCGCAGTCGCTGTCGGAAATGCTGCGCGGCGCGCTCGGCAAGCAGATCACCAAGACCGCGGATTTCGCCCGCCGCAGGCTCACCGGCGACTACCGGGTCGACGAATTCGGATTCGACGAGCACCTGCTCGAGTCGGTCATCCTGCCCGCCCTTCGTCCGCTGTCGGAGCTGTGGTTCCGGGTGGAGGCCAACGGGATGGAGAACCTCCCGGAGACCGGCGGCGCGCTGATCGTGGCCAACCACGCGGGCACCGTGCCGCTGGACGGGCTGATGCTGCAACTGGCCGTGCACGACCGGCATCCGAAACAGCGCGCGTTGCGTTTGCTCGCCGCCGATCTGATCTTCGAGACCCCGGTGCTCGGCGTGCTCGCTCGCCGGGCCGGTCACACGCTGGCCTGCCGGGAGGACGCCGAACGGCTGCTGCGCTCCGGTGAGCTGACCGGCGTGTTCCCGGAGGGCTTCAAGGGCATCGGCAAGCAGTACACCGATCGCTACAAGTTGCAGCGCTTCGGCCGCGGCGGTTTCGTCGCCGCCGCGGTGCGCACCGGCGTGCCGATCATCCCGTGCTCCATCGTCGGTTCCGAGGAGATCTATCCGAAGCTGGCCGATCTCAAGCCGCTGGCCCGGCTGCTCGGCCTCCCGTACTTTCCGGTGACGCCGCTGTTCCCGCACTTGGGCGTGCTCGGCGCGGTACCGCTGCCGTCCAAGTGGTACATCGAGTTCGGCACTCCGATCCCCACCACTCCCTACGAGCCGGAGGCCGCCGACGACCCGATGACCATGTTCGAGGTCACCGACCAGGTCCGCGAGACGATTCAGCAGACGCTCTACAAACTGCTCACCAAGCGCCGCAACGTCTTCACGGGGTAGGGGAGCGCTAGCCGCCGTCGCGGCGGCGGGTGACCGCGGCTGCGACGGCGCCGCCTGCCGCACCGAGGGCCAAGGCGGTGGGCACGCCGATCTTGGCGGCTTTGCGGCCGGTGCGGAAGTCGCGGATCTCCCAGCCGCGGTTCTTGGCGACTTCGCGTAGGTCCGAGTCGGGGTTGATCGCCACGGCGGTGCCGACCAGCGAGAGCATCGGCACGTCGTTGTGGCTGTCGGAGTACGCGGTGCACCGCTTGAGGTTCAGGCCCTCACGGATCGCCAGCGTGCGCACCGCGTGCGCTTTGCCGAGCCCGTGCAGGATGTCGCCGACCAGCCGGCCGGTGAAGGTGCCGTCCACGCTCTCGGCCACGGTGCCCAGGGCGCCGGTGAGGCCGAGTCGTTTCGCGATAACCTGCGCCAGCTCCACCGGGGTGGCGGTCACCAGCCACACCTGCTGGCCCGCGTCCAGATGCATCTGCGCGAGCGCGCGGGTGCCCGGCCAGATCTTGTCGGCGATGATCTCGTCGTAGATCTCCTCGCCGAGCGCGGCCAGCTCGGCGGTCGAGCGCCCGGCGATGAAGGCCAGCGCCTTCTCCTTGCCGCTGGCCATATCGGTGCTGCTCTCCTTGCCGGTGACCCGGAATTTCACCTGCTTCCAGGCGACGTCCACCAGATCGGAGGTCTTGAAGTACTTGCGCGCCGCAAGACCGCGGGCGAAATGCACGATCGAGGCGCCCTGCACCATCGTGTTGTCGACATCGAAGAACGCCGCCGCGGTCAGGTCGCGCAGCGCCTCCGGGCCCGCCGGCTCCGCCTCGCCCGCGGCAAGTTCGGCGTCGTGCAGGGTCAGCGCGGCATCGGCGCTCGCCTCGCCGGCCAGATTGGCCCGCAATTCCTCTTCACTCGGGCCGAAAGGGCTGCGCGAGATGCGGGCGAGCTGGTCTTGCAGACCCTGGCCCATCTGGCTCAGATTCCACCGCGCCGGAAACTCACCGAAGCGTCCCGCGATGAATCCGGCCCTCGCCACCCTCGATCGTTCCGGCACCAGTACCTCCGCCCGTCGCGCGAACCATGTCAACAGTAGCCGGATCGGGTGACAGTCACGGCAGAAGGCGGCGCGCGACACAATCGCGTGGCGCGGACCGAGCCGTCGCGATCTTCGTGGCCCGGATTAAATATCGTCATGACCAATCCCACACATTCGGTGACATTGCTGACTCGCGCGGGCTGCGGGCTGTGTGCGACGGCACTGGAACGGCTGCGCTCGATCTGCGCCGAATTCGGTATCGAACCGGGGACCGTCGACGTCGACGAAGCCGCCGCCACCGACCCTGGCCTGCGCGCCGAGTACGGTGACCGGCTTCCCGTCGTCCTGCTCGACGGCCGCGAACACAGCTATTTCGATGTCGACGAGACCCGCTTGCGCGCGGACCTGACGCGCTGAGGTACGGCGTTTTCCGTCCGATTCGGCCGCTGTGCTGGTCGCGGCGGAAAATGAGGCCAATTTCACCGACTTTGTGCAGGGCTTCACAAGCAGTTACGGTGGTGGCACGCGACCCGCATGCCGAGGCTGCGGAGCCGCCCCGAAATCCGAAACTTCGACACCATGGCACCGGACCGCCCCCGGGTCAGAGGGGTCGAGCGACGAACCGGTGCCCGAGGCCCGGGACGAGGAGCCGACGACGTGACAGAGCAGCATGAGGCGCCAGGTGGCGTCTCCGGCAGGGCTCTGCAGAAGGACATCCCGCAGGCCACCGTCGCGCGGCTGGCTACCTACCTTCGGGTCCTCGCCACATTCGCCGACGACGGTGTTGCCATCGTATCGAGTGAGGAACTGGCTGTCGCGGCGGGTGTCAATTCGGCCAAATTGCGCAAGGACCTCTCCTTCCTCGGCCCCAACGGCGTGCGCGGCGTCGGCTACGACGTGGCCAAGCTCCGTTCCCGCATCGAGGACGTGCTCGGCCTGTCGCAGGGCCACCGCGTGGTGCTGGTCGGCGCGGGGAATCTGGGCCGGGCGCTGGTCGGCTACGGCGGGTTCCGGCGGCGCGGCTTCACCGTGGTCGGCATTTTCGACAGCCACCCCGAGGTGATCGGCATGCCGGTCGCCGGCCTGGTGGTGCGCGACGTCGCCGAGTTGGCGGTCGCGGTCGCCGAGCTGGAGCCGACCATCGCGGTCATCACCGTTCCCGACGACGCGGCCCAGGACGTCTGCGACCGGCTCGTCGCGTCCGGGCTCCAGTCGATCCTGAGTTTCGCCCCCTGTGAGCTGGTCGCGCCCCCGACGGTCGAGGTCCGTCGTGTCGACCTGGCCGTGGAGATGCAGATGCTGTCGTTCGAGCGGGTGCGCAACGCGGAGCAGGCCCCGCTGCCGGAAGTCGCGCACGCCGGGTCCGCCCGCATCGCGCACCGGCTGCCGACGCCGCACACCGCGCCCGCGCATCCGGCCCTCCAGCACTCGACAACCCCGCATACGGCAACGGAGCCAAGCAGCAAGGGATCGGTGGTCACACCATGAGCGTTCTCCTCGTCGGCATCTCGCACCGCAGCGCACCGGTCCCGGTGCTGGAGAAGGTGGCCGTCACCGACGCCGACCGGCCCAAGCTGATCGACCGCCTGCTCGCCTCCAGCCACGTTTCCGAGGCGATGATCGTCTCCACCTGCAACCGGGTGGAGGTCTACGCGGTGGTGGACGCCTTCCACGGCGGTCTGGCCGAAATCGGTGACCTGCTCAGCAAGCACTCCGGCCTGCCGATGCCCGACCTGACCAAGCACGCCTACGTCCGCTACTCCGAGGCCGCCGCCGAGCATCTGTTCGCGGTGGCCAGCGGACTGGATTCGATGGTGATCGGCGAGCAGCAGGTGCTCAGCCAGATCCGCGGCGCCTACGCCTCCGCCGACGCGCAGCAGGCGGTCGGACGGACCCTGCACGAACTGGCGCAGCACGCGCTGCGGGTCGGCAAGCGGGTCCACGCCGAAACCGGCATCGACCGCGCGGGCGCGTCGGTGGTGTCGGTCGCGCTGGATCGCGCGCAGCACGTACTCGGCCCGCTGGCCGGCCGCACCGCCGCCGTGGTCGGCGCAGGCGCGATGGGCGGGCTGGCGGTCGCGCATCTCTCGCGCGCCGGGATCGGGCGGATCATCGTGGTGAACCGCACCATCGAACGGGCGTACCGACTCGCGGAGACCGGGCGGACGCACGGCGTCGAGGCCGAGGCGATGGAGCTGTCGCGACTCACCGAGGCGATGGCCGCCTCCGACGTGGTGGTCACCTGTACCGGCGCGGTCGGCGCGGTCGTGACACTCGCCGACACCCATCGCGCCCTCACCGAGCGCGAGCGGGGCGAGGAATTCGCCACCGTGGAACGGCCGCTGGTGTTCTGCGATCTCGGCTTGCCGCGCGATGTCGAGCACGCCGTGGCCGGGCTGCCCGGCGTCACGCTCATCGACATCGAGACGCTGCAGCGGGATCCGGCGGCGGGCGCCGCCGCCGACGACACCGCGGCCGCTCGCACGATCGTCGCCGACGAACTCGCCAGATACCTCGCCGGACAGCGGATGGCCGAAGTCACCCCGACGGTGGCCGCGCTGCGTCAGCGCGCCGCGGAGGTGGTGGAGGCCGAATTGCTCCGGCTGGATTCCCGGCTGCCCGGCTTGGCCGACCCGGAACGCGACGAGGTCGCGCGGACGGTGCGCCGGGTGGTCGACAAGCTGCTGCACGCGCCGACGGTGCGGGTCAAGCAGCTCGCGTCCACGCCGGGCGGCGACAGCTACGCCGAGGCGCTGCGCGAATTGTTCGAACTCAAGCCCGGCGCGGCCCAAGCGGTCGCCGCGCCGATGGAGATCACCGCGCTCGCGGGCGATCGCGCCGAGATCACATTGGCCGACGGGGAGATCGCGCTGGCCGACGATTTCACCGCGGGTCATCGCGGCGAGGAACAGGGGCAGACGGCATGACCATGGTGCATCGAGAAGGCAACCCGACCACGGACGGCACTCGTGCGCCGTGGCGGATCGGCACCCGGGGGAGCCTGCTCGCGCTCACCCAGGCGGGCACGGTGCGCGACACGTTGATCGCGGCCGGGCAGCCTGCCGAGCTGGTCGTGATCAAGACCGCCGGTGACCTGTCCTCGGACCCGGTGCAGCAGATCGGCGTGGGCGTGTTCACCTCCGCGCTGCGCGACGAGCTGGCCGCGGGCGAGATCGACATCGCCGTGCACTCCTACAAGGATCTGCCCACCGCGCAGGACCCGCGCTTCACCATCGCCGCCATCCCGCCGAGAGAGGACCCGCGCGACGCGCTGGTCGCCCGCGACGGGCTGGTGCTCGGCGAACTGCCCGCGGGTTCGAAGGTCGGCACCTCCGCCCCGCGTCGCGCCGCCCAGTTGCGGGCGCTCGGGCTCGGCTTGGACGTCGTCCCGTTGCGCGGCAACCTGGACACCCGGTTGCGCAAGGTCAGCGAGGGTGAACTGGACGCCGTGGTGGTGGCCAGAGCCGGCTTGGCCCGCATCGGCCGCTTGGACGCGGTCACCGAGTCGCTGGAGCCGGTGCAGATGCTCTCGGCTCCCGCCCAGGGCGCGCTCGCCGTGGAATGCCGCAGCGATCACGCCGCGCTGGTGGAGATCCTGTCCGGCCTGGACGACGCGGCCACTCGCGCGTCGGTGCTCGCCGAACGATCGCTGCTGGCCGAACTGGAGGCGGGCTGCACCGCGCCGATCGGCGCGCTCGCCGAGGTGGTCGAATCGCTCGACGACGACGGCCGGATCGTGGACGAGCTGTCGCTGCGCGCGTGCGCCGCGGCCGTCGACGGATCCGACGTGCTGCGAGCGTCGGTGGTCGGCGCCCCGGCCGACGCCGAACGACTCGGTCGTGCGCTTGCCCGCGAGTTGCTCGACATGGGTGCGCGTGATCTGCTCGCCGCCGAACCGGACGACGGTTCCCCTACCCGGGCGGTGAGTTCGCCCGCCACAGACTTGCCCAACCCCAGCCCAATGGAGAACAGCCGATGAGCGGAAGCACAGGCACCGTGCCCTCGGGTATGCCGGAGCCGAGCGCAAGCGAGGTGCAGGCATGAGCCGAGCCACGAAGAAGCACCCCGGTCGCGTCCTTTTCGTCGGATCGGGTCCGGGTGACCCGGCGCTGCTCACCGTACGGGCACGCGAGGTGATCGGCCGGGCGACGCTGGCATTCACCGATCCGGACGTCGACAAGGGCGTGCTCGCCCTGATCGGCACCGCGGTCGAGCCGGGACCCGACGGCGAACGCCCCGTCGATGTGCGGCCCGCGCTCGGCGAGCCCGCCGAGGTGGCCAAGACGCTGATCGCCGAGGCGCGAGCCGGGCACGACGTGGTGCGCGTGGTCGCGGGCGACCCGCTGACCACCGACTCGGTGATTGCCGAGGTCAACGCCGTCACCCGATCGCACATGGTCTTCGAGGTGCTGCCCGGTCTGCCCAACGGTTCCGCGGTGCCCAGCTACGCGGGCATCGCGCTGGGTTCCGGGCACACCGAGGCGGACGTGCGCGGCGAGGTCGACTGGGCCGCGCTGGCCGCGGCGCCCGGTCCGCTCGTGCTGCACGCCACCTCGGGGCATCTCGCCGAGACCGCGAGCGCCCTGGTGGAGCACGGCATGGCGCCGCAGACCCCGGTCGCGGTGACGGTGCGCGGCACCACCCGTCAGCAGCGCACCATCGAGGCCACCCTGGCCACGCTGAACAGCGCGGCCTCCGAGTTGGTCGGCCCGCTGGTGGTGACCATCGGCAAGGTGGTCGCGCAGCGCTCGAAGATGTCCTGGTGGGAGTCGCGCGCGCTGTACGGCTGGACCGTGCTGGTGCCGCGCACCAAGGACCAGGCCGCCGAGATGAGCGAGCGACTGGTCACGCACGGCGCCATCCCGATGGAGGTGCCGACCATCGCGGTCGAGCCGCCCCGCAGCCCCGCGCAGATGGAGCGCGCGGTCAAGGGTCTGGTCGACGGGCGTTACCAGTGGGTGGTGTTCACCTCCACCAACGCGGTGCGCGCGGTGTGGGAGAAGTTCGCCGAGTTCGGCTTGGACGCGCGGGCGTTCTCCGGCGTGAAGATCGCCTGCGTCGGCGAGGCCACCGCGGAGAAGGTGCGCTCGTTCGGCATCAACCCCGAACTGGTGCCCAGCGGTGAGCAGTCCTCCGAAGGCCTGCTGGCCGACTTCCCGCCCTACGACGACGTGTTCGACCCGGTGAACCGGGTGCTGCTGCCGCGTGCCGACATCGCCACCGAGACGCTGGCCGAGGGCCTGCGCGACCGTGGCTGGGAGATCGACGACGTCACGGCCTACCGCACGGTGCGTGCCTCGCCGCCGCCCGCGGAGACCCGCGAGATGATCAAGACCGGCGGCTTCGACGCGGTCCTGTTCACCTCGTCCTCCACGGTGCGCAACCTGGTGGGCATCGCGGGCAAGCCGCACGCGCGCACCATCGTGGCCTGCATCGGCCCCAAGACCGCCGAGACCGCCATCGAATTCGGCCTGCGCGTGGACGTGCAGCCCGATGTGGCGCAGGTCGGTCCGCTGGTCGAGGCACTGGCCGAGCACGCGGCCCGCCTGCGCGCCGAAGGACTCCTGCCACCTCCGCGCAAGAAGAGCCGCCGCAGGTAATCGGCTCTCAGTACCGCTTGCGCATCAGGGTGCGGACCATGGTGCAGGTGGCGTCGGAGGGCGGCCGGATGCCGATCACCTCGGCGGTGTGCCTGATCCGCTTGTTCGTGGCGTAGCTCGGTGCGTAGACGCCCGAGTCGAGCAGTGCGATCGCCAGGCGCATCGCCTTGAGCCGCCGGTTGTGCAGGACGTACCACGCCCGTGGACGGCCCGCGGGCAGCGGACGCTTCTGCAGCGGGGCGTAGGGGCGATCGATGAGAACGGTTTGCGGTGTGCGCATTGGCATCCCTCCCGTGGCGATCGGGGGCGGCGAGCCCCCTCGAACGTATCTTCGATTCTACCTGGGAGGTCCGACAAATAAGGCTGGCCACAAAGGTTTTCACCTGCCTCGCCGACCTCGGCTCACAGATCGTGCAGTAGCCGCAGCGACTGCGGATGCCCCAGCGCGGCGGCCCGTTCGAGCCACTGCCTGGCCTCCCGCTGCGCGGGCGTGCGGCCGGTCGCGATGGCGGCGGCCGTCCGCAGCACCTCGGGGTCGGCAAAATCGCCTGCCAGGTAGGGCGTGTTCGTGGCGCGCAGCAGCAGCGCGAGGTGGAACATCGAATCCGGGTCGCCGGCTTCGGCGCCCGCGCGCAGCCACCGTTCGCCCTCGGCTTGCTCGCCGCGGTCCAGATGCAGCGCGCCGAGCACCGCCATCGCGTCCGTTCTTCCGCGGCGCGCGGCCTCGGTGAGCAGCTCGATCGCGCGGTCGAATGCGCCGCGCCGCGCCAGGTGCAGGCCGAGACTGCGCATGGCCGTGGGGTTTCCGGCGCGGACCGCGCGCTCGTACCACTGCTCGGCCTCCTCGTCGCGGCCGCGCCGATTGGCCAGAACGCCCATGTTGCAGAGGGCTTCGGGCAACCCTTGCTCGGCGGCGGGCCGCAGCCAGCGCTCCGCCTCGTCGAGATTTCCGCGCTCCACGTGCAGCAGGCCGAGCTGCACAGCCGCGGGCTCGTTGCCGCGCGCGGCGGCGGTCTCCAACCAGCGGATTCCCTCGCCGATCCGGCCGTCGGCCCCCAGCAGCGCCCCGAGCATCCCCATCGCGGGCACGCTGCCGCCCGCGGCGGCCCGGCGCAACCAGTGCTCGGCGCCCGCCGCGTCGCCCGCGTCCCACAGCGCTTCGGCGCGCCGCTGCATGGCGAGCAGTTCGACCTCGCTCGGCGGCTCGGTCATGTCAGCACCCCGCCGCGCGAGTCACCGCGGAAATCACGCCACCCATCATCGCGCCTGCTCGACCGGAGCACGGTAGCCGTACTCGTGCGCGTAGTCGGTCAGCTGCGCGTCGTAGTTGCGGAGGCTGTCCAGCAGCCAGGTGTGCCCGGTGTCCTTGACGACCACGATCGGCCCGCGGCTGCCCGGCGGGAGGGTGGGAACGGAGCCGTCGAGATACCACGACGTGGTGGACCACGGGAAGATGAAGGCCCAGCCGATGTCGGTGACCCGCTGCGGCGGCCCGAGCTGCAAAGGATCGGCCGGGGTGGCATGCCGTGCGCTGTGCGCGGCGAGCAGATGCCGTGCGCTGTTGCGGGCCACCCGCACGTCCAGCGGCCCCGAGGTGGTGTTCGGGAACGGCACGCTGACGTCGGCCCAGGCGCGCAGGTGTCTGCCCGCCTCTTCGTTCACCTGGCACGGCCTGCTCTGCAGGCGGACGAGGACGGTGCGGGCGGTGTCGGAGAACCGCAGTTGCACGATGGCGTCCTCGGTGCCGCCGACCAGGTGCGTCCCTCGGCTGCGCAGCCATTCGGGCTCGTCGGGGCGGATGCCGAGCGTGGCGAAGGCGACGTGCGCGATCGGCATCACCTCGGGTTCGGCCGATTGCCGCGCGACGAACTCCACGCTGAAATTCCGCCCGGTGGCGTCGGCGGCGCGCCAGGCGCGTAGCGCGGTCGCGGGCGGGAGCGTGCCGCCGGTCAGTGCCGGCCACCAGTCGGCCAGCAGTACCGCCACCCACGACTCGAAGTCGGCGGCTCTGGCCAGCGAGATATCGACGTGTGGATCGGTCATGCTGTCCCCCAGCGGGTCTCGCCCCTAGTCGGAGTATGCGCCTTCCCGCGGGGTGCCACGTGTGATTTCACACACCGTTATCAGTCGGATGACATGTCCGATCGGGGGTTGCGGGCGGTAGCTGTCCCAGAGGGCCGGGGCGAGGGCTCCGCCGCACCCCCGGGCGCTCGCGACAGCCGTCCGCACCGGGCGTATCGTGCGATTCATGACCGGAATGGACCGCCCGCGGCGGTTGCGCCGTACCCCGGCTTTGCGTCGTCTCGTGGCCGAAACCACACTGGAACCACGGCAATTGGTGCTGCCCATGTTCGTGGCCGACGGCGTGGCGGAGCCGCGCCCCATCAGCTCGATGCCAGGGGTTGCGCAGCACTCGCTGGACTCGCTGCGCAAGGCGGCTGTCGAAGCGGTCACGGCGGGCGTCGGCGGCATCATGCTGTTCGGCGTGCCGCGTCCGCAGGACAAAGACGCCGTCGGCAGCGCCGCGAGCGATCCGCAGGGCATCCTCAACCGCGGCCTGCGGGCGCTCGCCGAAGAGGTCGGTGACTCGACCGTGGTCATGGCCGACACCTGCCTGGACGAGTTCACCGACCACGGCCACTGCGGTGTGCTCGCCGCCGACGGCGCGGTCGACAACGACGCGACGCTGCGGCGCTATGTCGAGATGGCGCTGGCGCAGGCCGAGGCGGGCGCCGACCTGCTCGGCACCAGCGGCATGATGGACGGCCAGGTCGGCGCGATCCGGCAGGGCCTGGACGCGGCCGGTCGCATCGACACCGGCATCCTGGCCTACTCCGCGAAGTACGCCTCGGCGTTCTACGGGCCGTTCCGGGAGGCCGTCGGTTCCTCGCTGGAAGGCGACCGGCGCACCTACCAGCAGGACCCGGCCAATCGCCGGGAGGCGATCCGCGAGCTGGAGCTGGACCTGGCCGAGGGCGCGGACATCGTGATGGTCAAGCCGGCCATGTCGTACCTGGATATCCTGCGCGAGGTCGCCGATCGTTCGACGGTCCCGGTCGCGGCCTACCAGATCTCCGGTGAGTACGCGATGATCACCGCCGCCGCCGAGCGCGGCTGGATCGATCGCCGCGGCGCCATTCTCGAGTCGCTGCTGGGTATCCGCCGGGCCGGCGCGGACATCGTGCTCACCTACTGGGCCACCGAGGCCGCGCACTGGCTGTCGTGACGAAGATGGCGGGACCGTTCGCCGCGGGCCCGGTTCGTCCTCCGATGCCGGAGGACGTCGGTACCGCGCGGCAGCTGTGGTGGGGTGTGGTCGGATTCGGCGTCGTGCAGTTGATCGCCTCGATCGTCGCCGCGCTGGATCGGCGGCGCGCCTTCGCCGAAGAGGTGTTCGAGCAGGCCAGAGTGCAGGACCCGAAGGTCACCATGGCCAGTGCGGAGCTGATGGTCTCGCTGGTCTATGTGGTCGTCGTGCTGATCGGGCTGGGTGTGGCGGCGCTCGCGCTGGTCGTGGTGTACCAGTTCGGGCGCGGCAAACCGTGGGCGCGCACCGTGCTCACGGTGCTCGGCGCGTGGGTACTGGTGCTCGGCGTCGGGGCGCTGTTCGCCATCGACGCGGTGACCGGAACGGCTTCGCTGATCGCGGGGGGCGCCTCGATCGTGCAGGCCGTCCTCGCGGTCGGCGCCATCTACCTGTCCCATCGGCCGGAGGCCACCACATACTTCCAGCCGGGCAGGCGCTGAGCCGCGGATGGAACACGTTCCCAGTTTGTCCGAGACAGTCCGGCATGTATGGTGAGGGTTGTCACAGTGGACGTGGGAACCGGTAGTCGTTCGTCGTGCGTTGTCGCGCTTTACGTGCGGGAACTCGGCGAATGGGTCCGGAGGATCGGAGGCATCGATGCGAGTGGTGATCCAGCAGCCGCACAGCATTCGGCGGGATCTGGCCGTCTTGAGCCTGCTGATTCTGTTCGCCGTGCTGACCGTCGCCGTGCTGTTGCTGCCCGGCTTGACTCGCTGATCTCGCTTCTCGTCGTGTTGCCGCCCGCTCTCGCCAGGGGGCCGGCGTGACCGTCCTGTTCACCGAACCGGGCGCCCGCTGGCGCACGGTCGCCTACGGACCGATCCTGTGCTCGGCCGTTCTCGTTCTCGAACTCGTCACCGGTGGCGCCGTGCACTGGTTCGCCCTGCTGTTCTGCTCCGCGCTGATCGCGGGTTTCGTCGCGCTGCAGGTGCTCGCCGGCAAGCGGCACGTCAGCGTCGAGCTGACGACGGAGACGCTGCGTTCGGGCACCGAGTCGCTGCCGCTGAGCTCGATCGCCGAGGTCCTTCCCGAACGCGACGAGGACTCCTGGGACGACGAAGACTGGGAGTCGGCGCGGGCGCTCGGTGAGCTGACCGGCGTACCGCGCCGCCGCACCGGCATCGGGCTGCGGCTGGCCGACGGCAGCCTGGTGCAGGCATGGGCCAGAGACCATCGGGCGCTGCGCACGGCGTTGACCGAGGCCGTCGAGCGCAGTGCGGACGGAGTGGACCGTTGAGACGCTGGATAGTCGCGGTGCTCGTGGAAGTGGACCTGTTCGTTCTCGCGCTCGTGGGGGCCGTGCTCAGCGCGAGCGCCGGTGTGCGCGCGACCGATTTCCCGCCGATGGGCGACGCCCCGGGTTTCACCGCCACTCGCTACGTGGCGCCTTGGTGGCTGCTGGCCGCGGTGCTCGTCGCGGTGGGCGGGGTGCTGGCCATCGACGCCTCGGCCCGGCTCGTGCGCGGTCTCCGTGGCGCACGGGCCGAAGGCTGAACGGCGCGAGCCCGCTCGGAGCCGTTTGATCCGGCGAATCGCGGGAACGCCGATCGCATGAAACCAACTGTCCAGCGAACACTTTTCGGCGCGGTGGCGGCCGGTGTGGTCGGCGCGGCCGCGCTCGCGCCCGCCACCGCGTCCGCCGAAGCCGTTGCGGCAGATTCCGTTCCGGCGACACCGGTATTCGCCGCCACGCCGCCCGCGCCGTTGCTGCACGCGCTGCCCACGCCGCTGGCGTGCCTGGTCACCACCGGGTTCGCCAAATTTTGCCTGGGCATCACGTAGCCACGGATTGCCTGCGAACCCCTGCGTACGGCGCGCCGACCAGTTACCGTGCAACCGCGCGCCGTCCGGCGGCCGATGTCCGTCGACCGCGCGCTTTGGCTGGAATGGCCCTGTGGCCGTTAGTATTTCGGCCGTAGTTGAAACGCGTGTCGATGAAGGAAAGTGTTTGATGAACCGGTTCGCCGTGAAGATCTGTGCCGCGTTTGCCGTGGCCGCCGCCCTCGGGATCGGGGCCGCACCCGCCGGCGCGAGCCCGGGCCTGCCGCTGGAGGACGCCAGCCCCGTCGACGCGCCGATCCTCGTGCCGGATTCCGGTTCCGCGGGCCCCTACAACGGGTTCATGTGCTTCCTGCACACCATGTCGGCGCAGGTCCCCTGCATGTACGCCTGACGGCGGCGGCGCGGCGCCCGCTCAGTTCCAGTGCTGATAGATGTCCAGCACGCGGCCGTTGCGGGCGCCGGGCGCATTCAGATAGACGGTGACCGTCCCGTCCGGACGGCTGGCCGCCTCCAGCACCACTTGGCGCAGCGTGGCGTGCACCTGTCCGCGCTCGTCGCGGTAGATCGCGGAGTCGCTCTTCAGCCCGGCGCCGATCCGGTTGGGCGGGACGACCATGGTGACCAGGGCGGGAATCGGTCCGCCAGCGAGCGCGGTGGTCGCGGAGTGGTCCAGCGGGATGGCCAGCCGCGCCTGATCGAGTTGATCGAACGGCTGCGCGGCGGCCGACCCGGCGCCGAGGGCGACGGTGGCCCCCGCGACGACGGTGAGCACACCCACGCTGACGATGGCAATCCGCATGCAGACCCTCCCGAACGATGGACGAATGTGAGCTGAGACTACGCACCGGCAACCATTCAGCGATCGAAATTCGCGCGAAGCTCACCTCGGCGTGTTGCCGGGCGGCTGCGGCCTGCATCACTGCACTACACCCTGTCGTCGAACCGATTTTCCGGTGCTGAGAGACTGGAACGCGTGAGTTCTTCTCCGCGCGTGACCAGTGCCGCTGTGCCGGTTTCCGCTCGACTCTTCGACCGGGCGAGTTCGGTGATTCCGGGTGGCGTCAACTCCCCGGTGCGGGCTTTCCGATCCGTCGGCGGCACACCGAGATTCATCGCCTCGGCCGACGGCTGCACGCTCGTGGACGCCGACGGCAACGAGTACGTCGACCTGGTTTGCTCCTGGGGCCCGATGATCCTCGGTCACGCGCACCCCGCGGTTGTCGAGGCGGTGCGCCGCGCGGCGGGCGACGGTCTGTCCTTCGGCGCGCCGACCGAGGCCGAGATCGAGCTCGCCGAGGCGATCGTGCGGCGGGTCGCGCCGGTGGAGCGGGTACGGCTGGTGAACTCCGGCACCGAGGCCACGATGAGCGCGGTCCGGCTGGCCCGCGGCTACACCGGCCGCACCAAGATCATCAAGTTCGCCGGGTGCTATCACGGTCACGTCGACGCCCTGCTGGCCGACGCGGGCTCCGGCGTCGCCACGCTCGGACTGCCCACCTCGCCCGGCGTGACGGGCGCGCAGGCGGCCGACACCATCGTGCTGCCCTACAACGACCTCGACGCCGTCGCCGCCGCGTTCGCCGCGAATCCCGGCGCGATCGCCTGCGTGATCACCGAGGCGGCCGCGGGCAACATGGGCGCGGTCGCGCCGCTGCCCGGATTCAACGCGGGCCTGCGCGCGCTCACCGCCGAACACGGCGCGCTGCTCGTCATGGACGAGGTGATGACCGGCTTCCGGGTCAGCGGTGCGGGCTGGTTCGGCCGCGAAGGCGTCGCGGGCGATCTCTACACCTTCGGCAAAGTGATGAGCGGCGGCCTGCCCGCCGCCGCGTTCGGCGGACGCGCCGAGATCATGAACCACCTCGCGCCGCTCGGGCCGGTCTACCAGGCGGGCACGCTGTCCGGTAACCCGGTGGCGGTGGCCGCGGGGCTGGCCACGCTGCGCGCGGCCGACGACGCGGTCTATGCCGCCCTCGACCGCAACGCGCAGCGGCTCGGGGATCTGTTCTCCTCGGCCCTGAACACCGCAGGGGTCGGGCACCAAGTCCAGTTCGCGGGCAATATGGTGAGCGTGTTCTTCGCCGAACGCCCGGTCACCGATTACGCCGCCGCCAAGGCGAGCGAGACCTGGCGCTACCCAGCGTTCTTCCACGCCTTGCTCGACGGTGGCGTGTACGCGCCGCCGAGCGCGTTCGAAGCCTGGTTCGTCTCCGCGGCGCTCGACGAGGACGCGTTCGACCGTATCGCTGCCGCCTTGCCCGCCGCCGCGCACGCGGCGGCGGCCGCCACCCCCGAAGGATCCCGCGCGTGACCTCCGACCTCGATCAGCCCGATGCCGACCGGCGCGAGCTAGCCAAGCTGTCCGCCGAGCCGGATGTGCCCGTGACCAACGGCGCGACCGCCGTGGCCATCGATGCCGTCGCGGAAGCGACCGTGATCGACGCGGGTGAACAGTTCGCCGCCGCGAGCGCCGGGGACCGGTCCGCGACCGTCGAGCGCGAGACATCGAGCCTGGTCGACGCGGGAGCGCAGTTCGCCGCCGCCGCGGCGGCGGACGCGCAGGTCGTGGCGGCCCGCAAGGGGGCCGAGGCCGCTTCGGCCGCGAACGAGACCACCGGGACCGAACCGGCCGAACGCGCCGAGCGCCGGCCCCGCGCCGCCGAGCGGGTGCACGACGGCGGCGCCGCTCCGGTCGAGACCATCGTGCACGTGCTGCGGCACGGCGAGGTGCACAACCCGAACGGCATCCTCTACGGCCGCCTGCCCGGCTTCAGCCTCTCGGTGGCGGGGCGCGCGCAGGCCGCCGCGGTCGCGCGGACTCTCGCCGATCACGACATCGCGCTGGTCATCGCCTCGCCGCTACAGCGTGCGCAGGAGACCGCCGAGCCGATCGCCGCGCAGCACGACGTGATCGTGCGCACCGACGAGAACCTCATCGAGGCGGGCAACACCTTCGAGGGCCTGCGCGTCTCGGTCGGCGACGGCGCGCTGCGCAAGCCGCGGCACTGGTGGAAGCTGCGCGACCCGTTCACCCCGTCCTGGGGCGAGCCCTATCTGCAGATCGCGCACCGCATGTTGGCGGCGGTGAACAAAGCCAGGGTCGAAGCGGCCGGGCGCGAGGCGGTGCTGGTATCGCATCAGCTGCCGGTGTGGACGCTGCGGCGCTTCCTCCAGGGGCAGCGCCTGTGGCACGACCCGCGCCAGCGGCAGTGCTCGCTCGCGTCACTGACCTCGCTGGTCTACCACGGCGACACCCTCGTCGACATCGTCTACTCGGAGCCCGCGGGCGGCTCGGACCCCTCGGTACACGGCGCATGATCCGCTCCACCGCGTTCCCCCACTCGCCCGCGACACGCACCGGGCGGGTGCTGCCGGTGCTGCTCGCGTGCGTGGCGCTCGTTGCCGCGCTCGCGGGTTGCTCGACCGGTTCGGACGCGGTGGCCTCGGGCGGCACCTTCGAATTCGTCTCGCCCGGCGGCAAGACCGACATCCGCTACGACCCGCCCGCCGCCCGCGGCACCATCGGCGAACTGGCCGGTCCGGACCTGATGACCGCAGGCAAGACGATCTCCGTCGAGGACTATCCGGGCCAGGTCGTGGTACTCAACCTGTGGGGCCAGTGGTGCGGTCCGTGCCGCGCGGAGGTGCCCGCCCTGGAAAAGGTCTACGAGGCGACCAAGGACAAGGGTGTCGCGTTCCTCGGGATCAACGTCCGCGATCCGCAACAGGACAAGGCCCAAGACTTCGTGGTCGACAACAAGGTCGGCTACCCGTCCATCTACGACCCGTCGATGCGCACGCTCTTGGCGCTCGGCGGGAACTTCCCCACCAGTGTCATCCCCACCACGCTCGTCCTCGACCGGCAACACCGGGTCGCCGCGGTTTTTCTGCGGTCCCTGCTGGCCGAGGATCTCCAACCAGTAGTCGAACGAATCGCCGCGGAGGAACAACAGTGAATCGCGACCGCCGTACCCGCCACCTGCGCGCCTGTCGGCCACGGCAGGGCGCCCGACGCATCGGCGGCGGATGGGCCGTCGACGACCGGTGGGCGGGCATCGCCACCGTGCCGCGCAGCGTCGCCGCCGATTCCCTGCTGGATTTCGCCGTCTTCGACGGAGCCGAGGAACCCGCCGCCACCGAGCGGAAGGTGTCGTTGCGCCGCGGCACCCGAGCGCCGGAGGACACGCGGGAGGAATCGGTGTGACCTGCGAGCACACCGCGCCGGGTACCGGTGAGGACCTGTGATGGTGCTCGCCGGGGTCGGTGATTCGTTCCAGCAGACGGCGGCCTCCGGGCCGCTGCTGCTGGCACTCGGCGCATGCCTGCTCGCGGGCCTGGTGTCGTTCGCCTCGCCGTGTGTGGTGCCGCTCGTGCCCGGATACCTGTCTTACCTGGCCGGGCTGGTCGGTGCGGAAGCGCCACCGGCCACCGTCGCGGAGGCCGGAGGCGCCACACGGGCGGGCACGACGACCGCCACCCGCCCGCCGCGCACCGGACGGATGCGGGTCGCCGGTGCGGCCGGGCTGTTCGTCGCCGGTTTCACCGTGGTCTTCGTGCTCGCCACCGCGACGGTGTTCGGCGTCATCCAGACCCTCAACGTGAACCGGGAACTGCTGCAACGCATCGGCGGCGTGGTGACGATCCTGATGGGGTTGGTGTTCATCGGCCTGGTGCCCGCGTTGCAGCGGGACACCCGGATGGAGCCGCGCAGGCTCACCAGCATCGTGGGCGCGCCGCTGCTCGGCGGAGTGTTCGCGCTGGGCTGGACACCCTGCCTCGGCCCGACCCTGTCGGGCGTCATGGCGGTGGCCGCAGGCACCGACGGAACCACGGCCGTGCGCGGGGTCGCCCTGATCGTCGCCTACTGCCTTGGGCTCGGTCTGCCGTTCGTCGTGCTCGCGTTCGGGTCGGCGAGCGCGCTGCGGGGCGTCGGCTGGCTGCGCCGCAATTCCCGCACCATCCAGGTCATCGGGGGCATGTTGCTCGTCGCGGTCGGCGCCGCGCTGGTCACCGGGGCATGGGACCAGTTCGTCGCCTGGGTGCGCGATGCGTTCGTCTCCGAGGTGACCTTGCCGATATGACCGTGACCGACCAGCCGACGACGGACACCTCCGCGCGGCCCCCGCGGCAATCCTGGGCCGGACGGGCCTGGGCGTTCCTCCGCAACACTTGGCGCGGGCTCACCAGCATGCGCACGGCCTTGGTGCTGCTGTTCTTGCTCGCCTTGGCCGCGATCCCCGGGGCGCTGCTGCCGCAGCGAAACCTCAACGAGCAGAAGGTCGAGCAGTACATCGCCGACCGGCCCACGCTCGGCCCGTGGATGGACCGCTTCGAACTGTTCGACGTGTTCTCCAGTTTCTGGTTCACGGCCGTCTACGTGCTGCTGTTCATCTCCCTGGTCGGTTGCATCCTGCCGCGCACGGTCGACCACTACCGCGCCCTGCGCACGCGGCCGGTGCGGGCGCCGCGCAATCTGACCAGGCTGCCGCACCACTACTCGGACTGGGTCGAGCAGTCGCCCGCGGCAGTGCTCGACCACGCCCGTGCCCAGTTGCGCGGCTGGCGCACCGAGGTCCGTCCCGGTCCGCGCGAGGGCGAACTGGCGCTGTCGGCGGAGAAGGGCTACACCCGCGAGCTCGGCAACCTGGTGTTCCATCTCGCGCTGGTCGGACTGCTGGTCGCCATCGCGGCGGGCAAGCTGTTCGGCTACGAGGGCAGCGTCATCGTGCTGGCGAACAACGGCCCAGGCTTCTGCACCACCTCGCCCGCGGTATTCGACTCGTTCAAGGCGGGCAACGTCAACGACGGCACCGGGATGACGCCGATCTGCGTGCGGGTCAAGGATTTCCGCGCCGATTACCTGACCAGCGGGCAAGCCGAGATGTTCACCGCCGACCTCGCCTACCAGGCGGGCGACGACCTGCGGACCGACACATGGCGCGACACCCAGGTGCAGGTCAACCATCCTTTGCGCGTCGCGGGCGACCGGCTCTATCTGCAAGGCCACGGTTACGCGCCGACCTTCACGGTCACCTTCCCGAACGGCCAGACTCGCACCGAGTCCATCCAGTGGCGTCCCGACGACGCGACGACGTTCCTGTCCAGCGGCGTGCTGCGGATCGACCCGCCCGGCGGCATGTACGCCACCGACGAGGAGCGCCGGAAGAACCAGATCGCGATCGAGGGGCTGTTCGCGCCCACCGCGATGTTCCACGGCTCGCTGCTGTCGTCGGCGTTCCCGGCGATGAACGATCCGGCCGTTGCGGTCGACGTCTACCGCGGTGACACCGGCTTGGACACCGGAAAGCCGCAGTCGTTGTTCGCCCTCGACCCGGAGCAGGTCAAACAGGGGCGCTTGATCAAGGAGGCCAGGGTCAATCTGCGTCCCGGCGAGTCGACCACCCTGCCCAACGGCACCAAGGTCACTTTCGACGGCGCGCAAGAGTTCGTGAATCTGCAGGTCTCCCACGACCCGGCCCAGCAGTGGGTGCTGGTGAGCGCGCTGCTGATGATGGCGGGGCTGCTGCTCTCGCTGCTGATCAAGCGCCGCCGGATCTGGGTGCGGGTCTACCCGGCCGAGGACGCGGCCGGTACCGTGGACCAACGACGCACTGTAGTAGAGATGGGCGGGCTCGCCAGGACCGACCAGGCGGGCTGGGGCGGCGAGTTCGACCGGCTGCGCGCCCGCCTGCTCGACACGGACGCCGAGACCACCGCGGCGCGGGGCGCCGAGACCACGGGAGAGTAACCATGCCGATCGACGAGTCCATCGCCAGGTACAGCGATTTGTCGTTCAAAACGGCGATCGTGGTGTACGCGCTGGTGCTGATGCTGCTGATCTGGCAGTACGCGACGGCGCGCAGTCGTCAGGTCGCCGAGCGTGAACTGGTGACGGTGGGCGGCGGCTCGACACCGCAGGGGCCGGGGCGTATCCCCGAGCCCGTGCGGCGGCCGCTGTCGGAGCGACTGGGCAATATGGCGTTCTCGGTGCTGCTGGTCGCCATCGCGCTGCACGTGGGCGCGATCGTGTCGCGCGGATTCGCGACCCACCGCTTCCCGCTGGGCAACATGTACGAGTTCGTCACCATGGCTACGGCGGCCGCCGTGCTGGTCGGAGTGGTGTTCCTGCGGGAGCAGCGCTATCGCGGCATCTGGGGCTTCGTGCTGGTGCCGGTGCTGCTGCTGCTGTTCCTCGCGGGCACCGTGCTCTACGCGGACGCGGCGCCCGTGGTGCCCGCGCTGCGGTCGTTCTGGCTGCCGCTGCACGTCACCATCGTCGCGATCGGCAGCGGTGTGTTCCTGTTCGCGGGCGTGGCGAGCCTGCTGTTCCTGTACCGCCTGCGGCAGCCGGACGGTCAGGAGTCGAACAACATCTTCGGCGCCCTCGCCCGCCGCCTGCCCGACGCCCGCACCCTGGACCGGCTGGCCTACAAAACCACCATCATCGGCTTCCCGCTGTTCGGCGCCGGTGTCATCCTGGGCGCCATCTGGGCCGAAGCCGCCTGGGGCCGCTTCTGGGGCTGGGACCCGAAGGAAACCTGCTCCTTCATCGCCTGGGTCCTCTACGCCGCCTACCTGCACGCCCGCGCCACCTCCGGCTGGCGCGACACCAAGGCCGCCTGGATCAACGTCGCCGCCTTCGTCGCCATGCTGTTCAACTTGTTCATCATCAACATGGTGATCAGCGGGCTGCATTCGTACGCGGGGCTGAACTAGCCCGTCTGAACTGACCCTCGCCCTCGTTCACCTGCTCGCCCTGATTGGGCTCGCCGGAACGTAACGGGTACTTCCATGGCTCTCGGCCGGAGAAACGAGTATCCGTCGTGGCCGGATCGGCCATTACGATTGCGGCATGTCGCTTCCGCCCATCGAGCGGCCGGACCTTCCCGAGTTGATGACGTGGGAGGAATTGGAGCAACTCCCCGAGGAGATCGCGGGCCAGATCGAATTGTGGGACGGCCGTGTGGTCTGGGTACGGCGCGGCCCCGGCGAGCATCAGGTCTTCACACGCCGCCTGACGAACTCGATCGAAAGCTGCGCACGAAAGTCGATGTCGGAGGAGCCGGAACACTGCTGGCGGGTCAACCTCGAGACCAATGTGTTCCTGGGTCGCACAGGAAAGTCCAACTTCCTGACGCCGGACTTCCTCGTCCACCGCTGCCTCGATTCGCCCTATCAGGACGTGCGGGGGAGTGATGTCCTGCTGGTCGGTGAAGTGCTGTCCCCGTCCAACACGCAGACCGACATAGAAGCGAAGAAAGGACGGTACGCCAGCGCCGCCATCCCGTGGTACTGGGAAGTGTCCCTGGCCCGCGAGACCAGCGCGATCGCCACTGTCCGCGCTTACGGCCTGGACATCGGCCACGCTCAGCTCCCGGACGGAGTCCACCCGCTCCGCGCCGCCAACTACATCCTCGCCGCCGAGTGGACCCACCAGAACCCGGACGGAATCGAGTTCGACTTCCCGTTCCCGATCACCATCCCGTGGACAGAACTCGAATACTGACGAAAATCGCGAGCAGGCACGAAGGTCGAGGCGCGACCGGTGCTCATGGCCCGCGCCATTCGGTGGAGAGATGCTGGAGCAACTCGCTGAGAATTTCGCGGGCCTGCGTCAGCCGGTACTGGTATGCCTCGGGCACCTGCTCGGCCAGCGCACCGAACAACGTGATCGATTCTTGGATAGCGGTGAGGCCCGCTGTCATGTCGATCTTCGCCCGAGAAGTGTTCTGTGCGAAGAAGAGGAGGGATTCGGCGCGGCGCTCCGGGTTGGCGCCGGGGTCGGCCTCGGCAAGGCGCCGGTGCAAGGCGACGGCTTCCCGGCCGGTTTCGAGTGCTTCGGGGTGGTGCCCCAGCCGGCCCAAGCGAATCCCCAGGCTGGTCAGGGTCTCCGCCAGTTCGGTCAGGTAGGCGTCGGGGTTGGTTTCGGACAGTTGCCGGAAAAGGGTGACGGCTTCCTGCGAGGCTTCGAATGCTTCGCGGTGATGGCCGAGATCACCCAACCGGATGCCGAGGTTGTTCAGCGACCTGGCGAGATTCTGCAGATGAGTGTCGGGGTTGCGCTCGGCCAGCTGCCGATAGAGGGCAACGGCCCCCCGGACGGTCTCGACTGCCTCGTGCGGACGGCCGAGATCACCCAGCCTGCTCCCGAGGTTGTTCAGTGAACTGGTCATGCTCGCCAGGTAGGCGTCCGGATCGGATTCGGCCAAGCGGCGGTAGAGACCGACGCCTTCCTGCGCGGCCTCGAGGGCTTCGTGGTGATGGCCCAGCTGGCCCAGGCGGAGACCGAGTTGCGTCAACGCCTCCGCGAGTTCGGAGAGGTAGGTGTCCGGGTTGGCTGTGGCCAGGCGGCGGTAGAGGCTGACGCCTTCCCGCGCGGCTTCGAGCGCTTCGTGGTGGTGGCCCAGCCGACTCGATCGCGAGCCGAGTTGCATCAACGCCTCCGCCAGTAGGGGCAGGTGGGCGTCGAAGTCGGCTTCGGCCAGCTGTCGGCTGAGGGCGACGGTTTCTTGCGCCACGTCGAGTGCCTCGCGATGGCGGCCCAGTTCACCCAGCCGGATTCCGAGGTTGTTCAGCATCCGGGTGAAATCGAGTAGGTGGGTGTCGGGATCGGTTTCGGCGAAGTCTCGGTAGAGGGTGGTGGCTTCCCTGACCGCGTCCAGAGCCTCGTAGTGGCGGCCCAGCGCACCCAACCGGGTGGCGATGTTGTTCAGCGGGCTGGCGAGCTCGACCACGTGGCGCGCGGGGTCTGCCTCGGCCAGACGGCGGTAGATGCCGACGCCTTCCTGTGCGGCGTCGAGCGCTTCGTGGTTGCGTCCCAGTCTGCCCAAGCGGATCCCGAGTACGGTCAGCGCGTTCCCGAGTTCGGGCAGGTAGGTCTCGGCCTCGGTTTCCGCCAACCGGCGGTAGAGCTCGACGGCTTCCTGTACCGGGCCGAGCGCCTCAGTGTTGCGACCCACATCACCCAATCGAGTCCCGAGGATTTCGAGCGCTGCGGCGAGGAACGGTCCGTAGTGGTCGGGATCGGTGTCGTTCAGCGACCGGTAGAGCTCGGCGGCTTGTTCGGCGGCGGTGAGTGCCTGCTGGTATCGCTGGGCGGCGCGCAACTGCCGGGAGTATCGCCGGTAGAGATCGGCACGTTCGGCCGGGTCGGTGGTCGAGGCGATGCGGTGCGGAAGCAGCGCGGTGTCGAGGGCCGTTGTGGCGGTGGTGGTGTCGAGACCGGGATTGTCGGTGAGGTGTTGCTGGATAGCGGTCAGGATGTCGGGTGTGATGCCGGGGAGGCCGGCCAGCCGGGTCAGCGTCGCGCCTCCGGTCGTGGCCGCCAGGGCGGGGTCTCGGTGCAGGCTCGGGTACAGCAGTGTGGGTGCGAGGTGGGGCCAGCGGCCCGCGGCTTCGACCAGCCGGACGATCGCGGCGCTCACCCAGGGCGGTGTCGCGCCGTCGCCGCGGCGGACGAGCTGGTGGGCGGCGTCGACGGTCCAGGGGTCGGCCGGTAGTGCGTCGTCGGCGGGGTCCGGATTACCCGGGGTGTTGAGCGCGAGGAAGTCTTCGCCGAGCCGATCGGGTTGCAACGGGGTGAGCACGCTGGTCCTCGTCGGGGGATAGCACAGGCTGTGGTCGTCGACGATGCGCCCGGCGTGGGCTTCATCGACCGCCAGCCCGACGGAGCTGAGCAGGCTGCGAGCGTCGGAGTGGGACATACCGCCGGTGAGGGTCGCCAGATGAACGACGCGGCGCATGACCTCGGGGCTGGTGGTGATGAGTTTCCGCTCGAATCGGTCGGCCCAGTCGGTGTATTCGAGTCCCAGCAGGTAGGCCGACACCGCCGCGGGGTCGTGGCCGGGGGAGACATTGCGGATGCGGGAATGGATGGCCGCCAGACCCGCCATCTGGATGGACAGCACCGAATCGAACCGTGGGTCACCGAGGTCGATGCCGACCCGGTAGCGGTTGGCGGGCAGGTCGCGCAGCTGCAACGCTCGCGAGAATCCGGTGACCGCGGTGTCGAAGACCGACGCGCGGTCGAACCGTAACCCCAACGGCGCCAGGGCCGCCACGCTGGTGGCGACGCCGAGTTCACGCAGACGAGCCGACAGTGTCGACCACCAGTAGCCGGTGGCTCGCGCCAGCAGCAGCACTCGCGCCTTCACGCCATCGGAGGTGATCGTGCGCAAATTGGTGACCAGCGAGGCCAGGTGCGCGACCGGCCAGCGGTGCGCGTCGTCGACCACCAAGAGCACCGCGTTGCGGTCGGTCAAGGTGATCGCGCCGGGCAGGCCGCTCGCTTCGGTGGTGTGGATCGCCCGCCACGCGGCCCACCCCGTGGCGGTGGCGTTCTCGCAGAATCGACCGGCCAGCCGGGATTTTCCCTCACCGCCCGCGGCGTGTACCAGATGCACCGCGATGGGCTCCGGTGCGGCCAGCCAATGGTCGAGTTCGGTGAGCTCGCTGTCGCGGCCGAGAAACCGGACCACGCTGTAGCGCGGTTGTAACAGCAGCGACGGCTTGGCCCGCGCCTGTTCGACGGGCAGCTTCTCCGCGCGGGGGAACGGCTCACACCAGTACCGGTGACCGGAGTCGGCGCGATCGGTGATGGTGACATCGCCGACGACGTGCCGGATGGAGATGACGCTGCCACCGATGCTGCTGTCGCTGAGCTGCTGCTCCGGGTGGCGACTGCGCCACCAGCGCCGTTTCATTCGCCGATGTCGACGGCACCCGCACCGTGGATACGGTCGACCCGCCCGGCGACCGTGCTGTCGGTGATCGTCAGGTCGGTCGCCGGTTGCCTCGGGCGGCTCGGCGCACCGGGAGCGCGCGGCGGCACCGCTCCGGGCCTGGACGCGCCCCGGCGGATGGTGACCGGTCCGGTGACGTCGGTGATCGTGGAAACGCCGCCGCCGATGACGGACCCGGTGATGGAGGTGCCGCCGGGCGACGGGACTGCCCGGCCGCCGGCATCGCGCCGCGCCAGGACCACGCCGTAGATCGAGATCGCCAGCGCCGCGATCCCGACGAACATCCCGACGACACTGGCCAGTTTGTCACCCTCGTCCAAGCCGAGCGACACGAACAACCAGATCCCGAGCCCGATCCCGGTCGCACCGAGAACGATCAGAACCCCACCCCACAGCTTGTTCCGCACGCTTTCAGTATCAACCAACCCGACCGGCGATACGACCGGAAACGGGCAGCTGGTGCCCCTTCGGGAGGCCAGAACGTTATTTCGCGGAACTATATGGTTTTTATTGGTCCAAAGATCCGCAAAAGTGATGAGTACGAACCAAATCGGGTTACGCTTCGAAATTCGGCCGCGACAGCGCCATCGATCTGCATCATGATCGAACGCAATGTACACGCTGATAACACGAAAAATTCGCGAGCCGAAGCGCTGTCGCGTGGCGTCCGCCCAACCTCTCTGGCGGGGGCGGGCTTCACAAAGCTGTTAATGACCTCGTCTGGCCCGCACCGCAGGGGCTGGCGACAGCGTGCGCGAGCGAGTCCGCGAGAAGGTCAGAGCCGGGCCACGCAGACGACGAAATGCCGCTGCTGGTAAACGATCCCGCTGTCGGCCGAGCCGCAGGCGTTGACGTCGACAGTGTTCTGCTTGACATCGATCACCCGGACCGCGCCGGGCGCGGGGGCCGCGCAGTCCAGGCGCTTGGGATTGTCGGGCGTGAGTTCCATGCAGCCGCCGACCACCCAGTCGATGTCCAGGCACAGCGCTGCCTGCGCCGCGCCGCGCAAGGTCTCGTTGTAGGTGCGGTCGGCGTCGGTGGGGCACGCGGCGTTCGCCAGCGCCTTCTCGATGACCTTGTAGACCGAGTTCGCGCTGCCACAAGCGGTTTTGTCGATCCCGCCCGCGCCGCTGAACGATACGCAGTCGCCGATGTTCACCTGCAGGCTGGTGGCGCTCTTGTTCGCCGCGCCGCGCATCGCCGACGTGGTCGGCAAGGCCTCCGTGGTGGTCGGCAGCGGCTCCTCGGTGGTCGGCGGTGGCGTCGTGGTCGGCGCGTCGGCGGTTTGGGCGGCCTTGGCAGGCTCGTCGGCGGGGCCGGTCATCGAGACCGCGGCGAAGACCACGAGGGCGGCCGCCAGCCCGGTGCCGACCATGAAGGCGGCCAGGGTGATACCGGCACGGACACGTTGGCGCGACACGTCACGTCCTCCAGAGCTGTAACCCTTCGAACCCACCTAGCGACCCGAAGTTGTGAATCTTGCGGATTGAAGACCACGCCATGCATACACTACGGGGCGCGTCCGCGTCGAGTTCTCCTTCCCGGAACCACCCATCGGCCCGGGGAATTCACCTGCTCGGCGCCGTGATCGGCCGAAGTGATCACAATCGGATAACGAACCTGTGCGATCAGGTGTGCCGGCTGCCAGGTCTGGAAACAAGTCACGGGCGCTGTACAGTCACACGCCATCCGGCCTCCGGAGCCGGGTATCTCGGTGAGAAGGAATTCCAGAATGAAGTTCGGCACTATTGCTGCCATTGCCCTCGGAGCGGTTGCCGCAGTGGGCATCACCGCGGGCGCCGCGAACGCGCAACCCGTAGAACCGGATCGAGAGATCACCACAACCGGTGTCGAGCAGGGGGTCGACTACCGCACCACGGTCTCCCGCGAGACCGGTGCGATCAACACCGCTGTCGAGCACGGCACCTTCGCGGTGGTCGACGACGGCACCAAGATCAAGCTGACCTCCGACACCGGGGCCGTGGTCGCGGAAGTGCCGCTGACCTTCGAGGTTTCCGGCAGCAAGCTGTCGGTCGCGCACGAGATCAGCGACAGCGGACGGCGTCTCGCGCTCACTCCCGTGGCCGATGCCAAAGAGATCGGCGAGATGCAGCCGATCAGCTCGATGAACCGGCTGATCGCCGAACTGAACAAGAACGTCGTCGGCGTGGTCGGTGGCGCGCTGCTCGGCGGTCTGCTCGGAGCCCTGATCGGCCTGGGCTTCTTCAGCATCATCACCGGCCCGATCGGCCTGGTCGTCGGCGCGATCGCGGGTGGAGCCATCCAGGGCGGGCAGCCGTTCATGGACGCGCTGATGGCGGTCGTCAACGGCGAACCCTGATCGGTAGCCCGCGGGATCGTGGGGGCAGGCGCACCGCAGCGCGCCTGCCCCGCACGTACCGGGTTGTCGAATCGGCCGTGCCGCCGGAAGGGCGCCACGGCCGAGCCATGGGGTACAGCGAACGCGCGATCGCCGGATGATGCCGGGCGCGTGCTATCGCGCGTGATGCCGAACGATCAGCGCTCGGCGGAACCGGACTCGCCGTCACGGTGCTGGCGAGATAGTCGCCAGAGGAACTCCGGGTCGTCGTCGGGTCCGATGACGCGCTTGCGCTGTGGTGAACGCGTTTGCGGGGCAGTGGGTCCAGTCCGTTCGGGGCCGAACGCCTTCCAGCACAACACCGCTATCGCCACCACAGCGATGAGTGCCAATAGGTACGTCACGTCGCTCACCTCCTGGTTACGAGGGTAGTCGCGGACGTGACTCCAGCACACCGCAGACGCGAAATTGGTCTGCGGGCGAGCGCGGACCCGAGCACGACGAGTCCGCGCGCCCTGCGATCAGATCAGCGTGCGGTCGCCTCGGTGGTCAGCGACTTGAGCAGCTGGAGTACTTCCGATTCGCGGAACCGGCGATGTCCGCCCGGTGTGCGCAACGACCCGAGGCGCCCGGCATGAGCCCAGCGCGTCACGGTCTTGGGGTCGACGTGGAACAGGGCAGCAACCTGGCCCGGAGTCAGCAGGGTGTCCTGGCCGCCGACGGTGATCGCAGTCATAGCAAACCTCTCCGTTCTCGACAGTTCCCTCATCAGATGGCGCCATCGTCGCACTGAAACCCCTAGGTACTCGAACCACCTACAGTTGGTAAAGGGGAGGTAATAGACAAAACGGATGTGCGCCCCACCCTCGGCATTGGGCGTGCACCGGGGGCGGGCAACAGCTTCGCATAGGCTGATGGTTGTGCGTGACGCAACTCCACCAAAAGGTGCTTCCGGACAGCAAACCCCTGGCGCAGGTCGCAGGCTGGCCCGCAATCTAGCCCTCTACACAATCGCCAGGTTGGGTCTCGTGGTAGTGCTCACCGCGGTGATCGTGCTGGCCGCGAAGTTGGTGGCGGTGGACATCCCGTTGGTGGTCGCCGCCCTGTTCGCTCTGATCATCGCGATGCCGCTGTCGCTGGTCCTGTTCAAGCGGCTGCGGGTGCAGGTGAACGAGGACATCGCCCTGGTCGACGAGCGCAGGCGGCGCGACAAGGCCGAGCTGCGCGCGCGGCTGCGCGGCGACCAGCCGCCCACCCCGCCCGACTCGGGAACGCCTTCGTGAAGTTCTGCGATCACACCGCCCCGCGCGACTGGGTCGACAACGCGGTGCGGCTGATCGACGCCGACGCCCAGCGCAGCGCCGACACGCACCTGCTGCGCTACCCGCTGCCCGGGGAGTGGAACGTCCAGCTGTATCTGAAGGACGAGTCCACCCACATCACCGGCAGCCTCAAGCACCGGCTGGCCCGCTCGCTGTTCCTCTACGCGATCTGCAACGGCTGGGTCACCGAGGGGACGACCGTGGTGGAGGCGTCCTCCGGTTCGACCGCGGTCAGCGAAGCCTATTTCGCGAAGCTGCTCGGCCTCGACTTCGTCGCGGTGATGCCCGCGAGCACCTCCCCGCAGAAGATCGCGCTGATCGAGGCGCAAGGTGGTCGCTGCCATTTCGTGCGCCGCCCGCCGGACATGTACACCGAGGCGGCGCGGCTGGCGGCCGAATGCGGCGGCCACTACATGGACCAGTTCACCCACGCCGAGCGCGCCACCGACTGGCGCGGCAACAACAACATCGCCGAGTCGATCTTCCAGCAGATGGCGTTGGAGCCCGATCCGGTGCCGGAATGGATCGTGGTCGGGGCGGGCACCGGCGGCACCAGCGCCACCATCGGCCGCTACATCCGGTACCGCAGGCACGCGACGAAGCTGGCCGTGGTCGACCCGGAGAACTCCGCCTTCTTCGGCGGATACGAAACGGGGGACGCGGCCTACCAGACCGGAATGCCTTCCCGGATCGAGGGCATCGGCCGTCCGCGGGTGGAGCCGTCGTTCGTCGGCCAGGTGGTGGACCGCATGTTCGAGGTGCCCGACGCGGCGTCCATCGCCACCGCGAGGTTCGCCAGTGCGCGGCTCGGGCGGCGGGTCGGCGGATCGACCGGAACGAACCTGTGGGGTGTGTTCGCCCTGATCGCCGAGATGGTCGCCGAGGGCCGCGGCGGCAGTGTGGTCACGCTGCTGTGCGATGGCGGCGATCGGTACGCGGGAACGTATTTCGATGACGAGTGGGTCGCTGCGCAAGGGCTGAACCTCGCCGAGCCCACCGCGATCCTGGAGAAGTTCCTGGCGACCGGCATCTGGGACGCCTGATCCGCCGCGGAGGCGCGGGTCTTTGTTCGCCGCGAGGGGAATCGAGTCCGGTCGCGTCCTCGGCTGTCAATTTTTATTGACATGGGGAGCGAACGTCAATCAAAATTGACGGCATGACGGAAGCAACCACTCTGGCGGCCGCCGCGGGCAGCCCCGATCCCAAGGTCGGGCTGCGCGCGGTGCTCGCGCTACGCAGGCTGCTCGAACGTCTCGAAGCGATCCAGGTCGCCAACGCCCGTGCCCAGGGCTGGTCCTGGCAGGCGATCGCGGAAGCGCTCGAGGTCAGCAAGCAGGCGGTCCACCAGAAATATCACCGGAGAGACAGGAGCCGCTGATGTTCGAACGGTTCACCAGGTCGGCGCGCACGGCGATCGTGGTCGCCCAGGAGGACGCGCGTGAACTGCGCTCGTCGACCATCGACGTGGAGCACGTGCTGCTCGGGCTGCTCGCGCAGGGCGGGCCGGAGCTCACGGCACTGCTCGCCGACGCCGGACTCACCCACGAAGGCGTGCTGCGCACGCTCTCGCAGCAGGGCAAAGGTGATCCGCTCGGCGCGGAGGACGCCGAGGCGCTGCGCTCCATCGGCATCGATCTCGACGCGGTGCGCGAGTCGCTGGAAGCCCACTTCGGCGAGGACGCGCTCGAGCGCGCCGCACCCGAGCCGCGGCGCGGGCTGTTCGGCTGGGGTCGCGCCGGAGACTACCGGCACATCCCGTTCACCCGGGACGCGAAGAAGGTGCTCGAGCTGTCCCTGCGCGAGGCGCTCGGCCGCAAGGACAAGACCATCGATTCCGGGCACGTCCTGCTCGGCATCCTGCGCGCGCCCAACCAGGCCACCGAGCGCCTGTTCGGTGGAGCGGCCGCGATCGATCAGTTGCGCCCCAAGGTGCACACCCTGCTCGACCGCGCGGCCTGAGCGAGCGGGCATGCGCTGTCCCGGTTCGGGTTTTCCGGCGGCGCGTGCCCGCGTCCTGGGCCTAGCATTGGCCCATGCAGCTTGTGATTCGGTTGGTCATCAACGCGGTTGCCATCTGGCTGGCCGCCTTCTGGGTCGACAAGATCGATATCCTCGCCCCCGAAGGCGGCACCGGCGCCAAGATCGCCGTCGTCCTCGCGGTGGCCGCGGTCTTCACGGTGGTGAACGCGCTGGTCAAGCCGATCGTGCAGTTCCTGTCACTACCGCTGGTGATCGTGACGCTCGGGCTGTTCCTGCTGCTGATCAACGCGTTCATGCTGTGGCTGACCGCCGAGATCACCGAAGCGTTCACCGACTACGGCCTGCGCGTCGAGGGCTTCTGGGCCGCGGTGATCGGCGGCATCATCGTCTCGATCGTGAACTGGGTGCTCGGCATCCTGGTGCCGGACGAGGATTAGACCGCGCCGCCGCGAACGGACAAGGCCCGCTCGCGCTCTCCGCTGGCACGCCCGGACGGTCGCGTCGGCCGGTCACCGGCAGCCGGCGCGGCGGGTCAACCCAGCCCGACCGCCAGCGCGGTGACCGCCGACCAGACCAGCAGGGCCAGGCCGGAATCCCGCAGCGCGGGAATCAGGTCCAGACCGCCCTTGCCGCCGCGCACCGGCGCGTTGGCCCGCACGGCGAGCGGGATCGCCAGCAGTCCGGCCAGCGCCCACGGCGTGCGGGCGACCAGCGCCAGCGTCACCAGGAACGGCACCGTGAGCAGCGCGAGGTGCAGCGTGCGGGTGCGCGGGTCCCCGAGTTTCACCGCGAGCGTGACCTTTCCGGAGTCGGTGTCGGTGGGGATGTCGCGCAGATTGTTCGCGACGAGCACGGCGCTGGAGAACGCGCCGACGGCCACCGCCAGCAGCGCGCCGACCCAGTCGATCCGGCCCGCCTGCACGAATTGGGTGCCGAGCACGGCAACCAGGCCGAAGAAGACGAACACCGCCACTTCACCGAATCCGCTGTAGCCGTACGGGTTGCGCCCGCCGGTGTAGAACCAGGCCCCGGCCAGGCAGGCCGCGCCGACGAGCAGCAGCCACCACGCGCTGGTGAGCACCAGCACCAGACCGAAGACGGCGGCGATGACCAGGCTGACGATCGCGGCGGTCTTCACCGCGACGGGCGAGGCCAGTTTCTGCCCGACCAAGCGCAAAGGGCCGACGCGGACGTCGTCGGTGCCGCGAATACCGTCGGAATAGTCGTTGGCGTAGTTCACCCCGATGATCAGCGCCAGCGAAACGAGCAGCGCGAGAATCGCTTTCCACCACACCGCACCGTCGACCGACGCGGCGGCGCCGGTCCCGGCGAGCACCGGGGCGATCGCGTTCGGCAGGGTACGGGGTCGCGCGCCTTCGATCCATTGCGCCGCAGTAGCCATGTCCGCAGCATAATCGGCGCAGTCGGAGGCAGCCCGACCTCAGCGCGCGCACGGCCGCAGCGAAGACGGCGGCGCCGCCCGGTGCGCGCGCGGCGATCAGGCCGTTTCGCCGGTCGCCGCCTGCTGCAACCGCGCGAGCCCCTTCTCGAAATCCTTGCCGACCAATTTGTCCATCGGGATGACCTTGCCGATGAGGCCCATCAGGCCGGTCTGCTGTCCGGTCATCCGCCAGGTCACTTCGGTGCCGGTCTCGACCGGGTCCAGGGTGAAGGTCACCATGTTGGTCGCCTTCATGGGCTTCAGGAATTCCAGGCGCACGCCGACCTCGCGGTCGGCGCTGCCGATGATCTCCATGCTGCCCGCCCCCGCCTTGCGGTTGCCGCTCCAGGCATAGCGCGCGCCTACTCCGGAGTCCGCGCCGGAATAGCTGCGCTGCAGCTGCGGGTCGAGGTCCTCCCACGGCGACCACTTGACCCATTCGCGGAAATCGTTGATCAGCCCGTGCACGCGCGCGGGATCGGCCGTGATAACTGCCGACCGGACCACCTCGAACTCAGCCATGGGGGTCAGACTATGCGACCGACCGCTCGCAACCGCGGCAAAGAAATCGTGTCGGCCCCGTCGGGCCCGCTCGCCTACCATGACCGCGGGATGTTTCCAGCGCACAGCGGCCCGCACGGCCACAGTCGAGCAGTGACGACGCCCGCAGGCGGATCGGTCGTGGTGGCCTTGCTGGGCGAGATCGCGCTGCGTCGCGATGGTGCGCTGACGCCGCTGCCCGGAGCGCGTTCCCGGCTCCTGCTCACCGCCCTCGCGCTGCGCCCCGGCCGCAGCCGCGCAGCGGGCGCCCTGATCGAGGCGATCTGGGGTGACCAGCCGCCGCGGTCGCCGATGAACGCGCTGCACACCCAGGTGTCCCGGTTGCGGGCGGCGCTGCCGGAGGGCGCGCTGGAGATCGGCCCGGCGGGCTATCGGTTGACTCTCGGCGTCGAACAGGTCGACTTGTCCTCGGTGGACGAGCGGGTGAGGCGGGCGCGCGGCACGCTCGCCACGGCCGACCTGCCCGGCTGCCTCGCGGAGCTCGCGCGGGCGCGGGCGCTGTGGCGCGGCGAGCCCGGCGCCGATCTGCCGCCTGGCGAGCTCGCCGACGAGCTGTGCGCCGCGGCCGGGCGGCGCCTCGCCGAACTCGACGAGCTCGAACTAGCCGCACGCGAAGGCGGCGGCGACGTCGACGGCGCGTTGGCTCTGGCGCGGTCGCGCGCCGCCGCCGAACCGTTGGACGAGCCCGCGCAGCTGACTCTGCTGCGTCTGCTCGCCGCGGCGGGACGGCCCAACGAGGCGCTGGAATCCTTCGCGACCTTTCGCGCCCGACTGATCGACCAGCTCGGCGCGGATCCCGGACCGGCGCTTTCCGCGGCGCACACGGCGATCCTGCGTGGGGAGCCGATCGCGCGCACCGCGCCGCCAACAGTCGGCATGGGTGGCGCCGCGGCAGCGAACGGGGGAGGGTTCGCGGGCCGTGCCATGCCGTCGCTCAGTTCCGCCGCGACGGAACCGCAGCCCGCCGGGATCGGCCTGCGCGCCGCGCCCAACGCGCTGCTCGGCCGGACGGACGATCTCGCCGCGTTGACCGACCTGCTGCGCGACGCTCGCGTGGTGACCGTGCTCGGACCGGGCGGCGCGGGCAAGACCAGGGTCGCCAACGAACTCGGTGCGCGGGTGGCGCGCACCCGTCCGGTGGCGCTGGTCGAGCTGGCCTCGGTGCGCGCGGAAGGCGGCGCCGCCAAGGTCGAGATCGAGGCGGCGATCGCCGCGGTGCTCGGGCTCAGCGAGGTCACCTTCGACACGGCGGCGTTGCGCTCCGGGCAGACCGTCGATCTGCGCAGGCGGTTGCTCGACGCGGTGTCGGCACGCTCGATGCTGCTGATCCTGGACAACTGCGAGCACCTGATCGACGCCGTCGCCGCGGTGGTCGCCGACCTGATCGGCGCGGCGCCCCACCTGACGGTGCTCACCACGAGCCGCTCGCCGCTGACGCTCACCGCCGAAGCCGTGTATCCCTTGCCGCCGCTGACCATCGATCCGGCGGGCTCACCCGCCACCGAGCTGTTCGCCGCGCGCGCGAGGGCGGTGCGTCCCGCGGTCCGGCTCGACCCGGAGATCGTCGCCCGGCTCTGCCACACCCTCGACGGGTTGCCGCTGGCCATCGAGCTGGCCGCCGCCCGAGTCCGGGTGATGAGCGTCGAGGAGATCGACGAGCGATTGGCCGATCGGTTCGCGCTACTGCGCCACGGCGATCGAACTTCGCCCGAACGGCATCGCACGCTGCACGCGGTGATCGACTGGAGCTGGAACCTGCTCGACACCGAACAGCAAGCGACACTGCGCCGGTTGTGCCGCTTCCCGGCCGGTTTCACGTTGTCGGCCGCCGAGGCGGTCGCGGGCGGAGCCGATGTGACCGATGTCGCCGCCGCCGTCGACGGGCTGGTCAACCAATCGCTGCTGGCCGTGCTGGATGACGAAACGCTCGGCACTCGCTATCGCATGCTGGAGACGGTGCGGGAGTTCGGTGAGGAACAGTTGGCCGCCAGCGCGGGCGAGCCGGACTCGGTCGACACTCGGATGATGCGGTGGGCCAGGGACTACGCCGAGGACGCGGCGAGCCGGTATACGACCGGCGACCAGGTCCACCTCGCGCTCTCCGTGGCGGCGGAGCTGGACAACCTGCTCGCCGCGCTGCGCTGCGGCATCGAACGACGGGACGCCGCCACGGCGTACACCGTGTTCCCGGTCGTCGCGACATTGTGGATGCTCCGCGGATCGCACCTGGAAGTGATCGCCTGGGCCGAGCGGGTCATCGAGGTTCCGGCGTTCGGCTTCGCTCCGGACGGCCCGCGTCCGGACCTCGTGCTGGTCACGTACCAGATGATGTTCCTGCACCTCGCCTACACCGACGGCAGTATGCGAGAACTCGCCCAGTTGCGGCTGCGCGTGCGCCGATTGCTGCGGCACCACGCCGACATCAGCGCGCGAAACCTCTTCGTCGGCCGGGTCGTGCTCACCAGAGCCGACGGACGCGGGCTCGGCAGGCTGTTCGCCGAGGCAGCGCGTTCGGCCGATCCGGAGACCAGGGCCACGGCGCTGTTGCTGCGGGCCAACATCCGGGAGAACGGCGGCGACGTGCGCGGCTCCACCATCGACGCGATCAAGGCGCTGGAGGTGTTCGGCCACGAGAATGTCTGGAGCGTGGCCATGGTGTCCAGGCACCTCGGACAAATCTGTGGACAGACCGCCCAGTACGCCGAGTCGGTGACCAATTACCGCCGCGCACTCGACTTGCTGCAGCGGCTCGGCGCGTACGAGGACACCGTGGAGATTCGCAGCCTGCTGGTGGCCGCGCTGGTCGGCATCGGCGAGCTGGAGCAGGCTCGCCGCGAACTCGACCTCGCGTTCGGCACGCCGGAGCTGGACAGCTCACCCCTCGGACCGAATCGACTGCTGTCCACGGTGATGCAGAGCTCAGCCGAGGTGGCATTCGCGGAGGGTGACGCCGCGGGCGGTTTCGCTCGCTACGAGCGAGCGCTCGAACTGTTCGGCTGGCCGGACGGCGCGTTCGGCCCCGGCCCCGGCGCCCTGATACTGGGCGCGTCGGCGCTCGCCGCGCAGGCACTGCACGGCTTCGCCGACACGGGCGCGGCGCTGTCCGCGCAGCTGGCCGAGCTCACCGTGCCGATGATGGCCCAATATCGGGACCTGCCGCAGATCGGCGCGGTCGCCTGTGCGATCGGGTCGTATCTCATCGCGGTCGACCGCAGGGTCGGCCTCGGTCTGGACTTGCTGGTGCTCGCTGCGAACGTCTTCTGCCGTCAGGATTTCCCCTCGCTGCGCTGGCGACGGCACCTGGACGCGGCCACCGCGAAACTCGGCGCCGACCAGGTCGGTGAAGCTCGCCGCCGCCTCGGTCACCTGCGCCGGAACGACTCAGCCGACCGCATCCTGCGAATGCTGCGGGAACTGAACGACAGTCACGGACCGCGAACCTGACGGCGGCACGCCGGGTGACCACTCCTCACCTGCGTGCCGCCGTCTCGCGTGCGCGCCTCACGCCCGCCGCATATACGCCTTGACCGTGAGCGGAGCGAAGATCGCGATGACGACCAGCGAGCCGAGCAGTGACCAGGCCAGGTCACCGCCGAAAGCCGCGCCGTTCATCAGACCGCGGCACGCGTTCACCATGTAGTACACGGGATTCAGGTGATTGAGCCCCTGCATCCAGCCCGGCATCGTGCTCACCAGCGCGAAGGCGCCGGACATGAAGGTCAGCGGGAACATGATCATCATCGAGATGCCCTGCACGCCCGCGGCGCTCTTGCCGGTGACCCCGACCAGCGCCCAGATCCAGCTGATCGCGAACGAGCAGACCACGATGACCGAACCGGCCGCGACGACTCCGAGCACGCCGCCCTCCGGGCGGTAGCCGATGGCGAGCCCGACGACGATGGTCAGCACGGTCGCGATGACGTAGCGCACCATGTCGGCCAGCAGCGCCCCCGCCAGCGCCGAGATACGCGCGATCGGCAGGGATTTGAACCGGTCGAAGACGCCCTTGTCCATGTCCTCGCGCAATTGGGTGCCGGTGACGACCGACGTGAGCACCACGGTCTGCACCAGGATGCCGGGGATCAGGACCGGCAGGTAGTCCCGCACGCTGCCGCCGATGGCGCCGCCGAAGATATAGGCGAACAAGGCGGTGAACAGGATCGGCTGGATCGTCACGTCGAACAGCTGCTCGGGCTTGTGCTTGATCTTCAACAAGCCGCGGTAGGCCATGGTGAACGAATTCGACACGGCCTGACCGAGCGGTATGTGGTTGCTCGCCGCGGGAATCGCCGCGGGTGTCGCACGGCGCGCCTCGGTCGCGGTGCTGGTGGTCATGCTCTGTTCCTTTCGGCTTGCGCGGGTCGGTGGTCACTCGGGCTGCCGCCCGCGGGCCGGACGCTCATGCCGCGCTCCTGCCCGACTCGTCGGTGGCGTCTTCGGCCGGGTGACCGGTGATGGTGAGGAAGACCTCGTCCAGGCTCGGCTTGGTCACGGTGATCTCGTCGACGCCGATCTCCCACTCCCGCAGGCGGATCAGCAGATCGGCGGCGACGCCCGCGTCGGTCAGCGGAGCGGTCAGCCGCCCGGCCTCGGGGGTGATCTGCGCTTCGACGCCGAGGAAATCGCCGATGATACGGCGCGCCTCGACCAACTGATCGCGATCGACCAGGGTCAAATGCAGCGAGGAACCGCCCACCGAGGCTTTCAGCTCGTCGGCGGTGCCGTCGGCGATCACCTTGCCGCGGTCGATCACCGCGATCCGGTCGGCCAGCTGGTCGGCCTCGTCCAGGTACTGCGTGGTGAGCAACACCGTCGCGCCCGCGCGGACCAGGCGGCGGATGGTCTCCCACATCTGGGCGCGGGTGCGCGGGTCGAGGCCGGTGGTCGGTTCGTCCAAGAACAGCAGCGGCGGCGTCGCGATCAGGCTGGCCGCCAGGTCGAGGCGGCGGCGCATACCGCCGGAGAAGTTCCGCAGCGGCTTGTTCGCCGCCTCGGTGAGGTCGAACTCCTCCAGCAGTTCGACCGCCTTGCGCCGGGCGTCGGCGCGGCTCAGACCGAGCAGGCGGGAGAAGACGATCAGGTTCTCGGTAGCGGTCAGGTCCTCGTCGACCGAGGCGTACTGGCCGGTGACACCGATCAGCGAGCGGACCGCCGTCGGCTCAGCGACCACGTCGTGGCCGAAGATGCGGCCGCTGCCGCCGTCCGGTCGCAAGAGCGTCGCCAGCATCCGGATGGTCGTGGTCTTGCCCGCGCCGTTCGGACCGAGCACGCCGTACACCGAGCCCTGCGGCACCGCCAGGCTCACCCCGTCCACGGCGCGCTGTTCCCCGAACACCTTGACCAGGCCGTCCGCCTCGACGGCGAGGGCTGAAGTTGGTGCGAAAGAAGTCATGCCGACAACTGTGGCCGCCCGAACTTGCACGGCTCTTGCGTCGCGCTGTCTTTTTGGCCGCGCGGGCGCGGCGGGTTCGCGGCCCCCTGGTGGCTCGCGTCCGAGTGACCGCCGCTTGCTCCTTCGTCGCCTGCGCGGCGGTCACTAGGACGCGAGCCGGGCCGCGAACGGCGGATGCTCGGTCTCGCTGCGCTCGGAAGTCGTGGTTGGGGTGCGCTGGGCGCGATGGCAGGTGAGCTCACGGCATGGCGCACGCAGGTGGAGGGTTGCTTGTCGGCGCGAGGGGTGGTCGGCGATTGTCGTTCGGGCGACCGCCACTCCTTCACCGCTCCTTTGTGGCGTAGGGGCAGTGCGGAGGGGGTTGCGCCTGCTGGGCGGGCGTTAGTGGGTCGAGTCGGCCAAGAGGTATTCGCGGAGTGCGGCGCGGTCGGGCTTGCCGGGGCCGCGCAGCGGGAACTCGTCGAGGACGGCGAGTTCGCGGGGGGCGGCGATGGAGTCCAGTTCCGCGGCCACGTAGTCGCGCAGCTCGGCGAGGCTGGGGGTCGCGCCGGGGGCGGGGATGACCGCGACGGCGACCCGCTGGCCGAGTCGCTCGTCAGGCAGGCCGAGCACGACCACCTCGCTGATCGCCGGGTGGTTGATCAACACTGCCTCGACCACCTGCGGGATCACCAGCAGACCGCCGGTGGTGATCGCCTCGTCGAGCCGTCCGGTGATGCTCAGCACGCCGTTGTCGAAGGCGCCCGCGTCCTCGGTGCGGAACCAGCCCGGTTCGGCGAAGGCGGGATGGTCGGGCTGATTGCGGTACCCGGAGGCGATCATCGCGCCGCCCAGCACGACGCGGCCCTCCTCGATCCGGACCTTCGCGCCCGTCAGCGGTACACCGTCGTAGACGCAGCCGCCGCAGGTCTCGCTCATGCCATAGGTGCGCACCACGGTGATGCCCGCGGCTCGCGCGCGCTCGTAGACCGGCAGCGGCGTGGCCGCGCCGCCCACCAGCACGGCGTCGAGCTCGGCCAGCGCGGCGGCGGCGACCGGCGATTCGAGCGCTTTGATCAACTGGGTCGGCACCAGGGCCGTGTAGCGCCGTTCACCGCGCATCCCCGTGATCGCGCCCGCCAGGGCCTCGGGCAGGAATCCGCCGGAAACGTCCAGCACGGTGGGCTCGGTCCCCGCCAGGATGCTGCGCAGCAGTACCTGGATCCCGGCGATGTGGTGGGTCGGCAGAGCCAGCAACCAGTTGCCGGGGCCGCCGAGCCGCTCGTGTGTCGCCGTGCCGCTCGCCCGCAGGGCCGCCGTGCTGAGCATCGCGCCCTTCGGCACGCCCGTGGTGCCGGAGGTGGTCACCACCAGAGCGATTTCCTCATCGATCGGCTCGCCCGGCGACAGGGCGTCGCTCAACCGCCTCGCCTCGCGCCGGTCGCTGGTCGGAATGGGCAGCCAGGCTGCCCCGCTACCTTCCAGCGCCTCCCGCAGGTGGGGCATGACGTCGCCGAGTCCGGACCCCGTCGGCATCGGCAAGGTTCGCAGTGTCTTACTCATGCCGTGCCTCGCCGTTCGCCCGGCTCGGTCGTGCCCAGAGCCGCTGTGCCCATGGCTCGCTCGGTGCGCTCCCTCACGGTAGGGATCGTGTCATGCCCGCGTCGCCGCGCGCGGAACGGGTCGGTGTGCCGGAGTGGCGCAACCGCGCAGCGGCCACCCGGACGGATCGGGGCTCAAAGACGACAGGCATCGAGACTGCGATTCACTCGTCGGACGGGACACGGACACAGCCGGCCCGGACGTCGGCGGTCGGGTGGCCATCCGAGCGTTATCGTCCTCGCCGGGTGTCGCGTTGGCAACTCGGCGTAACTCGCCGAACTACCGAACGGAACGGTCACTCCGACGGTGACCAGCGCGAATCCCGCCTGATCGGATGTGACGGCGGCACCTCGACGAACACGATCGGCACCCCGTCGGGATCACGCACCCACATCTCGTGCAGACCCCACGGCTCCTCGACCGGGGCGCGATCGATCGCGATGCCCTTCAGCGCCAGTTCGGCGGCGGCGTCGGACACATCGCGCACCTGGAGCCAGATGGCGCCCTCGAACGACGACGATTTCCCCGACCCGCCGTGCGCGGCCACCTCGATCAGCGCCTGTCCGGCGAAGAAGACCGTGCCGCCGGGATACTCCCGCGCGACGGCCAGCCCCAGCCCGTCCCGATAGAACGCCAGCGTGGCCTCGTAGTCGGCGGGCCGCAGGATGATCCGGCTGCTGAGAATGTCCATGTCAGAAGTACCAGGGGTAGGGGGTCCAGTCCGGCTCGCGCTTCTCCAGGAACGCGTCACGGCCTTCGACGGCCTCGTCGGTCATGTAGGCCATCCGCGTCGCCTCGCCCGCGAACAGTTGCTGGCCGACCAGCCCATCGTCCAGCAAATTGAACGCGTACTTCAGCATCCGCTGGGCCTGCGGCGACTTGCCGTTGATGTCGGCGGTCCACTCCAGCGCGACGTCCTCCAACTCGGCGTGGTCGACGACCTTGTTCACCGCGCCCATCTGGTGCATCTCCTCGGCGGTGTACGGGCGGCCGAGGAAGAAGATCTCGCGGGCGAACTTCTGGCCGACCATCTTGGCCAGGTACGCGCTGCCGTAGCCGCCGTCGAAGCTGCCCACGTCGGCGTCGGTCTGCTTGAAGCGAGCGTGCTCGCGGCTGGCCAAGGTCAGATCACAGACCACGTGCAAGCTGTGACCACCACCCGCGGCCCAGCCGTTCACCAGCGCGATCACCACCTTCGGCATGAAGCGGATCAGCCGCTGCACCTCGAGGATGTGCAGCCGGCCCGCGCGGGCCTGATCGACCGTGTCCGCGGTGTCGCCGCTGGCGTACTGGTACCCGCTGCGCCCACGGATGCGCTGGTCACCACCGGAGCAGAACGCCCAGCCGCCGTCCTTCGGGCTGGGGCCGTTGCCGGTGAGCAGAACCGCGCCGACGTCCGGGGTCATCCTGGCGTGGTCGAGAGCCCGGAAGAGTTCGTCGACCGTATGCGGGCGGAACGCGTTGCGAACCTCCGGCCGGTCGAAAGCGACACGCACGGTGCCCTGCTCGACATGCCGGTGATAGGTGATGTCGGTCAGATTCTCGAACCCCGGAACGGGCCGCCACAGCTTCGGATTGAATGTCACCCTTGCGATTATTGCTCTGTTGGATTTGCCGCGCCTTCGCGCGGCGGGTTCGCGGCCCCTGTATGGCTCGCGTTTGCGCGGCCGCCGCTTGCTCCTTCGTCGCTTGCGCGGCGGCCGCGCAAACGCGAGCCGGGCCGCGAACGGCGGATGCTCG
>NZ_JABLTE010000200.1 GCF_013315795.1 Nocardia barduliensis
CCCGAGGGGGCTTGTGCGGGAACGCGCGACCGGAGTAAGCCCGATCAGCTGATCAGGCCGGTACCCCGACCAGTCCCCACGCTTCGACCGCGTCACGGGAATACCAGTGCCCGGTCCATTCCCGCCCGGAATCCAAGGCGTCGAAGAACTCCTCGTCGTCGGGTAGCGCCGGACCGTGGGCGTAGACGATGCCGGGGCTGTCGGCGTGGAAGCGGCGAGCGCGCTCGACCGCCCGAGCGGAACACTCCGCCCCATACGCCCGCTGGGTGATCAACCACTCCTCGCTCGTGCGACCGTCCGGGCCGCCGTAGTCGAGGGGATAGTGCATCTGATACTCCAGCCGCGCCAGTTGCTCACCGGCATGCTCGTACACCCAGAGGATCCATCCGGGAACCTCCGGCTGCGCAGCCAGCGCACGGGCAGCGAATCCCGCACGAGCGATCCGGTTTTCCGGATCGCCGTGCGCCGCGACCGTGACACCAGCGACCGCGGCGGAGTCCGCGCCGCTCCACACCCGATCTTTCCGATGCCTGCCTCCCATAGCCGATAACTCTAATTCCCCGCACCGACACAGACGACGGTTCGCTCCAAGTTGGCCCACGACCAGCCGATCCTCCGAAGCGAGCGGTAGCGACCAGCGGGTACGCGAGAAGTGAAAACCCGCTGTGTCGAACCGCTTTCACCACTGATGATCAGCAACCTGTTTCGCTGCCCGCGTCAGCGGTAGTGCTCATGATGTCGGGCGAGGTTAAGCAGTCAGCCTCCCCGACACCCCTCCGGCTTCCAGCCTCGTCGAGTGCGCTCGGAACTGATCGCCCTCGTGGTCGTGGAATATGACCCCGCCATCGACTTCTTCGTGAAAACTCTCGGCCTCGACCTGGTCGGGGACGCCCCGCGGCGGCCGCTATCGTCGTCAACAGTCGCCGTGCGGAAGGAAGGCCGAAGTATGTCACCGCCGATCGTCAGTCGCCGCGATCTTCTCGCAGCGGCCATGCTCCTCCCCTTGGCCGGATGCGCGGCGGAGACCACCCCTGCCGTCCCTGTGGTTCGGACCGACGACCCTCACGATCGCCTCATCGAGCTGGAACGGGAATTCGACGCGCGGTTGGGTGTGTATGCCCTCGCGACCGGCACCGGCGCCACCATCGCTCATCGGGCGGACGAACGATTCGCGTTCTGCTCGACGTTCAAGACGCTGGCGGCGGCGGCCGTGCTGCACCGTAATCCGCTGACCCACCTGGACGCGGTCGTCACGTACACCGAAAACGATCTGCTGAAGAACGCCTCGATCACGCCACAGCATGTGGCCACGGGGATGACGATCCGCCAGCTCTGTGACGCCGCGGTCCGTTACAGCGACGGCACGGCGGGCAATCTCCTGCTCCGAGATATCGGCGGACCCGCCCAGCTGACGGAATACGCACGCGGCCTCGGCGACATGGTCACTCGTATGGACCGCATCGAACCCGCGATCACGGAAGCCACACCGGGAGACCCCCGCGACACGACTTCCCCGCGAGCGTTCGGCACCATTCACCAGCAGATCGTGCTCGGCGACGCACTACCCGCCGACAAGCGCGCATTTCTCCGTGACCTCTTGGAACGCAACGCGACCTCGGCGGGCGCACAGCGCATCCGAGCGGGCGTACCGCAGGGATGGAGAGTAGCCGACAAGACGGGAACCGGTGACTACGGCACCCTCAACGACATAGCCGTCGTGTGGCCCCCGGACTCCGCGCCTCTCGTCATCGCGATCATGTCCAGCAAAGCCACCGCGGACGCCGCATACGACCAGACTCTCCTCGCCCGAGCCGCCGAATACGTGGTAGCCGAACTCACCTGAAGGCACGCCTTCCGTCACTACGGCTGCCTCGATCGTCGACGGGCCGTGACGGTGCGCAGCACCGTGGGAGCGAATCCCACGGCGATCGACATCGCCACCGCCACGACGGCCAGGGCCGTTGCCCGCCAGGGCCACACGGGGCCGTCGAGTCGTAGGTGCTGGTCCGGGTACTCGGTGAATTTCGCGGCGACCCTCGCGGTGGCGCGATCGGTATGCGCGGCGAGGTCCCGCAGCAGTGGGTCGAACGGGAACTCGTTCGGGCGGTGGTTAACGCCGGGCCGGATCTCCCGATCGACCCGCGCGACAGTGTGAGTGAAGAAGGTGAGGCCGTGCCGGGAAGTGACGCGGGGCGCGTCGGCCACCGGTGTGATGCGCGTGGCGAAGGAACTGCCCGCGTAGACCTCGACCACCGCCGCGAGTTCCAGTTCGCCGACACCGTCGAATAGCCGGACACCGATCTGTGGTTGGAAGTACGGGAACGCCGCATTCAGGGCGTACGGCAGATCGGCCGGGCGCCTGCTGTGTGCCGGGATGTCTGTCGTCGCCTCCGGCGTCCAGCCGGGAAAGGCGACCTCGGCGCCGATTCGAGCAGCCTCCTGGCGGCCCACCAGCCGTTCGACAACCCGCAGAGCGCCGACCACACCGGAGACGACACCGGCGGTGCTGATGATGTCGGCGTCCTCGACATAGCGTTTTCCCTCGACCCAGCGAGTGTCGGGATGCGCGGCGGAGAGACCGTCGATGGAGTCCCAGAACGAGGTCGCGGTGTGACCGCGCAGTACGCCGCTGGCGGCAGCCAGTTTCGCGCCCGCGCAGACGCTCAACACCAGCGCGCCCTGACCCGATCGGTGCGCGATGTAGCGGCGCGCCGCGGGTTCCTCCGGATCGGCGACGGCGGGCACCACGACGACATCGGCGGCCGGCGCGTCGTCGAAGGTCCGATCGGGCACGATCGTGAGCCCGCCGGACAGCGCGACCGGCGTTCGCCGCTGCGCCACGGTGAACACGGAGAAACCGGCCGACCGCGCGAAGACCTCGAACGGCGCGAGCGCGTCGGCCGCGACGGAACCACGGTGCCCCAGCACCACCGCCACGTCCATCCGGCCCTCCGGCAGCGGGCGCGGCGGTGGGACCTGCCCGTGGACGGTGTGGTAGTTCCGGGACATCGAGATACCCACGCCGACAGCGCAGGTTCCCGCGAATGTCGCGGCGGCGAGCAGTATTCCGAGCATCGTTGTCAGTCCCCTCATCGCCGCGCCGCCGGAGTCGTGCCGAAGCGGGCCGCGTACAACCGGCGCAGGTGCCGGGCATCACCGAACCCGCAGCGTGCGGCGACGGCTTGCACCGTCAGATCCGTCTGTTCGAGCAGGTTCGCGGCGAGTTCCAGGCGCAGCCGCTGCCGGTATTCCTGCGGCGTGACCCCGATCGCGTTCTTGAACGCGCGACTCAGCCCTCTCGGTGAGAGGTGCGCGATGGCAGCGAGTTCGGCGAGGGTCGGGCGGGCGTCGAGGTGCTGGGCCAGATGATCCTGCACGCGGTGCACCGCCTCGTTCAGGTGCGCCCGATCCCGCAGGAAAGGACTGAGCTGGGCTTGGCGGCCGTCCCGTCGAAGATAGACGACCAGTTGGCGCGCCACGGCCGCGGCCAGCACGGCGCCGTGGTCGCGTTCGACCAGGGACAACGCCAGGTCGATCCCAGAAGCGATTCCCGCGCTGGTGCTCACCGGTCCGTCGTGGACGTAGAGCACCGAATCCGCGACCAGCGCCGTGGGATAGCGCGTCCGCATCGCCTCGAGCAGTTCCCAATGAGTCGTGCACCGCCGCCCCTCCAGCAGTCCCGCCTCACCCAGTGCCACCGCACCGCTGCACACCGACGCGAACCGCGCGCCGACCTCCGCCTGCGTCCGCAGCCAGTCGATCACCGAGCGCGCCACCGGCGGGCGGTCACTGCGCAGGCGAGGTCCTGGAACGAGGATAAGATCTCCCGGCGCGGTATCCGGTAACGGCGCGAGCTCCGACAAGACCAGGCCCTGGGCGGATCGCACCCGCGAATCGATCGCGACGTGCTCGATGCGGTACTCGCCCCCGAGCGCTGTCGCGGCATCGAAGACCTGTACCGGCCCGGCGAGATCGAGCAGATTCACCTCGGGCAGGACGAGAACGATCACTCTGCGTGCTGGACTCACCCGCCCAACCTAAGTCCGGCGAACCGCGACGACGAGGGCCGCGACGGCCGACCGGCGGACAGATCCGGTCACCTTTCCGGTCCCAGAACCCGTGGTCTCGGCGGGAGTCTCGTGGCCATACGACAGCTCGGCGGTGCGGCCGCAAGCCCGTCGATCATTCGCCTGACGCCACGCCCGCCATAGTCAGCTGGAGGTAGGCGTCATCGATCTCACCCGCGCCGAAAACCTCGGTGAGCGTCGCGCGTTCGATCGTCCCGCGTTCGGCGGCGTGCACCAGGCCGAGCGCCGCCTCGCGGACCGAGGCGCCCGGTTCGTCCTCGATCAGCGCGGCCACGATGGCGGCTGCGCTGTCCCCGCTCCACACAGCGGGGACAGCCGGGGCGACGTCGGCGGCGGCCGGTGCCGCCCCTCGGTACCACCGGCCGCGCTCCCACCAGTAGCAGAAGGACAGCAGGCCGACGCCCGCGCGCGGGTTCAGCAGCGGATTTGCCACCCATGCGGGTGCACCCGCGTAGAGATCCGGCATCGGCGCACCGGCGTTGTAGACCGCGTCGAGGACGGGATCGTTCCACACGCCGCCGGACAGGACGGCCCGGTCGCCGGGCACGATCCAGAGCGAGGACCCGCTGCGCTCGGCCCCTTCGAACAAGCCGAGTGCGGGCAGCACCCGCGGACCCAGCGGGGAGCCGACCGCCACGAACGCCGCGGACAGCACCGCCCAGCGCGCCACCAGCAACGGCAGGGCGGGCAGACCGTCCTCCACCACGGCCGCGCCCGGCTCCGCCCGCGCCGCCGTCTCGGCGGGTCGCGACTGCCGGTCGGCGTGCCCGATGTGGGCGGCGAGCCACACCGGTAACCGGTTTCGCGGGAACGCCTCGAGATCCGCGCGATAGATCTCGGGCGGGAAGAGGTGCTCCTCGGGGAACGGTTCGTCGCCGAAGTCGTAGTCGGTACGCACCGCGCCGGACGCCGAGACCACGAGCAGGTACCGCCACCAGGGCCCCTCGGGCAGCGCGGCCGACGCCTCCCGATGCCTGCGGACCAGCGCGAGGACTTCCTCCGGCGGCAAAATCTGGACCGGACGACCCTGCTCGTCGGTAGCGACGATCGAGGACAGCTCGGCGGCGGTCGTCAGCACGAAGACCGCGTGGATCTCGTGACTGCCCTGCGGCCCGAGCCCGGTCAGCAGCTCGGCGATCCGGCGGCTCGCCTCATCCGGCGGGTGTCCGCCCTCGGGCGGCTGCTCGGCTGCGGTCACGACGTGACACCTCCTCGTTCGCGGCGCGAGGCTACCACCCGGCGGAGAACGAACGGGGTTGCCGAAAACGGGATTTCGTCTCCGGCTGATCGATCCGCGCTGCGCGCGAGCAGAATTCGCTTGCGTGTCGATGAAGGTTCAACTTGTTGCGGTGTAATCCGATGACGTCGACCGCCGAGGGAGCGAGCTGTGGGGAGCCATCCGAGAGGGCGCTTCGGGGCCACCGCGGAGCAGCGGTGACCATCTATATGCCCGAAGGGTTGCAGTGGCTGGCCTGGGTGGCGGGAACGACCTGGCCGAAGGGCGACGAGGACGCCGCCTGGGCGGCCTCGGAGGCGTGGAAGACGGCGAGCAAAGAACTGGAGGCGCTGCTCGCAGGCATCGATGAGGCGAAAAGCGCCACGGTGTCGGCGTATCCGCAAGGCGAAGGCGGCGCGGCGATGGGTGCCCGCTACGACGTCCTGCGCACCGGGGACCAGTCCCTGGAGGCGCTCGCGAAGCTGATGAGCACGGTCGGCGACAGCGCGTTCGACATGGGCACCGAGATCCAGGCGACCAAGATCACCGTCATCGTGACCCTGGCCTGGCTCGCGCTCGAAATTCTCTGGGCATGGCTGTTCCCGCCGACGGCGCCCGCGGTGGAGGCCGCCGCGATCACCACGACCCGGTCGTTCCTCAAGGTGTTCGAGGACTTCGTCCAGAAGATCATCACGAATATCGCCGCCCGGCTCGGCGCCCCCACGGTCCAGCGGCACTTCTGGACCCGCGCGGTGCAGCTGCGGCCGGTGCTGCCCACGGCAAAGGGGTACGGCGTCTACGGCGCGCGGGCGATCGAGGCCGCCGCCATCACCGGGACGATCAACGGCGCGGTGCAGGTCGGCCAGCTCGCGGCGGGCAAGCGGCGCCACTTCAACGGCGGCGAGTTCGGACTGTCCATCCTCGCCGGTGTCGCCGGGGTGATCCCCGGCCGCGAGTTCGGCCGGTATCTCGGGAAGGGCATCGACAAGGTCGCGGGCAAGAACCTGGACAACGTGTTCGGCCGGGTGGGCCGCGGTGTCGTGATCGGTGGCGCGTCCGGCGCCGTCGGCACCGCGTTCGGAAACGTGGCGGCGGGCGCGGTCACCGGTGACTGGTCGTCGTTCGCGTCCGGCGCGGGCTGGGTCGGCGGCATCGCGCGCGGCGGCGCGGTCGGCGGCGCGCGAGGCGGATTCGCCCTGGGGACCCCGATTCCGCCGGGGCGCGGGGACATTCGCTCCTACGTGTGGATGCCGAAGCCGTCGACCGGCAACACCGGACGCCAGCCGGACGGATCGTCCACCGGCACGGGCGGCAGCAGGCAGGGGTCGGCCACCGGCGCGTCGGCGGGCGTGCCCTCCGGACGCTCCTCGCCTGCACCGTCCCTGCTCGCCGGTTCTACCGGCACCCAACCGCACCCCGCGGGCTCCACCTCCGGCGCTCCGCTCGGCGGCTCGCGCCCGGCCTCCGAGGTCGCGGTCGGCAGCGCCGCGTCGATCCACTCGGGCCGCGGCGACGACGTTTCGTCGTCCGGCAGCACCTCCGGCCACACCGTGTATCACGATGCCGCCAGCGGTTACAGCGGAGGCGGGCAGTCCTCCCGGCCCGCCACGCCCGACAGCGTCAGTACGGGATCGGGCCAGACGGTGTATCACGATGCCGCCAGCGGTTACAGCGGCGGTGGGCAGTCCTCCCGGCCCGCCACGCCCGACAGCGTCGGCACGGGATCGGGCCAGACGGTGTATCACGATGCCGCGAGCCCGTTCTCGGGCTCCTCCTCGTCCACGGGGTCGACCGCGAGTACCGGCTCGGGTCAGTCCGGTCATTTCACCGGTCGGCCACCCACCTCATGGGAGTCGTCGGTGGACGGCTGGGGCTCGAACGGGGGTCGGCCGCCCGGCGACACGGGATCGGGGTTTCCCGC
>NZ_JABLTE010000201.1 GCF_013315795.1 Nocardia barduliensis
GGGGTCGGGAGGGAGAATGAATTCAATGTTCTATCGCGCTGCAATGCGTGTCGGTCGTAAGGCGCTCATCGGTGCGCTACCGCTGGCGGTGGCGACTACGTTCGCCGGTGCCGGAGCGGCATCGGCCACCAACTACGCCGATCAGCAGGCGCAGTTGGCCCAGGCGATCTCGACGTCGGGCACATCCGCGGACATCGGCTACCGCACCACGGTCGCGCCGGACCTGAAGACCGTTTCCGCCACACTCGATGCCGGCACGTTCCAGCTCGGCGAGACCTCGATCAAGGTCGTGGACAAGGCGGGCGCGGCGGTCACCGAGCTTCCGCGCACGCTGGCCACGCCGTCCGGTACCGCCATCGCCTTGGATGCCGAGGTTTCCGAGGACGGCCGCACGCTGTTGGTGACGACACCTGAGGTTTCGGCAGCGACGGGCGCGGAACTGAAGGACATCGCGACCAATCCAGGGGCGCAGTACCCGGATCCGGTCATGAATGGTGCGGCCGCGGGTGCGGGCGTCGGTGCGGTCGCCGCCCTCATCACCTGCATTCCGACCCTGGCGATCTTCGTCGTCGGTTACGCGCTGTGCGCCGTGGTCGGCGTGGTGACCACGGCCATCCTGGGTGCCGTGATCGGCGCGGTCGTGGGTACGGTCGCGCCCGATGTCATTCCGCAGGTGCTGCCCGGACAATCAGCGATTGATTCGCTGAGCTGAAGTCGCGAAAGGCGCTGCGGCGGAAACCATCCGCCGCAGCGCCTTTCTTCGGGTCGTCTTCGTTTCGCCACTCGGCGCAGGTTCGATGGTCACACCGTCGCCGCGCGGGAGTCGACGGGAAGATCACATCGGGTACACCGGGTGCTTGCGCGGGTTGAACTCCGGCTTGACCGGCGGCTTGTCCCGCAACAGGCGCAGCGCGCTCCGGATCTCCAGACGGGTCCGCGCCGGTTCGATGACCGCGTCGATGTAGCCGCGTTCGGCGGCGATCCACGGGGTGGCGATCGTCTCGTTGTACTGGTTGATCATGAACTCGCGCGCCGCTGCCCGATGCTCCTCCGGCACCGCCGCCAATTGCCGCTTGCCGATGAGGTCCACCGCGCTGTCGGCGCCGATCACCGCGATCCGGGCCGTCGGCCAGGCGAAACTGATATCGGCGCCCACCTGCCGGGCCGCCATCATGCCGTAGGCGCCACCGTAGGACTTGCGCACGACCAGGTTGATGATCGGGACCGTCGCCTCGATGATCGCGCGCGGGACCCGCCCGCCGCGGATGATCACACCGTTGGCTTCCTGCTCGAGGCCCGGCAGCACGCCCGGGGTGTCCGCGACGAACACCAGCGGGATATTGAACGCGTCGCAGAGCCGGATGAAGTAGGTCGACTTGTCCGAGCAGGCGGCGTCGATGGAACCACCCAGCACCAACGGCTGGTTGGCGATCACACCGACCGGATTGCCGTCGACCCTGGCGAACCCGGTGATGAGATTCGGGGCGAACGCGGCGCGGATTTCGTGGAATTCACCGTCGTCGAAGATCCGCAGCAGGATCTCGTGCATGTCGTAACCGGCGCGATCGGAATCCGGGATGATCGTGTCGAGCTCCCGATCGGTAGCAGTGATCTCCGGCTCCAGGCCGGGGTTCACGATCGGCGGCTGCTCGAGACAGCTCGTCGGCATGTAGCTCAGGTAGTTGCGCGCCCACTCGTAGGCTTCCTGCTCGGTGTCGGCCACGTGATGCAGGGTGCCGCGTTTGGCCTGTACTTCGGCGCCACCGAGTTCTTCGGCGGTGACGTCCTCACCGTTGACGGCTTTGATCACCTCCGGCCCGGTGACGAACATGTAGGAATCTTTGGTGCCGATGAGCACGTCGGTGTTGATCGGCCCGTACACCGAACCCGCCGCGCACTTGCCGAGAATGATCGACACCTGTGGCACATACCCGGACAGTTTTTCCAACACCCGGGAGATATCACCGAACGAAGCGATCGAACCCACAGCGTCCTGGATACGGGCACCGCCGGAATCATTGATCGTCACCACCGGGCATGCGTTGTCGAACGCGAGTTGCAGCGCCCGCATGAACTTGCGGGCGGACGTGATACCGACCGACCCGCCGTACACGGTCTGATCGTGCGCGATCACCACCACCGGGCGGCCTCCGATCAGACCGCGACCGGTGACCAGCCCGTCACCGTAGAGAGCATCCGGTTTGTCGGGCTGACGAGCCAACGCGCCGGTCTCGATGAACGTCCCGCGGTCGAGCAGCATGTTCACACGCTCGCGAACGCTCGGAACGCCCTTCTTCTCCCGCTTGGCGGCACCGGCCTCACCCGCCGGTTCCGCAGCGATCGTCAGGATCTTGACCAGTTCATCAAGCTTCGCCTCGGTACCTGTCACGCTCGCCGCCACCTTCCGAACCAACTTTTGTGCCCCCGCGACGTTAAGCGCTATCGACACAGAACGTGTCATCCAACTGGATATCCTGGACAATTCACAGCCGAAGCCGGCCGCACATCCTCGAGAGTCCGAACACGGCGAGGACACGGACTCAGTGCGAGTCCGTGTCCTCGGCGCCTTGCTATCCGGGTGCGCTCACGAGGAGCGCGAGCTCACCAGGAGCTCTTGTGCACGCCGGGCAGTTCGCCCTTGTGCGCCATGTCGCGCAGGCACACGCGGCAGAGGCCGAACTTGCGGTAGACCGCGTGCGGGCGACCGCACCGCTGGCAGCGGGTGTAGGCGCGGACCGCAAACTTGGGCTTGGCGTTGGCCTTGTTGACCAGTGCTTTCTTTGCCATGTGCTCAGTTCTCCTTGAACGGGAAGCCGAGGTGCTTGAGCAGGGCACGGCCTTCTTCGTTGTTGGTCGCGGTGGTCACCACGGTGATGTCCATACCACGCGGACGGTCGATCCGGTCCACGTCGATCTCGTGGAACATCGACTGCTCGCTCAGGCCGAACGTGTAGTTGCCGTTGCCGTCGAACTGCTTCGGCGACAGGCCGCGGAAGTCGCGGATACGGGGCAGCGCGATGGAGACCAGCCGGTCGAGGAACTCCCACATCCGGTCGCCGCGCAGGGTGACCTTGGCGCCGATCGGCATGCCCTCACGCAGCTTGAACTGCGCGATGGACTTGGTCGCCTTGCGGATCTGCGGCTTCTGACCGGTGATCAGGGCCAGGTCCTCGACGGCACCGTTGATCAGCTTCGCGTCGCGGGCGGCGTCGCCGACACCCATGTTGACGACGACCTTCACCACGCCAGGGATCTGCATCACATTGGCGTAGCCGAATTCCTTGTTCAGCGCGTCCTTGATCTCTTCGCGGTAGCGCTGCTTCAGCCGGGGCTGCACTTTTTCCGTCGTGGTCATATCAGATGTCCTTCCCGTTCTTACGGGAGATCCGGACCCGCTTGCCGCTCTCCTCGTCGGTCCGGTAGCCGATACGGGCCGGCTTGCCGTCGGAGTCGACGACCATCACGTTCGAGACGTGGATGGGGGCTTCCTGGGTCACGATGCCGCCCGAGGAGGCGCCGCGCTGGTTGGCGGAGTTCGCGACGTGCTTCTTGATCCGGTTCACGCCCTCGACGAGGACCCGGTTCTCCTTCGGGTAGGCCTGGATGACCTTGCCCTTGGCGCCCTTGTCCTTGCCCGAGATGACGAGCACGGTGTCACCCTTGTGCACCTTCATGTCAGAGCACCTCCGGAGCCAGCGACACGATCTTCATGAACTTCTTGTCGCGCAGCTCGCGGCCGACCGGGCCGAAGATGCGAGTGCCGCGCGGGTCGTTGTCCGCCTTGATGAGCACGGCCGCGTTCTCGTCGAACTTGATGTAGGAACCATCGGGACGACGGCGCTCCTTGGTGGTGCGCACGACGACGGCCTTGACCACGTCACCCCGCTTCACGTTGCCGCCGGGGATGGCGTCCTTCACGGTAGCGACGATGATGTCGCCGATACCGGCATAGCGACGCGACGAACCGCCGAGAACGCGGATGCAGAGGATTTCCTTCGCACCCGTGTTGTCGGCGACGCGCAGTCGCGACTCCTGCTGAATCACTTCAGCGTCCTCCTTGACCTGGACGTATGTGCACGCCGGATTGCCGACCCGACGGGCATGGTCGGTTGCCCTCCGGACGCGCGCCTGCCAGCGGTTTCCTCGGTTCGAGCGAGAAACGCGGAACCAACCACTGGGGGTTCACTGCCGGATTGCGGGCACAGCTCCCGCAGGCAACCGGTCTAGTGTATGGGAATCCGCAGGTCGTTCCCAAATCGGGGCCACACGGCGGCGCCCATTCCCCAATCCGGGCCGGTCCGCCTCCGCGCCGGTAGCCTCGTGTCCTGCAAGGCTGCCTTCGTACATCTGCGGCGACGCCGCGTCGGGGAGAGGATTCTCGTGACATCTACCGGTCGGCCAGCGAAGCTGGATCGTCGTGCCTTCCTGATCGCACTCGGAGCGGTGCCGGCCGCCACCGCGCTGGTCGCGTGCTCGAACGACGCCGAACCAGCGAGCCGGACGCTCACCGGCGTCGATCTCACCGGAGCGGACGAGACGATCCGGCCGCAGGACGACCTGTACCGGCACGTCAACGGCAAGTGGCTGCGGGAATCCCAGCTGCCGCCGGACAAGGTCGCGTTCGGCTCGACGAGCGAGGCGGCCGAGCGCACGCAGCAGCAGCTGCGGGAGATCATCGAGGGTATCCGGGACCCGCGGCCCGGCTCGGAGGAGCAGCAGATCAAGGACCTCTACGACGCGCGGCTGGACTGGGACGAGATCGAACGTCTCGGCATGACGCCGCTGGCGCCGCTGTTCGCGAAGATCGACGGCGCGGCCACCAAGGCGGATCTGGCGAAGGTGATGGCCGAGCTGCCGATCGGCGGGCTGATCGGCCTCGGCATCGGCGCCGACCGGAAGAACTCCGACGCCTACATCCCTTCGATCGGCCAGTCGGGTCTCGGACTCGGTGAGCAGTACTACCGGAAGCCGGAGTACGCCGAGGTGCTCGCGCAGTACCGGATCTTCCTCGAGCGCATCGCCGCGGGAGCCGGGTTGGCCGATCCGGCCGGCACCGCTCAGCGGGTGTTCGATCTGGAGAAGCGCATCGCGCCCGCGCACTGGGACAACGTGCGCAACCGCGACACCGACGCGACGTACAACGTCTACAGCTGGGCGGACATGACCGCGCTCGCCCCGGGCTTCGACTGGGATCCATGGCTGGCGGGGAACACCGATCGTCCGCGCGAGCTGTTCGCGACGATGGTGGTCAACCAACCGTCCTACCTCACCGCGGCCGGTCAGCTGTGGACCGAGGTGGATATCCCCACCTGGCGGGACTATTTGAAGCTGTACGTGCTGCGGGAGTTCGCTCCGTACCTGCCCAAGGCCGTCAACGACGCGAATTTCGAGTTCAAGGGCAGGGTGCTCAACGGGCAGGACGAGCGTCCCGAGCGCTGGAAGTACGGCGTCGGCATCGTCGACGAGCATCTCGGCGAGCAGCTCGGAAAACTGTACGTGGCCAAGCACTTCCCGCCCGACGCCAAGGACCGCGCCAGGGAGATGCTGGCCGATGTCGTCGCGGCTTACCGGGAGAATTTCACCAATTCGACCTGGATGTCGGCGGCGACCAGGACCGCCTCGCTGGCCAAACTGGACAAGATCGATGCCAAGATCGGCTATCCGGACAAGTGGGTCGACTACTCCAAGCTGAAGATCACCAAGGGCAAGCTGATCGAGTCCCTGCTCGCCGTGAACGAGTTCGAGGTCAAGCGCGCGTTCGCCCGCCTCGGCACGCCGGTCGACAAGTCCGAGTGGAGCATTTCGCCCCAGACGGTGAACGCCTACTACTCGTCGACTTCCAATCAGATCGTCTTCCCGGCCGCTTACCTCCAGCCGCCCTTCTTCGACAAGGACGCCCTGCCCGCGGTCAATTTCGGTGCGGTCGGCTCGACCATCGGACACGAAATCGGCCACGGCTTCGACGACCAGGGCTCCAAGTACGACGGAGACGGCAACCGGCGCGACTGGTGGACGCCCGAGGATCGCGCCGCCTTCGAAGCCAAGGCCAAACAACTCGTCGACCAGTACAACGCGCTCGTGCCGGAGGGCCTCGAGCCGAACCAGCACGTCAACGGCGAACTCACCGTCGGCGAGAACCTCGCTGACCTGCGTGGATTGCAAATCACGCTGGCTGCCTTCCGCATCGCCGAGAAACGTCGCGGTATAGATGAGCCCGACTACCGCACCATGTTCCTGTCCTGGGCCCGCAGCTGGCGTGAAAAGCAAACCAAAGAACTCACCGTCCGCTTCCTCACAATCGACAACCACTCCCCCAACGAGTTCCGCTGCAACCAGGTCGTGCGCAATCTGGCGGAGTTCTACAAAACCTTCGAGGTGAAGGAAGGCGACAAGCTGTTCCTGCCCGCCGACCAGCGGGTGACTTTCTGAGTCGAATGCCGCACCCGCAGGCCCGCGTCGTGGCAGCGCAGCCGGGTGCGCGACTCCATGGGTGATTCGGCCCGGCCGTCGGCCAGCGCGATCAGCTCGGCGGCCTGCCCGCGCCCGCGCCGTCCGGCGTGCTTCTCGAGTTCGGTGGACAGCGCGTCGCGGGAGAGTCCGCCGCGCAGCGCCGCGTCCAAGGTCGCCAGCGCGTCCATCCTGGGCAGGGTGCGAGCGAGATCGACCGCCGTGCGCACCGCGTTGGTGACGACCGTGCCGCGGACCGAGGCCAATTCCGCCGGATCGACTCGATCGCGGTGCACGATCAGCCGATGGGAGTGAGCGGCCCGCATGCCGAGCACTTCGGTCGGCTGGTCCGCCAGGACCGAGAACCCATGCAGCTCGGCGGCGGTGCGGTAGGCGGCGGCCACCGAGGTCAGCCCCATCGACAGGCGCGCGGCCTCCACGCGCAGTTCGGGTGAGGCCGGCGTGGTGGCCTCCCGATATACCCCGTGGAAGACCCGCACCCACTCGCCGCGGTCGACCCGCGCCCGCAGCTCGCCCCGGGAATACTCGCGCTGTATCTGGCGCGCGGTAAAGACGCCGAATTGCGTGTCCCGCAATCGCTCCAAACCAGGTCGCATGCCCCCAGCATGACCACCCCCGAAC
>NZ_JABLTE010000202.1 GCF_013315795.1 Nocardia barduliensis
GTGTCGGGGGGTGGGTTGTCGCCGGAGGCGGTGCGGGCGTTGGAGGTGTTGGATCAGTTGGAGCGGGTGTATGGGGAGGCGGATCCGTCGGATCCGAAGGTGCGGGAGTTGCAGCAGCAGTTGGGGATTTCGCGGGGGAAGGGTGAGGGGGCGCGGTCGATTCGGGCGAGGCAGTTGTTTCAGCGGAACGCGGCGAAGGCGTTCAATAATGTGGACAATCAGTTGGTGTCGTATATGCGGGGGTTGGCGGGGTCGAACAAGGTTGATAAGAAGGCGATTGTTCGGTTGGTGCGTGAGGTGAATGTGGCGTTGGCGGAGTTGGGGCCGCAGGCGTATACGAAGGCCGGGCAGCAGAAGGTTCATCAGATTTTGACCGCGGCGTTGCAGAAGGCGCATGCGATCGTGTCGGGTGGGCAGGCGAAGTCGAGTGATATCGCTGGTGCGATCAATCGGTTGACGAAGCAGTATTTGTACAATATCGCGGGCAAGAACTACACCCCACCGACCGGATCCAGCGGGAAAGCGGACAACATCCCCGGCGGGTCGAATCCCCAGCCGGCCGACATCTACCGGTACCTCATCTCGAAATACGGCCTCACCCCTGCGCAGGCGGCGGGGATCGTGGGCAACATGAAGGTCGAGTCGGGTTTCAACACCGGCGCCTACAACCCGCGCGAAGGCGCCATCGGCCTGTGCCAGTGGTTGGGTGGGCGACGACAGAATCTGGAGCGTTACGCCGCGGCTCAGGGAAAACCGGTCACCGACTGGAAGACCCAAGTCGATTTCATGATGTACGAATTGCGCACCAATGAATCCGCGGCGTACGGATATCTCCGGGGCGCGCAAACGCCCGCTGCCGCGGCGGCGGTCTTCGATCAGTATTACGAAAGAAGCTCCGGTGCGGCTCGAGGGCAGCGCATCGCTTACGCCAACAGCATCGCAGCCGCTATGCGCAACGTCGCCGTGTAGCCGGTCGAGGCGAACGCATGGTCGAAGTGGCGCAGGCCGTATGCCCGTCTCCGGGAACAATGTCGGCGAGAATGGCGCGGGGACTGGGCTAAGCTCCGGATACGCTGCCGGGCGAGTCTCGGCACGACGGTCCTCCCGTGAGGCGCGCGCACAGCGGGACAGGTGACATGGGCCAGCGAATCGACGGAGGTTGCCACACCGATGTCAGGAGCCGCGAACACCTGCCGCACGATCGTCCGTGCCGTCGACGGTAGTGGCCACGCCGGTATGGAGTACTGATGGCGCCGACGAACCGGACCCCGCTCGAACCGGAATCCGACGAGACCGGTGGCGCACGCGATGCCCGTGCGACCACCACGTCCTCGCCGCGTCGTCCGGTCAAGTCGACGGGGCGGGGAGGGACCGCTCCGGCGGCGCCACCGCGCAGCGGCGCGCCCGCGTCGGTCGCGCCCGCGGCTCCGGCGGCACAGGCGAGCAGCCGAACCCAACCCGCGGTCGCCGAGTCGCCCTCGGCCGCAGGGGGACCGGCCTCGGCGGCGGGGCGCTCCGACGCGCTCGCCGCGGCAGGCGCGTCCGCGCCGATGGCGGCTGCCGCAATGGGCGCGCTCGCGGCGATCGCGGCCCAGTACGGTGACGGAGCGCCCACCGCGACCACGGGGCAGTCGTACGCGCCGCCCGACATCTCGGCGGGGCGGCCGAGCGGACCCGTCGCGTGGGACGGGGCGCTCGGTTCGCAGTACGCGACCGGCAACCAGAACCGGGCGCGCCACGGTGACGCGACACAGTCGATGAACGCCGAGCTCGAACGCATCCTCGGCGGCGCGGTGGACGGCACCACGCAGGGACGAGCCGCCATCGGGGCGATCATCGCCGAGGTGAACACGGCGCTGACCGCGCTGGGCACCATCCAGGACGCCGCCGCGAGCAGGCAGTTGGTCATCTCCACCCTGGACAGCGCGCTACAGCGCGCCGGAACCGTCCTCGGCCAGGGGCAGGCCTCCGCGGTGCTCACCGCGGATCGGGTTGCCGCGCTGGCCGATCACTACCTGCGGGAATCGCGTCCCGCCCGGCCGCGCAGGCCGCGGGGCGCGACGCACCCCGGCATGCGCGGTCCCAGCGGTGGCCCCCCGCGCACGCGTCCTTCGGGACAGCAGGGGCAGTGGATCAACGAGGCGCTGCAAGTATTGCGGCAGCACGGCTACGACACGCGCCAGATCGATCCGGCCGACATCGCGGCGATCATCCAGCACGAGTCCGGTGGCAACCCGAACGCGATCAATCTCTGGGACAGCAACGCCGCGGCCGGAATTCCGTCCAAAGGCCTGATGCAGACCATCGATCCCACGTTCAACGCGTATTCGGTTCCGGGGCATCGTGATATCTGGAATCCGGTGGACAACATCGTCGCCGGTGTGCGGTACGCCATCGAGCGTTACGGGTCGGTGAGCAACGTGCCGGGCATCGTGCAGATGCGCGGCGGCGGCTCGTACGTGGGGTATTGACGCCGGTCGCGATCGTGGGTCCTCCTGTGGTGCAGACGCACGGGGAGCGAGCCCGCTTTCGAGTTCCGCAGCCGAATCCGCATCGGTCATTTGTTCAATTCAATTGCGGCAGAGTGAAACTCGGGTGCTGAAGTTCTTTTCTGCCCGCACCCGGTTGATACCGGAAGATGTCCGGAAGGTGAACACATGGTTGCGCTAAAGGGTTGCTGTGCAACAAGAGTTGCGCCATGCTGGAGCGCATGGTCGCGCGTTCCTCTCTGAGCCGGTCGGCACAACCGGAACGCGAATCGGACGACCCGGAGGGCTGCTGTCCGGGTGGCGTCGCATCCCGGGTGCGTGCCCGGCTCGGTGCTCGGTTCCAGTGGCGCATGGTCGCGTGGTTGCTATCGATCCTGTTCGTGCTGCTCGTCTTTCCCGGTCTGCTCGGCGCGGTCGCTGTCGCGCAGAGCCAGGCCGCCTCGGCGGGCACGTCCCAGATCGATGGCCTCAGCTGGATGAACATTCGCGACTCGTCGGGGGTCTCGCTGTCCAGCTACACCTTTGCCACTGATCGGGGCGGCCCCTTGAATCCGGGCGCGACCATCCTGTGGGCGATCCTCGGGCTGGAGTTCATCGGTTACCTGGCGATCGTGACCTCGGCGATCTGGCTGATCGGCTACGCGCTGAGCTTCCGCTGGATGGATTGGTTCGCCGCGGCGCTGCGGGGCGTTGCCGATGCGCTGACCGGTCAGATCGCGACGCCGATCATGCTGGTGACGGCGGTGGCCATCGGCGCGTTCTTCGTCGGCTGGTTCATCGTGCGCGGTTACCACGCCAAGGCGGCGGTGCAGGTGGTGACGATGGTCGCGGTCGCGGTTCTCGGGCCGGTGTTCCTGGCCGCGCCACTCTCCGAGGTGTTGTCCTCACACGGCTTGCTGGCACAGGGTCGCGATCTGGGGATCGCGGTGGCCGCGGGGTTGAACGGGAACGAGAGTCCGAATCCGTCCCAGTTGATCCCGGCCATGCAGGAGACGCTCGCGGACAATTTCGCACGGCGTCCGGTGCAGGTGTGGAACTTCGGGCATGTGGTGGACGAGAGTCCGTCGTGCCGCGCCGCGTGGTCGGCGGGCATCCGGTCCGGCGACGACGATCGCGTGCGCGACGGCCTGAAAGCCTGCGGCGACGCGGCCGCGCACGCCAAGGCCAGTGATCCGAGCATGGGCCAGGTGGGCACCGGGCTGCTCCTGCTGCTGTGCGGCGGGATCCTGCTGGTGTTCGCGGCATATCTGGGCGTCAGGGTCATGAAGGCGGCGATGGACGCGATCTACCACTGTTTCATGACGATCTTCGGTTTCGCCGCCGGTGGCTTCGTTTACGGGCCGACGCAGACGTTCCTGGTCCGCAATGTGGTCGAAGGGTTCATCGCCGCCGCGCGAATGGCGGCCTACACCATCTTCCTCGGCGTCTATGTCCTGTTTCTCGGCAATCTGTTCCAGCAGGCGCGGGGGCAGGTCATGGCGGTGATCATCATCGCGGGCGCTGTCGAGATCATCGCGATCTCCCAGCTTCGCAGGCTGAATCTGAGCTTGAGCAGTGGAAACGACTGGGTGGCCGGTCGATTCGCGGCAGCCGTGCAAGGGCCGCCCCGACCCGGCGGCGGGAGTGGGGCGGGCGCGGCGCTCGGCATGGGAGCGGCGCAGGCGCGCGGCGCACTGGGGATCGTCCCGGGGATGGCCGCGCTGAACACGATCAACATGTCGCCGGTCACCGCATGGCTGGCCGCGGCCACCCCGAACCCGTTGAGCCCGCTGTCGCGTCGGAAGAAGCGCAAGGAACTCGACAGCTTCGTCATCTCGCCGATGCTGCGCCAGATGCACGAGTACACCCATTCCGCCCGTGAGAACTGGCGTTTCAAAGCGGCCGGGCGACTGCGCGGCGTGGACGGCGGCATAAGGTCCGCTCTGGGCGTGGCCAATGTGCTCGACGGCCTCGGCGACAGCAAGGTGCCGGACGCCATGATCGCGCCGACCCTGCTGGCGATGCATGCCGACGATCAACAGGTCGTCGATGCCCAACGGGCGCTGGCGGTACAGAAAGCCAGCATGTCGCAGAATCCGTTCGGCTTCGCCCCGTTGCAGAAGGCCGTCGCCGCGGCGCGCGCGGTGGAGAGCCATATCGGCATCGAGGCGCATCCGGCGTTCGCGGCGCAGGCCGTGGTCGCGGCCGACAACTTCGTGCGCCACTCCATCGCGCCGATGAACCCGGTGCCCGACAATCATCCGTTCGTGCGGCGAGTGCTGGCGGCCGTGGACGACGAACAGCAACTCAGGACGATCACCCCGGACGATTGGCGCGACGCCGGGCGAGACGTGCGCCAACACATCGGGCGGCATTTGGCCCTGGAGCATCAGGCTGCCGCGCAGAACTACTACAACGACCAGAGCGATGCCAACCGGCGGTTGCTGATGCGGTCGACCAGACGAATTTCCAATCTGGACAGTTTCGACCCGGACGCGGGACCCGACCCGTGGGATCCCTAGGCGCAGGTGTGGGCAGGCTGACAATATTCGCCGATCGGTGGTGTGAGAGAAGCCATCGCGGGCAATATCGAACGAATGGATCGGCAGTCGGCCTACAGGGCCATCCGGTAGGGCGCGCGTGGCCAGCGAGGCACCCAGCACGTTCCGGGAATTGCGTGTGTTGTTGCAGCGGCGATTTCCCGGGTTCGCCGACGGACAGCAGCGGATCGCCAGGCTGGTACTCGACGACCCGGAGGGCACCGCGTTTCGCAGCATCGGCGAAAGCGCGGTGCTGGCGCGGGTGCATCGGTCGTCGCTGGTGCGGTTCGCGACCATGCTCGGCCTGTCCGGCTATCCGGATCTGGTCCGGCTCTGTCGTCAACAGCTCGCCGCGGAAGCGCACGTGCTGCGCGAGCGTGCCGCCGAACCGACCTCACGCGAACAGTTCCTCACCGCCGTGTTAGAGCACGACACGGCCAATGTGGCACGCGCGTTCGACCGGATCGATCGGGACGACTGGGACCGCGCGGTGCATGCGGTGGCCTCGGCCGAGACGGTGCACGTGGTCGGCTTGCGGGTATCGCTGTCGGTGGCCTATCAGGTGGCCTATCTGTTGCGGGCGATCCGGCCCGGAGTTCGGCAGATCAAGGCCGCCGCCGGCCTGCTCGTCGACGAACTGGGCGACATCGGCGCGGGCGACGCGCTGGTGGCGGTATCCATTCACCGATACGCGCGGGAGACGGTGCAGGCGGTGGAGTGGGCGCGCAGGCGTGGCGCCACGACCATCGCGTTCACCGACGGTCCGTCCTCTCCGCTGGCCCGTATCGCCGATCTGACGTTCTATGCCGAGACGGGCGGTCTGACGGAACTACCCTCCCTGACCGCGCTCACCTCGGTGGCGCAGGCGCTGGCTTTCGCCGTCGAGCAGCGGCTGGGCTCCGGCCGTCGCTCGAAGCTCACTCCGGACGAGCAATTGCTGGAGGAGTTCGCCGTATACGAAGACCATCGCGCGCGAGGTATTTGATCGGCGTCGCCGCGCAGCGATCGGAGATCACGCCCAGCGCGCCGCAGCGTAACTGTCGGGCAGTTTGCGGTACTGGACGTGGCCGCCGGTGCGCGGAGCCTCGACGCACATACCGTTGCCGATGTACATGATGACGTGGCCGGGATTGTTCGCGCCCTTGAACGAGCTCGACGGGAAGATCAGATCGCCGGGCTGGATGTCCCTGGGATTCACCTTCGGCAGTTGCCGATACTGATCCGCCGCGACCCGGGGGATCCGCACACCGGCGGCGGCCGCCGCGTACTGCATCAAGCCCGAGCAGTCGAACGCGTTCGGTCCTTCCGCACCCCAGACGTACGGGTCGCCCAGTTGAGCGAGCGCCACCTGGATCGCCTTGGCGGCGGCTCCGGTCGCACCGGTGCCCGCGCTGCTTTTCGGTGGGGTGTAGTTCTTGCCCGCGATATTGTACAAATACTGCTTCGTCAACCGATTGATCGCACCAGCGATATCACTCGACTTCGCCTGCCCACCCGACACGATCGCATGCGCCTTCTGCAACGCCGCGGTCAAAATCTGATGAACCTTCTGCTGCCCGGCCTTCGTATACGCCTGCGGCCCCAACTCCGCCAACGCCACATTCACCTCACGCACCAACCGAACAATCGCCTTCTTATCAACCTTGTTCGACCCCGCCAACCCCCGCATATACGACACCAACTGATTGTCCACATTATTGAACGCCTTCGCCGCGTTCCGCTGAAACAACTGCCTCGCCCGAATCGACCGCGCCCCCTCACCCTTCCCCGGCGAAATCCCCAACTGCTGCTGCAACTCCCGCACCTTCGGATCCGACGGATCCGCCTCCCCATACACCCGCTCCAACTGATCCAACACCTCCAACGCCCGCACCGCCTCCGGCGACAACCCACCCCCCGACAC
>NZ_JABLTE010000203.1 GCF_013315795.1 Nocardia barduliensis
ACCCCCGACCGCACCACCACCGATCACGAGATCGCGCTCACGACTCCCGCCGACGAGGACCCCGATGTCATCACCGTTGTGCGGGATGCACTCGCGGCGGTGCGCGATGACTGAGCCCGCCGTAACGACGAGCGATCCTCGACCCCACCCGAGCGGCCCGACGCGCAACCGAACCGAGTTCCCTCGGTGTGCTCGTCAGCGGCCTGGTGACGCTGGTGTTCGGCTGGCGCTACGCGGACCCGCTCATCGGTGTGGGTATCGGCCAGTTCGTGCTGCCGAGGGCATACAACCTGGGCAAGCAGGCCCTGCGGATCCTGTTCCAGCACGCCCCGGCAGGTCCGGACGTGGACGACGTCACCGCCGCTCTCGAGGCGCTGACCGGGGTGCGGCAGGTCCATGACCTGCACGTGTGGACGTTGACCTGCGGGATGGAGGTGGCCTCCGCGCACGTGGCGATCGACGACGATGCCGACCCCGATACCGTGCTGGGCTCGGCGCAACGGCTACTGGCCGACAGATTCACCCTGCACCACGCCACCCTGCAGGTCGAGCGTCACAACACCGCCGAGCACTGCGAACGAATGTCCTGGTAGAAGACCGGGCGGCTGCACCACCGGCAACAGCGCTGCCCTCCGATTCTGATCCGGCCGAGTTCATCGACGGGTTCGAGCAGCGCATGTGCGATGGACACTCGCTTGGACCTGCGCCGGAAACGAGTCGCGGGATAGAGAAAGTCTTATGTGCGGCGACGGCATAGCGCGGTCATGATCTGCTCTTTGGTGGGAAGGTCGAGTCGGCAGGTTGGCGTGGCGCTGGGCGGTGTGCCCATCAGGTCGACGCCGTCGATAAGGATGGTGGGCGAGGGGTATTCACCGATCCGCTGCTGGATGGGGATGTTGAGGTGCAGCCGGTGCAGGCAGGTGCGCAGTAGTTCGATGGTGGCGGGTGCGTTCGGGCAGTTGGGTACGGTGAGCACTTCGATCGTGGTCATTGTTTTCGGTTACCTTGGTTTCTCGTCGATTCGGAGGGCTCCGATGAGCCCGTGGGTGACGGCCCGTCCGACGGCAGTGTGCGGTTCCGCTTGCGGAGGGTGCGGCGCAGTTTGCGTTCCGACAGGCGCCCGAAGCAGAAGGGTTCGCCGTCGATGAGGACTCCGGGAGCGAACAGTACTCCCGCTTTCTGTGCCAGCGCGCGGCCTCCGTTGGTGGCGAGGTCGATCTCGGTGATGTGTAGCGCGTAGTCGGTGCTCACGTGGTGCAGGACCTGTTTGGCGTGGTCGCAGAATGCGCAGTTGGGTTGGGTGAGCAGGGTGATCGCGACTGGGGCGGTCATGGTTTGCGTTCGGTGGCCAGGTCGGCGAGGAGCTTGTTGGTGGGGACGAACATGGTGTAGTTGGGGGCGCCGCCGTAGTCGGCGCGCCAGGAGATGGTGCCGTCGGGTCCGACGAGGACGAAGCTGTGCCCGGCGGTCTGCTCGCGCATCATCCCGTATTTGTGGGCGTCGTAGGCGTGGATGACTTGTTGGGTTGGGTCGGCCAGCATCGGGGTCGACACTTTCTGGTCGGCGGCTTTGCGTGCCTGCTGCGCGACCGGGTCGTGGGAGATCGATACCACTGCGTCGATCCCGGCTGCTTTCAGTGCGGCCTGGTTGTTTTCGAGGTCGGTGATCTGGTCCCAGCAGGGCTTGCACATGAGACCTTCCTGGAAGTACAGCAGCACACTGCGTCCGCGGTAGTCGCTGAGTGAGACGGTGTCGCCGGTGTGGGAGGTCAGGGTGAAATCGGGGGCGGGTGCGCCGATCCCGGGGTTTCCGGCGACGTGCCGGTAGCCGCTGCCGCCGTCGGCGGCGGTGTCTTGGTTACTGCGAGCATTCTGGTAGATCAGGAACAGGGCACCCACGGCCAGGACGGCGAGTATCGCCACGAGTGTCGGCCAGCGTCGTTCGTCGGCGGCTTCCGGCGGCTGGGCCGCAGTCTGCTGGGCGGCGATGCGCCGGCGGCGAATATTTCGGTCACGTTTGCCGACTGGTCGTGTGGTGGCGGTCTTATCGCTGTTGGCGTTCACTGTCGGTCCTCCTCGACAGATTCCGGTATCGGTGCGGGCGTGTGCTCGTCGCCGCAGTATGGATCGCGGGTGTCCGCGGTCGGTGTGCGTGGACGGAGGCAGCGGCGGATCAGCAGGGCTGTAGTTGCTATGAGTAGTGCGGCGACGACTCCGCCGGGCAGCCAGGACACGGTGTCTTGGATCCGGTCGCTGATGTGCTGTAGCCACGCGCTGACCTCGGCCTGCCAGCCGCCGGTATTCATTCCGGCGCCGGTGAACGCCAGCACCCCGGTCAGTACGCCCATGCCGATCATCAGCACGCCGCTCAGCGCGGTCCCGACCGCGAGGTCGTGCCGCCGGTGGCCTACCCGGATCCGCAGGGTTCGGTCGGTGAACAGTCGAGTGGCCCGTTCTCGGCGTCGATCCCAGATCAGCGCGACCAGTGCCAGCGGTGCGACCATTCCGGCCACATAGGATGCCGCGACGGTCAGGGCCACGGGGAACGAACCGGACGCCCCCGAGAGGACCGCGACACCGACCAGGACCGGTGTACAGCAGGCGCTGGCGATCCCGGAGAACGCACCCAGCAGATAGGCCGAGGAGTAGCTGTCCTCGCGCGCCGTGCGCATGCTGGGCATGGGCAGGTTCGGCTTCCAGCCCGTGAGCACCGCGACGCCGCCGATGATCATCAGTGCCCCGCCGATCGAGAACACCCAGATGTGCTGTTCGATGAACAGTCTGCTCACCGCGGTGGCACCCAGGCCGATGGGCAGGATCACTGTGGCCACGCCGGCACCGAAGATCAGCGTGGCCGCGACGACGCCGCCGCGGTGCCGGAATCCGGTGGCTAGGTAGGCTGGCAGCATCACCGACACGCAGCAGGGTGCCAGCAGGGCTACCACGCCGCCGAGAAACGACGCCAATAGTGTTGTGCCGATCAACAATTCACCCATTGTCAGAGCCCTTGCCTGCGATCTGTCGGCGCATCGCCGGGATTCCCGCGGCCGCCTATGTCGGCGGCCGGGTGATGGTCAGTGGCATGGCTGCCCCATCTGCGAGGTCATGGTGTCCATGCGCTCGGCCATGTCGCTCAGTGCGCCGGCGGGTGGGCCCGCGACGAATCCGAGGGTGAGCGCGGCGAGCACTCCGGCAGCGGCCAATGCGGCGATCACCGGAGCCCGGGATCGGCTGGGTTGCGGTGTCGCCGACGCGTCCGCTACCGGCAGATCGTTCGTCAGGCCGTCGAGTTCGCCGATGGTCTTCGCACGGTAGGCCGCGTCGAGACGCTCGGTGTAGTCCGCGAGCGTCAACCTGCCGGTGCCGACCTCGGTCTGCAGCTGGGCAGCCACACGTTCACGGTCAGCATCACCGGCACGTATCCATGGCTGTGCGCGATACGGTTCGGTCACCTTTATCACCTACTCTCGCTGGTTTCGCTGTCGGCCTGCTCACCCATGGACCGCTGCTGCGCGCGCAGCTCGGCGAGGTCGTGCTCGACGCCGACCGGTTTCGCGCCCATCCGGCAACTACCCCGCAGCATCGGGTGGATACAGCAGACATAGGTGCGCGCCCCTGCAGTCGCGAGTCCGGCGGCGAGCCAGGTCGACATCACAGCGCCTTGTGGTCGCGTCGCTCAGCCTTCAGCTGTTCGATCTCGGTGCGCATTCTGGCGATTTCCTGCTTGGTGGCCTTGCCGTCGGTGGTGTCGTCAGGATTGCGCATGCCGTGGCCGCGGATGTACGACATCATCAGACCCATGCCGACCGGGCAGGCCAGCACGGCGAGGGTGACCAGGAGCGATTCCATCGCAAACCTTCTGCTACTGGGGCATCTTCGGACACATGCCGCACTCGGCCAAGCCCCAGCATCATCAGCTGGCAGTTCCACCAGGACTGCAGGTTCGCCATCATGTTCGGGGTCATTGGTTTGTCTCCTTGCTCGGTTGTTCATTTCGTGTGTTTGGACCCGGCTATCGAGTCCGGTCTTTTGCTGTTCTTGGCTTTTGCCGAGGGCATGCACGATCGGGCGGGCGAGTACGTCGCGTTCGGCGGCCGGGACCGCGTTCGTGGCGCGCCAAATGTTCGAGCTCGGTCGGTTCGGTTTCGTCGAGACGAGGATCGCCGAGCCGATCCTCACCGGGCGCAACGTCGGCGCGAGCGTCGGTGACCGACGCGGGTTCGGCAACGGGTGTGGGCCGGAATCGCCGTAGCCGTAGGCTGTTCGACACCACGAACACGCTGGAGAACGCCATCGCCGTACCCGCGATCAGCGGGTTCAGCAGCCCGGTCGCGGCCAGCGGCAGCGCAGCGACGTTATAGGCGAACGCCCAGAACAGATTGCCCTTGATCGTGTGCAGGGTGCGGCGCGCCAACCGGATGGCGTCGACCGCGGCCATGAGATCGCCACGGACCAAGGTCAGGTCCGAGGCTTCGATGGCGACGTCGGTACCGGTGCCCATGGCCAGCCCGAGATCGGCCTGAGCGAGCGCGGCGGCGTCGTTGATACCGTCGCCGACCATTGCCACGACCCGGCCCTCGGCCTGCAGCTGCTTGACGACATCGACCTTGCCGGTGGGCAGGACCTCGGCGATCACCTCGCAGATGCCGACCTCGGCGGCGATCGCCAGCGCGGCGGCGGTGTTGTCGCCGGTGAGCAGCACCGGCCGCAGCCCCAGTGCCCGCAAGCCGCGAACTGCCTGCGCCGAGGTCGGTTTGACGGTGTCGGCGACAACCAGCACACCCTGCGCGGTGCCGTCCCATGCGACGGTGACCGCCGTACGCCCCTGGGACTCGGCGCGCTCCATGACCGAGCGCAAGCCAGCCGGGAGTTCGATCCCGCGTTGCTCGAGCAGCATCGCCCGGCCCACCAGCACGGCACGGCCGTCGACGGTGCCCTGCACGCCGAGCCCTTCCAGGCCGGCGAAGTCGGTGACGGCGGGCAGTGCGCCCACTCGCTCGACAGCGCTGCTGGTGATGGCCTTGGCGATCGGGTGCTCGGAGGCATCTTCCAGCGCGCCTGCCAGCCGCAGGATCTCGATCTCGCCGGCATCGCCTTCCGCGTGGACCTCCAGCAGGGCCATCTTGCCGGTGGTGACGGTGCCGGTCTTGTCGAGTACCACGGTGTCGATGCGGCGCGTCGATTCCAGCACCTCCGGTCCCTTGATCAGGACACCGAGTTGCGCGCCTCGCCCAGTGCCGACCAAAAGCGCTGTGGGCGTGGCTAACCCGAGTCCGCACGGACAGGCGATGATCAACACCGCGACCCCGGTGCTGAACGCGAACGCCGCCCCGGCGCCGACTACGAGCCACGCCAGCCCAGTGGCGATCGCGATCGCGATGACGACCGGCACGAACACCGCCGAAACCCGATCGGCCAGCCGCTGGACCTGAGCCTTGCCGTTCTGCGCCTGCTCCACCAGCTTCGCCATCTGCGCCAACTGGGTGTCCGCACCGACCCTGCCCGCACGAACCACCAGACGGCCGCCCGCGTTGACGGTCGCACCGACCACCGGATCGCCGGGACCGATCTCGACCGGCATCGACTCACCGGTCAGCATGCTCGCATCGACCGCCGAATTACCCTCTTCCACCACACCGTCTGTGGCGATCTTCTCCCCGGGCCGCACGAGGAACCGATCGCCCACCACCAGCTGGTCGATCGGGATCCGCTCCTCGCCGCCGTCGCGCAGGACAGCGACATCTTTCGCGCCCAACTCCAGTAGCGCCCGCAACGCCGCGCCCGCGCGGCGGCGGGCGCGTGCCTCGAAAAACCGGCCCGCCAGAATCGCCGTGGTCAAGACGGCGGCTACTTCCAGGTAGATGTTCTGCCCGGCCATCCCGCGTTCGGCGCTGAGCGAGAAGCTGTGCCGCAACCCGGGAACTCCGGCATCGCCGAGGAACAAGGCGAACAGCGACCAGCCGAACGCGGCCAGCACACCCACCGAGATCAGGGTGTCCATGGTGGCGGTGGCGTGTTTGAGGTTCGCCCACGCCGCCCGGTGCAATGGCCACGCACCCCACACCACCACCGGCGCAGCCAAAGTCAGCGACAGCCATTGCCAGTTGGTGAACTGTAGTGGCGGCACCATCGCCAGCACCGTCACCGGAACAGCGAGCGCGAGACAGACCCACATCCGCTGCCGCATCGACCGCGTGTGCTCGTCATAGTCGTCGGCGTCGCTCGCCGCGGCAGCGGTCTCGGGACGCGCAACCGTTGCCGTGTAACCGGCCTCGGAGACCGCGTCGATCACATCCGACTCCGACACCGTGTCGGGGTAGCTGACCTCGGCCTTGCCCGTCGCGAAGTTCACCGTCGCGACGACACCGTCGAGCTTGCCGAGGCGGCGTTCGATCCGCGGCGGGCACGACGCACACGTCATTCCCGCGATCGACAGCTCCACCTGTCGCCGCACACCGGTGGACGCATGATCGGTGAACTCACTCATCTGTCACCCTCGCGCATGCTCATCGTCTCCGCGGCGCTCTCGACGGTCGGGCATCAGCCGACCAACTCGAAGCCGGCCTCGGTCACAGCCGCGCGCACCTCGTCCTCGCCCACTTGTCGCTCGCTGGTGACCACGACCCGGCCGCAGGCCACATCGACATCGACACCGTGCACGCCGGTGACGCTCAGCAGCTCCCGCGTCACCGCATTCGCGCAGTGCCCACAGGTCATACCGCGCACCGTATAGGTGGCCTCACTCATCGCCACTCCTTCGACAGATCGCGGGTCTATCTCGCTAAAGGTGTTTCCGGCGGTTTCTCTCAGTAGGTTCGGGCGTCGGGCCAGCGGTCGGCGAAGGTGATCGCGAACGCGTTGACCGCGGGCTTCCACCGCATGGTCCATCGTGCTCG
>NZ_JABLTE010000204.1 GCF_013315795.1 Nocardia barduliensis
GTCCGGGGGCGAAGCCCGCCGGGCGGGGTGTGGGGGTTGCACCCCCACCAAACACTCAGCGGAACGAGCGAGGCCCATGCCCTCCGTGGGCATGGGCCTCGCACTCGTGGACCTTGCGGGAAACTACTCGAAACAAACCGTGCTGCTGGAACGCCTGGTCAAGCTGTCTGAGCGGGTGGCACGAGGGGGACGATCGGCCTCCAGCGTGCCCGAGTCGCCCCGGCTCGTGGGCCGCAAAAAGCACCTGACCGCCGAGGAGACGGCCCAGATCGTCGCCAAGTACGAATCTGGTGCGTCCATGGCTCAGCTGAAGGTCGAGCACCAGATGGCCAAGCGCACGGTAGCGAAGCTCCTGCGAGACAAAGGGGTAACGATCCGGCCACCCGGTGGGCAACAAAAGTAAGCGGGATACGGACGAGAGACCAACCCAGAGCGACCGCCGCGTCGGCCCGCTTCTACATGTCCCCTTCGGTATCGTCGCGGCGAGGCACGCCGCTTTCCGTGCGAACCCATCGGTAGCCGGCCTCGTCGGTAAATCGGATGGTCACTTTCAGCCGAGCTACATCGGCAATGGCGGCGTATGCCATCACCGCGCTCTGTTCCGGCGTCAAAGTCCTGGGCCATTCAGTGGCAAGCTGCCCAGTCAGTGCTTCTTTCATCGCTTCGGTGACATGCGGAGTCAGCTGCTGTGCCGCACGTCCAGCCGCCAGAGATGCACCACTTCCGAACATGCCGTAGCCAGCGCGGTTCAGCGTGGCCGACATCGCGCCGGTCAGCGCTTCGTTGATGAACTGCGAGAACAACGCTTCGGTGCTGATTCGCCCGCTCGCCGGCTCGCAGCCGTCCGGGACTTTCTGTTCCTCTGCGTCGACGGCTTCCACTGACACGGACAACTCGGTGATCGGTGAGTTGCTGTGGTTGGCGACCTTCACGCTCCACATGTCCGGGCCGAAGATCGCCGCTCGGAAGAGCGTAGGAACGACCCTCCGTGCCTGCGCCGCGATCCGATCGTCTTCCGCGCGCTGTAGGGCGGCCATCTGAGCTTCGTACCGCTGGCGATCCTCGGCCATCTGCTCGTCTTGGATCGCTTTGTCCTGCTGCGCCTTTCGCACTTGAAAGACCGCGACCCCCAGAGCGATCAGAACACCTATCGTTGTGGCAGTCGACTGAACGATTGCCAGCCATGTCGGCACCTGGTTCATGGTCCCGCTTTCCGGCTTGCTCGACGGAACGCTTCGGCGCCAGTGTATCGGCGGAAAGGTCGGGGTCTAGCTCAAATTGAACGCCTTTGCAGCGCTCATTCGGTTCCAAATCGCACGAATGGCCCCACCCCCCTTGGCTAACCGCAGCGCGAATCGGCGGTCGGACACACCCAGACGCTCCAGACTAAGCCAGTGCTGCGATCTGCCAGAGGTCGACCAAACGCTGAAGTCATTCGTCACCGCTGAGGCTTCTGTGGCTGCGCCAGTAGTTCCAGACATCCTGCTGGTCGCGGCGTACGCGATCGCGGTTGCAGTGTGCGTACTCATAGCCCGGTTCGCCAGTTGCGACAGTGACCGCAATGGCAGGCAAGTTCGGCTCACCACGCTTCTCACAGTCGACGGCCACCGCATCGAGCAGCATTCCGATGTTGCGGTAGCTGTACGCGCCGATGGCCGCCGCCAGATCCGTGTAGGTGATTTTCTCACCGAGCTGCGCAACCGCGATCAGCGCCGCACGGGCCGCGGGCACCGTTTCGACCTGGTGGCGTGTCGCTCTACGGGTCTTGCCACCGAGGCGGTGATAGCGTTCACCAACCTGGATCATCGTGGGCATGTGCTGGTCTTTCCTGGTCGTTGCTCGTCCCGGCCACCACGGATGTCGGGCACACGGCACGAGACGTTACCCAGGACTAAATCGAGGTCCAGTAAGGCGGCCATCGCCCGCCGCCTCAGCTGCCTACCGATCACGATCCCGCGGACGAGGCAGGTGGCGTCGGAGAGCAAGTTCCGGAGTGAACGAGTCGGATCAGGTGGCGGCGCATTGCGATTGGGGAGCCCGGATGAGGGCAGGCATCGAAGAATCAGCGGACACATCTGCCCTGCGGGCGTAGCGTATACGTGACATCTGAAGCAGCATCAGACATGGCGAGTGCAGAGAGAAGGGGGCGGCATCCATGGCGCTCGATTGGTCGAGTATCGGCGCCAAGTCTTCCGCCCCACTGGTGCGGCCCCGCGATATCTTCAACGCCCTCCCCAAACGGCCATGGTCCTACCTCCGGCAAGAGCAGGGCGAGGTGCTGGAGAAGTGGTACACAGAGCGTGACCAGCACGACAACGTCATCAAGCAGAACACCGGAGGCGGGAAGACCGTCGTAGGCCTCCTCATCGCTCAGAGCACCCTGAACGAGGGGATCGGCAAGGCTGTCTACCTAGCGCCAGACACCTACCTCGCTGCCCGTGTTCGCCAGGAAGCGGAAGCACTTGGGCTTTCGATCGCCGCCGACCCCGATGACATCAGCTTTCGCAGCGGCCGCGCCATCTTGGTCACGACTTTTCACACATTGGTGAACGGCAAGTCTCGGTTCGGAGTAGTGGGTGATGGACGAGAGCCGATCGATCTCGGCGTTGTCATCGTAGATGATGCACACGCGGCCTTGGCTGTCGCCGAAGGCCAGTTCCGATTGACAGTCCCGAAATCCCATGAGCTCTACGGTAAACTGCTCGACTTGTTCGCCGATGATCTGAAGTCACAGTCACTAAAGGCGTGGGAAGACGTCCAGGGCGGCGATTACGCAGCGCTAGTTCGTATCCCATACTGGTCTTGGGCTGACAAGCAGGAAGCAGTCAGGGCTGAGATTTTTCCTTACCGGCTGGACGACGATTTCAAGTTTGAATGGCCACTGATCTCCGAAGTACTCGGCCTGTGCGCCGCCACCGTGACGTCACGCGCCATCGAAGTTCGACCGCCAGCGCTGCCGATAAGCGTGATTCCTTCGTTCGTGCACGCGAAGCGCCGGGTCTACCTGACTGCGACGCTGTCTGACGACAGCGTTCTCGTCACCGACATGGATGCTGACGCGGCGGCACTCGGACGGGCAATAACGCCGGGCAGCGCCGCGGACCTCGGCGACCGCATGATCCTTGCACCTGTGGCGCTGAACCCCTCGCTTGACGACGACGCTGTAAGAGTCCTGGCTCGCCAGTTCGCCGATGGCGACTGGGACGGCGATGGCACACCGGAAGCCACACCAATCAATGTCGTCGTACTGGTCCCCAGCAAACCGGCCGCAGCACGATGGGCTGACTACGCCGACGTGACCGCGTACGTTGGCGACCTCCAGGACACCGTCGAGGAGCTTAAGAAGTCGCATGTCGGTCTAGTTGTGCTGGTCAACAAATACGACGGTGTCGACCTACCGAACAGCGCTTGTCGGCTCTTGATTTTGGACGGCGTCCCCGAACCGATGGATGCGACGGAGCGCCGTGAGTCGGCGGTTCTTGTTCGAAGTCCGGCACGGCGAATCCGAGCAGTCCACCGCATTGAGCAAGGAATGGGTCGGGGTATCCGGGCAGCGGACGACTACTGCGCCGTGCTGTTGATGGGTGCAGCACTGGGGATCGCGACCAGCGACCCGCAGCTGCGCAAGCACTTTTCGCCAGCCACCCGCATCCAGCTTGACCTCAGTGACCAGATCGCCCGCCAGATCGAGCACAAGGGCTTGGATGCTGTTCGGTTCGCACTGACTGCGTGCCTCACAGAGGATCCGAACTGGGTCACCCGTAGCCGGCATGCTCGTGCTGGCGTGCGGTACGCGGATGCCGGAGTTGTTCGACCCGAGGCAGTCGCGATTCGTGAGGCGTTCGACTTTGCGGCTCGCGGACAGACCCGCTCGGCAGCCGATCGGCTTCAGAAGGCGATCAACGAGACCGATGATCTTGAGCTGCGCGGTTTACTGCGAGAGCAGCAGGCTGCGTACACCCACCTCTTTGATCCCAATATTGCTCAGCAACAGCAGAATTCGGCTATTGCAGACAATCCTCTGTTGCTACGCCCCCTCTCAGGCATCAGTCCGAGCAAGCTTCGCGCAACAGCTACCCAGGCGCGGGCCGCCGCAGAGTTCCTCCGCAACGAGTACAGCGATCCGACCCAGCTTGTGCTTGGTATTCGTGCGCTCTTCGATGAGATCGTCTGGGGCGATGAGGACCGGACCGATCAGGCCGAAGCTGCGTGGCAACGGATCGGCGAGCATCTCGGCTTCGTATCGGCGCGGCCCGAAAAGCAGTACGGCACCGGTCCGGATAATCTCTGGCTCATCGACACCACCCGTCATGCAGTGATCGAGCTGAAGACGGGTCGTAGCACAGCCACTATCGCGAAAAAAGACGCTGACCAGCTCGGCGGCAGCGTTCGGTGGGACCGCCAGGAGTATCCGGAAGTAGCTCAGCTGCCGGTCATGCTCCATCCCAGTCCGACTCTCCATAAAGACGCCACCGCTGTTGAGGGCATGCGGATCGTAACGCCGGACAAGCTTGACGAACTTAAGCGTGCCGCGGCCGGTTTTGCTGTAGCACTGGCCGATGGCCTGGGTAGTTGGGGCGATGAAACGGCAGTCGCAAGCCAGTTGGCACAGCACAAGCTAAACGCAGGCACGCTCTTCGAAAAATTCTCTATACCTGTCAAGTGTTAAGTTCAACGGAGGTGCGTCAGCGTCTTTATTCGCGGCGCCCGGGGACGGCCATAGTCTTCACCTGACTCCGTCAATGTTCGTCACATCATATCACCGCTGATCGGAGATAGTGTTGAGTAGGAGCACAAACGCATCTGACGATCATGAGAACGCCTTCATGATCTGGCTTAATCGCCCGAGCGGTCGTCGGCTAAGCCAGAAAGGCGCAGTCCTCAAGAAGGGGCGGGATGTCATAAAGACAGTCACTTTTAGTCATTATGGCAATCCAACCGATGGTGAGGTCAGGAATCGCGATCTCCGGTTCCGCACAATTGACATCCGCGGTGGCCGGACCGTGGATTTCGATGATGATACAGCCGACAAAAATGCCTGGTACTGCGAGAACGACGAAATTGAGAAGCTACTGGGATTTCTTCACAATGAAGTTGCAAGAACCGGCCGCTACCAGATCGTGGACGCCGACTCACCAAGTGTGGCGCTGGTCGATCTACTACGAGGCAGCGACATTGACCCGCAGGCAATTGTCGATGCTCTTGTACGACACTCAAACATCGAGCAGATTGTCAGCCTTATCGCCAGCAGCGACATAGGCATTTCCGCAGCCCAGTCCGCCGTCATCGACAATCGTCGCAAACTCGTCTCGCAACTACGTGAACTGATCGACAACCCGAGCAGTACCGAGACTGACGTTCAGAATTTGATTGGAAACGCTTACTGGATCTTCGGAGGCCGTTATGTCGGAGTTGCCAAACATCGATCCTTAGCTAAGTTGGACCAAACGGACATCCCGCTGCTCGGCGCGGACGGAACCCTGCATGTCGTGGAACTAAAAGGTCCATGCATCAAGAAGCTCATCACGCGTCATCGTAATCACTGGATTGTCGGTCCTGAGGTGCACGAAGCGACCGCACAAGCAATGAACTATCTACGCGGACTCGATGAACAAGGCGCTACACTGTCGACCATATACAGCCGCGAGCTCGGCCAGGAATACGACATGAGCCGTGTATTCGCAACAGTGGTTATTGGACATTCAAACCATCACCGACCTCCTGACGCGAAACGTGAGGATGTCACTCGAACACTGCGACAGTACACTGCGGGGCTAAATCGGATTGAGGTCATCACGTATGACCAGCTCGTCGACAGCGCGGAGCGATCGCTGATATTCGAGCATGACCAGAATGAAGCGTTCGCAAACATGAATGACCAAAACCCCAGAGCTGAATAGGTACGGTTCTACACCTGCCCCACCACTGACAGGGGATTTGCAGGAAGTGAGAAAACAGGATCGGTCGCGTTGATCAACCGCTACGCGTTCGGCGTGCCACGGCATCGGGCGCAAACGCAGCTCACGACGGAATAGCCTCGCGGTCATGCCGCTTGCGTGCCCCTGGTTCGGCGATCATCTGATCAAGCCAGGCGACCAAGCCGGCAGCAGACGGATCGTCCTTGAGCGCTTCCCGAAGGCGGACGAACAGGCCCTGCCCGCGGGAGATGCGCCACATCTGGTAGGGGCTGCCGCCATAGCGGGGCGGGACGTCGCCCCAGCCAACGTCGTTGAGGAATTTAGAGGACGTCTTACGTGGGTGTAATTCGTTGTCCGGCATGATGTGACCCGTGGTCGACAGGCTTGCTCAACGGCTGGTCCCGGATGCGTTGTGGGACATCGTGAAACCGCTGCTCCCCGAGTTCACG
>NZ_JABLTE010000205.1 GCF_013315795.1 Nocardia barduliensis
GACAGAAGCAAGGGTCGGAGGGCTCGGCCACCGTGAAGTGCGCGCCGTGGCTGTTGGCCTGCCGCAGCTCCAGTGCGATCTCCTGGAAGGCGCGGTAGAGCGCGGCGATGGAGTCGGCGCCGTGCGCCCATCGCTCGCCGATGCCCTGGATGCGGAATCCGCACACCACGCCGGTGTCGCCCGGCGCCATCTGCGGTTTCCCCACTTCGATCGACACTTCCCGCGTAGCGTCGGCCACGGTGCGGGTGGCGATCACCTCTCTGATGCGTCGCCATTTCGTGCTCGCGATCGCACCGCCGTGTTCGGACTCGCGCACTGCGGGCGTGGTCGTGTCACCAGTGACCCGCGCCGGTATCGCTCTCATAGCGAGTGGAGTACCCAAGTTGGGACCCGGTTTATCCTGCCGTTCGGGGTGACCTGGACCGCAACGCCGAACCGGGTCGGCGATCGCCGGGCGCGGCGAGTTGCCAGTGGAATACGAGGTCCGACGAAGACACGCCGTATCGGCAAAATGGCTACCCGATGGTTAACGTGCTCCGGGTTTGGCAGGCTGTCGCCGAAGTGTGATGGTGGGGCCGCGACGATGAGGAGGGGCGGACGAATTGGTTACGATCGCGCAGTTGCGAGCGGTTCTGTCGATTCTGCGCGTCGACCCGGACCAGGTCGGCGCACGGTTGGGCGACACGGGTCTGCGTGGTCCGGACGCGGAACGTGTCCTACTGATCGGTTTGCTACATCGGATTGCGAGCAGTGAGCTGCGCGAGGTCGTCACGACCACGATGGACGAGACGGAGGCCGCGCGCGCCGCCGCGATGAGCACCTTGCCGGTCAACGGCGAGAATCCCACGGAGCAGGTCCGTTTCGACGCGCACTGGCTGCACGATCGCATCGGCGCGCTGGCGGCGGGCACCACCGTGGACCCGGTGCCGGTGCTGCTGGACGCCGCCGCGCGGTCGACCGATGCGGCCGAGGCGCTGCTGCTGCTCAGCCGCAACCCCCGCGGCAACGACGCGGACACCAGATGGGAGCGGGCCCTCGACGACCTGGGGCGCGCCTACCACCTGATCAACGACGAGCGCGTGGGGCGCTCGAACACGACGACCGCGCCGCTGTAGCGACGCGGTCGTCCATGGCTTCGCCGGGCGGCGGCACGCGCCGCCGGGCGGTCACCTGGGTGGTGCCGGTGCGATCTGCGCGGGCTTGTCCGCGAAGCGGGTGGTGCCCTCGGCGGCTTGCAGCGTGGTGAGCAAGTCGACCCCGGCCACGACGAGGGTGGGTCCGCCGACCGCGATGGTTCCGAGGATGCCGCCGAGGCTCGCGCCGGCCAGCAGACCGGCAACGCAACCGACGGCGATGGTGGCCAGGCAGCCGATCGCGGCGCCGATGGCGGTGCCGACGAAACCGCCGATGGCGGTGGCGAGTCCGAACTGGCTGGCGAATTCGTCACGCGCGCGCTGGTTCTCGGCCATGGACGCGACCGGTGTCGCGACGAGCGTTTCGCCGATCGCGATGCCTTCCGGCCTGGTCGGATGAAGCTCCAGGACCGTGCTGTCCTTCTTCAACTCCGGACGGACCGGAATGCCGGTGCCCGCGATCCGGAAGTCGAGGGGCAGTGTCATGGCGACGTGGCCGTCGCGGTCACGGATGTCGACCACGTCGATCACCTGCGCGACGTCGGCGGGGGCGCCGGTGCGGTCGACGAGCACGCCGTCACGCTCGGTTAGTCGGGCGTTCTCCGCACCCGCGGGCTGGTCCCGCAGCGCTTTGGCCAATTCGAAGGTTCCGCCTCGCAGCGCGGCGACGACCATATCGTCGACGAGCCTGGCGGAGTAGGTGATGTCGGGAGCGGGTTCGGCGTGCGCGACGCTCGCGCCGATGGTCAACGAGCCGATGGCGAGTACCGCTGCCGCAGTGATGCCGCGGAGTTGCATGATTCGTCCATTTCTTCATCAGGTTTCGCAGCTGCGTCCAGCACGGCCGGACCCGCGCACTCCGGCGGCGCAAGCGCAGTCGTCCACGGTCGCGGAGCAGCTTATCAGCGCTGGCAGCAACCGATGAGCGTTCCGGCTCGACCGGTCGGAGATGTCCCGGAATTCCTCCGACCGGCCGCTTTTCGGAGCTGTCGGCTCAGCGCGCCGCGGCGAGTTCGCTTGCCCGCTCGGCTCCGAGGATCGTCGCGCTGGTGCCGGGCGGCCATTCGAGTCCCGCGTCGAGCCGGTCGAGCACCTCGGCGCTGGGCTGTGGATTGCGGGACCGCTCTATCTCGCTGACCACCTTGGCAGGCGGGCCGCCGTTGCCCGCCACGTCCGCCTGGGTCCATTTCCTCTCCCGCCGCCGCGAACGGACACGCGCGGCGAGGGCGTCGAGGTCGAGCGTGCGCACCTGCTCGGCCACGTCCGTGCGCTCGGGCTCCGGTTCGGCCGGTAGCGCGGCCGGACCGCCGGGCTCTCGCGTCCGATGCTCTTCCCGCAGCATCCCGTTGGTGATCAGCCTGGACCGTTTTCGCCTACCCATTTTCGCCACACGCTCTCCCATCCTCTGTCGAGTCGATCGATTGCGTCGCACCGCTCCGGCGGCGGGCGGCGTCCACCGCGCGGGGAACGCTGAACATCATGGGGGAGCGTGGGCGCGGACCCGGGCCGACGCGCCGGGCTCAGTGCGACCCGTCCTCCGGCTGGAGAAGCAGCACCGGGATCTCCCGCTCCGTCCAGGACTGGTAGCTGTCGAAGTCCGCGTAGCGGGCGACGAGCAAGGGCCACAGGCGATCTCTCTCCTCCCGCGTGGCCACGCGGGCGCGGACGAGACGGTGCTCGGCGCCGATCTGCACCCGGGTCACCGGATGCGCCAGGAGGTTGAAATACCACTGCGGATGGTTCGGCAGCCCGCCCTGTGAGGCGACGACCACCAGGTCGGCGCCGTCGGCCAGATACAGCAGCGGAACGGTGAACAGCCTGCCGGTTTTCCGGCCCCGGTGCTCGAGCAGCAAGGTCGGCACCGGCTTGCGGAAACCCGCACCGACGCGCCAGCGCCCGCCGATGCGTCCCCGGGTCCGGCGGAAGACCCAGACCTGCGCTCTCGACATGTACTTGATGAGCGTCACGACGAGCGGGGAATCGAGATGGCGTGGTCGGTCGGGCATCGGTGCGCCTCCTGGAAGAGCCGGGTGCCGGGACGGGTTCGGCGGCACGACGAGCGATTGATCCAATACCAATGTCCGTAGTATCGTCCAGACAGATGTCCGGTAACTATTCCATATAGCTGGCCCGGCGCGCCGAGCGGGCGGCGGAAACCGGTGACGAGCACGGCGGAGGAAACATGGATCGGGTCAGCGGCAAAGTCGTCTTGGTGACCGGTGCGGCGCGGGGGCAGGGCCGCAGTCACGCGGTCGCCTTGGCGCAGGAGGGCGCCGACATCATCGCCTTCGACATCTGCGCCGATATCGGCAGCAACGACTACGCCTTGGCGACCGCGGCGGACCTGGCCGAGACGAAGGAACTGGTCGCCCGGACCGGCCGCCGGGTCGTGGCCGAGCAGGTCGACGTGCGCGATCGCCCCGCGCTGCAAGCGGCGATCGCCGCGGGCGTCGCCGAACTCGGGCGCTTGGACGTGGTGGTGGCGAACGCCGGGATCTGCCCGCTCGGTCACCACGTGCCGCTGCAGGGATTCGTCGACGTCTTCGACGTCAACTTCGTGGGTGTGGTGAACACGGTGCACGCCGCCCTGCCGCACCTGGGCGCGGGCGCCTCGATCATCGTCACCGGGTCGGTCGCGGGGCTGGTGCCGCAGACCGGTTTCAACGGCCAGCAGGCGCTGCAAGGCCCCGGCGGCGACGGTTACGGTCTGTCCAAGAAGATGATCCGTTCCTACACCCAGACTTTGGCGCTGACGCTGGGACCGAGCTCGATCCGCATCAACGCGGTGCATCCGACCAATGTCGACACCGACATGCTGCACAACCCGGGCATGTACCAGATCTTCCGTCCCGACGTGCAGAACCCGACGCGCGAGGACGCGGAGGTCACCTTTCCGTTCATGCAGGCCATGCCGATTCCGTTCGTGGAGTCCTCGGACATCTCGCACGCGGTGACGTACCTGGCCTCCGACGAGTCGCGCTACGTGACCGGCTTGCAGATGTTCGTCGACGGCGGGGCGGCGCTGAAACTCGGCCTGGCCGGCCAGTGACGCGGAAGCGGTGTCACCTCAGGATGAGCAACGCGGACCGCTCGATGCGGTCCGCGATATCCGAATAGGACCGGTAGCCCATGCCGGCATGTACCAGCGCGCCCGCGTAGAGCAATTCCAGCGATTCCACGATATCGGGGTCGGCGGATTCGGACAGGGCGTGGGCGAGGCGCGCGCGAATTTCCAGGCCGATGCGCGACCGCAAATGCTCGACATCGGGATCCCGACCGAGTAGCGCGCTGGTGACCGCACCGGACAATTCCGGTTCGTCGGCGACCAGCAGGGCGATGCCGCGCAGCTCGGCGATCACGCGCACGGTGGCGTCCGGGTCGTCGCTCACCGGTGAGGGCGTCGCGCGCAGCCTGCGCCAGAAGATTTCCGCGACCAGGTGTTCCTTGGAGGAGAAATAGGTGTACGCGGTCGCGGTGCCGACCTTGGCGTTCGCGGCGACCATCCGGATGGTCATGCCCGCGAAACCTTCTCGCGAAAGCACTTCCAGCGCCGAGCGGGTGAGTTTGTCGACCGTGTCGGCCTGCTTTCCGGACAAGCGCCGACGCGTCGCCTCAACCGTTCTGGAATAGCTTTCGGACATGTGTCTAGATGGTAGTGTCGTTATTTCGCCAGAGCAACTTCCTGCTGCCGGAACCGTTGTGTTTGCGGCCACTGTGGAATTCCCGGTCGAGGCAGCTACGGCCGGTCCGCCGCGCCGAGTGGGCGGCCGATTGCCGTCAGTTTGTCGGACAGTCGTGCGAGGTAGGCGAGCACCGCCGGTTCGTCCTTGTCCGGTAGGCCGTACACGACATCGGTGACCCCGGCGCGGTCCCATTCGGCCAGGCGCGCGGCGTCCGGTTTGTAATCGAGGGCCACCACGCGCGGACGTCCGGTCCGCCCTGCCTGCCGCCAGAGCGTATGGAGTTGTGCGAGCCGATCGGCGATGTCCGTCTCGCCGGGAGTGGTGATCCAGCCGTCGGCGGACTCGGTGATCCAGCGAAAGGTGCGTTCGGTGCCCGCCGCTCCGATCAGTACCGGAACCGAGCGCCGCACCGGTTTCGGCCAAGCCCAGCTCGGGCCGAAGCGCACGTACTCGCCCTCGTGGCTCGCCTCGTCCTGGCTCCACAGCGCCCGCATCGCCGCCAGGTACTCGCGCAGCACGGTGCGCCGTTTGTTCGCAGGCACGCCGTGATCGGCCAGTTCGTCGGTGTTCCAGCCGAATCCGGCGCCGAGGACGACCCGGCCGCCGCTGAGGTGGTCGAGGGAGGCGATCGTCTTGGCCAGGGTGATCGGGTCGTGTTCGGCCGGGAGCGCGACGGCGGTCGCCAGCTCGACGCGTTCGGTGACGGCGGCCGCCATCGACAGCGCCACCCAAGGGTCCAGCGTGCGCAGGTATCGGTCGTCGGGGAGGGAAGCGTCACCCGTCTGCGGATGCGCCGCGTTGCGGGCGACCGGGATGTGGGTGTGCTCGGGGACGTAGAAGGAGTCGAATCCCGCCTGCTCCGTCGCGCGAGCGGCCGCGGCCGGGGTGATGCCGCGGTCGCTGGTGAACAGCACGATGCCGAATCGCATGGAAACCCTGCCTTGTCGAGTCGTTCGATGTGGATCGGTCCTGCGCCTGCGGGCGCGCCTCGCGGCGCTGCCGGTGGCGCACCATCGGGGAGTTCGGCGGGCCCTGGAACGCGCGGCTTGTCTGGACAGTTGTTCGGACTTTAGTCCGGCTCGATGCCCCACGCAAGAACGCGTTCTCGTTATCCGGGGCCGATGCAGGGGTCGCGAGCGGTGGGTGCCGGTTTCGAAGAGATCGTTCGTTCGGGGATTGTCCTGAAAATGTGTCGGTGGTACCGTCCAGACACATGTCCAGCTATGTGTCTCTACGGACTGCGGCTTCGCCGCTTCCCGTGGAGAACGTGTTCTCGGATTCGGAGTGTGGGCGATGACGGCCGCGGTGGAGCCACTGGTGTTCGATCCGTACGACTACGCCTTTCACGAGGATCCGTATCCGACGTATCGGCGGCTGCGGGAGGAGGCGCCGCTGTATCACAACCCGGATCTGGGATTCTGGGCGTTGTCACGGCATGCGGATGTCACCGGAGCGTTCCGCGACAGCGCGAGGCTGTCGAGCGCGAATGGGGTGTCGTTGGATCCGGCGG
>NZ_JABLTE010000206.1 GCF_013315795.1 Nocardia barduliensis
GGGTGAAGGGGCGGGCGTTGCGGCCGTCGACCAGCAGGCGTGCGGCGGCGTGGAAGGCGTCCAGATGCGACAGGTCGTGCTCGGACAACCACGGGTCGGTGTGGCGGGCCAGGTCCCGGGCGTCATCGGGCGACACGGCGAAGATGACCTTGTTGCGCGCATTCGCCGAGATGCCGTCGCGCAGTTCGCGAGAGAGCTGGCCGAGATTCTGGTGCGCCAGTAACAGCGACAGACGCAGCCCTCGGGCCTCGGCGAGCATGTCCTCGATCGGTGTGCTCAGGTTGAGGAAGTTCTGTGCCTCGTCGAGCACGAGTGCGGCGTCGGGTCGATCGGCAGAGGGCACCCGGGCCCGCGCGGTTACCGCCTGCCAGGTCCGGGCCACCAGCAGCGACCCGACCAGGCGTGAGGTTTCTTCTCCGAGTGAGCCTTTGGGTAGCCGTGCCAGGCAGATGCCGCCGTTGTCGAGGATGTCAGCGAACTCGACTGTGCTGGGCCCGCCCGCGATGGCCGCGCGGACGAACGGGCGCAACAGGAAGGCCCTCAGCTTGTTCAGCAGGGGGCCGGTGAGTTGGGCGCGGCCGGTGTCGCTGAGCTGCTCGTAGCTGTCCCAGAATCCGCGTAGGACGGGGTCTTTGGCGGTTTGGGTGATCCGGGATCGGAAGGCGGGCTCGGTGAGCAGGCGGGGCAGGTCGGCCAGGGTCACCGTGCCCGGTTGCGCGCAGAGGGTGAGCAGGCTGGCGCGCATGATGTCGTCGGTGCGCGGCCCCCACCACTGGTGAAAGATCCGGTGGAAGACGGTAACGAGGTTGTCGACCGCGAGATCCATTCCGGTGCGCCCGATCCGGCCGATATCGAGGGGATTCACACATGGTGGCGGTGCAGGGGAGTCGGCGTCGAACAGCACGACCCGTTCACCCATGCGCGAGGGCAGCCGTGAGAGGACGTCGGTGACTAGGTCGCCCTTCGGGTCGATCACGATCACCCCGCGCCCCGCCTCGGCGTCATCGAGGATCGTGCGCGCCAACAGCGTGGATTTGCCGACACCGGTAGGTCCGAGGATGTGCAGGTGATGACGGGCGTCGCTGACTTTGACCGCGACCGGGCGGCGAGTGCCGGTGTCGGCCATCCCCAACGGCTTCGTGAACTCCCCACCGACGGGGATCTCCGGGGCCGGGGACAGCGCGCGAGCCCCGGCGCGCTGCAGGCCCGGTAGCCCAACGTCGGTGGGCAGATGCGCGATCGTGGCCAGCTCGTGCACCGACAACACATCCCCACGCCCGAGACGCCGCTCCCGGATCAACCGCTCGAGGCGGAAAAGCCGACGGCGACGCCGGTAGAAGTTGTGATCGGTGCAGGCTCCGAACACCGTGGCGAGAGCGTCGGCGCGCCCGCGTGCCACCGCCCGCGCCTGCGCTGTCGAGTCGGTGTCGTTCGAGACTGGAATCGAGGCCGCGTAGCGGACAACCGTCTCCCAGTGCGCTCCACGGGCTTTGGTTGCTGCGGCGCGGGCGGCGGCGCTGTATTCGAGGGAGGTCTGCCGGTCGGTGGCCCGCGCGCTTCCCACCCCGGTGGCGGTGCGGGAGGCGCGGGGGCTGCTCGAGCCGGGCGTGAGGAGGTCGAGGGCCTCGCGTAGCAGTCCCGCCGCGACACCGGTCCGGCTGCTGGTGTTCGCCGCGGAGCGGGTGGCGCGGGCGACGCGGCGGCCGGTGACCGGGCGGGCGAGGATCTGCACGCACACGGCGTGGCCGGGGGCGAGGTCGTCGGCGGCGGTGATCAGGTTGCGCACCAGATCACCGGAGTGATCGGTGCTCAGCGGGAGTCCCTCGCGGCGCCCGAGGCGTAGCTCGCCTCCGGCCACGACCCGCCGGATCCCTTTGACCGGGTTCGGCAGTGGGGGCCGGGCGGGTTCGGCAGTGTCGGTATGCGCGCCAGGCCACGCCGAGGCGACAGCCCGCTCGATCAACCCGGGTGGAATCGCGCCCGGCACCCACAGCCGGATCGCCGCCCCTTCCTCAGGGGTGACGGTGTACTCGAAACCCAGATGAGGCTGCCCCAGCAGCGTCCTCGCCCACGCTGGACGGAGCTGGCCGATCAGGTGTGCCCAGAAGGTGAGTGCGCCTTTGGCGTCGACCGAGGGCGGGGTGAGCACGGTGATCTGCCGGGCACGCGCACTCAGCCGGCCTCGCCGCCACCGGCCCGCGAGTCCTACCGCGGCGAGCACGGCGAGAACGGCCGCAACGATGATCAGCCCCTCGGTCGAGGTGGAAGTGTGCTGGAACGTCTCGGCGAGGTCGGCCACGGCCCGGCCGGGCGCGAGGAGCGCCCGGCCGAGCCACCCCTGCTCGGGGTCGTGTGCGGCGTTCACGCGGCCACCGATCCCGAGCCGGTGCTATCGGCGTTCGGCAGAGTCGCCGCGCTGCCGAACGGGAATCGCCCTGCCGCGCGGCGGCGTTCGGTCGCATTGGTGGCTTCGGGCTTGCGGAGGATGATGACGTCCTCGTGGGCGATGAGGTGCATCGGCAGCCCGGCCGCGCGCTGCTTGACGATGAAGTCGCGCTGGAAGAACGAGCTGCGGGCGATGAGCTGGCCCTCGGTGAGGCGGCCCAGCAATGCCACGCACCGCTCCACCGGCACCAGGCCGGCCAGGCCGCCGCAGGTGTAGAGGTGGGCGGGCAGCGGCACGAGTTCGGCGTGCTGGCGCCACGGCCGCGCGGTGATCACCACATACCCGCCCGGAGCGAGGTATTCGGCGGCCCCGGCCAGGATCTTCGTAAATCCGCTCAACAATCGCCCGAGGCCGACGTTGGCGAGGTTGCCTCGGTCGAGGATCTGGCCGTAGCGGTGGTTCTTCTTCAGCACCGGCTCTTTGCGGTTGGCGCGCACGTGCCCGTGCAAGCTGTCGCCGTAGGGCGGTGAAGTGATGACCAGCTTCGCCTGGCCGCGCAGCTCGGCCGGGATCAGATCGCCGAGCTTGCGGGCGTCGCCGTGGTAGACCTCCGCGGCGAGATCGATCCCGGCGTCGCGGGCGAGCTCGATGTTGGTGCGCGCCAGCTCCGCCCACCGGCCCTCGTACTCGACGCCGACCGCGCGGCGGCCCAGATGCAGGGACTCGACCAGGGTGGTGCCGATCCCGCACATCGGGTCCAGCACGAGGTCCCCGGGCCGGGTGTAGGTGGCGACCGCGTGCTGCACGATGGCGGGGAACATCTTCGCGGGATGGGCGGTGCTGTCGGGATGATACCGGCCCCGGCGTTGCGCGGTGGGCGCGGTCTGCGCCGTGGCCCACACCGACACCGGCGCGACGGCGGCGGCGGTCTGTGCGGGGGTGCCGGAGTCGATGTCGGTGGTGGTGGCGGCGGTCGGGTCGAGAGTCATCGGAGTGTCCTTCGCGTGAGAGTTCTGTTGGGGCGCAGAGCGTGTGGGCTCAGCCATGGGCGGGTTGGAGGAAGACGAAGACGTCGGTGTGCGCGACGGCGTGACGCGCGGTGCCCGAGGGCGTCGGCTCGGCGGGCGCGGTGATCTGGTGCCCGGAGATCGGGGCGGCGATGATGTGCTGGAGGTAGAGCAGATCGGCGGCCTGCGCGGCGGCCACGACCGAACCGGCCGGATCGAACAAGGTCCCGGAGTCGCTGTGTCGGCAGCGGGAGAAAACGACCAGCAACCCGCCCATCGCGAGGACTTCGGTCGCGAGCGCGGTGATGTGCTCGGCGGCGGCGATCGGGTCGAGGTGATCGGCGAGCAGGCTCGCGATCACCAGATCCACCGGCTCATCGCGCCAGGTTCGGTCGGTGGGGGCGTCGAGTCCGTGGCGGCCCAGATCGCCGATCGTGGCGAGTGCGGCGGCGGTGTCGGGCTCGATGATCCGCAGTGCGCCCCGCTCGGTGGGGGCGGGCCAGCCCAGCAGCATCACCCGCGCGCCTGGCGCGGAGAATTCGGTGATCGTGTGGACCAGAGCCCGGTCGGGCCAGCGGTCGCCAGGGTCGAGAGGTTCGCTTCCGAGCCCCCACAGCGTCGAGGGGATCGCCACGTCGGCGGTGCTGGAACGGGGTCGGCGGGAACTGGCAGGCATTGCGGCCTCCTGAGCGAGAGAGCGGTGTGTACTCGCTTACTTCCGCCAAAAAGCCGAAATCGGGACACGGCATCCGAAACTTTTTTCTGAGAATTCCGTAAGTGGCGATCGGTCGCTGGAATGCCTTCGGGAACGCATCGGTCGAGAATTTTTTCAAGATTTTTCGTGACGGTTTGCCGCGCCGGATTTGGGCCTATCCGCATCGCATCCGCACCGCACCCGGATCGCACCCAAACCGCACCCAAACCACACCCGTGCGCGGATACCTGCTGGTCGAGGCAGAGGTGAGAGATGTCCGCTGTACAGGTGCAGGCTGGTCCTCCGGCGGTAGCTCTTGGTTCGCCATCTGGACGCGGATGTGTTTTGGATGTGGTTTGGGTGTTTCGAGGGTGTGTTTTGGGGGTGTTTTGGGTGCGTTTCGGATATGAGTGCGAGGTGTCCTTGTGAAGTCGGCAGTTTCGATCGATCAAGGAGATTTGTGGTGACGAATTCACGCGCCGTGAAATATCGGGGGTCGGGCGGTATTGCAGGCTTGCCGCTGGCGGTGGTGTGGGCGGGCTTCGACCGGATCGCCGAGCAGACCCTGCCCGCCGGTCCGCGCCCGGCACCGACCTCGCAGGCCACTCCCGTCGCCCCGATGCAGACGTGGGGACAGCTGCGGGAGCGGCTGTGGGATCCGGCGACCCCGATGGCAGAGGTCGACGCGATCTGGGTGTGGCTGCTTCAACGAGTCCGCGCCACCGAAGAGGACGCGATGCTGGTGTGCGCCGGGCTGGCCGCGCCGATGCTGTCGCGGACCGCCAGTGAGTACGTGACTGTGAGCGGCACCGCCCGCCACGACGTGGAGTCCGAAATCCTGACTGCGTTCCTGAGCCACCTATCGCGCATCGGCCTGGACGAGCCGGGAGTCTGGCATCGGCTGCGGTGGGGTGCCTACCGTGCGGTCCTCAAAGCCGCAACCTTCGAGCGAACAGGCGTCATAGCGGTCGCAGACCCCGAAAGTGACCTAGCAGTGTTGGGGGTGCGGGTGCGTGCTCTCGGGGCAGGGCCGGGCCATCCCGAGATGGTCCTGGCCCAAGCAGTAGCGGCCGGGGTGATCTCGGCTGACGCCGCCGAACTCATCGCCGCGTCGCGGTGGGAGGGCCGGTCGCTGACCGCGCTGGCGGCCGAACAGGGTGTGTCGCTGTGGAAGCTGCGCAAGGCCCGGCCCCGTGCCGAGCGTGCGCTGCTGGCGTGGCTGTCAGATCGTGCCCGAGACATCGACCACGAGCGCACAAGCACGGTCGAAGCCGAGGCGGTCACCGTCCTCGCGCCGCGGCGAGGTCGCCGGCCGAACCCACCCACAGCGGTCCCGGCGCAGTCGAGCATCGAGCACGGGCAGGTCGCGGCATGAACACCAACCAGGGACATCTCAACCAGGCGACGCCACGGTCGGCTCGGCGCGGGCGGCGTTGGCTGCGGGTGCTCGCGGTCGCGGCCACGAGCGCGGGTTTGCTGCTGATCGCCGGATCTGCTTCGGCGGCACCACCGCACGCCGATGTGCTGGCCATCGCCTCGTCGTTGGGGGAGGTGATCGACAACGCCCGCAACTGGTTGGTGGGCATCCTGGCCGGGCTGGCGACATTGTTCTTGACCGTTGCCGGAGCCCGCTATCTGCTCGGCGGCGGTGACCCCAGCGAGATCGAGAAGGCCAAAACCGCCTTTCGCGCCGCGTGCCTGGGATACGCGCTGGCGATGCTGGCACCGGTCGTTGTCGCCGTGCTCGAGTCCATCATCGGAGCCTGACCGTGATCACGTCGGCCCAGGTACCCTAGGCTGTCTCTTATACACA
>NZ_JABLTE010000207.1 GCF_013315795.1 Nocardia barduliensis
AAGGATGTTCCGGCGGTGTCCTACTCTCCCACACCCTGTCGAGTGCAGTACCATCGGCGCTGGCAGGCTTAGCTTCCGGGTTCGGAATGGGACCGGGCGTTTCCCTACCGCTATGGCCGCCGTAACTCTATGAAACTATCCACACCACCCACCACACACTCCCCATCGACCAACCCATAGAGTGGTCGACAGAGGGAATGTCGTGGGTGTCTGTGTGTTGTTTCAGATACCGCACAGTGGACGCGTAGCAACCTTTGTCAGTAAGTCCTCGGCCGATTAGTACCGGTCACCTCCACACGTTACCGTGCTTCCAGTTCCGGCCTATCAACCCCATGGTCTATAGGGGGCCTTAACCACTCGAAGGTGGTGAGAAACCTCATCTTGGAACAGGCTTCCCGCTTAGATGCTTTCAGCGGTTATCCCTTCCGAACGTAGCCAACCAGCAGTGCCCTTGGCAGGACAACTGGCACACCAGAGGTTCGTCCGTCCCGGTCCTCTCGTACTAGGGACAGCCTTCCTCAAGTTTCTGACGCGCGCGGCGGATAGAGACCGAACTGTCTCACGACGTTCTAAACCCAGCTCGCGTGCCGCTTTAATGGGCGAACAGCCCAACCCTTGGGACCTACTCCAGCCCCAGGATGCGACGAGCCGACATCGAGGTGCCAAACCATCCCGTCGATATGGACTCTTGGGGAAGATCAGCCTGTTATCCCCGGGGTACCTTTTATCCGTTGAGCGACACCGCTTCCACATGCCGGTGCCGGATCACTAGTCCCGACTTTCGTCCCTGCTCGACCTGTCAGTCTCACAGTCAAGCTCCCTTGTGCACTTGCACTCGACACCTGATTGCCAACCAGGCTGAGGGAACCTTTGGGCGCCTCCGTTACATTTTAGGAGGCAACCGCCCCAGTTAAACTACCCACCAGGCACTGTCCCTGAACCCGATCAGGGTCCGAGGTTAGAAGTCCAATACGACCAGAGTGGTATTTCAACGACGACTCCACGAACACTGGCGTGCCCGCTTCACAGTCTCCCACCTATCCTACACAAACCGTACCGAACACCAATACCAAGCTATAGTGAAGGTCCCGGGGTCTTTTCGTCCTGCCGCGCGTAACGAGCATCTTTACTCGTAATGCAATTTCGCCGAGTCTGTGGTTGAGACAGCAGAGAAGTCGTTACGCCATTCGTGCAGGTCGGAACTTACCCGACAAGGAATTTCGCTACCTTAGGATGGTTATAGTTACCACCGCCGTTTACCGGGGCTTAAATTCTCAGCTTCGCGTCCGAAAACGCTAACCGGTCCTCTTAACCTTCCGGCACCGGGCAGGCGTCAGTCCGTATACATCGTCTTACGACTTCGCACGGACCTGTGTTTTTAGTAAACAGTCGCTTCTCTCTGGTCTCTGCGACCACACCCAGCTCACAGCGTAAAGCCGGTCACCAGACGTGGTCCCCCTTCTCCCGAAGTTACGGGGGCATTTTGCCGAGTTCCTTAACCACAGTTCTCTCGATCGCCTCGGTATTCTCTACCTGACCACCTGTGTCGGTTTGGGGTACGGGCCGTGTACCAACTCACTAGAGGCTTTTCTCGGCAGCATAGGATCACTGAATTCGCCTCAATCGGCTACGCATCACCTCTCAGGCACACAAGCGGCGGATTTGCCTACCACTCGCCCTACAGGCTTACACCAGGTATTCCATCACCTGGCCCAGCTACCTTCCTGCGTCACCCCATCGCTTGACTACTACACCCAGGGTCTCGTGCATCCCCCTCACTTCACCCGAAGGTGATAGATCCGGTTCAGGACGATTAGCACAGATGATTCGCCATTGGGCGCGGATACACGGGTACGGGAATATCAACCCGTTGTCCATCGACTACGCCTGTCGGCCTCGCCTTAGGTCCCGACTCACCCTGGGCGGATTAACCTGGCCCAGGAACCCTTGGTCATTCGGCGGACGAGTTTCTCACTCGTCTTTCGCTACTCATGCCTGCATTCTCACTCGCACAGCCTCCACAACTAGTTCACACTGCTGCTTCCACGGCTGCACGACGCTCCCCTACCCATCCCAGCTCCTGGCTCGAAAGCAAGATAATACTGGAATGCCGCGGCTTCGGCGGTGTACTTGAGCCCCGCTACATTGTCGGCGCAGGATCACTTGACCAGTGAGCTATTACGCACTCTTTCAAGGGTGGCTGCTTCTAAGCCAACCTCCTGGTTGTCTTCGCGACCCCACATCCTTTTCCACTTAGTACACGCTTAGGGGCCTTAGCCGGCGATCTGGGCTGTTTCCCTCTCGACTACGAAGCTTATCCCCCGCAGTCTCACTGCCACGCTCTCACACACCGGCATTCGGAGTTTGGCTGACTTCGGTAAGCTTGTGGGCCCCCTAGGCCATCCAGTAGCTCTACCTCCGGCGTGAAACACGTGACGCTGCACCTAAATGCATTTCGGGGAGAACCAGCTATCACGGAGTTTGATTGGCCTTTCACCCCTACCCACAGCTCATCCCCTCAGTTTTCAACCTAAGTGGGTTCGGGCCTCCACGACGTCTTACCGTCGCTTCACCCTGGCCATGGGTAGATCACTCCGCTTCGGGTCCATGATATGCGACTCCAACGCCCTATTCGGACTCGCTTTCGCTACGGCTACCCCACACGGGTTAACCTCGCCACATACCGATGACTCGCAGGCTCATTCTTCAAAAGGCACGCCATCACCCCACCACAAGGGAAGGCTCTGACGGATTGTAAGCGTCCGGTTTCAGGTACTATTTCACTCCCCTCCCGGGGTACTTTTCACCTTTCCCTCACGGTACTAGTCCGCTATCGGTCACCAGGGAGTATTCAGGCTTACCGGGTGGTCCCGGCAGATTCACAGCAGATTTCACGGGCCCGCTGCTACTCGGGCACCCACTACAACAGAGCACGCATTTTCGCCTACGGGATTCTCACCCTCTACGACAGGCCGTTCCAGACCACTTCGACTAACACGCACTTTTCTGACTGTTGCCTACCACGGCAGTGATAGGAAAGTGAGCCCCACTACCCCACACGTGCAACACCTGCCGGCTATCACACACGCATGGTTTAGCCTCATCCGCTTTCGCTCGCCACTACTCACGGAATCACAATTGTTTTCTCTTCCTGTGGGTACTGAGATGTTTCACTTCCCCACGTTCCCTCCCCACCGCCTATATATTCAACGGAGGGTGACACGACATCACTCGTGCCGGGTTTCCCCATTCGGAAATCCTCGGATCTCAGCTCGGTTGACAGCTCCCCGAGGCTTATCGCAGCCTCCTACGTCCTTCATCGGCTCCTGGTGCCAAGGCATCCACCGAACGCTCTTCAACACTTACAAACAAAGATGCTCGCGTCCACTGTGCAGTTCTCAAACAACACACAAGATCAACCCTCAACCCGGCACCAGCCGAAACCCGAAAGCCCCGCGGTATGACCGAAGAATCAACCTTGTCGTCATATTGCCTGGAAAGAACGCCTGTTCTTTCAGGACCCAACAGTGTGTCGATATATCCCCGCCACAGCGACCACACAGGGCCACCGTCGATACGAAGAAGTTGTCAGCGTTCCACCCATGAGCACCGCAGTCCCACATTCGAGGACATGAACGGCTCTGCCAGGAACTGTCCCGACTGTTCGGGACACTCACTGGAGATGCTCCTTAGAAAGGAGGTGATCCAGCCGCACCTTCCGGTACGGCTACCTTGTTACGACTTCGTCCCAATCGCCGATCCCACCTTCGACGGCTCCCTCCCACAAGGGGTTAGGCCACCGGCTTCGGGTGTTACCGACTTTCATGACGTGACGGGCGGTGTGTACAAGGCCCGGGAACGTATTCACCGCAGCGTTGCTGATCTGCGATTACTAGCGACTCCAACTTCACGGGGTCGAGTTGCAGACCCCGATCCGAACTGAGACCGGCTTTAAGGGATTCGCTCCACCTCACGGTATCGCAGCCCTCTGTACCGGCCATTGTAGCATGTGTGAAGCCCTGGACATAAGGGGCATGATGACTTGACGTCGTCCCCACCTTCCTCCGAGTTGACCCCGGCAGTCTCCTGCGAGTCCCCGCCATAACGCGCTGGCAACACAGGACAAGGGTTGCGCTCGTTGCGGGACTTAACCCAACATCTCACGACACGAGCTGACGACAGCCATGCACCACCTGTACACCGACCACAAGGGGGCCTACATCTCTGCAGGTTTCCGGTGTATGTCAAACCCAGGTAAGGTTCTTCGCGTTGCATCGAATTAATCCACATGCTCCGCCGCTTGTGCGGGCCCCCGTCAATTCCTTTGAGTTTTAGCCTTGCGGCCGTACTCCCCAGGCGGGGCGCTTAATGCGTTAGCTACGGCACGGATCCCGTGGAAGGAAACCCACACCTAGCGCCCACCGTTTACGGCGTGGACTACCAGGGTATCTAATCCTGTTCGCTACCCACGCTTTCGCTTCTCAGCGTCAGTTACTGCCCAGAGACCCGCCTTCGCCACCGGTGTTCCTCCTGATATCTGCGCATTTCACCGCTACACCAGGAATTCCAGTCTCCCCTGCAGTACTCAAGTCTGCCCGTATCGCCCGCAAGCTTGGGGTTGAGCCCCAAGTTTTCACGGACGACGCGACAAACCGCCTACAAGCTCTTTACGCCCAGTAATTCCGGACAACGCTCGCACCCTACGTATTACCGCGGCTGCTGGCACGTAGTTGGCCGGTGCTTCTTCTACAGGTACCGTCACTCACGCTTCGTCCCTGTCGAAAGAGGTTTACAACCCGAAGGCCGTCATCCCTCACGCGGCGTCGCTGCATCAGGCTTTCGCCCATTGTGCAATATTCCCCACTGCTGCCTCCCGTAGGAGTCTGGGCCGTGTCTCAGTCCCAGTGTGGCCGGTCGCCCTCTCAGGCCGGCTACCCGTCGTCGCCTTGGTAGGCCATTACCCCACCAACAAGCTGATAGGCCGCGGGCCCATCTCGCACCGATAAATCTTTCCACCCACCGCCATGCGACAGCAGGTCATATCCGGTATTAGACCCAGTTTCCCGAGCTTATCCCGAAGTGCGAGGCAGATCACCCACGTGTTACTCACCCGTTCGCCGCTCGTGTACCCCGAAGGGCCTTACCGCTCGACTTGCATGTGTTAAGCACGCCGCCAGCGTTCGTCCTGAGCCAGGATCAAACTCTCCGTTGAAGACTCACGAAACACCCGAAGGTGAATCAGAAATATCTAAACTAGAGTCCGAAAACCCAGCAAAACAAATCGCCAGCAAAAAGCTGACAAAAAATGCCCGACCCTCCACACGGGGAGTGCAAGAGCCGGAACCAAAAAATATTTGGCACTGACATTCATCGACACACTATTGAGTTCTCAAAGAACACACGCACACAC
>NZ_JABLTE010000208.1 GCF_013315795.1 Nocardia barduliensis
GTTCAGAAGTCTTCGAGGGGGGCGGGCGGGCTTGGACGGCCTCGCCCGCCGCCGAATCCTGGCCGATGTTTGACGGGGAGCTATCCAGCGGCAGGCGTCTTGCGGATCTCCACGATCGGAAGCACGAGTGCCGCGGGGGAGTTCGCCGGAACGACCGGGCGCATCGGCGCGATCGGAGCGATGCGCCGGTATCCCGTACCCACCGGCGGCCGGTTGTCCACCTCGCCCTTGTTCGGCCAGTACGCCGCCGCGCGCTCGGCCTGCGCGACGATCGTCAGCGAGGGGTTGACGCCCAGGTTGGCCGAGACCGCCGCACCGTCGACGACGCTGAGCGTCGGGTACCCGTAGACCCGGTGGTAGGCGTCGATCACGCCGTGCTCGGCGTCGGCTCCGATCGCCGCCCCGCCCAGGAAGTGTGCCGTGAGCGGGATGTTGAAGATCTCGCCCCAGCTGCCGCCCGCGATGCCGCCGATCCGCTCCGCGACCCGCCTGGTGACGTCGTTGCCCACGGGGATCCAGGTGGGATTGGGCTCGCCGTGGCCCTGTTTGCTGGTGAGTTTGCGGCCGAACAGGCCCCGCTTGGTGTATGTGGTGATCGAATTGTCCAAGTGCTGCATGACCAGCGAGATGATGGTCCGTTCGCTCCAGTTCTTGGTGCTCAGGAAGCTGAGCAGGTCCATCGGATGCCGCAGCACCATGCCCAGGAAGCGCAGCCAGCGCGGAATGCGGCCACCGCCGTCGACCATGAGCGTCTGGAGCAGGCCCATGGCGTTGGAGCCCTTGCCGTAGCGGACCGGCTCGATGTGCGTGTCCGGGGTGGGATGGATGGACGAGGTGATGGCGACGCCCTTGGTGAAGTCAACGCCCGGGCTCACCTTCTTGGTGGCCGCGCCGACGATCGATTCCGAGTTGGTGCGCGTCAACACGCCGAGCCGGTCGGACAGATCGGGCAGCACGCCCTTGTCTCGCATGGCGAACAGGAGTTTCTGGGTGCCGCGCGTGCCAGCGGCGAGCACGACGTGGGAGGCGGTGAGCGTGCGCGGCTGCTTGCGCAGCCACGCGCCGGTGCGCGCGGTGGACACGTCCCAGGTGCCGTCGGCGTGCGGGCGCAGCGCGGTGACCGTCGTCATCGGAATGACCTCGACACCGGCCTGCTCGGCCAGATAGAGGTAGTTCTTCACCAGGGTGTTCTTCGCGCCGTACTTGCAGCCGACCATGCAGTCGCCGCACTCGACGCAACCGGTTCGCTCGGGCCCCACGCCGCCGAAGTACGGGTCCGGCACGGTCTTTCCCGGCTCACCGAAGAACACGCCGACCGGAGTCTGCACGAACGTGTCGCCCACCCCCATGTCGTCGGCGACCGCCTTGAAGACCTCGTCGGCGGGCGTCATATGCGGGTTGCGCACCACGCCGAGCATTTGCTGCGCTCGCTCGTAGTACGGGGTCAGCTCGTCGCGCCAGTCGGTGATGTCGCGCCACTGCGCGTCGCGGAAGAACGGCTCCGGCGGCACGTACAGGGTGTTCGCGTAGTTCAACGAGCCGCCGCCGACCCCGGCGCCGCCGAGGATGAGGACGTTGCGCAGCGGATGGATGCGCTGAATGCCGTAGCAACCGAGGGCGGGTGCCCAGAGGAACTTCTTCAGTTCCCAGCTGGTCTTGGGCAGCTCGTCGTCGGCGAAGCGCCGGCCCGCCTCCAGCACGCCGACCTTGTACCCCTTCTCCACCAGCCGAAGCGCGGTGACGCTGCCGCCGAACCCCGACCCGACGATCAGCACGTCGAAATCCGTCGTCCGCTGGTCCATGTGGAACTCCTCGATCTGTCGCCAGTGACTCGGCTAACACTACTCCCGGGTAAGTAACGGGTTGCAATGCGCCCGGCGCCGCGCGATCCCGGTAGCCGTTCGACGATTGCTAGAGCGGTGCTCTCAATAGTTGACATCGCTCTCTGAAACGCGCATGGTTTTGCCATGCCTACGACACCGCGCGCCCGCGCCAGGGCTCAGACCATGAACGACATCGTCCGGATCGGGCGCGAACACCTGGCGACCGACGGCGCCGCGGCCCTGTCGCTGCGCGCGGTGGCACGCGACCTCGGCGTGGTGTCCTCGGCGGTCTACCGGTATGTCCGCAGTCGCGACGAGCTGCTCACCCTGCTCGTGGTGGACGGTTACAACGCTCTCGGCGACGCGGTCGACGACGCGCTGGCCGAGGCGGCGGACGACCCGATCGAGCGGCTGCGTTGCCTCGGGCGCACAGTGCGGCGCTGGGCGCTGGCCGAACCCGCCCGTTACGGATTGCTGTTCGGCACGCCGGTCCCCGGCTACGCCGCACCGGCGGCCGAGACCGTCGCACCGGGTACGCGGGTGATCGCGACGATGCTGACTCTCTTCGCGCGCGCTCACGACGCCGGTCGGCTCACCGTCCCGGCCGGTGAGCCGCGGATATCGGCACCGCTCGCGGGCAGTCTCGCGCGGATCCGGGACGAGTTCCAACTCGAGTTGCCCGACTGGCTGGCCGTGCGCGGCGTGACGTTCTGGGTCGGCCTGTTCGGCGCGGTGAGCGCGGACGTCTTCGATATGTACGGCGCGGATACCTTCGCCGACCGCGACGAACTGTTCGAACTCCAGCTCGACGGATTGCTGGACATGCTCGGTCATCGCGAGTGAATCCCCGCCGGAACGGGGGAGCCTGCGACCGGTTCCGGCGGCGTGTGCTGCGATGGAACGCGTGACGACGCCCGGCGAACGATCTCCCGCACCCGACCTGACCGCCGCGACAGCGTGGGCGCACCGGATCGGCGCTCGAATCCCGCTGGTCAACGCGCCGATGGGCGGCGTAGCGGGCGGACGGCTGGCCGCGGCGGTGACCGCCGCCGGCGGCCTCGGCATGATCGGGATGGGCAGCGCCGGCTCGGTCTCGGCCCTGGAACGGGAGTTGCCGCACGTCCGCGGTATCGACGGCCCGTTCGGCATCGGCCTGGTCGATTGGGTGGTCGCGGAACAGCCGCGGCTGCTGGATGTCGCGGTCGAGGCCGGTCCCGCGCTGATCTCGGTGAGCTTCGGCGAGAACCTGGACTGGGTGGCCCGCGTGGCGGAAGCCGGGATCGTCCCGGCCACCCAGGTGTACAGCGCGCAGGAGGCGCGGCGTGCCCGAGACGCCGGGATCGGGGTCCTCGTGGCCCGTGGCGTGGAGGGCGGCGGGCACGGCGCGGCGAACGCGGCGCTGCTGCCGCTCCTGGACGAGGTGCTGGACGTGGCATCGGTTCCGGTGCTCGCCGCCGGCGGCATCGGCTCACCGGGAGACCTGGCCGCCGTATTCCGGGCCGGGGCGAGTGGCGCATGGCTGGGGACCTGCCTGGCCGCCTGTTCGGAATCGCTGCTGTCGGAGGCGGGCAGGCGAGCCCTGCTCGACGCACGCGGCGAAGACACCGTGCTCACCCGCGCCTACGACGTGGGAATGGGATTGCCCTGGCCGCACCGGTATCCCGCGCGGGTGCTGCGCACCGCGTTCACCGACCGGTGGACCGGGCGCGAAGACGAACTCGCCGCGGATCCGTCCGCTGCGCGGACCCTCGCCATGGCGATCGCGGCGGACGATCCGGCCGTCGTGCCGATCGATGCCGGGCAGGGCGTCGGCTCGGTCATCGCGGTGGAGCCGGCCGCGCGGGTACTCGAACGCCTCTGGCAGGGCGTGACCGGACCGGTCGCGAGCTGAAGTCAGTCCTCGCTGCCGGTCCGATCGCCGAGGTAGCGGAGCAGTTCGGGATCGGCCGAGGTCAGCCGATCGACTTCCTCCCCACCGGTGCACTGGTAGAGCGCCACGGTGACCGAACCGGGCCTGCGGGCGGTCACCCGCCAGACTCCGCCCGAGTCGGTCCAGCGCTGCAGCACCGCGACGGCGTTCTCGGTCATCGCGCACCTCCACTCGGTGACGTACCCGGATGCGGCCTCGCGGTCACCGCGGCACGGTGACCGGGTCGGCGCAGCTGGCGGGCACGTCGACGAACGAGCAGTCCTTCGGCGCGCGGGTCGGCCGATAATCGGGCGCGACGCCACCGGCTCGGGTGATGGCCGTGTACGCGGCCACCGCGTCCGTCGGCTTGCGCGTGAGCGTCGGATCGGTCAGGACGTCGACCGTGTACAGGCCGAAACGGGGAGTGTAGGAACCCCACTCGTAGTTGTCGGTGATACTCCAGTAGTTGTAGCCGATCAGGTCGATGCCGTCGGCCTTGGCGCGCTGGAGCCAGTAGACGGTGTCGCGCAGCGAGTCCGCCCGCCCGTATCCGTCCGCGCGCGGCAGGCCGTTCTCGGTGGGCATGCCGTTCTCGACGATGTAGAGCGGCTTGCCTGGAAACTGGCGCGAATAGTGTTGCAGCGCATAGTAGATGCCTTCCGGCTGCAGCGGGTTCTTCCACAGTTCCGTGAAATTCGCCGAGCTGGTGAGGCTGTCGGGGGACAGGCCGTAGTAGTAGTCGATGCCGACGTAGTCGAGCTTGGCGGCGATCTTGTCCACCAGCGGCTTGTTCACCACGTCCTCGCCGCCGGGAATATAGGCGACGTTGCTGGTCACCATGGCGTCCGGCTGGACGCGGTGGATGTGGTCGTAGATGCTGTTGTGCGCCTGCGCAATCCGGTCCTGCATCGCCGGGGCGGCGGCCGGCGGCAAGCCGCCGTGCCGCAGTTCGTTCACCAGGTAGACGGTCGGCTCGTTGAACGTGACCCACAACGGCTCGTACCGGGCGTATCGATCCACGACCACGCGCGCGTTGGCGAGCCAGTCCGCCACGATGCCCGGATTGTCCCAGCCGCCGCGATCGACCGCCCAACCCGGATAGACCCAGTGGTCGATGGTGAGCATGGGCCGCATCCCGGCCGCCGTGATCGCGGCGACGACGTCGTCGTAGAACTTCAGTCCGGCCGGGTCCCACTTGTCCGGCTCCGGCTGGAGTCGAGCCCACTCGATGCCGACCCGATAGACCTTGACGCCCAGGTCGGCGGCCAAGGCGATGTCCGAGCGGTAGCGCGTATAGAAGTCGATCGAATCCCGGTAGGGGTCCGTCGTTTTGCCGGACGCGACGTAGCGGGACCAGTTGCTGTCCGGGGCGTGACCCTCCGATTGATATCCCGACGCGGCCACCCCCCAGAGGAAGTCCGGGCCCATCGGCGCGACGACAGCGGGCGGTGCGGGCCGGGCGGCCGCCGGGGCGGCGCCTCCGAGCAAGACCGCGGTGACAGCCGCGAGGACGGCCGAGAAGCGGCGGCGGTGGGAACGCATCGAACTCCTGTTCCGAGACGAGTGACGGGCGCTCGTGGACCTCCGGCGGATGCACCGGGTGGGGGTGAAGACCACGGGGGACAGGGTAAC
>NZ_JABLTE010000209.1 GCF_013315795.1 Nocardia barduliensis
CCCGCGACCGCGCACCGATGGGCTCGATTCGCCAAATCAAGCTGGGCCGACTACCTCTTCCACGCACCCTGAAACCCCGCCTCACAGCAGGAATACCGCAACCTTCGAATATCGCCGTCCACCGGTTGGTCTGCCCCGCCAAGCCCGCACCGAGGCCGATCCCCCGGACAGCAAGATGCATGTCGTCTACGCCCACGGCCACGGATACGGCACCCACTGGAATCACGGCCCGCCGCTGGGTGACGACTTCGTCGAATACCTGCCGCTGACGGAGTCTTTCGGCGAGGACGGGGCCGCGTTCATCGACACGCTGCGTGGACCCGACACTGCGGCCTGGCTCGTCATCACCGTCTACCCGAACACCTTCTCCGTCGAACTCTCCGACACCGGCCCCTCCTGAGATCCGGCACCACGGAATACGACACGGGCGGGCGAGTCCGGCCAGGTGCCGCCCGCCAGTGTCGGTTCGTTCGTCCACCGCTGCCCTCGACCACCGGAGTCTGGGGTACCCGCATGCTCGATCCCACCCCGAACCCCTCGACCGCCGAACCGGTCTCGCGATCGCCGGTACCCACCGTCGCGACGGCCGGTGCGGGCCTGCGTCTCCAGTTCTGTCGCGGCGATGACGATCTCACCGCGGACCCGGCCGGCGAGACGGACGCGAGCGAAGTCCGGGTCTGGGACGGCGAGCTGTGTCTGGCTGCGGTCACCCACGATTGCGGCGGGTGGGGGGTTACGCCGGAGGTGACTGCAGACACCGGATCCCCGACGAGCACCTAAACACCCGCTTCGCCGACTGGCGCCACGCCCTGCACACCTCACCGGCATCACCATCGCACCCGGCTGACCAACCCTGCGACACCCGACTCCGGTGCCCAGGCAGGCCGCGATTCTCCCGCCCCGGCAACCGGCCCGGCACCACCACTTTCGAGGAGCATTGCCATGCACACGATCGCCACGGTCTCCGATACACGGCTGCGGGCGTGGGCGATCCTGGCCCGCGCCGCGCTCACCCCGGCCACCACTGCCCGCGCGCTCGCGGCCACTCGCTCGGCCGCCACCGACATCGAGGAGGCCGCCGACCGGATCGGCGCGCTCCCGGCCGGACCCGGTTCGAGGTTGTCGGTGGCCGAGCTGGCCGCCCGCGATCTCGACCGCGCCACCGACATCGGGGCGTGGTTGCTCACCCCCCACGATCCCGCTTGGACCGGACTGGGATTCGACGACCTCGACTCCCCCGACGACCGGTATCTGGACGCGCCGGTGGCGGTCTGGGTACGCGGCACCATCGACCCGGTCTCGGTGCTGACCCGCGTCGGTGTCATCGGTACCCGGGCGGTCTCCCCGCGCGGTGCCCGCATCACCGGCGAGATCGCGACGGCGTTGGCCGTGCGGGGTGTGCACATGGTCAGCGGTGGGGCGTTCGGCGTGGACGTGCTCGTCCACCAGGCCGCCCTCGACCACGGCGCGCCGACCACGCTCGTGTCCGCGGCCGGGATCGACCGCGTCTATCCCACCGCGCACGCCGAGGTGTTCGACGCCGTCGCCGAGACCGGCGCGATCGTGTCGGAATACCCGCCGCGTGAGGGTGTCGACCGTGCGCGGTTGCTGGCGCGCAATCGACTGGTCGCGGCGATGTCGCGGCAGCTGGTGATCCCCGAGGCCGGGCTGCGCTCGGGCACCCTGTCCACCGCGCGGTGGGCGCGGCGGCTGCACCGCCCGGTGCTGGCTGTGCCCGGCCGCCTCTCGACGTCGCTTGGCTGTCACCAGCTCATCGGCGACGGTCACGCCCGCCCCGCGCACTCGGTCACCGACGTGCTCACCGCGCTCAACGAAACCGCCGACCCCGAACCCCGCCACCAGCGCGGCGACCAGCCGCGTACCGACACCGAACACGACCGGCGCGGGGCCGCACCCGTGCGCTGATCCCGCGCGAATTCATCTGTCCCTGTTGATCATCGAACTTCGAGGAGAACTGCTATGGCCGGAGACACCGTCATCACCGTGATAGGGAATCTCACGGCGGACGTAGAGCTGAAATTCACGCCGGCTGGTACCGCGGTCGCGAATTTCACCGTCGCGTCCACCCCGCGATATTTCGACCGCAACACCAACCAGTGGAAGGACAGCGAAGCGCTGTTCCTGCGGTGCAGCCTCTGGCGAGAGGCCGCCGAGAACGCCGCGGAGTCGCTGACCCGCGGAGCGCGTGTTCTGGTCAGCGGCCGTCTCAAGCAGCGCAGCTACCAGACCGGCGAAGGCGAGAAACGCACCGTCGTCGAGCTCGAGGTCGACGAGGTCGGTCCCTCGCTGCGCTACGCCACCGCCAAGGTCACCAAACGAAAGCCCAACCACACCAACACGAACGATAGCAGCGATCGCTCCCGCGAGCTCGTCGGCGCGGCAACCGGCAACCGCAGCGGCGACGACGATCCCTGGGCCACCACCGGTAGCGGATTCGGCGGAGGGTTCGGCGGCGGATTCGGCGGAGGCGAGGAGCCCTCGTTCTAGAAACCCGTCCCGCGCGACTCCGACCTCCGCGCGCCCGGCGTCAGCGGCGCTCGCGGAAGCGATCGCGCGCCCTTCTCGCATCCCGCGCGCGCCGATCCACTGTCGAAAGGTCGACCACCGCGTGCACAATCCCGAGAACTCGACCGACACCCGCGACCACGGTGACTGGGAGCCGACCCGCTGGTACAGCGTGCTCGGCCCCGACGGGCAGCTGTGGTGCGAGTCCAGCGACCGCGCAGAGGCCGTCGCGGCCCCTGCGGCCCGGTGATCGACTCGTGCGCACCTGGCAGCGGATCTGCCGCGAGTCGCAGATGCGCGAAGAACAGCCCTGAATCGAACCCACCCTCTCGACAGCGGTAGATCCACGCGAGTGGTGTGGATCCACCGCTGTCTCACCCGGACCAGGAGATACCCAGATGCGCGAGCCAGTCCGGCTCGAACTCACGCGCACTGTCGCCGGGCCTTCGCGGGGTGGGTGCACCGGCCCGGCGACAGACAGGAGGCGCAATGTCCATCGACTCACCCAATTTTCCCGCGCCCGAACACATCGCGGCACCGCTGCTCGCCGCCCACGGTCCCGAAGTCGAGTTCCTGACCGGGATCGGCGGCAATCCCCGCGTCGTCGACACCGGCGGAATGCCCGCCTTCGCGTTCGTGGCCATCGAAGCCGACGCCGGGCCGATCATCGACCCGAGCGGCACCCTCTACGTCCTGATCACCAGCATCGACGCCGGACTCGCTGCCCGGCGCAGCGACATCGACAGCTGGACCGTCGTCATCTACGACGCGACACAGTCCCACGACGAGGGCATCAGCGCCGCCGAGAACGGCACCAGCTTCACCGCCACCTGGCAACAGGCGTGGGCGGCCATCGACCTCCCCGATGACCCGCACACCTGATGCCTGGTGCTGGGCACGTGAGCGGGCGGGTGTGGCGGTTGGTGAGGGCTGGGCCTCTGGCCGTCTGCCCCGCCTTGCTGAGTGCTACCAGGGCGTGATCCCGCCACGGCTGCGGGCCCGCGCCCGGCCGTCACCGAATTCGCCCGGCGCGCCGGCTGTCTCGTACCCGGCGGCCGAGTGATTGGGCGCAGCGAATTCAGCGCCGCCCGTTCCGGCGCGTTCCCTCCGCCGCGTCGGGCTCCCACCCTGGTCGGCCGCACTCAGGCGGGTCAGACGACCAGCCGCCCAGCCCCGTGCCGGGGTTACGTACGCGTGTGCGTGCGTCCGGCGCGGGGCCGAGCTGTTTCCAGACGACAGAACAGGAACCCAGTGATGACCGCCACGTTGAACGCACCCGAAACCACCGACTCTGTCATCGAGACCGTTACCGACGTTGTCACCGATCCCGTGCAGACCGTGTCCCCGTTCGCCGCCGCGCTCGGAGAGATCGAATACCTCCTCGACACCGATCCCGACGCCGCGCGGGAACGCTTCACCGCCGTGCTGGCTCTCGCGTCCCCGGCCGAGCGTGCCTTCCTCGATCGCGCTGCCGAGATGCTGACCCGCTCGCCGTGGAAGACCGCGGCGCGTCAGCTGGGGTGGATGGCCAAGTCCCGCCCCGAGCTGCGGTCGATGATCGTCGAGCACACCGCCGAGGGTGACCCGGGTCTGTACCGGCCCGAGCTCCCCCAGCAGTCCGAGACCTCGATCGAGGCGGCCGAATGGGTGCGTCGCTCCATCCGCGACCGCCGCTACCGCGACCGCGACACCGCCACCCCGTCTGCGGCGACCGACGCCGCCCGCTACCAGCCCGAGAAGGTCGCCGCCCGCCGCGCCCGCATCCCCGCACCCACCACCGGGCTGGTGAGTCTGCGCCACCGCCGCCGGGACCTGGCCGTCGCCGAGCGCCGCCACCGTGAATACGCGGGCTATGCCGCGCAGCGGTTGTACGCGATCGACACCGCCGTCGACGACGACCGCACCCCGCCGGTTCCCGAGCCCCGGAAGAAGGCCGGGCAGCTGTGGGCGCACGTGCAGGCCGAATTGTGGGACCGCTCGTACTTCCTGCACGTCGCCGAGTGCTACACCGAAGCCGACCGCCATCTCCTCGCCCCCGAGCTGCCCGAACGCCACATCGCGCCCGAGCGCCGTCACGCCGGGCTCGAAGACGCGGCACGGGAGTTCCTGCGCGAGCACGACACCGAGCCCGAGCCCTCGGCCCGGGCGCGCGGCGCGCGTGCCCGACGCACTCGCCCGCAGTTGCCGGCGCGGATCACTCCGGCCGACCAGTCCCGCTTCGCCGCCCGCAGGACCGGGCTGGCGGTCCCCAGCGACCGTGACGAGTATCTGCCCTATAGCGAGCTCGACGTCCGCGAGTCCACCTGGCAGGGCTCAGGGTTGGACTACGACCTGGCCGCGATGACCCCATATCTCGGGTGGCCGTGCGTGGGCTGCTGGATCGACCGGCCCGCCAGCGACCGCCGCCCCTTCCACACCCGCCACGGAGTGATCGTCAGCGCCGCCCGTTCCGGCGCGTTCCCTCCGCCGCGTCGGGCTCCCACCCTGGTCGGCCGCACTCAGGCGGGTCAGACGACCAGCCGCCCAGCCCCGTGCCGGGGTTACGTACGCGTGTGCGTGCG
>NZ_JABLTE010000020.1 GCF_013315795.1 Nocardia barduliensis
CCCGAATTTCCCGCCCGCGTAGATCAGGGCGGCGATCCCGGCCAGGCTCACCAGCCAGGCCAGATAATTGACCAGGTTGATGATCTGCTTCGAGCCCGGCGGGGTCGTGGGCGTGATCTTGATTTCCTGGGCCAGCACGGTCGAGGCCACGTCGGTAGCCAATGCGACGATGGTCATGTCGTCTCCGAATCAGGATGTGCCGCAACCGATGTGTGGGTCGCGGACAAGCGGGTGATGATCTGGGTTCCGGCGCGATGCACATCAGCGGGAACGGCGTGGCGCAACCCGGCGCGACGGGGCGGTGGTGGGTCGAAGGGGGTGAATTCGGCCAGCTCGCCGAGTTCGATCTCGAGGAGCTGGTCGTGCCAGCCGATGTCGTAGACGTCGGTGACCAGGTCGGTGACCAGTGCCCGGTAGCGGCGAACCACCGCCGGGACCTTGCCGGGCCGTATCGGGGTCAGCACCAGCCCGATCACCTCGACTCCGGTCGGTGCCAGGCCGGCGTGCCATTCCCGCAGTCGATCGGCTGCCGCGGTCAGACCGGGTGTGCACAGACGCGCGGCCACGAGCACGCGTTGGGTGGTGTGCGGGCAGGCGGGCCAGGCCGCGCCGGTGTCCGCGGCCGGTGCCCACCAGCGCGCCAGGGTCGAGGCACCAGCGCCTCCGTGCGCGCCCAGAACCGCGAACAGCGGCGGGTGCGCGCCGGTGATCGCCAAGGGCTGTTCACGCACCGGGGCACGGTGCTGCGGGTCTGGCACGGCGACGGTGTCCGGGTTCAGCCGCGCCGGCCCGGGCGGTCGCGTGGTGTCGGCGAGGCGGTGCGCGGCGGTCATCCTCACCCTCGCTTCTGGATGTTGGAGATCACCAGATCGCCGCTGTTCGGGGTGCCGGCGCGGACGTTGATCAATTGCAGGTAGTCGATGCGGCTGCCATCGGGATGCCGCTGGACCAGGTGCACTTCGGCGGTCGTCTCGGCGACCGCGGTGATCGCCACGCAGTGCGTGCTCCCGGTGGGGATCGAGGCGATACCCGCGGCCAGGGCCTCGGGGACCAGACCGGCCTCGGGTGCGACCAGCCGCAGCGCGGCCTCGGCGTCGCGGCGCTGGTAGTAGGCGTGCTCGAAGGCCGCGATCACCCCGGCTATCGTGCGAGGGTCACCGGCGGTGTCGGTGACCACGTCACCGCTCAACCCGGTGCACGCCGCGGCGAGGACCGCGGTCGTGGTGGGCGGCGCGGCCAGGGCGGTGGGCGCCACCCCACTGGTGTCGGGTTCGTGGCTGCCCCAACGGACTACGACAGCGACGAGGACGACGACAGCGACCAGTGCCGTCCCCAGCGCGATGCCTATCCGCCCCAGTCGCGCCGTGGGCCGGGCGGTCCGGCGGTTGCGGGGTTGTGGTGGCTCCTCCGGAGGCCGATCCAGCCACCGCCACGCGTGATCGTCACCGTCGGCGGTTCCCGTATCGGGCGCAACGGCTTGCAGGGCCGCGGGTGTCGATTTCTCGAGCCACCCGGCCCCGTGTGGGGAGTCGATCTCGGTGTCCGCCATTGTCGGTGTGTCACCTCCTTCGGTGGCCGGTGTCGGGGTCGGGGTGGGCCCTCCGGGCGGAAGTTCCGGGGAGGATCAGCAGACCGAAGGGGTAGCGTCCGCTGAATCCGGCTTCCGCCCGAAGGGGTCTGGGGTGGTTCACCGGCTCGACGGAGCCACGGAGCTCGTGGACACCGGTGGGAGGGAATTCGGCCGGGAGGGCGCGGTGGCCGAGGGCGTTCTCGTCGTCGAGGTCGCCGTCGTCGGTGTGGTCGGGGCGGTCGCCAGGTCGCGGGCAACGGCGGTGAACCAGGCCGACACCGCGCGCAGCGCGGATTCGCCGGTGCCGGTCGCGGGCACGCTGTCGTAGGAGCCGTGGCGGCCGGTGGTGTCGCTGTACTGGGCGGACCCGGCCAGGGTGTAGAGCTGATCGGGGGCGGTGACGGTGCTGGTGATCGCGTCGAAGGCGTCGTTGACCCACCGGCTGGCGGTCTGGGGCGGCACAAGTTGCACCACCGCGGCGGCGAGTTTCGTGCCGAGAATCCCGACCGCGGCCAGCGGGTCAGCCATGCCGACGGTTGCCAGCTCGCCCACCGTCGCCGGAGTGATCACCGTGCGGGCGACCGAGATCGCGGCGTTGAGCCCGATCGTGCCGAGTTTGAACAGCGCCGAGAGCGCGTCGGCCTGGCTCGGTGGTGTGGTGGCCGGGTCGGAGGCTTCGGCCAGGCGCTGTCCGAGGGTTTTGGCGGGGTCGTAGGACAGTTGGTCCAGGCTGGTGCCGGACAGGTCGTCGTTGACGACGCCGACCGCGGTGGTGAACACCGTCGTGGACAAGGCGGTGGCGATGGTGGAGATCGCCGCGATCGGATCCCGCAGGTCCGAGCGCGCCGCGATGTTGGCCACCGTCGTCGCCAGCGGACTGCCGGGTGCGGTGTCGCAGGTGGCGTCGCCGCCGACACACAGATCCGCCACCCGCCCGGTCAATGTTCCGTAACCGGTCGGGGCGGTGGTCGGGGCGGTGATCCCGGCTCCGGTCAGCGCCGAGTTGAGCAGCGTGATCGTCGAGACATGGGCTCCGCCGGTGCCCGGCGCGGCCGAGGGGGTGTGCGCTTGCGGACGGCCGGGCAACACGGGTGTGCCGAGTTGGCGGGCGGGATTGGCCAGCAGCGCGACCGCTGCCACCCGGTCCGCGTCGACCGTGCTGCTGCCCGCGCCGACCCGAGTGGCGAAGCGGTCCGCCGCCGCGGCGCCGTGCGCGTATCCCGCAACCGCGAGACGGGTGTCCGGGCAGCGGGTTTCCACGGCCGCCGCGGCCTGCTCGAGCTGGTCGGCCGCTGCGGTGACCGCGTCGTCGTAGGCCAGTGAACTCCCGTCGCCGCTGCGCCCGAAGGGGATGTAGGCGCGCTGCACGGCCTGTCCCGCCGCAGCTGTCAGCGGTCCGAATACCTGTCCCAACGCGCCGGTGTCGCTGCCGGAGGCGACATCACCTTCCTCGCCGCCTTGCACACCGAGCACGTACAGCACCGGGCACGGGCCGTCCACAGCCGCGCCGGGCTCGGCTGATGCCGTCACGGTGACGTTGACGGTGGTAGTGCCGATGATCAACGCGATCACGGCGCTACGGAGTAGGTGGCGGGGTCGTATGCGGTTGCTGTGCATGAGATTTCACCTCGATGGGGGGTGCCTGCCCGCCCCGTGGCGAGGGGGCCGGGGCGGGCAGACACGATTCAGGTGGCGGGTGGTTGCGAGATGGTGGCCGCAGAGGGTGTCCGGTGGCGCGGCAGGAAGCTGTTCAGCTGCGTCAGCGCTTCGCGTGCCCCGACGGCGGCGGTGCGGGTGTGGCCGGTGTTGTATTCGCGCCAGCTCAGATCCGCCCCGAGAGCCCGGTATTCGGCGAACAGGGCGCGACTCAGCGCGATCGGGACCAGCGCGTCCTCGGTGCCGTGGTAGAGGTGCACCGGCACCCCGGGGGCGCGATAGGCGGCGGATTCTGCGGCCAGCACGTAACGCCACATCGGGTCGTTCCAGGGTTCGCGGCGTTCGCACCACGTGCCGAGTGGAATGTGCCGGTAGGTCTCGATCAGCTCATCGACGGTCAGCGTCTGGGCGTGCGCGAGGCCACGCCGTCCCTCCTCGGTGAGCAGGTGGGTGACGGGCAGATGGCTGTAGGCGCGAGCCAGTCCGACCATCCCCGCGAAGACCAGTCCGGCCCACGGTCCGGCGTCCAGGTCGGCGACCAAGGCTCGCAGGTTGCCGACGACCGCGCCGGCGGCGACGCCGCGCAGGTCGAGTTCGGGGGCGTAGTCGGGGTGGGTTTCGGCGGCCAGCACCGCGGCCCGCCCGCCGTCGCCGTACCCCCAGATCGCACACGGGCCGGATGCGCCGAAATCGGTCGAGCTGGTGATGGCCCGGCCCAGGTCGAGCACGGTGTGCGCGGCGGCGGCACCGGACAGGAACGGGTGCGCGCCCAGAGCGCTCATGCCCACGCCCTGGCCGTCGGGCACCCCGACGACCCAGCCCCGCGCCAACGCCATCGCCACATCTGCGGCCACATCCGCGAGGGCCGTCTGGTCCAGGCGCCGGGATGGGGCGATGCGCCCTCCCAGTCCCTGGAACCGCGGGCAGTACAGCAGTATCGACCCGTCACCGCCGACGGCCTGCTCGGGAGCCACCACCAGCCCCGACGCCGGCAGTGGGGCGTGGAACGCGGTGCGGGTCGAGTACACCACCTGCCACGCGCGTCCCGCTCCTGCTAACACCGGGACCTCGACCTCGCGTGCTCGTAGCAGCGCACCTGCGGGCTGGGTGAAGTCGTCGGAGTCCGGTGCGTAGAACTCGTCCTCGGTGTCGTCGATGCCGAAGGTGGTCATGGTCACCGTCCCGCGAGGTCGTGGGCCAGGGCGACCATCCACGCCACCCCGGAAGCGAGTTGGCCGCCGGTGGCGTAGCCGTTATGGCGGGCGATGGTGTCGACGTAGCGCAGCAGCACCGCCGGATTCATCAAGTCGGCGTTGTCGGCGACCAACTGCCCCCACGCCGCCGACAGCTGTCCGGCCAGCTTCGGTAGCAGCACAAAGGGATTCGAGGCGACCGTGGCCGTGATCTCACCCCAGCGGGCCGCCGCCGCCTGTCCGTCCGGTGTCGGGGTGCGCGGGTCGGCGGCCTCGACGAGCCGATCGGCCAGCCCCTGCTGCGGCCGGTAGTCGACATCCCCGCCGTCGACGTAGAAGTCGTTGAGCAGCACCGTGTTCCACGCATCGCCGAGCGCGGCCTGCAAGAGGCCGCTGAGGGTGCCCAGCGCGGCGATCGGGTTTCGCAGGTCGGCTTGGGCCGCGATCTCGGCGCCGACCCGCAGGAGCGCGGCGCGGTCGGGGGCCGAGCAGGCCAGGTCGCCGTCGGTGCAGATATCGGCGACACGGCCGGTCAGCTCGCCGTAGCCGACCGCGCCCGCGATCCCGCCGCCACCGGCCGCGGGGTTGGTGATCGCGACCTGCGAGACCGCCGCACCGCTGGTGCCCGGCGCGGGATCGGGCACCACCTGCCCGGGCCGGCCCGGTAAGACCGGGGCGCCGGGCGCGCGATCGGGGTTGGCATACAGCGCGACACCGGCGATCCGGTCTGCACCGATCGGGCCCAGGCCCGCGCCGATGTCGGCGGCGAAATCCGAGACAGCTTGTGCGCCTTGGGAGTATCCGATTCCGGCGATCAAGGTGTCCGGGCAGGTATCCACGATCTGGACCGCGGCGGCGTCGAGCTGGCGGCGGGCGTCGGTCACCGACACCGCGTAGGGATCCGGGCCTCCGCCGGGAACGGCACCGCCGAAACCGGCACCGTAGGGGATATAGGAGCGCTGCACCAGGCCGGGGGCGGCCGACAGCACCGGAGCGATGAGCGCGCCCACCACCCCGGTGTCGGCGAGCGGGTCCGCCGTCGGGGACGACTGGCCCGTGCCCTGCACACCCAGCACGTACAGTGCCGGGCACCCCGGGCCGATCGGCACCGCCGAGGCGGGCGCCGAGGCCAGCGTCAGACCGGACGCGGTGGCGGCGATCGCCACGGCAGCGGCCAGTCGGCGGACGTTCGAGGTCGTCGTGGTCACTGGCCGACTCCGACTCCGGCACCGAAGCCCGCGCCGACGGTTCCGGCGGCGACCGCGCCGACAGCGGCGACGGGGACACCGGCCACGACCGCCCCGGCGACGGCACCGGCCGCCGCACCGAGTGCGGTACCGGCGACACCGGAAGTCACCTCGCCGATGACCGGGACCGGCACGATCGTGCCCAGGGCGGCGCCCGCGATCCCGCCGACCGTGCCCCCGATCAGGCCCCCGGCGACCGCACCGGCGACCGCTGCGGGCGCACCGACCGCGACCGCACCGACCGCGCCGCCGATCCCGGCACCGGCCAGCGTCGCACCCGACACCCGATCCGAGCGCCCGGCCGGGATGCCGATCGAGTCCAGCGCGGTCGCCAGCTGCGCCTCCACGCCCGCGGAGAAATCATTGATCGCGTCCGCGCACTGCGGATCCAGCCAGCCGGGACGCGCGGTCTCCCACTGGCCGAACCGGATCACATCGTCGGGGACCTCGACCGGCGCGACCGGCTCCACCGGCTCGGGAAGATGCAGGTCCTCGATGCGGATCGGCTCCACCGGCTCGTCCGCCGACGGCGCCGGGCGCGTCGGCGCGTTGCGCACCTCCGGCGGCTGGGCGTAGTACACCGGCGGTGCCGGCGCGGACTCCGGCGGCGGCGCCGGTTCGGGGGACGGCTCCGGCGCGGGCGGCGGTGGCGGCGGCGCGGTGGTTCCGGGCTGACCGGGGCTGGTGACGCCGGGCTGGTCGGCGATCGCGGTGAGCGGCTCGGCGGCCTGCGCAGTCCCCGCTGTCGCGAGAAGGACCGCGACCGGGACCACCGCGCAGAGGGTGACGCGGGCTACGTGTGTGGTGCGCGGCGTGTGCCGGGCTCGGCGTGCGGCGCGATTACCAGGCGTATGCGACGCGTGGTGGTCGGCCGACGTGCGATGGAGCGGTGAATTCCCGGATGAGGGCATGACGAAATAAGCCTTCCAGTGAGGGTGAGCGATACGGGGAGTGGAATTGCCGCGCGAGAGTGCGGCCTAGGAATTGGGCGGCGTCTCCCACAGCGGGAGATACGCTGTGGGAGACCGCTTCTCAGGTCATCTCGGTCAGATGAAGGGCAGGATCAGGCTGAGTGCCTGTGCTGCGACGTTCAGGCCGCTCGACAGCACCGACAGCCCGGCGTTGATGTAGCCCAGAATTACGAAGGGATCCACGATCGCGTTCCTCTCAGCGTCTTTCGGATTCTCGGCGGGATCGGTGTCGACCTCGCGCTTCCAACCAAACGCCCGGAACTGCTGGAAATCCAGGGTTTTCAGGTATGCAGTTTGCGGTACCGCAACTTGCATACATTTGCTATTCACTACTTGATCAGCAGATTTGCTGCGGAATGTATGCAAGCTGCAATACCTGGAATTTCCACCGAAGTCGCTCCGCCACAACGCCGTCCATCGAGACGACCATCCTCGGCGCTCGCATCCTCGGAGCTACTGGTTTGGATGATGTGATCATCTAAACGCTTGCCGGGCGGTACCCGCTCTGGTAGGAACGAAACATCACCTGGGGGCCAACCGATCACCATAACCTCTGCCCATCCTGCCGTGGAAGACTTTCGAGGAGGGGGATTCCACTCCCATGACCCGTGATCCCGAACTACGCCGATCACCCGGATCCCGACACGCACTACCACCGCGTGTCCCCACTCTCGGCAACACCGTCCGCCGAATCCGTGACGAACGCGGTTACACCCGCGACTACGCCGCGGCCATGCTCAGAATCAGCCGAAGCTACCTCACCGATATCGAACGAGGCCGCCGAAACCCCAGCCCAGAACTGCTGGAGCTGATCATCGCCGGCTACCGACTCGATTCCGCCCTCGCCCGCCACGTGCGCGAATTAGGAGTGGCAGCGCTCGACCTCGAACCCACTGCGGTTCTGGCCAGGTCGGTCACCGCCAACGACCTGCTCATCGCCCATCTCCGCGACCTGAACGCCCGAGGCGACCTCGCCGCCTACATCGACCCGATATGGAACGTGCTGGCCTGCAACAATTTGTTCCGCGAGGCGACACCAGGACTCGAGCGCACCGGGTCGGTCCCGGTGTGGATGTTCAGCGACAACACCAAACCGATCCTGACCGACCGGCCTTTCGAACTCGACTACGCGGCAGCCTCCATTCGTGCCATGACCGGCCGCTATCGCCACACCGAGCAGGTCCGAGTGGTCTTCCGACACCTGGGCCCTAACATCGAGTTCCGGAAATCGTGGAGCGATGGCGTACGCGCCGCCTACGGGCGTGACCCCAGTGCGCTGATGCACACCATCCATCCCGTCACCGGCCAGCCGGTCGCCTACAGCCTGACCATCTCCAATCAGTCCGAGTCCGTCCTGCTGCTCATCCTCTCGCCCAAACCGTCCCCCGGCTCGACCACGAACCGAGAAGCCGACGGATAGAAAACTTTCGACACGCGCTACGACACGCCGAAGACCTCTCTCGGAGTTCAGCCGACCGCCAGGTCATGTTGATCAAGCTCAGCGTTACCGCACGCCGACATGTTGCCCGCCCGAGGCTGTCGATGCCCCTCCATCGGCAACCTGGGGGCACCGTGACATATCTGTAATCCGCTGCCATGAAGCGGACGCAAAGAACTCGTCGCCCCACAGCCGTCGAAAAATTGCTGGAATATTCGGATCGAATCGACGTCTCGACGTCGATTTCGCCGAATCCGCACTTCGGGATCCATAACTGAGCGCAGGATCTGACCATGGTTGAAAACCCTCGCACCCCCGCACCCGGTCCGGACCCACCTCTTCCCACCGGACCTCACGAGCAGACCTATCCGGTATCCGCCGGTGCCCGCAACTAGGGAAATCCGAACGCTGGTACGTCCAACAACTCAAGAGTGGACGCTTCCCGGCCACAAAGCCGGCCGCACCTGGTTCCTCACCGCCAGCGACATCGACGCCGCGATCGAAGTCTCCCGAAGCCCATTTTCGCGCCCCACCAAACGCCAACCTGCACCACAACCAACCAACCGAGCTCGACCCACCTGGCCCGGCCGACCAAACGAACCCGCCACCGCCGATACATCCCGCCTCAAGACCGATGACCGAATTCACCGATGGTTTGCGGGTCTCAGCAGGCTGATCATGTGCGCGGCGGGCTCGACGCGCCAGTGACCCCACGATGCATGTACCGCCAGCGGCGACGGGAAGCAGGTGATGCGCGCGGTGCACTGTTCGGTGACTGCCCTCGTGCGAGCTCTACGATCGTGTGCATGGCAGCTGTGCCGCATCCCGATCCGCCGCCCTCGTCCGTTCTCGCGCACCACATCTCATCCTGTGGGGACACGCTCCCTGTCCTGGGTGTGGCCGCCGCCGAGTTGCACCGCCAGGCTCTGGACAGTCCGAACGCGTCGGCCGGGTTCTACAACCGCAATATCCGAGTCGATGTCGCTTGCGTCGCGGTGAATGTCCGTATACCGCTCGAACACGCGGACATCATGGATGTGACCCAATGGCCCGAACCGCGGATCCTAGCCGCGATCGCCGCCCACGTCGCTGCGGCCCCACGCCTTTACAGTTCCTGTGACCAGCCGCGCTACCAGATCCAGGAATACATCCACGGCCACCAACTCGATGCGATCGCACCGCGCGGCACCGCCGTCCCCGAGCACGTCCCGGCCGACGTCGCCAGCCTGTTCGGGCAGCTCCGCGCGATCCCCACCGACCAGCTGCCCTCTCCGGCAGACGAACTCGACGACGATCCGCGCCGGTTCGCGAACCGGTTGTGGGACAACACCCGCCGCTTGCACGACAGCCACCGCCCGGACTTCACCGCGCTGTTCCGGCGCCTGGGCATCCCCGAGGATCCGTTCGCGCCCCTGTCGGGTGCCGCCGAATCGCTGCGTGCACGCCCGTTTCGGCTGATCCATTGCGATGTCCACCGAAAGAACATGATGATCCGCGAGGGTAGGACGGTGTTCCTGGACTGGGAACTGGCCCTCTACGGTGACCCGTTGGCCGATGTCGCGATCCACTTGGCGAAAATGACCTACCTCCCGCACGAACAGCAGGCGTTCCTCACCGCGTGGGCCGCCGCCGAAAAAGAGGCCGCACTCCCAGGCTGGCCCGAAGACCTGGACCGCTACCTCGCCGGCGAGCGGATAAAAGCCGCTGTCATCGACGCGGTCCGCTACGCGAAGGTCATCGCGGCGGGTGATCGCACCCCCGCAGGCGAACAGGCGCTCGTCGACGGCCTGACCCGACGACTCACCGAGGCCGCACCGTTGTGGGACCGTCCGGCACCTGGGCGTGATCGGGTCGAGGCCGCTCTACGCACGCGCTGAGTCTTCAAGACCCGCTGAACTGCGGATGTGCCGATCAGATTCTCGGTGCCACCGCGTCGTATAGATGGCAGCTGCGAGCGTGGGGCCGCGCGGGCACGAGAGGCTTCGCTGCTACGCGGCCGTCGGACCGTCTCTCGAGGTGAACGCTGCCTTGTACTCCAGCATCACTTCGTGATGTTGTTGGGTAGCTTGTGTTTTCCGCGATGCCGGTGTGCCCGGTCCAGCCCCCAGATGAGAGTGAGCAGGTTGTTCACCCCAGCCAACCGGCGCACAAGCCATAGCGACCACGCTGATGGAGATCGGTCACAGGCCCCAGCTTCCCACGCCTGACGCAGCGCAATCTGCAGCCGGGGTGAGCCCGGCGAACAGGGTGTGGGCACCAACCGCCACAGAGAATCCTACGGATGTAGGGTTGAACATCCTGGTATCGAGGTACCGATTCGTCGCGGCCGCTGGGCTTGAAGGGGCTGAAGTGGGGGAATCTGAGCTGCGTGAGCAGTTCTTCCGGCAGGTGGACGACCTGTGCCAGGCGGCTGGATCGCCGCCGGAGCAACTGATCGCCGAGAAAACCAAGATCAGCATTACCACCATTCGCGGCTGGCTGCCGAGCGCTCCTGAGAAACCAACGGTCCAGCGGAAGCGGGTGGTCCCTCGCAACGGTGACCAGTTCGCCCGATTGGTCGAATTCCTGATACAGCGGGCAAAAGGAAGACGACCCGACCGCCGCGAAATCGACAGGTGGGACCGCGCCCGTCGGGCAGCGTTGACGAGCGCTACCGCAGCCGATGCTTTCCACGTGGCAGCCAGGGCTGAGGTCGAGCACGCAGGTTTGGTGTGGCTTGGGATCGTTGAGCAGGTGGGCGCAGACGGCGGCCTGCCGCACGCCACGGACCTAGATCCACATGCATTGGGCGCCATACCATCTCACGTCGGACTAGGCGACGCCAGCCGATTCGACCGGTACGTTCCCCGCACGGCGAACCAGGTTGATCGCAGAGTCATGTCGGCGCTGAAAAGTCGCCGAATGGTGGTCCTCACCGGTCCATCGAAGACCGGCAAGACGCGCACGTTATACGAGAATGTGCGCCGCACGCTGCCGCAGGCGCGGATCCTCGTACCGAGCCGCCGCACGTTGAAGGCTGCGATCGACCTCCCGGAGTTCCGCGACTGCGGCGACCAGATCGTTGTATGGCTGGACGACCTCCAGGACTTCCTCGCCGGTGAGAATCCGCTGAGTCCGATCCTCCTCGCACAGATCAGCGCACGCCCGGCCCGAACCGTCATCGCAGCGACGATTCGCGACGACGCCATCGACCGTCTCACCCGCAGCACCGGGGAACTGACGCGCGACCAGCGCACGGTTCTGGCCCAAGCTGAGACCATCAGGTTGCGGTCGACCAGTGATGATGTGAGCGAGCATGCGATGGCGGCCACCCTGTATCCATCGCTGAACCTGGGCCGGTTCGGGCTGGCGGAAGTGCTTGCGGGCGCGCCGGACCTACTTCGACAGTATGAGGTGGCCCGTCACGCGGATCCGGCCCTCGGTGCGGTGACTCAGACCGTGATCGACTGGTCTCGAATCGGACGTACCGACCCGATGCCGCACAGCCAGTTGCAGCGCCTCTCCCGACATGTTCTCGAACACCATTGGCCACATGTCGATATCGATGGCTCCGCTCTCGAGGATGCGATTGCGGCGGCGCGAATGCCGAGAGAAGGCGCCGGGCAAGTCGCGGCGCTGCACACCGAACGTTTGGTCACGGGTGAGCGTGCCTATCGGCCGTTCGACTACCTCGTCGCCGCCGACGATGGTCAGGACAGACCCGCACGGGCAATCCCGCACGACTACTGGGAGGTGGCGACCCGCGATGCCGACCCCGATGTCGTGACCACCGTCGGGTTCCAAGCCCACCTACGGGGGCATGACGAGATCGCCGACAACCTCTGGCGCCGTAGCGCTGGCGTCGAACACCCCGGGGCGCTCTACAACCTGGCCGTCTCGATGCAGGTCGCTGGGAAACTGAGCGAGGCCGACGAGCTATATCGCCGGGCTGCCGCCGTAGGGTGCGTTCCAGCGTTCGCGAACATAGGTGTCTTGTGCGCGGAACGAAACAATCTGGGCGAGGCGGAAGTCTGGTATCGCCGGGGAGCAGAAGCTGGGGATGCCGCAGCGCTGCGCAACCTGGCCACTCTGCTGACGAAGACCCGGCGTGAGGGCGAGGCCGAGCACGTGCTCGCGCTGTCGGTGGGCAATGGTGACCCGGTCGCGATGTTCAACTACGCGCACGCACTGCAACGTCACGGCGACCGAATGACCGAAGTCGAACACTGGTTCCTCCAGGCCGCGTCCGCTGGACATGCCGGTGCGGCAGTCAACCTGGCCTGCATCATGTTCGACCGCAAGGACTTCGAGGCTGCCGAGCACTGGTATGGGCGTGCACACCAGGCAGACCCGGACGGCGAGGCCGGGCTGCGCGCAGCCCAGGGTCTCGGCGCGATCTATGTCGAGCGCGAAAACCTCCAGGAAGCGGAGATCTGGATACGTCGGGCCGCAGCCGCAGGGGACACGACCGCCGTCGGGTATCTCGGGCGCGTTCTCTATCTCCGAGGAGACATCGCCGCTGCAGAGGAACTGCTGCGCCTCGGCGCCGAAGCAGGCGACTTGGAGACAATGCGCAGCTACGCCGGACTGCTTCACGATAGTGGACGCGGCGAGGAGGCCCTGCCATATCTGCGGCGGGGAGCCGCGGCAGACCATCTGCCGTCGATGTCAGCCCTATGGCAGGCGCTATACCTGCGTGGAGAGCACGGCGAAGCCGATCGCTGGCTGGAACGGTGCGCCGCCGCAGGCGACCTGGATGCGATGTTCCGGCTCGGTTTCCGACACGTTCAGGCCGACAACCTCAAGCTCGGCGAAAAGTGGTACCGGAAAGCAGCCGCGGGCGGACATCGACCGGCCATGAACAACCTCGCAATCTTGTTGAACGGCAAGGGCGAAGAGGCCGAATCACAGCAATGGCTCGGGCGTGCGCGCAACGCGCCTCCCTCCAACCCGGCATCGCCGCGACAGGCGACCTGAAGTATTACTCGGTGCTGCCGGTCCTGGCTCCCGTGCGGTGCTGCCGAGCATCGCTTGCGACCACGAAGCCTGATACGACACGAGTCGATACGAGTCGCAGGAAGCGGATGGGCGTTCAATCAGCCCCCTGACCTTCATAAACATGTCATCGGGCGAGCGCAGGCGCGTTGCGTGGGCCGCAGCCGGATTGGTGTGCTTCCACCACCAACAGTTACTGAAAGAAGCGGAGCACACATGAGCATCAAGATCCTGCTGATCGTCATCGCCGTACTTCTGGGAGTGATCATCGGAATGGTCACAGCACTGCTTGCCAAGGTCCAAGGTGCCCATGCGGCTCGCGCGATCCGCGACGCCGGAGTCGGGTTCGTCGGCACCGTTACCCTCACCGCGCTCCTCATGGACCACCTCGACCTACTGTGACCGAGCTGGGCGGGTCGGTCTCTTTCGAGGCTGCGGCAGGTCCTAGTAGGTCACGGTCGAACAGAGTTGCCCACGTTACTAGCGCGATGGTCACCGATTCCGGGTACCACGACCACGCCTCGCGCAGTTTCGGAAGCGTGAGGTCCGGTGCGAGGCTGGAGCCCGGCGAATCCGATGCCTGGACCGTGGTCGGTGGGTCGGTACGCACCGTAGCCGCACACCCCGATGCCGTCCTTGGCTTTGCGTCCGGTCAGAACCAGGCTGGCCGCGAGGCAGTTCCGCACGAACCCGGCCTCGTTGTGAGCCTCGATCGCGGCGGTCCGCACCCCCTTTCGGATAAGGGTTCGATCAGATCGGCTTGGCTCGACAGGCGCGGATGGTGGACTTCGTAGTGCTCCATCAGGCTGTCGCCCCACCATGAGATTCGCAGGAACCGTCGACGCTACGGCGACGCGGACAATTCGGAGAACAGCTTCTGCGTGCCGCTCACGGCGGTGAGCGTACCGGTCGAATGCTCACAACTGGGCACTTCGCTGATCGAAAGGGCTTCGCGTCGACCAGGCGACGTCGTTGCTACGGTGAGGTCACCGATTGGATTCAGGTGCAAAGGATTCCAGGATGCGTGCAGGTAGCGAAGTCCCCGTGGCGGAGCTCGCGGGGTGGGTGTCGACGCGAGTGCCCGGCAATTGTCGGTACATACTTGGCATCGCTGGTCCACCAGCAGCGGGCAAGTCGACGCTCGCCCAGAATTTGGCCGCGGCGATCACCGCTGCACATGGGGTCGGTGCGGAGATCGCCCCGATGGACGGGTTCCACCGGACTTCGGCCGAGTTGGACGCTGCTGGCGCGCGTCACCGCAAGGGTCAGCCAGACACTTTCGATGTGTCCGGGTTCGTGGCCCGGCTGAAACTGCTGCGCGAAGCGCCGCTCGGTGAGCATGTGCCCTGGCCCATCTATGACCGTGAACTGCACGATCCGGTACCCGACGCGATCACGTTCGCCGATCAACAGATCGCGGTGGTCGAGGGCAACTACCTGCTGCTCGACCAACCCGGGTGGGTCGAGGTCCGCAGCCAGCTCGATGAGGTGTGGTACCTCGACGCTGATGACACCGTCATCGAGCAGCGGCTGACCGACCGACACCTGCTCGCAGGCAAGACCGCCGAGCAGGCGCACACCAAGATCACCGACAGCGATCTGCCCAACGCCCGCTTGATCGCGCACACCCGCGGCCACGCCGATACCGTGTTGCGCGAAACCTCCGGCAACTACCTCATCTGCGAAGTTCGCTGAGATCACGGGCCCAGTTGCGGGTGCCGAACGATCGACATGACAGCGTGGCCACCGCGGACGCGCGGGTGAGTGCGTCGATGAAGTCGCGGCTGCGGCTGTAGTAGGCGCAGAACGCACCGTGCAGGATGTCGCCAGCACCGAGGGTGTCGCCCTCGTGTACCGACGCGACTTCGATTGTGCCCTGGCGGGCTTCCTCGGCGTACACGATCGGGTCCGGCCCGCGTGTCACCGCCGCATGTTTCGGCCCGGCTGACCGAAGGTAGTCCAGGAGCACGGTGCAGTCGCCGTTGACGCCCGGTGGCGCGAAGGCCGTCGAGCAGATCGCGACATCGACCAGCGGCAGGAGCCGGTCGTGGACTGGCTTCCAGCGACCCGCGTCGAGGACGACCGGCACCCCCACCTCTCCGGCGCGACTTGCGATTCCCACCGCGAGATCGGGATGGTGGCCGTCCACGAGTACCACGGATGCCTGGTCGACACATTGGGCGAGGTCGGCGGTGAATGGGGCTTGGATCCGGGCGGCGTCGAGGCCGACGATGGTGCGGGACTGCGCGCCGAGCGCGACCACGATAGATGACACCGGCGGCTTGTCGGTGCTGTCGGGTGTCGCATCGAGGACCGTGACGTGGTGGTTGGTCAGATCGTGGCGCACGAGGTCGGCGAGCTGGTGGCGGCCGAGCGCGGTGATCAGCGTCGCAGACCGGCCCGACACGATCGCGCACGCGACCGCAGCGTTGGCTGCGGGCCCACCGGCACCCAGGAACTGATCCAGCGCTTGGGTCTTGGTGTCCTCGGCGGGATATCGGTCGACGGCGTAGGCGATATCGAGGGTGGACAGACCCACGAACAGCGCTTCGGGCACCAGGAGCTCCTTCGGGTCAGCGGATGAGCAGGTGTTCGAGGGCGGCGGTCTGATCGGAGTAGGTGCGCACGCTGACGACCGCGGCGAATTCCCGGTCGATCACCCGTTCCTGGAGGGCGGCCCAGTGCTTGGTCAGATACCAGCTGGCGCCGGTCGTGCCATGGGGGCCGAGCCCGGCGCAGAAGAACCAGTAGCGATCTGGGTGTAGCTGCGGCGCCGGGCGGACGCGGGCGATGATGCCGATGTTACGGCTGTCGTCGGAGCTGTAACGTTGACCGTCGGCGAGTTCCAGGTGTTCCAGATATCCCCAGGTGGAGCGCGGGTTGTCCTGGATGGTGAACAGCGGGTCGCTGCTGCTTTCGAGGTACATGTGGGTGCAGTCGTTGGAACTGAGCCCGAAGCTGATGTAGGGCCGGTCGCAGGCCGCCACGACATCACGATCGCTCTGGATATCGACGGTAATACCGTCGTGGTGTTGCACCATCGACATCACGTACAGCATCCCGCGGACGTCGTTTTCGGCCAGCGCGACCGGGACGTCGATGCGGTGGGCGGCGTTGAACACGCTCGCCCGTTTACTGAAGATGTGCTGACGCGGGATTCCTGCAGCCGCAAGCGCTTCGACCGAGCTCGTGGCCAGCTCGAAGGTGGGCACTACCAGCGTGGCGCCCCGGTCGACCATCTCGGCACCGAGGAAGGCTTCTAACCCCTCGTCGGCGGGGTTGTCACCAGCCGGGTGCGGGGCGGCGGCCGCGTTGGCCATCGAAAACAGTGCATGGATAGACCAGCCGGGGAACATCCGGGCCAGCACTCTGCGGTGGTGGTTCTGCGGCAGGCCCTTCATCTCGCCCGACATCCAGCTGTAGAAGGTTGCTCGGGCCGGTGGTTCCTCCCGGGCTGCGCTGCCGAGTTCGGCGGCGTGCTTGCGGTATTCGGCGCAGAAGTCCTTATGGCTTGCCAGATGCCGCTCGTCCAGCAACATCTTGAGCACGGTCCCCAATCATGTCCCCTTTTTCAGGTGTCGAGCTGTCGAGCTAGCGCACGATCCTATCGAGATCGGTGGTCCAGTGGACGGAATCGGACGGAACCAGACAGTTACGGACCGGTTCGGCGATGCGACTGGACCCCTTGAGCGCCAACACTTCTCGTACGTCGCGACGGGAAACGCGGTCCCGGGCGGCGGGGCATCGAGACGTTCGTCTGTCGCAGCCCGCACAGCAGGCTCCGGCCGATGATCCTGCGGGCAGCGCAGCAGGAGAGGAGAGACCTTGACCATCTGCATGTCCTCACCCGCGACGGGGCTGACGTCATGACCACCGCCGCGGATCCTGTGATCACTTGGCCGCCGTCACCGGAGTTCTGGTCGACCCTGTTCCCGGCCAAGACCGATGGTGCGGTCGCGCCGTACCTGTTCAAGGGCATCGTGCCGGCCGATCGGCTCGGTCCTGACGACGTGCTCGACGGACTGCGCAGGCTGCGCCGCGCGGCCGCCCACGGCGAGCCCACCAGCGCCCGCACCCGCGTCTACGTCGGCGAGGAGCGTCGCGACGAGGTGATCGACACCTTGCTGTCGGCGCCGTGGTCCGATGAGGACTTCGTCGCCTGGATGCAGCATCTCACCGGCGCCGAACGGTTCTCGCTGGTGATCAACAATTTGGAAACCACCTCCCCGAAGCTCGCGGAGGTGCTCGGTGAGCTGATCGGATCCGCCCACGCCGGATGGGGTGTGCCGATCGGCGGCAGCGAGCAGGTCGCCTTCGCCGGGAACTACGCGGGCACCGCGTTCGGCGTGCACGAAGGCTACGAGGATGCCTTCCTGGTGCATCTCGGCCCTGGAATCAAGCATTTCTACACCTGGTCCGGTGAGCTGTACCGGGAGTTGACCGGCGGCGACACGCCGACCTTCGGCGACTACACCGCGCTGCTCGAACGGGGTGAGCGCCACGACCTCGAACCCGGCGATGTGTTGTTCCTGCCGCGGCGGGTGTTCCACGTCGGGGTCCAGGACGATTTCTCGATCTCGGTGGCGGTCCCGCTCTACACCTACTCCGACACGCGCATGCTGGCCCTGTCGATCCTTCCGGCCGTGCTCGAGTCCGCCGTCGTCGACGTCGCCGAGGAGACCCCTTCGCCGATGCATTCGGTGACCGCAGGTCCCGGCCCGGTCGCCGCGGCCCTGACCGCGGCGGCCGCCAGCATGCTCGCCACCGTCTCGGAACAGCTGGAGACCAAGGTCGGTGAGCTGATCAGCGCGCGGTGGCGCACCCTGCTCAGCAACGGCGGCTGGGAGGCCGCTGAACACGACCTCGCCCGCGAAGACGCGGCGCGGGAGGCCGCGGCCGCACTCGCTGGCGGCGGCACCCACCTGCGCGTCGCGCCGCCGTACACGCTGCACGCCGATCCGGACATCGACGAGCACCTGCACCTCGGTGTCACGGTCCGCGGTCTGGTGCTGCGCGTGCCGGAGTCCCCCGCCTGGGGCACCGCGCTGGCGTCGCTGGCCAACGGTCACACCGTGCGCATCACCGACGACCTCGGAGGGGACACGCTGACGCTGCTGCTCGAAACCGGCGGCATCCAAGTCCTCACCGACCCCGACGCCGAGGAGTCGGCATGACCGCCTCGAAGGTCGCGCGCTATCTCGACGATCACCCCGACACCAAGGCCGCCATCACCAGTGTCCTGCTAAACCAGCCCGAGGTCAGCGGGAACGACCTGGTCGACAAGCACATGGCGCCGATGGTCGCCGCGCTGTACGAGCAGATCACCGCCGAGGTATCACCGGCAACGCTGACGAAAGACCAAGCAGCGCACTACATCCGGGAACTGTCGGTGTTCGCGCGCTACAACTCCGATTTCCTGCGCCAGGCCGCCGACACGGTGCAGGGCGGGTGCATGGAGCTGGCGCACGAGTTCCGCCGCAACCACCTCGAGGAGGGCGGGGAGCGAGGCAAGGTGCCCGCGCACTACACGCTCTACTCCGGGGCGCTGCTGGCCGATCTGGGCCTGCTGGTCAACGGGCACCTGCCCGCGCCGGAAACGCTCACCCTGGTGTCGCTGCACGACTGGCTGGTCATCGGCTCGTCGGTGAGCCGCATCTGCGGCGGCTACTACGCCACCGAGGGCGTAGCGATCGACGAAACCGAGCTGCTGCGCGCCATCACCGACCGCTACGCCGAACTCACCGTCGGCGCCGAAGCGAATCTGCCGCACCTGGACTACTACTACTCGCTGCACCTGGACGAGGGCCACGAAGCCGCGGCCGTGGACGGCCTCAGCGTCGAGGCTGCCCACATCGAAGGCATCGCACGGTTCATTCGCGAGTACCAGCTGTTCGGCCTGGACCTGCCACAGATCGTCGACGGCTGGCTCCAGATCCTCGAGGGCATGACGGCGTGGTGGTCGCAGCTGACCGACCGCGCCGCCACCCTCCGCTGATCCCCGCAGTAACCCACCGAAAAGAAGGAGAAATCGCCATGTCGCCGATGCTCAAGAGCGGTGTCCGCCCCGACGCACTCAAGGCCGGTGTTCGCCCCGACGCCGCGCTCAAGGCCGGTGTCCGCCCCGATGCCGCCCTCAAGGCCGGTGTCCGGCCGGATGCCCTCAAGGCCGGGCTGCGCCCGGACGCCTCCTGACGTCCAGGCACGAACACCCTGCGCGGGGCCACGCGACAGCACGACGCCAGCTCGTCTCGTGGCCCCGCCACCCTTTTCCAACTCCGATCGAGGCCACAGCTCGCGCACGCGCCACCGACAGCGGCTGCCATGGCCTCGTTCCTGAACTCAGCGTGGAGAACAGCATGACCATCGCGGCGCGCGAGTCCACCCGCCGACGCCCCTCGGCAGGTGCGTCCGGCCCGGTCCGCCGCGCCTTCGGCCCCGAGCTGATCGCGCGCATGGACGCCCTGTGCGCCCGCGGCCGCGCCGAAGGCCCCCTCGATCTGGCCCGGGACTATCTCGCGGCCGCCGTCACCGCCGCGGTCGGCATCACCGTCGGCCACCCGATCCTGACCGCGGTGTGCGTGATCTACATCGGGATCCGGCAACGGCACCTGTCGAACTTGACCCACGAGGCAATCCACACCAAGCTCACCCGCTCCCGCCGCGCGAACACCATCCTCGGGCACCTGAACTGCCTCGCGCTCGGTGAACCGTTCACCCCCTATCGGCGGTCGCACCGCATCCACCACGCCAAACTCGGCAGCCCCGACGATCCGATGCTGCGCTCCTACATCTCCCGCCGCGCCCACGCGCCCTGGCCGGACAAACGGGCCTTCGTCACCCACGTGATCATCGGCAACGCGCTGTGGCAGCTGCCCAAATACGGATTCCTCACCCTCGCAGGCAAGGCCGGTGACGAAACCTGGAAGGCCGCCGGAACCCGATGGGCGGCCTGGGCCGCCGTCGCCGCGGCGGCCGCCGCGCTCGGGCACGGCATCGACTTCGCGCTGTACTGGGCGCTGCCGCTGATCGTGGTGCGCCCCATCGTGACCTGGCTGACCGACCTGGGCAACCATGCCGGCCTGATCCACAACACCGACGTCATCCGCCAGACCCGCGGCTGGACCTCGCACGCGCTGACCCGGCACCTGCTCGGCGGCCACAACGACGACATGCACCACCCGATCCACCACTGGTTCCCCAACATCGGCTGGCGAGAGCTGCCCGAAGCCGCCACCATCCTGCGCGAGCACTACCACCGATGGGACGAGGTGCCCTGGTGCTCGGGGTACTTCTTCCGCCGCCGCGCCACCCCGCACATCCCCTGCGTGCTCGACGACATCGTGGCCACGCTCCACCTCCAGCTCACCGAACGCCAGCCCAACACCTGACTCTGCGGACGCCGCGCCGCGATAACGACCCCGAACAGGATCCGAATGTCTCTGCCTGTCAACAGTTTCGATGAATTCACCACGTTGCGTGAGGTGATCGTCGGCGAACCCCACGGCTACACCTCCCACGACGCTGATGCGAGTTTCCGCCTGTTCTACCTCGACAACGTCACTCCGACTGCGGCCGCCGGGAGCCGGGAGCTGGCGATCCCGCCGCAGCTGGTCGACGAGCTCGAGGAAGACGTGGAAGGCTTGTGCGCCGCGCTGGCCGAGGCCGGGGTGCGGGTGCTGCGTCCCGAGCCGGTCACCGAACGCACAGTGATCTGCTCACCCTGGTGGTCGGCCCGGGAGACGCCACCGCTGAACGTGCGCGACCAGACGATCATCCTCGGTGACACCATCGTGGAAACTGCCCCCCACATCCGGGGCCGGGTGTTCGAGAACGACTACCTCAAGCCCCACTTCTACCGCTACCTGCACGCCGGATCAGGGTGGATGTCGATGCCGCGGCCGGCGCTGGCGCGCCAGTCGCTGGACCCGAGCTTCTTCGACGGCCAGCCGGTCGACCTGTCGGCGGTCATCGGCGACACCGACACCCGCGTGCTGCCCGGACTGGGGCACGAACTGATCTTCGACGGCGCCCAATGCATCCGCCTGGGCCGCGATGTCCTGGTCAACGTCGCCAACACCAACCACGAACTCGGCCTGTCCTGGCTGCGGCGTGCCTTCCCCGAGCTGCGATTCCACCGGCTCGACGCCATCGCCGACAGCCACATCGATTCCATCGTGGTGCCACTGCGGGCCGGCCTGCTGATGCTGCGCTCCGCCGACTACCTCGACGCGCTGCCCGAACCGCTGCACGGCTGGGACATCGTCGTGCCGCCCGAGCAGGACGAGGACGCCTTCCCCGACTACAGCGACTTCGGCTTCAACCTGACCAGCCGCTACATCGACATCAACGTCCTCTCCGTCGACGAAGACACCGTCGTCGTGAACAGCTTGTGCCCGGATTTGATGCGCACCCTGGAGAAGAAGGGCCTGACCGTCATCCCCGTCCAGCACCGCCATCGTCGCCTGTTCGCTGGCGGTTTTCACTGTTTCACCTTGGACACGGTGCGGTCCGGCGGACGCGAGGACTACTTCGCATGAGCCGCGCCGCAGCCGGGATTACGCTGACTCCGCGGCAGACTATCGAGGTCAAATCCGATCTGCTGTATAAGATCCGAACCTTGTTGCGCGGCCAGGGGTTCGCCGAGGTCACCACCCCGACCTTCCGGCAGGCCGACGACCTGACCGGCAAACGCGCCCGCGCCACTGTGGGCGGCCGCGACGGGTGGCTGCGCAGCATGATCGGCCCCGCGTTGCGCTACCAACTCGCCCACACCCCGCGGGTGTTCGAGATCGGCGCCTGCTTCCGCAACGACCCGGCCGACCACACCCACCTCCCTGAATTCAGCATGCTCGACCTGTATGCCGCGGAGTCGAGCTACGACTACCTGATCGAGCTCGCGGAGAATCTGGTCCGTCTCGCACACCCCGGCGCCGCGCGGCGGATCTCGGTCGCCGAACACCTCGGCACCACCGTCGGCGTCGACCTCGCCCGCGAAACCCTGGACCGGCACACCGGCGCCCTCGCCGCCTACCTCGACCTGTCGGCCGATACACCGCTGCACGACCTGCTCGACGCCTATATCGCGGCCGAGCTGGAGCCACGTAGCGCCGGGATGGCCCTGTTCTTGGTCGATATGCCTCTCGGCGGCAACGAGCCGTGCGCCAAACTGCGTGAGGACACCGCCGCGGTGCTCAATCGGTTCGAGGTTTTCATCGACGGTGTCGAAGTCGTGCACGGCTACGAGGATGAGACCGATGCCGAAGCGTTCATCCGCCGCGCCAGCGCGATCGGCCTCTACAACCCCGAACAGTCGCTGGTGCAGAAGGCGATCCTCGCCGGTGCCGTGCCCTCCCGCAGCGTCGGGCTCGGCATCGGGATCGAACGACTCTGCATGGCCGCCACCGGCGTCCGCGACATCCGCCTGTTCCGGCAGTCCGCGACCTTCTGATCCAGGACGTGGCACACCTGCCACGTCCCGGACCGGCCGCTTGTGCTGCTCTAGGCTGGCCCGGCCGGTGCCCGGCCGTCACGGCCGGGTGCTGAAACCGCTTTGTTGACAATGAATTTCGAATAGAGAGGGGAACGCCGATGTATGAAGGTGGCTGCCTGTGCGGCCGGATCCGGTTCCGCGCCGACGCCGAGGCAAACTGGCCGCACCTGTGCTCGTGTGAGCACTGCCAGAAACTGGCCGGAGGCCCGGTCACAGCCTGGGTCGATTTCCCGCTCGCCACGTTCGCCTGGACCGGCAATGGCGGCGAGCCGACCTGGTACCACACCTACCCCACCACCAAGCGCGGGTTCTGCCCCAACTGCGGGTCACTCGTCGCCGCGATCGACGAAGGCGGCGACGCCATGGGCATCACGATGATGGCCCTCAACGACCACAGCGCGCTGACCCCGGTGCACCAGTCCTGCAAGGACAACGCCGTGCCGTGGCTGCCGGTCATCGAAACCGTCGACGCCGGCTCCTGACTCCGCCGATCGAATGGCCGCGCCGAGCAGTGGCGCTCGGCGCGGCCATCACGTTCACATGACCGTGGTGCGGTAGAGAAGACGCTGGTGGCGGGTGTGATCACACGGCGAGGCGGTGTGCATCGTGGCCCGGTTGTCCCAGATGACCAGATCCCCTACCGCCCACCGATGCGAGTACACGTACCGCTCGGCGGTCGCATGGGCATGCAGCCGATCGAGCAGGCTCGCCGACTCGGACTCATCGAGGCCGACGATGTTGCGGATGATCATCTCGCCCAGCAGCAGCGACCGGCGCCCGGTCTGCGGATGCTGCCGCACCAGCGGATGCACCACATCCGGCACCCGCGCCCGCTGAGCCTCCGTCAGCGGCACCTTCGCCGGGTTGTCAGCCGCTTGGCGTTCGAACAAATGCACCATCGAGTGCACCGCCTCGAGCCCGTCGACCCGGGCGCGCAGCTCGGCGGGCAGGTCATCGTAGGCCGCGGTCGTATCGGCGAACCGAGTTTGTCCACCCACCTCCGGCGCGATCACCGAGTACAGCAGCGACACCGAACTCATCGCCGGGCGAAACGACAGATCGGTGTGCCACTCCTGCTCGTTGTCGCCGTCGTACAGACCGATCGGCACGCCGTTGCGATGAATGTTGCTGATCGTCACGATCTGCGCAAAACCCGGCACCGTGAACTGATCCTGCACATGTATTTCCGGCTCACCGAACACTCTGCTCACCCGGATGTGGTCCTCGTGCGACAAGGCTTGATCCCGCACCACCAGGACCCTGTATTTCAGAAGATCGTCGATGAGGGAAGCCGAAACCGATTCCTCCAGCGGGCCGGACAGATCAATCCCGAAAACCTCAGCGCCGAATGTGGATGCCAACGGGTCGATATGATAGCGACTCACCGATGAATTCTAGCAAGAACAGCCCTGTATTCAGGCTCAAATCGGAGAGCCGGGACGGATGCTCCCCGGTGGCGGTAGATCTGCTCGAGATGAGGGTCTACTGCGGTCCGAGAGGAAAAATAGGATATCATTTCGCCATGACTCAGCCGATTCCGCTGAAAGAATCCGCCATGAACCGCGCACGGGTCGAATCGCTGGCCAGCGATCTATCACGCGTCGAGCCCGGCTTCGACGCCGAGGGGTTCGTCACCACCGTCATGGCGCAACTTCCACAGCTGGAACTCAAAGCCCGAATCGCCTGTGTCGCAGACGCTTTGGCGGATCACCTGCCCGCCGATGTCAGCACCGCGACAGCGATCGTGGTTGCCGCGCTGCCCCCGCACGACGATGCAACCTTCACCGGCAGCGACTTCGGTCTCTACACCTACGCCCCGTATTCCGATTTCATCGCCCGCTACGGATGCACCCGCGAAAACCTCGACTCCTCACTCAACGCGTTGAAAGAAATAACCAAGCATTTCACCGCCGAAGACGCGTTGCGCTATTTCCTCAACGCATACCCCGACGAGACGATGACAACTGTTGCGGAATGGAGTCGCGATCCCGACTATCACGTCCGTCGTCTCGCCAGCGAAGGAACACGCCCTAAACTTCCCTGGTCGCCCCGCATCACCCTCCCCCGTTGACGTCCCAATTCCGATATTGGACGAACTGTTCTCCGACGATTCTCGGTTCGTCACCCAATCGGTTGCCAATCACCTCAACGACATCACCGCTACCGATCCAGAACTGGTATTGACCACTCTGGGTCGGTGGCGTGAATCGCACAGGCAGCGCCCAAAGGAAATGGAATTCATCGTCAGGCAATCGCTGCGCACACTGGTCAAAAAGGGGCACCCCGGTGCGTTCGAATTCCTCGGACTGTCGATCACCCCGGCGGTCGATGTCGCAGAACTACGCCTGGACGCACCCGCGGTGGCCATCGGAAACAGCCTCGGCGTCGACTGCACCCTGCGGGCGACCGGCACCACCACCGAGCGCGTCGTCATCGACTACGTCCCGACCTACCCACGGGCCCGATCCGGCCACGGGGAAGCGATATTCAAAGGGACCACTCTCGACCTGAACCCCGGTGAATCCCGCACCGTGACCCGGACACAACCGCTGCGTTCAACAGCCAGCCGCAAACTCTCCCCCGGCACCAGCCGATTGCAGATCCAGATCAACGGCCGCCGAATCGCCGAGGCCGCTTTCGAACTGCTGCCCGCCAGGTGAAGGCACGACGGCGCTCGCGCGGGCCAACGGCAGCGTCGAACAGCGGAAACCGCCCGGAATCCGGGTGACCTCGGAATAGTCCACCGGGAACACCTCGATTCCCCGCGCATCGAGCTGCGCGGCGATCCGCTCGCTGCGCTCGGCGACGACCACCACACCCGGCCCCAGCGCCAAGGCGTTCACCTCCACCGCCGCAGCCTCCTCGCCGGTCACCGGGATCAAGTCGAAATGCGCTGCGAACCAACGCATCTGAGCATCGTCGAACACGCCCGGGTGCACGAGTGCCACCTCCGGCGCGACGATGTTGAAATGGTCGTCCAAGTGCACGATGCCACCGCAGGCGAACTCGATCGGCCGGACGGTGCGGTCGCTGCCGAGCCGGTCGAGCTGGTAGCGCAGCGCGTCGACCCCGGCCGGCGAGGTCTCCTCGCTCAGGCCGACCAGCACCAGCCCGTCGTGCAACATCACGTCACCGCCCTCGATCGTGCCCGCATCGAGATAGGCCACCCGCTCGATGCGCTCCACCAGACGCCGCACCCCCGCGAACTCCCCTTGCCGCCGCCGCGAGTGCAACCGGGACACCACGAACACATCGTCGACGACGAACCCGATATCGCGCGTGTAGTGCTGGCCGTAGGAGCCCGGCACCTGCTCGGCGAGCACCACCTCCACACCGCGGCCGCGCAGGAGATCAATGAAGCGGTCCTGCTGCGCGCGCACACGGACAGGCGAATACGGCCCCCATCGGCTGGTCTCGCGCTGGCGTGCCAGCACCGGATCCACCGACCCGGACAGATCCAGCGTGACCGGCCCAGCATGACGCATCACCACCGACCGCAGCTCCCCGAACTCGCTGTCCACCCCGACCCGTCTCACCCGAACTCCCGTCACTGCCGCGCTGTCGATCCGCTGCTCGTCGAAACCTACGCCGCCCATGTCCTTGCCAGGATCCCCGCCGCGATCTCCCCGACCACCACAGGCTGTCCGACCTTCTCCACCAGCCACCCCATCGCCCTGGCCGCCACCATAATGACGACCAGGCCGACGAAGACGACCACGAGCTGACTACCCGGCATGCACACCCCCTCGCTGTGACGCGACGGGCTGCGCCGACCGCGCCACCCACCCCGATACTATTTCTGGAAAACTGCTGTGGCGCATGGCAACTCGGACTTGGAGGCCCACCCCGCTGAAAGGGTGGACATATGCTGCTCGATCCGGTCAGCGAAGCTTCCCCACGGCGACGTAGCAGCACACCTGCTCCTCCTGCGGCGGCTCCCAGCGCTTGCGCCGCGCACGGCGACGGTCGAGTTCGTCAGCCGGTCGCCATCGATGCGGAGCAACCAGCCCCGGCTCGACGAGGTCGCAGCGCGCCAGCAACGAAGCCACGTCTCCGCGCGAGCGGGGTCGAAAGTCGATGCCATAGCTGGCGTAGACCTCGGCAGCACTTTTGACCACACCGGGTTCTATGTCGTCGGCGACGTGGCTCAGCGCCACGAAAGAGCCACGCGGCAACGCGGCGGTCACAGCGTCGACGACGTCGACCGGCTCGGCGATGAACTCCGCCACGAACGAAAGACACACCGCCACAGGCGCACCAAGGTCCAGCACGGTCGTGATCTCGTTGACGATGGTGTCGGTGTCGGTCAGATCGGCATGGGAGAAGAATGTCTGAGCATCATCAGCGAGCAGAGCCCGACCGTGAGACGCGACCACCGGATCATGGTCGACGTAGAGGGTACGCGCGGCGGGCAGGTGTTCACGTGCGACGTCGTGGACGTTCGGTGCGAGCGGGTAACCCGAACCCAACTCCACGAATTGCGCAACCTGCTCTTCCGCAGCCAGATACTCCACCGCGCGCAACAGCCACAGCCGCGTCGCGCGAGTCGCCATCTGGAAGCGCTTCGCCTCGGCGGCCAGCCGCTCGCTGGCGGCGAAATCGAGGGAATAGGCATCTTTGCCGCCCAGCAGGGCGCTGTGAATGCGGCCGCTGTGCGCTCGCTCCGGACTGTGCGTATAGCTGTTCATCCGGTTTCCCCCTCCTCGCCAGTTCCAGCCGGGTTGGAGTCCGCCGCTATTTCGGACCACCTCAGCAGTTGCGGGCCTCGGGGGTCGCCGATGAGGATTCGTAGCTGGCACCAGGCTCGGCAGATCTCCTCCCCGTCCGCTGCTACGGGTGCCGGGGCTCCATGGTTGCGCAGCTCCATGGCTGTCAGCACCCGGGAATCCTCGTCGCAGAATTTCAGGGCGTTCAAGTACTGCTGGAGCGGGGTGGCGGGCTCACGCCACGGCCCCCACACCACGGGGTCGTAATCCGCCCAGTACCGGTGGAATCCGGAGCGGTCGAGATCGGTCATGCGCTGCTGCCATTGCGGGTCGCCGATCAGCCGCAGGTATTCGATATAGGCTTTTCTGATTCTGTACCCGTCGGCGGGAAACGCAGCCGGAATCGGTGCACGCAGCAACGTCCGGGCCTCCTCGGGAGAAAGTGCCTCCCACTCAAGCAACCTCCTGCGGAACCTCTGGATGGGGGTCGGATCATCCCAGCCTTCTTCATCGGCCAGACCCATAGCTGTCCTTTCTCTGCTCGTGCGGGATCAGGTGGTAGGAAAAACCGATTCAGCTGGCCTGGCGGACCGAAACCGCAGCGGCCGTGTCGGCGTTCGAGCCGGTCAGCGTCCGGTAGGGGTCGAGGTAGTCGCGGGCGAACAGCGGCGCCCCGGGTAGGGCGGGGATGTCGAACGCGGCCACGAGTTCGGCCATGGAGTCCGCCAGCACGCTGCGGTGCTCGATCAGTTCGGTGTGGATCCGGGTGGCCTGCTCGGCGCTCATCAGGCCGTGGACCGTGTACCAGCCGCCGTGCTCGTAGATGCAGCCCAGCGCGTAGGCAGCAGCCGCCGAGTGCAGAAGCCGTTCGGCGGCTGGATGGGGTGCGGTGGCCGCCGCGATGTGCAGTGCGGTCGCGGCCAGGCGTTCCCCGGTCGCGGCGGTCAGCTCCGCGGCCGCGGTATCCGACCCCCAAACCGGTCCTGCCGCACCGTAATTGCCTTGGTGCATCCCGGCCGCGATTGTGTGCTCGCGCGCAATCAGCGGCTCGATGTACGACGGCAGACTGCCGGGGGTTTCCCGCAGGTGCAGCTCGAGCAGATCCTTGTAGTGTCGTCCCGCCGCGACCTGCATGATCTGGTCGTCGCCCTCGGCGGTGGAGATGCCGTCGGCATTGGCGATCCAGTCCGGGATGTAGTTCGAGCGCAGAATGCCCTGCGCGCCGGCGCGGCGGCGGCACATGACCAGCACGTCAAAAGCGGTGCCGGACAGCAGCGGCTTGGCCACCATCGGCCCCAGCGTCACCCACGGTGATGCACCGGCCGCGCGGAGTTCGCGTGCCCGCCGGCCGAGGATGCTGGTGGCCCAGACCGCCGCCAGTGCGGTCACGATGTCGCGCTGGACCGGTCCGCGGTCGATCATGACCGTCCGGCCCGGGCGGCGCTGACCGGCGTAACCGACGACTCCCGCCAGCGCGGCGCGAGCAGTGGCGATCGCTCCGCACGGCAGGTCCACCCGGCCACCACCCAGGGGATCACCCGTGCGGGCGAACCGTTGCTCCCACTGCACAGTGCAGTCGAATTCGCCGCTGCTGGTGATGCGCGCCCAGTCCCCGCCCAGCAACGCCTCGCGAGGCAGTACGCACTCGGCCGGATCGAACACGATCAGGCCGTGGTCCATCGCCGAGGCCGACCCGATCTTCTCCGCCAGCGCCCTCACCCGCACCCCGGGAGCGAGCTGCCCATCGGCGTCGCGTACGCGCAGCAGAAACGGCAGCACCCCTTCATCGCGGCCGTCGAATTGCAGGCGCGCGGTGACCACTGCGATCTTCGGGGACCTTCCTGCCAGGTTCGGCATGAACTTCGCCGCTTCGACGGCCGGTTTCTCTGCGATGGTTGGCTTCTCTCCGATGGTTGGGGTCGCCAGCCGGAACCCTCCGACCGCCGGATCCCAGGTGGCGGTCGTGCGGCAATGGGGTCCGTTGGTGCCGGCCAACTCAGTCAGCATCAGCACACCCACCGCCGCGCCGGTATCGAGGTCGGTGGCGCAGCGCTGTACATACTCGGTGCCGATCCCGGAGGCGAGGATGGCGCCCAGCGCCAGGTTGAGGTGCCCGCTCATCAAGGTCAGCACCGAAGGCGCGGCGATAGCCGCCTCCTCGAACAGGACCCCCCGCAGCCGGGGATCACCAGCGATATCGAGCGCGGATCCGCCCATTTCGCGGATGAGTGCCCGCAGCAGACCCGGTGTACGCGAGTGCTGTTCGGCGTACGTCAGCCCGGACGTCGGCACGTCCCGCACAGCGAGCACTGCTTCACGGACCCGTGCGTGCAGCGGGGAGTCTGGGCCGACCAACACCGTGTGCAAGGCGTCGACGAGATCGGTGTTGAGTGGACCGTCCAGCGTGCCGTGGGTTGTCATGACTGTCCCTTCGGGAGTGCCGGTGATGCGCCCGGTAAAAACGGCGGGGTCGTGTCACCGAACGCTTCGAGCTGCACGCACTTTCGTGATGGCGTGCTGAGGTGGAGCTGTGGGTGAATGGCAGCGGTGCGTGTGGGTGCACCGGCCCCGCAGAGCTGCACGACAGATCCTGGCGTCACTGAATGGACCTGCGGTTTTCCCTGCGGGGCACTGCTGTGCCTATCTCGCTGTAATCAAATGCAGCGCTGGATCAATAGTTCGGTCATTCGCCGTTGTCGGACCGACGCCGATATAGGCGGGCAACACCCCCCTTTCACGGGTTCTGGTTACTGGGAAGCCGGACTTGCAGAGAGGGTCGACGATGCGACACAACGAGATTCGGTTGTGTCACGTCGTTCTCTGCTGGCCGGACACTTTCTGTGCCGCCGAGCGCCGCGGCGGCGCCTGGGACGAAGGGGTTAGCCGAGCCACAGGCCGGTTGCGTGGAGGGTGCCGACCCAGTCCGAACAGACGTGGCGGCCGCGGGTGAGTGCGCCGAGGACGGCGAAGGCTTGCGGGGGTGTCCATGTTTCACACACCGTGGCCAGGACCAGCCAGTCCGCGCGCCATCGCTCGTTATGATGCGGCACGTCGGCGCCGGCTCGTAGCACGACGGCCATGGTGCGGCCCGGGTGCGGCCACCATCGGCGGTCGAACTGGTCTGTCGGCGTGCTGATGACGTCGGCTAGGGTGAGGGCCTGCTCGAGGTCCAGGGCCGAGCGTGCGGTGGCAAGCTGCTGGTCGAAGAACTCGAGGTAGTAGTGAGGGTTCTGGTCGAGATCGTCGAGTTGCTGAGGGCTCAGGTGCCCGGTGGCGCGGTGGTGGTCGATGAACTCGCGGTGATAGGTGTCCAGGAAGGTGTGCGGGACCGCTGCGCCGTTGTAGTCCAGCGCGACGGGGGCAGGATCGATGGTCATCGGTGGTGTCCTTGTTGGGAGCGGGATACGGGGATCAGTGCAGGCTGACGGGGAAGGCGGACAGTGCCCGGTGGAACGGTCCCGGCCGCCAGGTCGGCCGCCCTTGCGGTCGGGCGTCGGGCAGCATGTCGATGAACCGCGTGATGCCTTCGGTCGCGATCAGACGTGCCACGGCCTGCGCCGGTTTCGGGCACTGGTGCGGCCCGGCGGAATAGCCCAGGCCCCAGCCGGCCTGGAGGTATTCGCCGTCGCCGGTGTTGACGGCGGGGTCGTTGTTGCAGGAGGCCATGCTGATCACCACCGGCTGGTGGGCGGGCAGCCAGATCCCGTCGACCGTGACCCCGGCCGGTGGATAGGAGAGGCAGTAGTTCGCCATCGGCGGGTCGGTGATCTCGTTCTCGGTGACCGCCTCTCTGATCGGCACACCGAAACCATCCCCGCCTGCCACGAATCGGGGGTCGTTGAATATCAACCGCAAGGTGTTGGCCAGCAAGTTGGTCGTCGGTTCGATACCCGCCCCATACAAGGTCACCAATTGGTGGATCAGTTCCACATCGTCCAAGCCGGTGTGGTGAGCGATCAGGCGCGAGGTGACATCGTCTCCGGGCGCGGCCTTCTTAGCAGCGATGTGCCCGCCCAGCGATTGGCCCAGCACCTTGTTGACCTGTTCGGTGTCCTCAGTCGACTCGAACATGCGGGCCATCGCCCAGGCGACATCGTTGCCGACCTCGTCGGTGCAGCCGAGTATCCGGTTGAGTACCGTGAACACCAGCGGGCGCGCGTAGTCGGCGATGACGTCTATTTGGTTGGCGTCCTGGATGTCTCGTCGGTGGCACAGGGCATCCAGCAGCTTTTCGGCAGCGTCGATCACCTCGTCACGCAGGCGGAACAGATCGATGCCGTCGAGGCTGTCGATGTTGGCGCGTCGATAGCGGTCGTGGTCGGTTCCGGCGCTGCGCAGCGCGTTGGGCCGATATTCGATCATCGGCGCGATCGGGCACCCGGCGGGCATGGTGTGCTGCCATCGGCGTGGGTCGGCGGGGAAGCGTTCGGGATCGCGGAGGATTCGCAGCGCGGTGTGGTAGCGGACGACCAGCGTCGCCGGTACGCCGTGGGCGAGTTCGACGGGGACCATGGGGCCCTGGGCGCGCATCCAGGCGTAGACCGTGTGAGGGTCATCGGCGAAGTCCTGAGTGTGGATCAGGGTTCGTTCGCACACGTCCTCGATCGGTGTCGAATCCGCGTCCGACAGGGCGGGAATGGAGTTCGGCGGCACAGCAGTGGTCTCCTACGTGCTGATGGGGTGTGGAAGCGGTGATGTCGGGGCGAACGTGACCGGAAGGGCAACCAGCGCACGGTGATACAGGGTTTGCAGCCACTCGATCCGCGTGCCGGGTGCCCGCTGCATGTCGGGGAGGGATTCGAACAGCAGGTTCAGGGCTTCTTCGGCGGTGAGCATCGCTATCGCCGCCGCTTCGTCCGGGCATTTGTGCTGGCCGCCGCCCCAAGCCAGATGGGACCGGCTGCCGACCTTCCTGGTGTGGTCGGCGGCCATGACCGGATCAGCGGCACAGCCGGCCAGGCTGACCAGCACCGGCTGACGAGGATGCAGGTGTACGCCATCGCGGATCTGCAGGCTCAGGGGAAACCGCGGGCGAAGAGTCGGCCGCGGCGGCTCGACGGCCAGCACGTGCTCGAGCGCGTCCCGCAAGGTCAGCGACCCGCACATCACGTCGCCGCCGAACTCTTCGTCGGTCATTACCAGCATGAGAGCGTTGACGATCAGATCGATGGTCGGCAGGCATCCGCTGGTGTACAGCAGCAGCACCTGCTGAACCACCTCGTAGTCGTCCAGGGTTGCAGGATGCCCGCACAACCATGAGGTCACATCTGTCCTCGGGGTCATCCGGGCGGCCTCCACAGCCGACCAGACGAGCGGGGTCAGTGCGCTTGCATCTCCCATGGTGCGCAATGTCCGGACCGCGATGTCGGCCTCGTCCCAGATATCCGGAGGCAGACCCAACATCCACGAAAATGTCTGTACGACAAGCGGGCTCGCGAATTCATCAACGAGATCGGCGGAGCCTTCCATGCAGAATGTCTTGATCAGTCCGGCCGTGAATTGACCGACCGTGGTGCGTAGTGCGTGCTGATCGATGCGTTCGAGGCACTCGCGTACCGTGTGGCGCAACCGCGCGTGATCGGTGCCGCTGGCCCGCGCCAGATCCGGCCGATCCCGGCGCTCGGCACGCTGGTGGGACTGCCCTGCTTTCGGGTCGGTCGGGTAGTGCAGGGGATCGTCGAGGACTTCGCGGGCGTGTTGGAACCCGATCACCGCGGTCGCTTTCTTCCCCGGCCCGGTCTCCACCGGAACCACAAGCCCGTGGTCGCGGTGCATCTGCTGATATGTCCGGTGCGGATCGGCGAAGAACTCAGGCCCGTACAGCTGCACCGCCCGATCGGCGTCGGCGTGCGGGCATGTGCCGGTTCCTGGTGGGGATGCTGGGGTGGTCAAATGTGCCTCCGGGCAGGGAAATGACGTGCTCGGGGCACGACGAATCAAGCCGGTCCGTCGCAGCGGCCGACTATGAGGGGAAGGATCCGGACGCCCATGCGCGGTGAGCGCGGGCCGCCAGGGAAGAACGGTGGTGGATGGTTAGAGGGAGACGTGCTCGCCGAGGTTGTTCGGCGCCGCCTTCAGGCGGGTAACGCAGTCGTCGTAGGCGCGGGTCGCGCTCACCACGCAGGGGATGTTCTCGCAGATGGTCCAGTACGCGACTCGCGCGGCCAGCACACCCGGTCGCGCCGGGCCGAGGTCGAACGCTGTGGCAGCGATCCGGTCGAACTCAGCACACAGACGCAGCTCGGGCGGGTTGGTATCCGCAGGCCCCTCGGCCTGGTCCCAGTTGACCGCGGCCGGCGGAGCACTGAACCGCTGGGTGTCCTCGCGGCGCTGCCTGTACAGCAGCGCCATCCCGCACGCCACGCTCAGCGCCGGATGCGCATCGACAGCGGTGTACTTTCCGCACAGCGCATCCGACACCGCCCCGATCAACGCCAGCGAGTCCGGCCAGCTCTGCGCAATGCTGGCGTCGGTCATATCGTCCCCGCCTGCGCAGGCTGCGCACCCGGCTCGCCCACTACTGCACCGCCGCTCGCCGAACGCAACGGGGCGTACGGGAATTCGCGGCGGCTCTCGTCCTCCTCCCGGGATCGGGCCAGTCTGCGTACGCAGGTGACGGGATGTCCTGCGTGCTGTGACCGCAGCAGATGCGCTTGCACGGTGGTGATCTCCGGATCGGGCGGTGTTGCGCAGTCGCCCAGCGCCATCCTGTCGCGTTCCTCGGCGGGCATGTACGACAACAACTTCGTCATGCACATTCGAATACCTCCCATGTCTTGGGCACCAGCTATCGCCGCGCTATGCAGAGCGGCCCCGCAAGGGGTACGGCGCCGACCTGCACAGCTCGGTGTACCGAGGTGAGTAGCGTTCGCGATGCAGCGAAATAACTGGTGCTGGAACAATTTTCGGCAAACGAAGCAACGCCACACAATAGGGCGCGCGTACCCAATCACTTGTCCAGTTCATGGGTACGCAGGTCAGAGCGAAAAATTGCCTTCGCCACCCGGCGCTTTCACGCCAGGGAGACCCTGACATAGCGGCAGGCGGCGCCACGGCGAGACGATCAGACCGGATGTGCACGCGAGGACCGAGCGCGGAGTACCGTGCCGGAGCGGATATTTCACCGAATGAACCAACATGCGCCGAAGCTTCTGTGCCGCAACGGCCCAGGAGAACACGCACTTCGCATCTTGGCCGCGATCCTGTAGATCCCGACCGAGATGCACCGCGCCGATGATGTCTACATGCCGTGCCAGGGCTCGGTGCCGGCGCCGGGGTTTCGGAGCATGCCCAGGCGGCGGTGGAGTTCGCCGGTTGCGGCGGTATCGGCACCGGCCGCGCGGCGAATGTAGCCGGTGAGGGTGTGCAGGTCACGCATCGAGGTCAGCAAGGTGAACCCCGGCCAGCTGCGGAACTCCTCGAGGTCGAGACCGTACGCGCGGAAGAACTGCGCGAGATCACCTTCGGAGGCCCCGAATCGGAGGTGGTCGTGGCAGGTGGGGATCAGATCCAGCTCGCGCGGGCCGATACTGGCCTCGTCCCAGTCTCCCAGCACAACCCGCTCGTCGCCGTCCCACAGGCAGTTCGCCGGATACGGATCGCCATGGATGAACCCGACGCCCAGGACGGATTCGAGGCCCTGGTAGCGGTCGAGCAGTTCGTCGGCGCGGTCGGACAGCCAGGTCAGATCATCCGGCTCGAGAACTCGGCGTGCCGCATCCGAGCCGAGGATGGTGGTCAGCCCGGACAGCGGCGGATACGGGTGCAGTTCCAGCGGCGGGGTCGGCAATGCGTGGAGCCGGCGCAGGATGGCGCCGAGGTCTCGCATCGGAGGTTCACCGCGCTGCTGCTGCGGGTAGTAGCGCCACACCGTGACGGTGGCGTCGTCGATGTCGACGGCCCGGTCCACCAGCGGCTCAGTCACCGGAATCTCATGCTCGGCCAGCCACCGCGTCAGCGTCAGCCCCGCCTGAAACCGCAAGCCGCGGTGCTGGCGTCGCCCGATCCGGACCACCGCTGGCGGGCGCGGAAGGAGCCAGACAGCGTTGCTGTGGGCGCGCAGCAGCCGCGCGTCCCGGGCGTCGAGCCCGATCTGTTCGCAGGCGGCGATGAGGATGTCGTGCGCGGCCAGCTCCGTCATGCCAGGGCCGCGGTCGAGGGTGTGGTGTACCCGCGGATGGCCTCGTGAAGGTCTTGGGCGACGGGTGCTTGGGCATGGCGGTGCTCGCGGATCGCGGCGGTAACGGTATTCATCCCCTCCATGATGGCCGTGATCCGCTGCTCGGTGGGAAGTTCCAGGACCGGAGAGAGTATTTCCCGCGCGCCTTCGAACTCGTCGCAGGCGATCCGGGACAGGCTCAGCGAGACCCGAGCCAGGGCCTCGTCCCCGTAGGATCGGTGTTCGGGTGGACCGACAGTGTATTCGCCGATGGCATCCAGCGCCCACCGCTCGGCATGCTGGTGGTCACCAATCGCCTGATACGCGCAGCCCAGGTAGTAGGCCATCTTCGCGTGCGGGAATGTCAGAGCGCCACCGAACGCGGTCACCTCATCAGGCGCATCGCGTGCCTGCTCGGCGGCGGCAACGGTGCGCACCGCGGCGGAACGGGTAAGGCTGATATCACCGAGCCGACCAGCGCACCGTGCCTGCAACGCAAACAGCCGGACCCGGTAGTCGCCCGGCGGCGCCGACCCGGCCGCGTCGTCGATGACGTCCAGTGCCGTGTGTGGCTGCGGAGACCATTCCGCGATCAGGGCCTTCGTGCCGGCCACCCACGCCCGCAATCCGGGATGCGCGGCTTCCTGGGCCAGCAGCTCGGCAGCCACGGCATGCCGCATCGCGGCCTCAGAATTCCCCGCCACATCATCGGTGAGTTCACCCAGCAGTTGGACCGCGACCGCCCCCAGCAGGGACAGTTCGCGCCGGCGCTGGAGTCGCCGCGCCTGATCCAGTTGCTGCGCGATCTGCTTCCGCACACGCAGCAGGTCGGTCAGCAGCGGCAGAGGCGGCCGGTGCACGTAACCACGTGCAATTCGGCTCAGATCACGCGTCAGGCCGTCTTGGGAGATCCCGACCACCGGTTCTTCGCTCACCCACCGCACAAGGTCCGTCGACTCCTGCGCTGCGGTGGTGAGCAGCCGCTGCAACGCGGCGTCGGTGGCCGCCGACAGCAGGGCCCCATCCGCCTGCAGAACGTCATCGAGGCGAGTGGCCATGTCCGTGGTCGGTGGCCGCTCTCCCTGCTCGATGTGATGCAGGGTTGTCGGCGCATACACCGTCAGCGCGGCGAGAGCCTTGAGCGAGAGACCACGCCGCTCGCGCAGCCTACGCATCAACTCGCCGAATACGTTGTCACGGTCGATCATCGGGCCTGCCCGACCGTCGCGAGGCAACACACGCGGCCCAGAAAATCGTCCCGGCGAACACCAGAACGTGTCGGCGTTCACGTATTTCCCGGTGCCTGTGTTCACGTAATTCCGCAGGTGGTGGGTCCTGATTGATGTTCTACCCGACCTCCTTCTTCGGCGTCTTGGGTTGGTCCTTGCCACCGGGTCGTTTGTTCGGGCGGTAGGAGGGTCCGTTCATGAACACTTGGTGGCTGGTGTTGATGAGCCGGTCCAGGAGTGATTCGGCGACAACGGGATTGGGGAACAGTGGGTACCAGTCGACGGGTGATCTGTTCGAGGTCAGGACGAGCGAGCCGCCGGAGGTGGATCGTTCGGAGATGAGTTCGTAGAGGTCGTCGGCCTGGGGCGCGGTCAGCTCGCGCATGCCGAAGTCGTCCAGGATCAGCACGGCGGGCCGGACGAATTCGGCCAGGCGTTTGTCCCAGGTCCGGTCAGCATGACCGCCCGCGAGGGTGGCCAGCAGCCGGCTGGTCTTGGTGAACCGGACTTCGGCGCCCTGGCGGATCGCCAGATGGCCGAGACCTTGTGCCACATGTGTTTTGCCCACCCCGACCGGGCCATAGAGGACTACCGACTCGCCGACGGTCAGCCACCGCAGCGCCGCGAGATCGCGGATCTGCGCGGCGGGCAGTTTCGGGCTGGCGGTGAAGTCGAATTCCTCGAGGGTGACCTGCTGTTCGAAGTGGGCGCGGCGGATGCGGCGGGCGATGGCTTGTGATTCGCGGCGGGCGATCTCGTCGTGACACAAGACCTGCAGGAACTCGATATACCCGAGGTCGCCGGCGCGGGCCTGGGCCAGCCGGGACTCGAGGGTCTGCAACATCCCGGACAGCTTGAGCTGTCGCAGCGCCTGTTCCAGGGCGACATCAACGATCATGCCGAGACCCCTTGGCCGTGTTCGTCATCGGCCGCGTCACCGCGGTCGGCCTCCGCCGCGGTGGTGTCCATCGCGGCGTTCGTGGTGGCGCGGATCGCGGCCGGGTTGTCCGGGTTGGGCAGCGCCAACACGTTCCCGAACAGCCGCGAAGGACCATGCAAGAACGCCGCGGCGCCTCCATCGCCGCTGCTTGGCGGCGGCGGATCGGCTTCCAGGCCGGCGGCGAGGATGCCCTTGATGGTCCGATAGGACGGATCCCCGACGGCGATCGCTTTGGCGCACGCCAATTCGAGCCGGGATTCGCCGTGACGGTCGGCCAACCCGAGCACGCCCTGGGCGGCGCGGAGCCGGAACAGCGCGTTCTCGCTGAGTAATTCGGCGACCACCGCGACGGTTGCCTCACCGATCTCGGGGGCTCGTTGGCGGCACCAGGCCGGGCCCTTCATCGCGAAGGCGATCTTCTCCGGCGGATAGTGCGACAGGTCGGACTGCTTGCCGAACGGTTTGCGCACATGCGTGGCGATCAACTCGCCGCGGTCGAAGATCTGCACCATCGAATACGTCGACCGGACATCCACCTTCCGGCCGATATACCGCCACGGCACCGAATACAGAGTCCGTCCGGCCTTGACATGGATGTCCGGGCCGACAGTGCCGCTCGACCAGTCCGCGAGCACGAAGTCCTTGTCCGGCAACGGCATCAACGCGCCGCGTTCGACCGCCTCGAACACCGCCATCGGGGCCGCGCCCTCCAACGGCCGGCACCGTCGCTGCCCGGCCACATCCCGGCACCACTCGACAGCGGCCTGCTGCATCTGCGCCAGCGAGGTCCATTCCCGTCCGCGCCACAGTGAATCGCGCACATACGGCATCGGCCGCTCCACCCGCGGCTTGTCCTTGGGCTTTCCTCGGCGAGCGGGATCGACGAGAGTGCCGTAATGGTGGGCCAATTCGGCATAGGAGCGGTTGATCTTCGGGTCATACAGGTCCGGCCGCGCGACCCCGGTGCGCAGGTTGTCCGGCACCAGACGCTTCGGGACGCCACCGAAGAACGCGAACGCCTCCACATGCGCTTCGGTCCACGCCCGCTGATCCATGGTCAGCACCGGGCGCACGAACATGAACCGCGAGGTCGCCAGCACCATCACGAACGCCCAGATCCGGCGGCGTTTCCCACCCACCGGATCGGCCCACGAACCCAAATACCCGTAATCGATCTGCGCTTCCTCACCTGCGGGCGGGTCTTCCCGCAGCACCGTCACCCGGCCGCGCAGGTTCTCCTCGGGCAGGTTGGCGTCCATATAGCGTTTCAACGACGACACCGACGCGGTCAGGCCGTGTTCGTCACGCAGCCGCTGCCAGATCGTCTGCCGGGTCACTCCGGCCTTGCTCATCGCGACGATGAAGTCGCGATGCTGCTCGATCTCCGGCCAGGTGATCTGCCGCACCTTCGTGTCAGCGATCTGCGGGAACCATGCCCGCACCAGCTCGTTCCACTCCGCCGGCGACCGCTGCGGCCCACCCGGGGCGAGCCCGGCCGCCACGGCCGGATCGACGTATTTCTTCACTGTTTTGCGGTCCAGCCCAAGGCTTTCCGCGATCTGGCTCTGCGAACGACCCGCATGCCAGTGAACCAAGATCTCGACGATATCGACCACGTCGAACGTTCTCCTCGCCAAAACTCTGGCTCCCATCACCTTCATCGGATGGGAGCAGCCAACTCCTTGCGAGGACCAACCGGTCGCGTTCGGGTTCCCGATGGGGAATTACGTGAACGCGACCCTGGGGAATTACGTGAACGAGAACCAGCTCAACCTGGGGATTTCCGTGAACGCTGACACAGAACGACCTTGATCGCCGGTGATAGTTGCCTCCACGGCCTTACGCGATGACATCTGACTCGGTGCGGGCATAGGTCGCACCGTCGTCCACGGTGACAACCTCGTCGCACCACTCGATGACCGGCCCCGCATCACCGTCGAGATGATCGAGATTCGGGGTGAGCACAGCCGAGATCTCCACCCCGTGTACGCGGGTCATGTTGCGGGCCAGATTGCGCAGGCGCAGCGCCGGATGGTCCACGTCGTCGCCGAACACGGCCATTTTGGCGAGGGAGTAGCCCAAGTCGTGGGCCAGACGGCGGATTTCTGTCTCATCCCAGTGTTGACGGGTTCCGGACACATCGCGGCGGATGTAGCCGATAGCTGCGAGTGATCTCAATATGTTCATCTCCTCTGGGCAGGGGTGGGATCACCGCAGGAAAAGCCGTTGATTGGGAAGATGTTTCATGTCCTGGGGCCATAGAGCCGCCGATGGCGACCGGTGCCAAATGCTGTCGGTGTGCCTAGGCCGAGAACTCGGCCGCAGCGCCGTACTAAGTGCGGTAGTCCTGCACGGTGACGATCGCCCAGGGGCTGCACAGCTCGCGTGCGTCTCGATTGCCTATCAGCACAACCGCACTGCGCGAACAGTCGGGTTGCGTCCGGTGGCCGACGTGTATTCCATCCAGAATTCGCTGCGTATCCGGTCCCACGGCCGCGCCCACTTCGGACGTCTATCCCGTGCGGCTGCCAAATCCGTGCCAGGCGCGAACGTCACCTCAACCGACTGAGATTGGTTGTGCACGTTCATGATCTCTATCCGCAGCCGTTCCAGTCGCCAGGTCGCTTGCAGCCCGTCCACCTCCGTGATGTGTTCACTCATGCCGCCATGCCCAGGCATCGGAAAAGGCTCGGAATCCAGCCTGTGCAGGCCCTCCGCAACACGGGAGGCCACGTCGACTGGAAGCCGTACTCGATGTAGTCACCGGGAGTCCGGTCCTGTAGCTCTTCCATGTTCCGCCTCCAGCCGCCCGAAGTCGGACGCCTGAGCCGCCAAAGTGTTGCGGCCTAACCGGGTGATCTCATAGCGGTCCAGCCGGGCGCTGTCGAAGATCAGATCTCGGCGGGTCAGTTCCGTGACGGTCTGCCGGGTCTTCCACCTCGTCAGGCCAGCCGCCACCTCGATCTGCTTCTTGGTGAGCGTTCCGCCGCAGTTCAGCGCCCTGAGAACGCGCGCCTGAGCGATGGAAAGACTGCCGTCGTGGTGCTGATGTATCTGCGCACCTCGGGCTCGGTGCTCGTCACTCTCGCTTGCCATGTTTTGCCCCTTGGCGTCCAGATGCGCGGAGCGCCAACGCACTCCGCATCGGAGGGTGTGTCGGCCACTCTGGCCAAGGTGATAGCCGACACATTCATACGGTAAGTGACACGCTCTTTAAACGTCAACATCTCTACTGAAACGTAAACAGATTCAAGATGTTAATTAACATGCTAGGTGGCCAGTTGGGTGCGTGCAGACCCTGTATCGTCTTCACATATCCGCTCATCCCGACTGGAGAGGACACGTCGTGGCACCGATGTCACCGACCGTCGCGCGCTGGGAGCTGTTCGAACGGCTGCGGCGCAGGCAGACCGACCTCGGGCTGATTGGCACCAAGATCGCCAAGCAGCTTGGCTACGCGCCGAACTACTGGTACAAGATCGAACGAGACCGCATGGTGCTGCCGGAAGAGAAGCACCTGGCGCTGCTCGATCTGCTGGAGATCGACGGCGACGAGCGTGAGAAGCTGACCGAGCTACGCGCGCTGGCCAAGGCCCGCGGTTGGTGGGACGAGTACGCCGGGCTGTTCAACGCCGAACAGACTCGGCTGTGGGGCCTGGAGTACGGTGCCGAGGAGATTTCGTCGTTCGAGTCGCTGCTCATCCCTGGTCTGCTGCAGACCGAGGACTACGCACGCAGCCTCATCGCCGGCGACCAGGTCATCGTCCGCCGACCGGAGGTCCGGCGCCGTGTCCAAGCGAGAATGAAGCGACAGGAGCGCATCGGCGGCGCCGATCCGGTCCGATTCAACGTCGTGATCTGCGAAGCTGCGCTGCATCAACAGTTCGGCGGCATCGATGTCCTGCGCGCCCAGCTGGAGCGCCTGGTCGACATCATCACCACACACGACACCGTGCAAGTGCTGATTCTGCCCTTCACCAGCTCCAGCGGCCCCACTCTCGGCGGCTCCACCTTCCATATCCTCGACTTCCCCGGCGACCAGGCCGCGCCCCTGGGCTGGCACGAATCAGCCGTGGTCGCCGAGGTGATCGAAGACACCACAAAGATCGAAACCTTGACGGCGGCCTTCGCCTCCGCCGCGCAGGCGTCGCTCTCGCGTGAGGACTCTCTTGCACGGATTCGCGACGTAATCACACAGATAGGATCATCCGCATGAGCAGCACCACCCCCCGGCGCGACTGGTTCAAGTCCTCGTTCTCGGCCTCCTCGAGCAACTGCGTAGAAGTGCGATTCGACGGCGATATGGTGCTCGTCCGCGACGACAAATACAACGGCCCCGCAGACCTGCAACCCACCATCGCCGTGCCCGTCACTGCCTGGGCAGCATTCCTCGAGTTGACCCTCGGCAACGACATCCAGGGCGGCAGCATCGCTGTCCCCAGCATTACTACGGACAGCCACGGCACCGTAGTCCGCGATGCTGTCGGCACTACTTTGGAGTTCACCCCCGCCGAATGGACTGCCTTCGTCGCAGGTATTCGCGCCGGTGAGTTCATCCCGGCCTCAGTCTGACCTCATTGTGAGTTGACCTAGTGACCGTCTGACCGCAACGATCTCTAATTGGTGGCCTACCAAGTAGAGGTGGGCCGCCAATTTCATTCGCTCGTGCCGCAGGACCCTCGTACCGTCGGACGGATGCCAACCTGGACGATCGGACGGCCATGCCCCGGCCATGGCGCGCACCTCCGCGAACTTCGCCTCGAAGCACTCCGCACCGACCCCGCAGCCTTCAGCCAGCCCTTCGCCCAGGCTGCCGCGCTTTCCGACTCCGACTGGGAACGCCGCATACACCGCAGCCAGCTCCTCGTCGTCGGCGAGAATTCCGATCACTCATGGGACGGGATGATGGGCACCTTCATCGACCGCCACCGCGACATCACCACAGCCCCCCGCCCCTCCGCTGTCCGTTGCCGGTGATGTGGAGCCAGCTCCATAGCCGTAAGCTGTGTGGCTCAGATTCCTTGTCAACAAGCAACACGATCGCTCTCGCCCGACAGTCATCGACGTGCCAGCAGCCTCCAGCGCGACGTAGCATTGTCGGCCCCTCCAAGGAAGCGGGAAACTCACACTGAGCCGGTCCTCGCGCCGCCGAGGCTGGAACTCGATCCCGTTGGCCCGGTAGATGTCGGCCGCGCCCGCGACCGTGCCGGGGGCGTGGTCAGCTGCGCGAATGGGATTCCGGGTTGCCGCCTACGCCGCAGTGGGAGCGGCACTATGCCCAGAGCTGGGCAGACCCGGCCCGCGCCCGCGAAGGCAGGGAGAGCCTGAACCAGCTCACGGCGCGGGCGACCCGCGCGGTGGCCGCGCTGGGACGCCGGCATCGCGGCGGCGTGGTCGTGGTGGCGAGCCACGGCACGTTCATCGCCCGCGCCCCGATCGGCCTCGGCCTGACCCGGGTGGGCTGGCCGTTCAGCCGCGCCATGCCGATGCCCCGGGTCTATCGACTCGAATTCCGCGCCGACGGGCTACACACTGCGGGGCCCGGCCTGGACCCCGACCACTGCGAACATGCGGTCTACTGCGGCCTGCCTGCGCTGTTTCAGGGCGACACCGGCGAGAGACACCGCGGCACGAGCAGCCAGGAACGCAGCGACGACGGGAGTCAGGACGATCCAGGGGCTGCCCTGGTTGCGGTGGCGGAAGAACCGCAGCGCGCTCTTGTGATGGTTGATGATCTTGCGATACGGCGCGCTCTTGGTTGACCCGCCGACCTTGTGCATGATGGTCGCCGCCGGATCGAACACCACCCGCCACCCGGCCCGGTTCAGGCGCAGGCAGAAGTCGGTCTCCTCGAAGTACATGAAGTAGCCCGCGTCGAACCCGCCGACGGCCTCGAACGCCTCGCGGCGGATCATCATGCACGAGCCCGAGACCCAGTCGACATCCTGCACGCGGCTGCGGTCCAGATCGTCCATGAGGTATAGGCGCGTGGCGGGGTTCGACAGCCAGACCTTACCCAGCAGAGCATGCGCCACGCCGACGCCCAGCGACGGGAACCTCCGCCCCGTCGGGTAGGCGGCACCGTCTGGCTGCACGATGTTCGGGCCGACCGTACCGATACGAGGGTCGGCTTTGAGGCGGTCCACCAACTGCTCGATGGACTTCTCCTCGGGCACGGTGTCCGGGTTCAGCTGGAACAGCCAGCGGCCCGACGCACGGGCCGCACCCTGGTTGATCGCCGCCGACAGCCCCGGGTTGTCCGAGTTCGCGATGACCGTCGCCCCGAAGCTTCGGGCGATCTCGACGCTGTTGTCGCCGGAGGAGTTGTCGACCACGATGGTCTCGAAGTCGTAGCCACCCGCTGCCGCTTTGAGCGAGGACAAGCATTCGGGCAGGTCATCGGCACTCTGATAGGTGACGAGCACTATCGAGACAAGGTCGTCGGTCGATGTCTTCGGGCCGGACTCCGGCATCCTCTTCCTCATTCCGCATCTGATCGCACTCCGCCACCGACATCCGCGGCGGAAACTCCTCGTCGGGCTGGTCGGCAGCAGACTATATCCGAATGTGAGCCCGATCGCAGGAGGGTCACCGCCTGCGAACCCGCCACGCGCAGAGCCGACATCTATTGCTGTGTAACACTTTTCGCGAAAGAAGTGAACTTCGATGGCGCCCGTAGATATCGACCGACTGGCAGGTTCTACGGTGGGCATGCCTCGTCGTAGAGCTGCGATCATCGACATGTTCGGCACGCTCCTGGCGTTCTAGCGCCGCGGGCGTTCCTGGCGAGAAGTTTCGCCGGTCACGGCATCGCACTCGATGATCGGGTCGCTGCCCGGTTTGTTGAGCCAGGCCGCCGACGGCAGCGAGCCTATCGCCGCCTCGCGCTTCCGAGAGACCTACACGGCCTGGAAGAAGGCCCGCATCGCCGCCATGATCCGAGCCCACCACGTCACCGCCGATATCGGTTCCCCCGTCGAGGAGATCCACGCGGAGGGGTCGACCTGGACGATGAAACCGTATCCGGAGGTCGCCGAAGTACTCGCCGCGCTACGCGACGACCGCGTTGCCATCGTCGTCTGCACGAATTGGACATGGAACGTCGAATCGGCCCTCGACCAGGCCGGACTGACCGACCTCATCGACGGGGTCGTGGTGTCGGCCCGCGGCGGCGCCCGTAAACCCCACCTGCGGATGTTCCGCGCCGCCGTCGACCTTGCCGGAACCGAACCCGACAGGTCGTGGTAGGCGACAGCTGGACGGCTGACATCCTCGGAGCCCTGGCCGCAGGAATGTCGGTTGTCCACGTCGATCGAGACAACACGGCTGCGGGCATGCCTCTGCCCCCCGGACCCGACGAGTGCCGGACCCGCGCGACCTACTGACTACCATCCAGCTTCCTTGGACGTGCTAGAACTAGCCCTCATGCCGGTCGGGCCTGGCCCACGGGTACGACCCTGCGGTAGGCCCGTCCGGAGGTGAAATTCGGGCTCAACCCCCGTGGTGGCCGCCCTCGGCGCCGCGCCCGCCTACCGCACCGCCATGATCCGGGCCGCTACGCGACAAACCAGTCGCTGAATTCGTACACCTACTCGCCGCCACCCAGATCACCTACCGGCTCACGGCCAATCACCGACCAGCCTGGCGGGTGGATTTCCGCAGTGCCAGGGTCGAGTCCCGCTTCATTGTCGCCCCAGGCTGTCGGCGTTCACGGACATCCCCAGGTTGAGCCTTCACACGACACCCAGGCACTGCCGGATCGGCTCGAGGAGATCGAGCAGTACCGCACCGGTGATGTTGTTCCTTGTGAGGGACGGCACCCTCGTCAACGCTGCCATGCCGACAGTCGGGGTCTATCCGGGGTCGGGCACGTGTAGCAGACTACGGGTCCTGCAGGACCCCAGCGGGCAGCTGAGCGATCGGTGTCGATATCGGCTTTTGCTGGCCTCCGGCTCGGCGCTACCGCCATTCACCGCCGACCCGCGGCGTCGACAGCGTCGGCCATCCTGATTGACAAGCCTGCCGCCGACCTGCGGCCCGCGGTGGTCAGTGACCTGTTCGTCGTTTGCCTGACCACCGCACGCCTGGGAACGGCTGGCTCAAACTAGCCGGGCCGCCTACCTTGCCGTTCGCGCCGACACCGACCGCAGGACGGCCAGCTCCTATTCGTCGGTGATCACCAGTCCTGGCGACTCATCCATGGAGGCGACGGCAGGGTGTATGACCCGACGTTGTTCTCTTCCCGTTCTCGCTGGATCCGTTTGCGTTCACGGCGGAGTTCGGCAGCGAGGTCGTAGATGATGTCGAGATCATCGTCCGTCCCGCCCATGACCTCGACCGCGGAGTCACCCATCTCGACGAAGTAGTCCCAGTGCACGATTTCCTCGGCGGCGTGGCGAGGACACCCCGGGGCGGTAACGATGGTGTCGTCATCGAAGATCCTTACGCGCACCCGCACGTCACCGGCGGCGCACGGCGAGTATCCCCAGCCCCGCCGGGACCGGTTTTCGCCCGCTCCGAGCATGCACCCTCGACTGTGCGTGGCCTCTGCCGTCATCGACAGCACCTCGGCCGCTTCCACCGCCGACTCGACCCGATCACGCAGTGCCCGTCGGTGATCCGACGCAGACCACTCAATTTCAGATCCACCGCGTAGTAGGCAGCGGCCACGGTCGCCGATTCGACCCAGGCGATCTCGGCGTCCTCTCGCACACGCTCTAGGTCCTTGATCACCTTCTGCACCGTGTCGCGGAAGTTCTCGCGGTGTTCGGCCGCGCATGGCACTACCCTGTGCGGCTGCCCGTCCGGCCCGGTCACGGTCACCGGCCGTAACCTGGCTGACAGTAGTGCACGCACCTGCGGTAACAGCACATCCACTGCGGCAACAACATCTTTCTCGACTGGGTCGGCCAACCCGTCGCGGCTGAGTTGCTCGGCATCCTCACGTCGGAAATAGCGTCTGACACCGTCGATCTCGACCTTCACCGGTCTCAGGAACGAATCGTGCTCTGCCTGTTCGTCGGCGCGCGCTTGCTTGGCGCGTTCATCGCCGCGACGCAAGGCTTCGGTGTACTTCACGCCTTCCTCGACGGCGATGCGGTGAGCCCGGCGCCGACGGCGCGCGCTGCTGTTCTTGGGCATGCCCTCGTCCAGTTCCGGCAGCGGTGCCCACGCCACCCTGCCTGCGACGAAAGATCATGCGAACAGGGAAACGAGCTACCGCGGGCCCCGGGGAGGACCTTGGCCGTCACTGTCACCGAACCAGCGTGGGCGGGGTGACTCCGGCGAAAAAGGTGGAGCGCGTGCGCGTCCTGACACTCCGCCGTCAGCTTACCGTCCCTGGTCCGCAGAACGGCCCACCTTCACCGGGTTCGTGTAGCCATGTTCCGTCGCAGCTGGTCAGGTGTGATGCGCCAGCGGCTGCTGAAGGCGAGCGACCTGCGATCAGATCAGAATGCAGCAGCACCAGGCTGGCCGGGAGGAGGTTATATGCGGTCAGATTCAGCGGTTCCAGCCTTGTCGTTCATGCGTTCGAAGTAGGCGTCGTCAGCGGCCTGGATCTCTTCTTCGGTCCTCGGCGTCGGGGGCTTCGTCCTGGGTTCGGCTTGTCTGAAGGTTTCGCGAATCGTTTTGATTCCGGCTTCGACACGTTCGTCGTGGATGAGTGGACCCATCACCTTCCCAGCCTTCGCGGCGGCGTCCTTTTCGGCAGCGGCGGTCGCCTGCAGGATGAGGCTCGCCAGCCGATCTCCCCACCGGTGTGCGTCCCGGGTGAGTTTCAGGTCGCGCAGGTGTCCGGCCGAATCGACGATCGCTGTGATGGCGCCGTTGCCTGCTATACCGATGCCGCGTATGCGGGACAGGGCCGACTTGACCTGGTTGGCTTTGGTTTTCATTTCCTCGAGTGTGGCGTCGAGGTCTGGGGGTTCGCTCACAGCAGGTCCGCGAATTCGGCCTGCATGGCGGGGTCGTTGCGGACTTCCCGCAGCACGTCCAGGGGGCTTTGGGTTCCGAAGTACCCTTTGATCGTCGACTTCGTCGGGTCGGCGCCCCGCGCGCGCAGGAGGCGCACCGTGCCGATTCGATCTCCGCTGGAGGACATGATCGCCCAGTAGATCGGCGGCATCCCTTTCTCGGTCAAGGCGTTGATGTCGGCGCCCGCGTCGAGTAGCTGTTGGACGATCTCGGTGAACCCGTACTGGGATGCGAAGTGCAACGGCGTCCATCCCTCGTTGTCGCGAGCGTTGACGTCCTCGGTGTCGAGCAGACGCGCGACGGCATCGACCTGGCCCTCCATCGCGGCGTAATGCAGAGGGGTTCGGCCCCATTCGTCCGGTTCGGTCATCTACTTCTGCTCCCGTCTGTGGCTTCTGTTTCCGGTCATGTCTTCGATGTGGAACCGCTCGGGATGGCTGTTGACGTAGTCGTCGAACTCTTTCTGGGTCAAGCCGCGGCTTTGGGCATCGGCCAGCAGCCGCCGGTGCTCAAAGCCGCTATTGTGGCCGAATTCCCACTTCGGGTTCACTGGATACAACGATCTGTTGGCCGCGTCGACGTAGTATTTGCCGTCCTCGGTCTTGGGTAGCTGCTGCACCCAGGGTTTGTCGTCATAGGACTTGTTGATCGGTACCTTGACGTTCGGTTCGGATTCGACGACGTAGAAGTCTTCTTTCTCGCCGGGCCGTCCCCAGGTTCGTGTTCTGGCGATGATCGTGTCTCTGGTCTGCTGGGTCAGGTGCGGGCGGCGGAGGTTGGCGAATGTCGTGAACGGTCCGGGCGCGACGACACCGTCGGCGCCGGCCAGGGCTGGGCGCGCCCGGATCAGCGGGATCAATGCCTCGCTGCCACGGGCAACGGCCTGCGACACCGCGACCGGGACGCGGGACGCCTCCGCGAGACCGATCAGCGCGCGAATGACCGCAGCTATGCGGGCGCCGTAGATGCCGATCGCGATCGCCATTCCGCCCTGCGCGGCGGCCGCCGACCCGCCACCGGTGAACGGTGCGGCGATCCACCCGAACGCTTGGTCCACAGCGACGATCGCGATGAGTTCGATGAGCGCACGCTTGATCGTGTTCTTGGTCTGTTCCACCGAACTCGCGTACGAGTCACAGGATTTCGCGAGTTCATCACACACGGTGGCCAAGGCGTCGAACTGGCCCTTGACGATGTCGGCCTGCTCGAGCGCTTGGGGTGTTTCCGGGCTTTGCTGTGCCTCGATCAACTGCCGTGCGTTCGGCAATGGACCGGCCGCGATACGCAGGGCGTTGGCCATGGTCCGCCACGCCGCGGCGATCTTTCGCAGCACGTCGGGGTGCCCATTCGGCCACAGTTCACCCTGGACCGCGCCTTTGACCCAGTCCCACCCGGTCGGCTCCGGGTCATGGCCACCGTAGACGGCTGGGGGTTCGGGCGGCTGGTAGACCTTCAGCGTCCCTGGCGGGAAAACGAGGTCGTTCGGGTTCGGTTCCGGCGTGGATTGCGAGTTCGCGTTGGCGTGGTTGGCGGCGGTGAACTGCAGCAGGTCGTGCATCTGTCCCACCGCGAGGGCGAGTTCGCCCAGCGCGTCGACGGTGTCCCACGCGGCCGGGTCGTAGTCGTTGCTCCATGCCCGGCCGGCGTTGTCCGAACCCGCGCTGCCGCCGGACTGGCCCAGTATCTTCGTCAGCGTGTCGACGCCGTAGATCAACGCGTTGTGCACGCCTTCGTAGACCTCGGCGGCCTTGGTGAAGCCTTGCGGATCCACCTGCACAACCGGCGGCGACATTACGGCCACATCCGGGTGTTGGCCTCGATCGCAGCGGTGTAGTTCTGGTGCGCCTTCTTCGCGACCTCCCGTAGTTCATCGAGGTTCTCGCGCATCTCGTTCACACCGGTGACCCACTTGTCGTGCGCGGTCCTTTGCGCGGTCGCCGCGTCGCTGGTCCACGTCAGGTGCAAGTCGGCGATGTGGCGGTCGACCTCGCCCAGCCAGTCTTCGACCGTGCGGCCGAACTTCTGCATCGTGTCGACCGCGGCATCGAGCTGCTCTAGATCGACGCGGTAGCGACCGCTGTCTGTCACGGGAGGTCCAATCCGGTCAACCCTGTGATCGCCTGCTGGGTGGTCGTGTCGCGGTTCTCGTAGCGGTTGGCGGCTTCAGCGAGGCTTGTGGCGGATTCCTCCAGCGCAGCGATCACCGTCTCGGCGCCGTGTTTCCACTCCACCCATGACTCGTCATACGCGCTGGCCGCCTTGCCTTGCCAGCCGTCAGCGAGGAGTTCCTTGCCGATAGTGTCATCGAGCCGCTTCAGCTCATCCCTGATGGCCTGGGCTTTCCCCGACACGAATCGCGCTGCCTCCCGCAACCGGTCGACCTCAACCTGGAGCTCACCGGACACACCGCCACCCCCTAAAAGCAGAAAACGTCCTTCCACCAACCGAACTCGCCATCCAGGCTATCGGACATGATCGTGCACGACCTCGGCTCACCGGATACCAACCGGCGGTCACAAGTCGGCACAACCTGTACGCGCGAAACCCGCGAAGCAAGCCGCCAAGAAGGTTATTGGGGACTGCACGCCACCTCGGCCACCGACCGACCCTGCTCCAGGACAAGACACACCGCCTTGCCTTGGACGCAGACATTTGGGGACTGATGTGTCGCTCGGCGGAGCATGCGTGCCACTCCAAGTCGGCACGAGCGGATCGCGGCTGAAAATCCGTCGACGACGGTAGTTTCGCTGGCTACGGTGCGGGCCATGTCAAATGCTCCCCGGACCTCGCCCATTCTCGATGCGGTGCGGCTGCGGCCGTTGCGCGTGTCGGATGAACAGGTGGTCCGCGCGGCGCATGAGGCCATGGCCGACGACGACGGATTCCCCTTCGCGTTGGGGCTCACACCGGCCATGACATGGCCGCAGTATCTGTCGATGCTGGAGGACTACCGCCAGGGGATCAATCTGCCCGACGGTATCGTCGCGGCCACCTACCTGGTCGCCACCGTCGACGACCGGATCGTCGGCCGCGCGTCCATCCGGCACACCCTCAACGACGCACTACGCCGACGAGGCGGTCACATCGGCTACGCAGTCCTGGCACACTATCGACGCCGCGGCTACGGCACCGCCATCCTCCGCCACAGCCTCACCATCGCCCGCGCGATCGGCATCGATCGGATACTCATCACCTGCCATGACACCAACCTCGCCTCTCGGCGCATCATCGAATCCTGCGGCGGCGTCCTCGAATCGGTTGAACCATGTACGGATGGCATTCTGAATCGCCGGTACTGGATAGATTGAGCTGCCCGTCCGGCGCGGTTTCCTGCTTCGCCACGACTTGTCGATTCGGAGGGAGGGATTGCGCTCGATGCCTGAGAAGGCCATCACTGAGAAGGTCGTCGTGTACGTCGTCTGTGACGGCAAGCTGTTGGTGTTCCGGCACCCCGAGTTCTCCTGGGAGGAAGTCGGTATCCAGGTTCCCGCTGGGAGTATCCGGGCCGGGGAGACCCCGGAGAGTGCAGCCCTACGAGAGGCGCGGGAGGAGACCGGGCTCTCGGAGTTCGAGATCGTGCGCAAGCTCGGGGAAGCCGACTACGACATCAGCCCGTACCGGTTCGAGATCCAGCATCGGCACTTCTTCTCGCTGAAACTGTGCGAGGACGCCCCGGACCGATGGGCAAGCCAGGAAGACCACGACGGCGAATCAGAGCCGACGCGGTTCGAATGCTTCTGGATCCCACTCGAAGCCGCCCATGTCCTGCAATCGGGCCAGGGCGCGCTCCTCGCCCGGTTGTACGACTGAGAGAGCACCCCCAACCCGTCGCCAACCGCACACCGAACCTAGTTCGCTCACGGGTTCGATCAGGATAATGCGTTGCCGTCGACAGCCAGTCCCCGCAGGATCAGCGCATGATCGTGCGCCAACTCCAACCGGACGAATGGACCCTCGCCCGCACCGTGCGGCTCGACGCGCTCAGGGAGACACCACCCGGAACATTCGGGTCCACCTTCGATCTGGCGTCCCGATGGAGCGAACGGCAGTGGCGTCAATGGATGCACGGCAGGGTGTTGTTCATTGCCGAGACCACAGACGGGACAGCAGTCGGGTCGGTCGGCGGCATGATCGAAGACGATCTACCGGCCGTCGTGTCCATGTGGGTGGCGCCTGCCCATCGAGGGACCGGGCTGTCGGACCGGCTGCTGGCCGCCGTGATCGACTGGGCCATCACCGGTCGGCACCACCAGATACGGCTGTGGGCGCTCGAACACAACCACACAGCCCACGCTTTCTACCGTAGAAACGGATTCACCAACACAGGCAAACGGAAACGCTGCATCGACTGGCCGGACCGGTTCGAGATCGAGATGTCACGCGTGTTGACGATCAGCTCTCCGCTACTACCGGACGAGCTCGTGGCGGCAGCACCGGCCGACGACACCGTGCGACAGGTCATTGATGCCGAGATGCGCCTGCTGGACCCGGCGGTTCGGGCGTCTCCGCAGGCGTTGGCCGTGTTCCTCGCCCCGAGCTTCATAGAGTTCGGTGCGTCAGGCCGCAGATGGGACCGCGACTCGATCATCGCCGCCCTCGCCGCCGAACCACCCACCACGACGGCTGCCACCCAGATCCGCGGACAACTGCTCAGCCCCGACCTCGCGCATGTCACCTACATCGCAGAACGCGACGGCCAGAAATCGCTACGCAGTTCGCTGTGGCGGCGAACCGACGACGGCTGGCGAATGTACTTCCACCAGGGCACACCCGTTGCGGACAAATCGCTTTCGGGCACAACAGATCGCGTGGATGGTTGACGGTGACGGAGTGCATACCTCGGGTTGATTTCTCGTCGCCCCGTCAATTCGGCGGACCGCGCCATCCCGTATCTACGGCGGGTGCTTTGCCCCGGCCATCACGTTGACTGAGTAAGGGCCTCCCGCGGTTGGGCTATGCTCCGTGTGCTGGGATGCTTTCTCACCGGCGCCCTTTGCCCACTACCGGACCGCACAGAGCACCGGCCCGGTCGGCATTGGCGTTTACCGTTCGAAGCCCACATAGATGTCCCCGCCAGTGCGCCACTGGCCCTTCCTCAGGAACTGCGGATAGATATGCTCCTCGGTCTGCATCTGCTGCGGGCTGAAGAACCGCATATGCTCCACCGGCCCGTCAAGGTCGGCCCAATCCTGATCGAGCTCACCGGACGCCAGACACGTTAGAAAGTAGCACTCGACCTTGTGGCGGTGGTGCTTTTCTTCCCAGTATTCGAAGACGTGTACCAGCTCACCGGCGGTCACGTGGAGTCCGGTTTCCTCGTGGACCTCGCGGCGGATGCAGTCATGCAACGACTCACCGGGTTGCAGGCGACCTCCGGGTGTGTACCAGATTCGGCCGTCATCGGACACCAGCAGCAGATCCTCGCCTTTGGCGACCAGAGCGCGTGCGGTGACTTGAATCTGGAACGGTTCAGTGGTGTTGCTGTCCATGCTGTCCTTCCGTGAGCTGATCGTCGGCGTGGCCGCGAAAGCAACTCTCTGGTTCCCATTCAGGTCAGGAGAAGTTCGTACACAGCACGGCTCCGGCCTGGTCCTTTGAAGTCGGTGATGACGGATATGCCGTTAACCTCGTGGTCGCCGGGCACGTTGACGAAGCCGAGAGCTGTCCAACAGGCGTGCGCTGCGTGGTTGTCGGTTTCTGATGTCAGATACAAGCGCTCGCAGTCCCACTTCTCGGCCTGTGATCGCACGCTGTGCAGAAGCGCTCGAGCGATGCCACTTCGCCGGTGCTGCGGGTGGGTGATGACATCCTGGACGTAGATGTCTGTGGGGTCGTCTTGGCTTCGGAACGCGACCACCGCTCCCATGATGGTGTTGTCTTCCCTGATCGCGATCGGGCAGGTCGAGGAGAACAGCTTCGCGTACAGCCAGTAGTCGGACAGGGTGCGCGCACGGATAAAGGGCTGCCCGAGTTCGATGAGCTGATGGACTTCGCTCACGTGTTCGGGCTGGAGGGGCGTGACGATCACAGGTGCTCCTTGAAAGGAGTTGGGTCCGCTGACCGGCAGATGCCGCTTCGGACCACGCAGCTACGTTTCGGCGCAACTGGGTTTCGGTTGTGGTGTAGCCGTCGCTGGGTGTGGTTTGGGCGTGTCGGTGAGATGTCGTGTGTCGTTGTGAGTGAGCAGTGCCCATCGGAGTCCGGCCGTGGGGTTGATCCAGGAGGTTGGTTGCTGTCGCCAGACGGTGAGGCTCGCGTGATACATGGCGATTGTGGCGGTCGCCCTGCTGGTGGTCGGTAGGTCGAAGAAGTGGTGGAAGGCGGCATCAACGGTATCCCCGTGTCCGACGATGAGGATCCGCTTACCGGTGTGACGGGCGAGGATTTGGGTGAGCGCGTTGCGGGATCGGTGGAGGTATTCAGTCCAGGTTTCTCCGTCGGGGGCGAGTGGTTGGTTGGGGTGGTGTGCGGGGATCTTGCCGAACTCTGTGACGACATCGCGCCAGGGCCTGCCGTCGGCGGTGCCGTGGTGTTGTTCGGCGAGCTCGGTCACGATCTCCAGTTCGATGTCGAGGGCGGTTGCGATGATGGCCGCGGTTTCGCGGGTGCGTCGCAGCGGGGTGGTGTAGATGGCGTGTATCGGGTGGTGTGATTGGTGTTGCCTGAGATGCTCGGCGAGGAGCTGGGCTTGGTGGCGTCCGCGCTGGGTGAGGCCGCGGCATCCGGTGGGGCCGCCGATGATCGAGGCGGTGTTGCAGTGGGCTTCGCCGTGGCGGGCGATGAGCAGTTCGGTGGTGGGGTGTGGGCTGGTCATTGTCGGGTCGCTCTTCTTGCGATGACCTTCTCGTAGAGCTGCAAGCATGTTCGGGCGTGGTGTGCTGCGGTGAACTGGTGTGCACGTTGGCGTGCTCGGCGTGCCAGTGAGTGTCGGTACCGTCTGTCGGCGCTGAGCCGGTCGATCGCGGCGGCGAGGGTGGCGGGGTTGTGGGGTTCGATGAGGATGCCGGTGTCGTCGACGAGTTCGGCCATGTTGGCGATGTCGGTGGCCAGAACAGGGACGGCGTGGGCGAGGTAGTCGGCGATGGCGCCGCTGCCTTGGAACGTGGATTGGTTCTGATAGGGGAACAGTGCGAAGTCGGAATGTCCGACGAGCGCCATCCGGTGTTGGGCGTTGCAGTAGGTCGGCACAACCGTGACGTGTGCGGCGCCGTGTTGGACGCTTGTGCGTGTCTCGCGGGTCAGGTCGATGCCGGCTTGGTTGGGATCGTCCCAAAATGGTCCTGCGAGAATGATTTTGCACATCTTGCGTGTCTGCGCGCAGGCGGCGAGGAGACCGCGGGGGTCCTTCCAGGGTGCGGCATAGCCGTAAAGGCTCGCAGTCACGCCGTCGTCTGCAGTGTGGAGTGCTGTTTCGAGTGCCGGGCTGGGGCGGGCGGTGGTGCCTGGTGGGATGGTGGTCGGTAGCCAGCTGGTCGTGGAGGGGGCGCTGAGGTTGTGGCGCCGGGTGAAGCGGGATCGTGCGTAGTTGCCGAAGAATACGAACCCGTTCATGCTTGCAGGGGCCTGCTCGACGACCGCATGCAACGCCATGTCGGGTGCGTGGGTGGAGAACAGCGTCGGTGCGAGGCAGTGGACGTGATGGACGGCGGGTGGTCTTTTGCGGCGTCGTGCCCATAGGTGCGGTAGGAGCTGTTCGATTTCGAGGTTGCCGTAGTGGAGGCTGATGACGTCATAGGTGTCGAGATCGACCGTGGTGAGGAGTTGTTCGGCGGCGGCGAGGATGCGCTCGACCGTCCAGAACGCACCACGGTGGGGGTCGTAGGGGACGCCGGTGCCGCCGATGCGGTCGACATGGGCTCCCAGTGCGCGCAGCGCGGTGCTGAGGACCGCGAGGTAGGGCGGGATGCTGCCGTGTCCGCCGGTGGGGCCGATCAGGAGTATGCGCATGGCCGTGCACCGATCAGTTGCTGGTAGTGAGCGAGGGTGGCGGTGGTGTTGATTTCCCAGTCGAAGGTCGTGGGCAGCGTCGATACGGGCGGGGGGCAGGCGGCGAGGATGTCGATGAGGTCGCTGGGGTCGCGGTAGGTGTATCCGCCTCCGGCGGCGAGGAGTTCCGGGGCGGTGCCGAGCGTGTCGGGTAGGAGCACGGGGGTGCCGCAGGCGAGTGCTTCGGCGATGGCGAGTCCGAATCCTTCCCAGCGGGAGGTCGACAGCAGCCAGTCGGCGCTGCGGTAGACGACGGGCATGTCGGCGTCGTCGAGGTCGTGGACAACGACGAGGTGGCGGGCGTGCTCGCTGACTGGGCAGAAGGCACGGGAGTGTCCGAGCACCACAGTGATCACCGCGATGTCGTGGAGGCGTGCGGCGATCTGTTCGAGCCGGTCCCACCCTTTCATCGGGGTGATCTTGCCGACCCATACCAGACGCTGGCGGTGACGTGGATCGGCGGTGAACGGCGGTAGCGGCGAGGTGGAGGCCAGCAAAGCGGGGATGGGCTCCGGGTCGCTCGGCTGCCCGTCGCGGTCCAGATGGATGCGTAGTCCGCTGTTGGGCCAGGTGGCTGGCCCGGGGGTGAAGCGGTCGCGGTCGATTCCGTTGTGGATCACGACGGGTGTCTCGATGTGGTAGGCATCGGCGAGGTCGCGGGAGGCGTAGTGGCTGACGGCGATCACGCGGTCGGCGAGGTGCACGAGCTCATGCTCAGCGGCGGCGAGGTCGTCGGCGCCGAGGGTGCGGGCGCTGAATTCCCCACGAACGAGGACCGGCGCCCGATACTCGGGTAGCTGGTGCAAGTAGGTCAGCGTTTCGGCTTCCCAGGTGGAGCAGTCGATCACGTCGGGGCGGATGCGGTCGAGGACGGCGGCGACGGATGCCCGGTGCGCGGTCATGTTTTCGGTGCGTGGAAGGGTGACTACCCGGGCACCGTCCACCGTCACCGGGTGCGGGGATTGCTGGGTGATCAGGGTGACGGTATGGCCACGGGCGGTCATGTGGGTAGCAAGCGACCGGTAGATGGCGCAGATGCCACCGCGGGTACGTTGGTGCAGATCGCGGTGGACCATGGCGATGTGCATCAGACACCCCGCATAGCGATGGCGTGCATACGCTCTCGCGTCTGCTGCCACGCCGAGTCGATGACCCGAAGCCGCGTTTCGCGTACCGGCCCTTCCGGCAGCTCCCGGTGGATGCGCATTTCCCGGGTGAGCACGGTCGCAAGATTGACGACGAACGGTACCTCGATCCCCGCGGCGGTGACCGCGGTGTCGATGCGAGCCCGAAGTTCTGCAGTGGCGGCGCCGAGCTGAGCGTGCAGCATTGCCAGGTCGAATCCGGGCAGGAACAGTCCGGTGAATTCCCAATCCAACAGGACAGCGGGGGCCTCCTCGCGGAGGAGGATGTTGCTGGCCAACGGGTCTCCGTGATTGAGCTGATCAACAGCACCGGCACGGTCGACCAGGCGCAGCAAGGCGTCGCGGTCGGTGTCGGTGAGATAGCCGCGGGCATGATAGCGGCCGATCCGATCTCGGTAGTCGAAGATCACATCGAACGCCCCGGCGGGTGGCTGCCATCGGTTCAGAGCCTCGACTGTGCCCAGCACCGCGTCGATCTCCGTGTCGGCGAGTGACCGCTGCGGGTAGCGGTCGTCGTCGAGGCGCTGCCCGTTCATCCATTCCAGTGCCATGAGCCGGGTGTGATCGGTGTAGACCAGCTGCGGCACTGGCACGGGCGGCGCGGAGTGCGCGAAAACCTCGTACACCTCGAGTTCGTGCCGCCATTTCCCGGCCCAGAACGGGTCGGTGCCGAGCAGGCATTTCACGGCCACGCGCCGACCGGCGAAGCTGCCCGCGGCGAGCAGTGTCTTGCCAGTCTGCTGAAGCACCGTGTCGATGCGGATTCCGGCATTCTGGGTGGCGGTGACGAGGTCATGCGGCAGTGTCGGCACGGCTTCCGTCCTCGATTGTGGTGATGATGCGGGCGGGCAGGTCGTTTTCGGGCTCGTCGCCGTGCCAGGCCGCGGCCAGGTCGGCGACACAGCACTGGAAGTAATCCTCCGCCAGTCGACGCCCTTCGGTGAGGACGGTCAAAGCATTCCAGTACAAGACAGCGATATAGAGGCGGAACCGCGCCGATTCGGTTGTGGTGGCCGGCCAGCGGGACCAGATGCGCTGAACAAGCCGACCGAACCCGGCCAGGCCCGCCGTGGCGGAAACTGTGGTAGCGCACATGCTGCCGCTGTCGGGAATGCGGTGGTAGATCACCGTGGGTTGCGGCACGTGATGGAACCGGTAGCCGTGCTCACGGACCAGCCGCAACCACATGTCCCAGTCCTCCAGCGCCGGAAGGGTCGTGTCGTAGCGTGCGGCTGGTGGCGGCATCCGGAACACCGCGGTGTGCACGGGGATGAAGTTCGCCACTGCCAGAAGGTCCGCGTCGAACGGCAACGACCGGTAGGCGGGCAGCTCCAGTGGCATGCTCGGGTCGATCCACGTGGTGCTGGTGTGGCAGATCCCGTAGGCGGCGTCGGTGTGCTCGTGATCGATCGCGGTGAGCATCGTGGCGAGATGATCGGGGAGATACACGTCGTCATCGTCGAGTAGTGCCAGGAACTCGCCTCGGGCAGTGTCGATTCCGACGTTTCGAGCGGACGGCAGGCCCCGGTTGGCCGGAAGGTCGATCAACCGTACGGCCAGGCCGCGGTCGCGGGCGCTGTCGATCACGGCGCGCACGTCGGTTCCGCCGTCGTTGACGACGATGGCCTCCATCGGCCCGGGGACGGCGTTTTGTGCGGCGACGCTGGCCAGGGCCGCAGCGAGCTGTTCCGGGCGGTTGAAGGTGGGAATGACCACGCTCACCAAAGGCGTCGGTGTCATGGCTTGCTCGCTTTCGTTCGGCAGTACTGGATCAGGTCGGCGGGGTCCCCGCTGTGGTGCCAGCCGATGACGGTGGCACGATCGGCCAATGCGGTGACCAGGTTCCGGGCGTCGTGCTCGTAGTCGAAGAGGCCGCGTTCGCGCCGCGGCAAGTAGTGCTGGTTGAGATTCGGATCGAACGGCCAGTCCCTGCGCACATGCGGCATCAGTGCGGCGATCGGTTCCTCGACAGCAACAGGCCCAGCCGCGCCGCTGCGGTAGCCGGCCAGCACTACGATGACCGCCGGGCCGCAACCGCGATCGTGGAGGTCCACGACGATCGGGTTCTGTTGGCCCAGGCGCGGGAATGTGTAGTAGATCCGGTGGTCGAGTCGGTAGAGCTGCTCGCGCGCCACGCTCCGGTAGGCGTCAACGCGGACGTCGCCGCTGTCCCATGGGGCGGGCAGTTGCGGTTCGAGATCCAGGTACGTGCCGATCTTCACCGGGATCGGACTCGGTAGCGAGGTCAACCTCAGCTGCGTTACCGGGGCCGGGCCGTCCTCAGCAGGGTAGACGATCAGGTGGTCATTGGACAGATACCGCATACCCTGGGAAAGCACCGCTTTCATCGCCAAGGTTGTCTTTCCGCTCCCCTTGTCGCCAACAATGATGATCACCGTGTCGTCGTCGGCGACCGCGGAGGCGTGCAGCATCGTGTAGCGGCGCTGCTCGCAATAGTCGACCAGCACTTCCCGGATCGCCTTGCGGGCGCTCACGGCAAGTCTCACCGGATCCGGGCAATTCAGACGGGCCCGTCGTTCGTTGGCGTCGCTGCAGTGCGCGACGCCCCACTCGTTGACCGCCATGCAGGGTGATGGTGCGCCAACCATCGCTTCCACAATCCAGTCTCGCGGTGCCGGACCGAGGTGGCCAATCCGATAGAAGTTCGCAAGGTAGGTCAACACGACGTCGTCGTTGGTGACCAGTCCCGCCGTCACCGGCCCGAGCTGGCAGGCGTATATGGGTGGTGTCATCCGGCGACCTCCGCCCGGCGGCGCTGGACGTCGGCAACGACCTCAGCGATGCCGTCGGCAAGCAAAACCCGTGATTGCCAGCCAAGCACGCGGTGGGCCCGGCCAGCGTCCATCACCATGCGGCGGGCCTCGCCGAACACAGCAGGCACGAACTGCCGCGCAACCTGGGTGCCGGTTATCCTGCACACCTGCTCGACCACCTCGGCGACGCTGGTTTCCCGACCAGAGGCAATATTCACCAGTCCGACGCAGTCCGCCCAACACGCCAGGACGACCGCGTCGGCGACATCGCCGACGTGAACGAAATCGCGGGTCTGCTGTCCGTCTCCGGTGATCCGAATCGGCCGACCATCCACGAAATCGCGCACCAGCTGCGGAATGACGCCGCAGGCCGGTGCAGTCTGTCCGGGGCCGTAGACGTTGCTGATAGCCAGCGCGACGTACGGTAGGCCGTGGTCGCGGTGGAACAATTCCAGGTAGCGCAGCGCGGTGGCTTTGCTCAATCCGTACGGTGAGCTCGGCGCGATCAGTGTCCCCTCGGTAACCGGCAACTGCTCGGCCGGCACCTGGCCGTAGATCGCGGCGCTGGCCGCATAAACAACTCGTTCCACGCCCACAGCCCGGCACGCCTCCAGTACGTTGACGCTGCCCCGGATATTGATATCCGCATCCCGGAGCGGCGAGCGAATCGCCGATGGCAGGCTCGACTGTCCGGCCAGATGCACCAGCACCTGGGGCTGCCAACCCCGGATAGCCTCAGCGCAGTCGTAGCTGCGAACATCCGCCACACACAAATCGCCGTCGCTGAACCCGAGCGTCCGCGCCCTGGCAAGCCGCTCTATGCGCCCGGTCGACAGATCATCGATGACCTTGACGTCGGCACCGGACAGCAGCAAAGCGGCGGTGACATTGCCGCCAACGAAACCTGCACCACCAGTGACGACAATCCGTACCCCAGCGAGCTGGCGATCTCTGATGGAGTGCGAGGGCATGGCTTCCCACGCAGCCGCCGGTCCGCGGAGAGTTCCGGATGACTGTCTGTTCGTCTGTGCTAGCTGGTTCGAGTACACGACAAACCTCCGTAGTCGATACACCCGGCGCGGGGGGCTTTCGCCGCCGACTCGTCGTGCCTGTCCGGCGGTCGGCGTTGCCCTTGCAACAACCCGGCGCCGAGTGCTGACTTCGACGATCTCGCGAAAACTACTGCGCTGGAATGGGATAGCTGTTGGGATCCGTTGGGATTCGCCGCGCTGTTGGGACACTGTTCGGATACCGTGATACGGCGGCAATCGCGAGGGGGATCGTTGTGGTAATCCGCACCTGGACCGGCGCCGAGGCCGTCGCTCTGCAAGAAGCGCTCGGAAAGTCCGTGCGCGGGTTCGCTGCGCTACTCGACGTCGACGTCACCACCGTGGCGGACTGGCGCAAACGCCGTGCCGCGGTCACACTTCGCCCAGCAACGCAGAATCTTTTGCGCAGCGCGTTGAACACGGCGGATCCACGCGCTCGGAGAGAGTTCGAACGGCTTGTCGCCAGCAGTCACAAGCAAGCATCTACGCTCACAGGCGAATCCGTCACAGACGGCGACGACTCCTCGAAGGGGGTGGAGACCTCGCACCGCCGAGATTTCATTGCGCTCGCCGCGGCGGTTGCCTTCGGTGCCCAGCTGGAGCAACCGGCCACAATGATCATCGACGCCGCCGACCGCAGCAGAGTCCCAGCCACAGTCCGTTCCGGCGACATCCGGCAACTGCAAGCCACCGCCGACGCGCTGGCCGTGTGGGACCGCCAATCCGGCGGCGGCGCCACCCGGCACCTGCTGCTAGGTGAACTCCGATGGGGACTGGCCCTGCTCGACGGTTCCTCCACACCCGCTGTGCGTGCACAGCTGGCGGCAACCGTCGCCGAACTCGCCGACTCAGCAGCCTGGGCGACCTTCGATGCAGGACTGCACGCCGACGCACGCGAGCTGTTCATTCTCGGGCTACGTATTGCTCGCGAATCCGGCGATCTGGGCATGCGTGCCCACGTCGCCACCGGCTTCGCGCGGCAGGAGATCCACGCAGGCAATATCGATGGCGCGCTCGACCTTGTACGGCTGGCTCAAACCGGCGTCGACGCGCTGACCCCCAACACCATCTCAATGCTGAACACCGTCAAAGCAATGGCATACGGCCGCGCCGGTGACGCCGATGCCTTCCAGCGCTACGCCCAACTCGCGCAGGATACCTATGCACCCGACACCATTGCCGATGACCCGGCATGGATGCACTACTACACACCAGCGAAACTCGGCGGCGACCTCGCTGGTGCACAGTTCGATCTTGTCGTCACACACCTGCTGCCCGAGGGCGACCGCTCACGCAAGGCAGTTCCCAGCAACGCATCCGCGGACCTGGTCGACCAACTCGCTGCGGCGGTCAGGCTCTACCCCGACCAGCGGGCACGCAGCAAAGCGATTACCGCGGCCAGGCTGGCCACACTGCTGTATCTTGAACGCGATCTGACCGGGGCCAAGGAAGCCGCCCGCACAGCACTCGATCTCGCCAGCGGTGTCCGCTCAGCACGTCTCGGCAGCGACCTGCAACTACTCGCACGCGCCGCCAACACCGGCCCAAGCGACGACATCACACGCACCATCCACACCGAAGCACGGACCCTGGCAGCCTCCGTATGAGCGCACACGCGCCGACCTGAAAGGATGCTCGACGTGAGCGAAACGACAATAGTGTCCGAAATCGTCGATACAGCACGGTATCTCGGTATCCAGGGCATTCCCGATGCCGAACGCATGACCACCGGACGCGTCTGGCCCGCCGGCCACGGCTGGGTCGGCGAAATCGGCGAAGGCCCCGCGGTACACGCCCTCGACGACATGTACGGCTCCAAAGACGAAGCAATCGAGGCCGTCCAAACCGAGATCCGCCGCCTGCGCGACGAAACCGCCGCGCTCCTCACCGCAGCCGGAGGCAAAGCAGCCGAACTCGCCGCGACCCGCCCCCACTGGCAGGCACCGGTAATCAAACTCTTTGCCAACGCCAGCCAGCAACAACCGACGCTACTGCAGGGAGCCTGATCACAACGTAGGACTACGGCTGTCGCGGTGTTTTCAGGCGTTCGAGCGCACCTTCGGGTGTGATCGACCAGTGGTCCTTGAATTCCGTTCGATATCGGGGACTACGAGCGCCGCGTACAGGCGAGCCCGTGCTTCGTCTGCGCGATTGTCGCCGGCACCCACGATTCAGACCTGGTACAGGTCATCGCCGAGGGGGCCAACCCGTCGACAACTCCAAGACCACCGATTCCAGATGTGCTCGGTGTTCGCGTCGCTGCGTGGGATCGTGCGTTCACAGCTACAGGGTTTTCTCCAGACCGGTTGATAATCTGTAAGTGTCGTGTTCGACCCGGTAGTCGCCGTAGGTCGCGGGCTGTGACTCGACTCGCGTGTACTGCGCAGGCAGCGGCAAGAAGGTATCGCGGTCGAACGTCGTGTCGACACGGGTAATCAACAATTCCTCGGCGGCGAGGTCATCGAGTGCTCGGGCGTAGATCTCACCGGGTTCGAACAGGTACATATCACCGATATCGAGTCGACTCCAACGGCCCGACTGGCTACATCGAAGAACACTCGCGAAGCGACATCCGTTTCTATCTCGTCTTCGACCCCGATGATCGACTCGTCGACGAGAACGGGATGACGAGCTGGCTCATGGCAGTCCGGTGCCTGCACCAGGACAGCCACGTGGAGGCCGAGTAGCGCCCATGCTTCCTATGCGACTTCCACCAACTCGGCCAGATCTACGCAGTGGAGCAGGTGTGCCGAGATCTTGCACGCTTCCGCCGCCAACAGCTCGGTAGAGACCGATTGCACCAGCATCTCCAGCGAGACCCGGCGCGCGTATTCCTCGTCGAATGCGCGCACTCGCACCCCGATCGCGACGCTGGGCTCGTATGTACCGGCGACGACCATCGCTTGGAACGGACCTCGGTGCTCGCGCTCATCGTCAGGATCGTCCGGGTCGGGGTCTGTGTGCTCCAGACACCATGGGGGGCACTCTCCGTCGGAGGCAGTCAGCCGCAGGTCCGCGGCGTCGATCAGCATCTGCACTACCCGCCGAGCTTCATCGGCGGTCAATTCCAAGCCGACTCCGTGCGGATCTACCATTTCGATCACACACCTGCGTGATTCGCCATGATCGCGAGCACTGACTCGCATCGATATACGACGGACAACGCCGATAACTACCACTTCGGCGATTTCGAGCACCAATTCCGGTCCATAATGGACAATGCCAACGCTGGGATTATTCATATCCCGCCCCTGGTGCGATTCACACCAGGGCGGGCATGAAAAATTCACGGCCACAACGACTCCCCACACTCATAGCCGACATCCGTGCCGCGCCCGACAGACTCAACTGTAACGCTCTGACATGGTGACTGACTAGGCGGGCGGGACATCCGGGCGGTTACGTCAACCGGTATTGCGACAGGACCGCTCCGTATTGAGCATTCAGGACACGACGTAAGCCTGGGGCGTAGCGGCCCAACCCAGAGCAGCTGGTCCGATCCGCGGCAGAACGCACGCACTCCCACCAGGCGTATGGACCCGCTAGCAGCCCAGTTCCTCGAGGAACGCGGCCGTCTGATCCCCGACCCCGACCGGCACCGCGATGTCCAGGAGCACGCCATTGCGACCCCGCTCGCACGACTCCCAGAAACGTTCCCACCGGGCGGGCGAGCTCGGCGGTCAGCAGCGCCGCGGCCAGGTCCGGCCACGGTGCGCGCAGGCGGGCGCCGACAAGCCACTTGTACGGAGTGTTCGGCGGATCGAGCGCGTTCGGCACTTTCGCGGCGCAGCACTTGTCGGTGGACCTTGCGGACCCGCTCCGCGACGCAATGTGAGTGTTCCGAATCCAGCCGCGCAACGATCGTCGTTAGCGCACGAGGTCCATTTCGTATCCGCAGTACCAGATATGGCGTGATCGCTGAAAATCTGGTTCCATGGCATTGGAGGATCAGCAGGCTGGACAAAGGAAGAAAGTCCATGCCTACAGCACGACACTCGCAGGGTCTACCCCTTCCCTCCCCTGTGGGGCAGCCACCAACTCTTCGGCAGCAGTCAACGATCTCGATGATCGCTGTGTCGATCCTCAACGATCGCGCGCGTTTGTCGGCTCGGCGTAGTTTCGCTGCGATGGGCTGGCCGCCCGGACATCCCATCGCCTATTCAGTACATGGGCACGTCATAGCCATCCGCGGTACTTACGCGGGCACTTCACGGTTCAAGATCGGGGCACTCGGCCAGATATGGCTTCCCGCCCAAGTGTTGCGGGCCACCGGACTCCGACCGGGCAACCCGGTCGTGGTTCTCGCCTTGCCAGCCGACGGCCTTCTGGCGATCATTCCGGCACCACTCGTCCAGGACGCCCTGTCCACCATGGTGGCCGAGATAGTCGGTGCCGCATGAACAGCGCCGACCTCGAGGCCGCGCGTCTGCTGTTGCAGCGCCTCGATGTTCGCCCCGAGGATCTGCTGACCGCGCCTACCCACGTGACCATCCCGACCTTCGGTGAGTACGTTCCCCAAGTAGTCGACGCCGCTCCGGCCGGCGCCCGACGAACCTACCTGCCCTACTGGCAAAAACTCAGCAGCCGCTGGCCCGACCGCAGCATCGCCGACCCCACCGGCCTGGAACTCCAGCAACTCGTCGAGCACACACGACGCCACGCGATCGTGCGCCGCAACAGCCGGGAAGGCCGCAGCGCCGCCGAACACATGGTCGGCGCGATCCGGCGCCTCTACCGCCACGCCGTTGCCAGCCAATACATACCCGCCTCCCGAAACCCCGCTGCGGCACTGGACAAACCACGCCGCCAGCGCAGCTCCCGCCGCGCGCTGTCCGCCCGCCAGCTCACCCAGATCAACCACGTCGCCGCCACCACCGGCGACGACCCCGACCTCGACACCCTCCTACTACGCCTGCACCTCGAGACAGCCTGCCGCACCGGCAGCGCCCTGCGCCTACGACCAGAAGACATCGATCCCGACCACTCCCAGATACGACTGTTCGGAAAAGGCGGCACCATCCACTGGCAACCGATATCCCCCACCCTCACCACTCGCCTGCTCCACCACGGCAGTCGTGGAGACGACCCCAGCCAGCAACTTCTGCGATACCGATATGGGCGCCCCATCACCCGCCGCCGCTACGACCACCTCTGGGAACGCCTCGGCCGCCACCTGCCCTGGATCACCACCCACCAGATCACCACCCACTGGCTACGCCACACCACCCTCACCTGGATCGAACGCCACTACGGATACGCCATCGCCCGTGCATTCGCCGCCCACGCCGAACCCACCGGACAAGACGGCGCCACCCTCACCTACGTCCAAGCAACCATCACCGAAATCGCCACCGCCGTCGCCGAACTCACTGACGAACCACACCCACTCGCCACACCCGACGACACACTGACCGACCTGCCATTCGGAGGCATATTCTGACCGAGTTCGCACGACCACTCATGTTGCCCCCGACCGCGCACGGAGGCGGGCGCGCAACTCGTCGCGAAAGGTGATCAGGAGCAGGACGGCCCCGGCCACGGAACCGAAGACCTGGTCCAGCGCCTCGGTGACATTTCCCACGACCGAACCCGTGCGCGCGGGGCGCGCACAATGCGGCGGACCGGTCGTCGATCCCGCAGGCCCGGTCCAGGACGAGTTCGGCCAGGAGTGCGTCGAAATCCTCGAAGTGCGCTGCAGCACGGAGAACACGTCGAGGCCGGTGAGATGGTCCGTAGCTGGGCTGTCCGGTAGAGGGGCCGCCGAACATATCGCCGCCACCTTCCTCGAGAAACTCGACGCCGTTCCCTGCGGCAGCGTCGTTGCCGGACAGGTTCGTCGCGGAAACCGCAGCCCGGGTGTGAATCGCCCCCAGGGACCACAGGTCTGAGGACAGCAAGCGAATGAGAACAGCAGGCTGATAGCTAATCCGCTCCAGTTCCGAAATTGGTGTCAGTCCTGCCACTTTCACACTGAAGCGGGATGGCACAGTTGACTGTTACCGATCAGCGATCTAGTTTAGAGGTGTCTTCCGCACGGATCCCCGTCACTGGTGGCCCGTCTTCGTGTTCAAGTCCCCTCTCGCGCATTACTTGCACACGGATCCCCGTCACGCGTGACGGGGATCCGCGCAAGAGCGCTCGCTCATCCACCCTCCCGCTCGCCCGCAGCACTCCGCGATGTCGAATACCCGCCGAAACCGCTGCTGGAGGCACATATCAGCACTACGGATGACGTCCTCGTGCGCCCGGGTGATCTCATGCTCCTCTACCACCCGGGCTCGGCGCGACCGCGCGGCAACCGTGCACGAGAACCTCCTCGTGCACGCGGAACAGCACCCACTCCGGCACCGCGGGCCGACGCGAGCACATCGCCGGACACCACGCGGTCATCGCTCGTTCGAGGCGCTCCCCCACGGGCCGGCCACGAACCGGCGTGTCGACTTCGGCCGAATTCTCGAATCAGCCACGCGACAGCAACCCTTGTTTGTACGGCACCCCGAGCGGCAACCCACGCAGAGCGGCGATACTCGCTGACGTGCCCTTACACGTCGCCGCTGCGGTAAGCAATACAGGAAACCCTTACACCACAGGCCGTTCCGACAATCTCCAGAAGCCCGCACCCACCTCAATACCAACCGGTCACACAATTCTCTGTCGAAGGCCGTCGACACTCGCTCATAGGAACGGGCGGCACCGCCACCACACGGCTAACCCACCCGCGCCCAAGTCGATCACCCACCCGTGGCCGACAAGACGAGGATCGCGGTCGACATCGTCGGGACAGCGGCGACTGTCGTCCCCGGATTCCGTCGCGGTCACACCCGCCCTGGTCGGCGCGCCGTTGCGGTCACGGTCCTGTGCTGCACTGGAATCCAACACACAGTGCACGAACCCGATGGCACGATGAACCCGTTCCGCAGCGCGGAAGCCGAAACCACTGATCGACACGTTTACAGGTCGACCGCGCCGGCCTGTTTCCACTCGTATGTCACCTCGGCGATGTCGGCCGGGTCTATCTCGTTAACGGTGTTTGCGGCGATTTCCATCAGTAGGTTTGGGCGTTGGGCCAGCGGTCGGCGAAGGTGATCGCGAAGGCGTTGACCGCGGGCTTCCAGCGCATGGTCCATCGTGCCCGACCGGCGCCGGTGGGGTCGAGGGATCGGGTGACCAGGTAGAGGCACTTCAGCGCGGCTTGCTCGGTCGGGAAGTGGCCTCGGGCTTTGATCGCGCGCCGGTAGCGGGCATTGAGCGACTCGATGGCGTTCGTGCTGCAGATGACACGTCGGATCTCGATGTCGTAGTCGAGGAACGGGATGAATTCCTCCCATGAGTTCTCCCAGAGACGAACGATCGCAGCGTATTTCGTGCCCCACCGCTCGGTGAGTTCATCCAGCGCCGCGCGTGCCGCGGCGGCGTTGAGGGCGGTGTAGATCGGTTTCACATCGCGGCGCAGCGCGTCCCAATGCTGGCGGCCGGCCAGCCGGAAGGTGTTGCGGATCAAATGGATGATGCAGGTCTGGACCGTGGCCAGCGGCCACACGTTCCCCACCACCTCCGGTAACCCTTTCAGCCCGTCGCAGACCAGGAAGAACACGTCTTTGACCCCGCGGTTGCGGATGTCGGTGAGCACACTCATCCAGAACTTCGCGCCTTCGCCGCCGGTGCCGGCCCACAACCCGAGGATGTCCTTCTCACCGGTGACGCTGACTCCGATCGCGGCGTAGATCGGCCGGTTGGCGACCTGACCGTCGCGGACCTTCACCACGATCGCATAGATGAAGACGGCCACGTAAACCTCATCCAGCGGCCGGCTGGCCCATTCCTGCATTTCAGCGACCACTTTGTCGGTGATACGAGAAACGGTCTCTTTCGACACCGACGCGCCGTAGATCTCGGCGAAGTGCGTCGAGATCTCCCCGGTGGTCAGGCCTTTGGCATACAGCGACAGCACGATCTCATCCACCCCGGTCAACCGGCGCTGGCGCTTTTTGACGATCTGGGGTTCGAAACTGCCGTCGCGGTCGCGGGGCACCTCGATCGGCACCGGCCTGGTCGTCTCGGTCAGCACCGTCTTGGGCCTGGTCCCGTTGCGCACATTCGCCGAGTCCCGCTCGGCGGGCGCCTGGTTCGGCTCGAACCCTAGGTGTTCGGTCATCTCCTCGTTCAACGCCGTCTCGAGGACGGTCTTGGTGAACTGTTTGAGCAGCCCGTTCGGCCCGGTCAGGGACAAGCCCTGTTCCTTGGCCATCCGCACCAGCTCCGCCGCTGCCAGTTCCTCGGCCGAAGCCTCAGCCTTCTTCCTCGCCACGGCATCAAGTGTCGTCATCACGGCACCTTCCCGCTGAACTTCGTTCAGCGCGTCAGGCCGCAAACACCGTTAGATCCACAGTCCCGGTTCAGGTCGCGACACGTAATTCTTCAGCGGTGATTTCCTCGAGTGAGCGCCGCCGTGTCTCAACCAGGAAGGGAACGCCCGCCGCCGTGGCGATTGCCATCGGTACTGCACTGATCAGCGCAGTGACCGAGATCGAGGGCGTCGCCACCGCGAGTACCACCAGCGCGATTACCACGATGCCGCCCGCTTTGCTCATGCTGGCCGCTAAACCGCTACCGCGTGAACGAATCCGAGTCGGATACGCCTCAGCGCTGTAGGCGATGAGCACCGCGACTACCGAGCTCGCGCCCCAGATCGGAGGAATCAGCAGGGCATACAACAGCGCCCTGTTGTTGGCGACTTGGTCGCCGAGCGCAACGAAACTGAACAACGACACGGCGAGCAGCGCGCTCAACAGCACCATCGTCCATTTAGAGGAGCGGTGGTAGAGGTACGCTACCAAGAAGTTGAGCGGAAAGCCGATCAACGCTGAATCGCGCAGGATCTTATCTGCGGAGACGCCGCTGAATCCCAACTGGCGCAGATTCGTGGGCAGCCAGAGCTGGAAGCCATAGACGACAAGACCGACACCGAGCCCGACGAGTACCAGCACGGTGGTGATGCCAGCAAATGGGGCTTGCACCAGTCTGCGGTAACCGCCACGCACGTTGTCGTCGATACGAAGTTCCGACTCTGCGACCGGGACGATGGCGGCATGGTAGCGCCGCAGCACTTCCTCGGCCTCGTCGCCGCGCCCCAGCGCGAGCAGGAAGCGAGGAGACTCGGGCACCCAACGGGTTAACACAATCGTCAATAGTCCAGTGGGCAAACCGATCAGCCACATCACCCGCCAGCCCAGGGTCTCGCCGATGGTCGAGGACAACCAGCTGGTGATGACATAGGCTCCCGCGATGTCGCCGCCGATCAGAACCATCAGCCAGCCACGGTGCCGCGCGGGAATCGTCTCGGCGAGCAGGGTGAACGCGATCGGGAGCATGCCGCCCGCACTGATGCCCATGATCAGGCACATCAGCAGGTTCAGTTCGAAGCTCGGCATCGCACCGCACACCGAGGTGGCCACGAAGAAAACACCTGCCAGCACGATCGCCGCCTTGCGACCGATCCAGTCGCCGAGCCATCCCCAGATGAATGAGCCGATCACGGTGCCGGTGATACCAGCCAGCGGCAGCAACGCAGCGGGCAAGTCGCCATCGGGGTTCGTCGCCGTGCGAAGTCCATATTCCTTGGCCACGCCGGGCACCACGAATGCCAGCGTCGTCGGCTTCATCACGTCGATGGTGATCGCTGCGGCAAGCACGAGTAACAGCACCACGTGCACACGGGTCATCGGTGCCTCGTCCAGCGCGCGCACCTGAAGGTTGACAACTCGATCACGTCGTTCGCCAATCGGAATCAGCCCATAAGTTGTGCCCACAAGGCCGACGACGATCAAAACCATTCCGCTGATCATGGCGGCGTCCATCGACATGCCCGCCATGCGATAGCCCACGTCCCCGGACTGTAGGTACATCGGAAAGTGCAGTGTGGTACCGATGGTAGTCACAGCGAGCCCGCCCCAGAAGCAAACAGTCCGTCGACGGATCTGAGATCCCGGTATGGATGTGGCTTTCCGCGGCTTTACGTTGTGAGTTTGCTCGCTCATGTATCGAGATACCCTTCTTACCACACGGATTCAGTCGACGTCGCGTTGGCAGCGTCGCAAAGTCCAGGCTCATCGCGAGCGGCGAAGCGCACGAGCATCCGATGAAGTGGCTCGACTCTGATCACTGCATATACGACCGACACCACACCGCTTCTCAAATCACTTCTGAATGATCCATCCCATGGCGGAAATCGAAATCCCTCGAATCGCCCACCAATGCGTTGCGAGGGACTTCATCTCCGCCACGGTAGCTGCACACCTGGCGCTCAGAGTCGAACCGGCTTCCTTTGCCGCCCGGACCGCGCCCGTCTTTCCCATCCGCTGCCCTCGCATACCGACGACTACCGGCTGGTAGCCTACCGGCGCATTGACATCGGCGCGCTGGATCGAGGGACGTTGCGCGAGACGGAACTCGGAAGTACTTCTCTCGGTGGGACGAGCCGCGGAACCGGCCGCTGGCGGGCGGGACTTCAAAGAGTCTCTGGTTCCCAGCACTTGCGGAAGCGCTCTCCCATGCCGGCCTTCGACGCCGAGCGCGGGTCTATCTCGCTAACGGCTCCTCTCTACTCATCGAGACTTGACACAGAGAGGAGCCAACATCGGTCGCCGTCACGTTCACCCAGGGAGAAGCGGAGGCCATTGCGACAATGAACCTCGGCGCGGTCCTGGGGCAACTGCCCCGAACTTCACGCCCGAAGCCAAACAACGCCTCGCCGACAGCATCACACGCTATGCACAACAGGCAGCGCAGTTGCCCGGGTCAACACTGACGATTATCGTCGACGCTCCCATCCAAGCCCCACCCGGTGTCACAGTCGCGATCACTCCCTGACGACGCACCCAACCGCACGCGGCTCGCTTCGTGAGCGAGCCGCGTGCACCGGTCAGGGGCGGAGATGACGGAACCCTACGTCAGGCTGCGACGCGCCAGCGCGATTCGTCCCAAGAGCGACACCGGGTGACACCGCGGTGAGCGCAGGAGAACGCCACGTCAACCTACGCGGCCAATCGATCGACGAAGCGGAGGGCGCTCATCGGCTGCCCGCCCACGCACATGATGGCTCGCGCTGGTGGTTGTGTCCGTGCCTGGCGTGATCGGTACAGGATAATGGGGTTGGTCGAGGCGATGCAGCGCCACGGTGGCGATGGCACCGATCGTGCTGAGGCCCAGCCACACCGCCCAGTCCGCGTCGGCATCGCGTGCGGCGCCGACGACAGCGCCGGTGGCGAGGTTGCCGATCAGGATGCCGACGCCTACCACCGTGTTGTAGAGGCCGTAGTGGGTGGCCACGAGTCTGCCCCGCGAGAGGGTCACTATGGTGTCCATCTCGAAGGGGAATACCGCGGCCGTGCCGACTGCCAGTATCGTGGTCGAGGCCAGCAGCGCGGCTACCGCAGCGCTTGTTCCGAACCAGTCCGGCCCGGGGATCACTGCCAGCGGTAGGAACGACACGGCCAGGATTCCCATGCCGACGACCAGACTGCGGCCGGTGCCCCATCTCGCCTTGAACCATGCGGTGATCCTCAGCTGACCGGCCACCGCCACCAGCCCGGACACCACGAACAGCGCCGTCACCATGATCTGCGACCGGTCTCCCGCGATGAGTTCGGCCTGCAACGGCAGGGCGAGGTAAACCTGGAACGACAGCACATACGACCCGATCATCGCCACCGCGAATGCCAGGAACCGCCGGTTGGTGATAACGCTGCGCCAGTCGTCGAGCACCGACGTCGGCTCGGTCGCCACCTCGGCGCGCCGCGACGGCAGCGCGAACAGTTGCGCCACTGTCAGCATCGCGAACACGACCGCCGCCGTAGCCGCGGTCAGCCGGAAGTCGAGCGCCATCAGGGCGAGGCCCACGAGCGGACCGGCCAGGATGCCCGCTTGATAGAAGATGTTGAACACCGCGAACGCCTCAACCCGCCGTTCACCCGTGTCCGCGGCGAGGTACGCGCGCACGGCCGGGTTGAACAGTGCACCGGCGAACCCTGTCGCCGCTGATGCGATGAGCAGTGCCGGTAGCGAGGTGGCGAATGCCAGCAGCGCGAATCCGGCGGTACGTAACAGACAGCCTGCGACGATGAGCGGTTTGCAGCCGAGGCGATCGGCCAGCGTGCCACCGATGAGGAACATGCCCTGCTGGGAGAAGTTGCGTACACCCAGCACCAGGCCGACTGCCCATGCCGCCAGGCCGAGCGGCCCGGCGAGATATCCGGCGAGGTAGGGCATCAGCATGTAGAAGCCGAGGTTGATGCCGAACTGGTTGATCATCAACAGCCGCGCGGGCAGGTCGAAGCTGCGGAACTTTCCGATCACATTCACCAGAGCGTCTCCTCGCGCCCGGTCTGGCCGCGCGGATCCACAACTGTGGTGCATCGGGTCCAGGAATGCACCACTCGCTCGCCCGGATGCGCGATCGTGTCCGGTTCGAGTGGTGGGGCGGCGTCGAGCAGGCCGTGTGCGGCGCAGTAGGTGTTGTTGTAGATGGTGTCGAAGTAGCGTTGCGGCCCGTCGGGGAAGACGGCCGCGATCCGGGTGTCGTCATCATCGGCGGTGCGGGCCGCCCAGCCAGCGACCAGCGCCACAGCGCCGACGCTCCAACCGCCGGTGGCGTGGTGTGTCGCGGCCAGTGTCCGGCACGCCCACACTGCCTCCGACGGCGCCACCCAGTGCACCTCGTCGAAAGCGGCGTAGTCGACGTTCAAGGGGAAGATGCTCGACCCGAGACCGCGCATCAGCCGCGGACCGGGTGGTTGGCCGAAGATCGTGGAGGAGATGGTGTCCACGCCGATCAGTTTCAGATCCGGATTGAATCGGCGCAGTACCCGCGCCACTCCGGCCGAGTGCCCACCGGTGCCGACCGCGCATACCAGCACATCCACGTCTCCCAGTTGTTCCCACAACTCGAGCGCCAACGATTCGTAGCCGGCGACGTTGTCGGGATTGTTGTACTGATCCGGGCACCAGGCCTCGGCATCCTGGTCGAGCAGTTCGGCGACCCGCTCGCGGCGCGCCTGCTGCCAGCCACCACTGGGATGGGGTTCGGCAACGAGATCAACCTCAGCGCCGTAGGCGGCGAGCATCTGCGCGACGATCGGTTCCAAGCCGGGATCGGTGACGACGGTGACGGGGTGGCGGTAGACCATGCCGGCCAGCGCCAACCCCAGTCCCAGTGTTCCGCTTGTTGATTCGATGATCCGCGCTCCCGGTGCCAGGTCTTTGCGGGCTTCGGCGCGCGCCACCATGTGCAGCGCGGGACGGTCTTTCATCCCACCGGGATTGAATCCTTCGAGCTTGGCCCAGAACCCGCGCCCGGCCGGGGCCAGCGGAGCGCCGACCCACAGCACGGGAGTGTTGCCGACCAGTGCGTGCGCCTGCCGAACAGCTACTGGGGCAGAGAGCAAACCAGCCGGTCCTTCGGTGCGGTTGTCGAGCGCAACCTTGTCCATGATTATCGCTTCCTGTATCTGCGCCATGAAGGCGGTACGAACGATGATGGGCAGCGAGCACCGGCCGACGACCCGGCAAATCGACGGCCTGATGCTGACCGGTCAGCGTCGTGCGATACAGAAAAGCGTCAAAATGCCGCGCCCACCGGCTGCGGGCAACGGTGCAGTCGGCGGTCCGCGGACCGCAGCAGCGGGCGGTGAGAAGACGGTTGCGAGGACAACTCCTGCTGCGATCAACAGCGACAGCAGGAGCTGCAGGGGCTGCGTGTTCTTGCCTGCGCCTGGCAGCACTGACTTCACGAGGTGGGTGATGTGCCCACATTCCTCGTCGGCACAGTCGATGACACCGTGCACCTGGGCTTCTGAGGCGACATGGTTGAACAGATCGGACGCGGCAGAGACCACGAGTTGGGTCGGCGGATCGCCTGCCGACTGTCTGCAGTCCGCCAACGAGGCTATGAGCAGCAGCGCGGCGAGCAGCACCGCGGCCAGCGAGCCACCGCGCCATATCCGGCCGCTCAGGTTCACCGTGCTCCCACGGTTGCGGCGAGTTCGCGACGGGCCCGGTGCGGCCGGATGTCGAGACCGATCAATACGCCGCGTATACCGAGGTGATCGTCCACCCGACTCACCCGCACGGCCTCCGTTCGTCACACCCACTTGCCCCTGACCAACTGCATCGTGACGGATACGACGGCGATACGCCGCCGACATCCACCCGCAACAATCTACTATCTCGGTACGTAAATAGTTGGATCTGTGTGACTAGTCCCACCGGGTTCATAGGAGTCCCCGACTCGGATGGGCTCGCCGGGCCAGTGCGTCGTATCACGGACCTGCCTCCGATCGGTGGGGCGGGCATGTCGACCCGGTGCGCCAACGCCGGACCGACGGACGAATCTCCAGTTCGTGACCGGCGGATCGAGCCGACTCCCAGCTCCGATGACTGGGCTGCTCACCGCCCTCCCGTGTCATCGCCGACCGGAGGCTCGTCACCGAATCGGCGTTTGGCACAACGTTTTTGGGCGGCGTTGCTCGACTCACCGAGGTTTGATCGGGGTTCTGGGAGCGGCGCCAGCGGCGGCGGGGTTACCCCGGATGGCCGCTTCCGCGTCGGCGACGCAGTGCCGCACGCAGTCCTTCGGCTTGCTCTGGAGTGATCTCGTCGACGAAATTTGCCAGCACCAAATCGGATCGGCCGCCGGTGCTGAGTGCCTCCCGCATCATCTGTGCGCCGTATTGCTCGCGCGACAGCGTCGGCCAGTAACGAAATGCTTTACCGACGCGCTCGCGATCCAGCCATCCTTTGCGATGAAGATTGTCCATCGTCGACAAGACTGTGGTGTAGGCAATTTCGCGTTCCGCGGAAAGTTCCTCGAAGACCTCCCGCACTGTGGTCGGATCCATACAGTTCCAGACCCGGTCCATGATCACTGCTTCCAGTTCACCGAATCCTCGTGCCGACATCTGCGGCGCCTCCCTCATCTCGGCGCATCTCCTGCCGCTCGTTGCGCTTTCCGGCAGGACGCAACGACCGATGGACCGCACCCCGGCAGGTGCGGCTCGGTAGAAAGGGCGGGTCGGAGCTGGTCCGTGCCCGCGCTTTACGAGATACGTACGTAGATGTTAAGGCCAGGCAACTATCCGCGCCCAGCGACGAATTCGCAGCATTGCCGCGCGAGCGAGTCGTGAATCCCCAGGTGAGGTGGTGCTCGAATAATGTTTCGGTAGCTGCCGTTGAGGCGCTACTGCTCTGCTAGGCCGAAGGAGCGCCCCCAGCGATGCCGGTCATGGCCATCAGCACCGCGATCAGAGGGCCGAGAGGGACGGCAATCGCCACCGTACCGAGTAGAAAGCGGGCACGCATCCGTCCAGCGAGATCAGCGGGCGCCGCCAGACGTTCGACTCGCTCGGCGAGGCCGATACTGGTTGCAGCGAGGGCTCCGGCAGGTCCGGGGGTGATCCCGGCGAGTGCTACCAAAGCCTCGCGCACAGTGTCGCGGCCGTGCCGCCGGGCCGCTGCATCGTCTGCGCACATCTCCAGCAGCCGCGCGGCTTCCTCGGCACCTCGGGTGAACAACCGTAGGCAGGGAACGATCGCCGCGAGCCCGCGGGTGAGCGCCAGGACCAGGTGGTGGCGTCCTAAGAGGTGCGCGCGCTCGTGCGCCAGAACCGCGCCGAGCTGCTCGACGGCGAGAGTTGAGATGATCCCCCGAGTGACGACGACGGTATCGGGCCTGCCTGCCACGCAGTACGCCCCTGGCTGTTCGATCTCGACCACGACGGCATTCAAATTCGCGTCGTGACGGCCTGCGATCCGCACCAGCCGCGCATGCTCGTGGGTCACGCTGCGGGCGCGCAACAACGACCGTCCCAGCTGCGCGATCGCCGACACCGCAGCCAGTGCACCGAACGCCGCCAAAACCAGAAGCGCCGCCCGTACCACACCGAAGCCACCCGTCGCCGCATCGTGTAGATGTGAATAGCACGTATGCAAGATCGGATGTCCCGGCCCTGTCCAGTCATGAGCTGTGTCGGCGATCAACAGGCCCAGAGCTGCGCCGCAGCAGAGGATCACCGAGGAGATCACACTCAACCACGCAAGCAGCCCGAAACGCGGCGCGGTGCCGCTGCGGGTGAATCGCTCCAGCCACTGCGGAGCCGAGATCACCAGCGCAAACCCGTAGACCAGTAGCCAGGCCGCGACATTCATCCGGCATACCATCCCGTACGCGACATGACTGCAGCACTCACGTGTACGAAGCTCTCGGCCGAGAGGGCACGCGACACATGGTTCTCCTGCCGATCGGCGGCGTGGGCTGTGTAGGAAACCGGAAGATTTTGCGGTGCTGCCACATACTAGTTCCGTACGGAGCAAGGAAGCACCAGGCGCGGTCCGACAGGCGCAGCCGCGCTCGACGCCGCTGTTCGTGGGATTCATACCCGGACGCTTGTTCCGGCGTGTGCACCACAACCACCGCTAAGGGCACCTCGAGTAAGGCACCGGTGGTGCGCCCCTCACGGTTCGCGCCGCCTCTGTTGTCCGCACTGATATGGCGCCGGACTTGCACGGAAATCAGATTAACATGCGCATGTTACTATGCTTCCTAGAAGATGGCGGTGCAAAGCTGCAGGCGTTGTCGCTAGCGGACACGGTGCGCGAAGCCATGCGAGCGCAGTCGAGATCAGGGAGGTCGACCCGTGGGACACGGACACGATCACGGGGTGGCTTCGGCCGCCGTCGGCAGCGCTTCGGGCCGGTACGTCCGCCGGTTGGCGTTGGCGATCGGGCTGGGTCTGGTCACCTTCGTGACGCAGTTGGCGGTGGGGCTGTCGACGTCGTCGTTGGCGTTGCTGTCGGACTCCGCTCACGTGTTCACCGACGTGTTCGGTGTCGCGATGGCTTTGGTGGCCATCCTGGTGGCCCGCCGTGGAGTGCGCCACGCCGATCGCTCCTACGGGATGTATCGCGGCGAAGTCCTCGCCGCGCTGTTCAACGCGGTCCTGCTGTTCGCGGTGGCGGGCTGGGTGCTGTACGAAGCGATCGGTCGATTGGCCGAACCACCCGAGGTGCCAGGCCTTCCGGTCACGCTCGTCGCGGTGGTGGGTCTGGTGATGAACGTGACTGCGCTGCTGCTGCTCAGGCGGGGTGCCGGAGACAGCTTGAATGTTCGCGGCGCGTACCTGGAAGTCATGGCGGACATGCTGGGCTCCCTTGGCGTACTCGCGAGTGGCCTGGTGACCTTGGTATTCGGCTGGCGCTACGCGGACCCGCTCATCGGCGTCGGTATCGGCCTGTTCGTGCTGCCCAGGGCCTACAACTTGGGCAAGCAATCCCTGCGAATCCTGTTCCAACACGCCCCCATCGACCTGAATGTGGCCGAGATCGGCAGCACCCTGGAAACCTTGGCAGGGGTCGGGCATGTCCACGACCTGCACGTCTGGACGCTGACCTCCGGCATGGAAGTGGCCTCCGCGCACGTGGCGATCGAGGACGATGCCGATCCGGACACAGTGCTGGCCTCGGCGCAGCGACTGCTGGCGGACAGATTCGATCTTCACCACGCGACCTTGCAGATCGAACACAAAGGCACCGCAGAGCACTGCGAACGAATGTCCTGGTAGCGGATAGCGTCGCATCGCCAGCGCAGCAGCGGCACCCAGCAGGTAGGCGTCGAGTATCGGACAGCCGACGAAGCTGCCCCGGCGGTCATCGAACCGCCGGTCCGCGCCATTGCTTCCCAGTGTGTGGTGGACGCACCGACTCGTGAATAACGATCTCGATGAGACCGGGACTTGTCTTCACCAACAGCCGACTCAATCCATGGGCCAAGTCCGAAAGGATAGCTATTTTCAGGAAACCTCGACTACTCCGGGGATCGCGATCCGGGGTGAAGAACGGTGTATACGGGCGTGGCGTGCTGCGCGCGAAGTCTGTAGCGTGTGCGCGTGCTCGCTTGTACCCTTCCGTCGAATTCATCGCTTTCAGCCCAGGCTTGTCGTTGATGACCCGCACCTTCCGCGCCTCCCGAAGGACCCGCATTCTCGCGACACTGGCGGCAGTGTCGGCTGTGTGGATCGCCGCCGTACTGTTGATCGACCGGTCCGATGGGGAAACACAAGCCGCGCAGAGGCACCCACCGGCCGGTGCGGTCATCCGACCGGATAGTCACCGCCTGTCCTCGGTCGCCGATGGGCGGGTGACGTTTGTCGAGTTCCTCGACTTCGAGTGCGAGGCGTGCGCGGCAATGTTCCCCGTTGTCGAGCGGCTGCGCCACGAGTACGGCGACCGGGTGAGTTTCGTCGTGCGATACTTCCCGATTCCAGCGCATTTCAACGCCGAGCGGGCCGCGCGTGCGGTGGAAGCTGCCGCACGGCAGGGCCGGTTCGAGCAAATGTATCAGCGCATGTACCAAACACAGTCCGGGTGGGGCGACCAGCGCGTCCCCCTGGATTCCGTGTTCCGGGGCTTCGCCGCCGAGCTCGGGCTCGACTTGGCAGCGTTCGACACCGACTACAACGACCCGGCGACACTCGCGCGGGTGCGCGCCGATTTCGAGGATGGCCGTGCTCTGGGAGTCGATGGCACCCCCACCTTCTTTGTCAACGACACGAGAATCAAGCCGAGTAGCTACCAAGACCTGGTCGACACGCTCGATACCGCGCTTCGCTGACACCTACCGCCCGGTGTATGCATGATCGGCGGCAAGCCTGTGTTTCGCGTGAAAATGCCGTAGTCCAAGTGCCGCGGATGTCACTCAGTGCCGGCCACGGTGGGCGCCGTCAGCGAACCACGGTGACGGCTACACCGGGCGGAGCCTGGAGGGGATTGTCCACGATGATTCTCAGCGTGGCCCCCGGCGTCTGGGCGGTCTGTCGGGCGTATCGCGAGATTGATTCGCCCAGCCGGAGTTTGGCTTCGGGGGTGAAGTTCGGCGGTAACTGAGCCATCAGCCCACCGAGATTCGTCGTGGAAATAGCCTCAGCCTCCGGTTGCGTGAACTCGACGACGATAGCTTGGGGAAGCTGCGTCATCCCGATGGCTGAGGCAGGTCCGGCGCTGAGTACAACCCAGGTTACTGGGGAAATGAACGCGATGAGCGGTGGAAGAATTCGCAACAGGAATTCCTTTTCCGGGATGGCACCTACCGTTATGGGCATCGGTGCGTTGGTTGAAAATGCCGTCGCATGCCTTCTGTGATCAACACTCGACAGCGTCCGCGATTCCGAACCCGGCAGTAACGTCTTCGCTCGAATTCGAGCCTAGCACAAGACAACTGACGAGGAGGTCCTTCGCACAGGTAGCCGCGCGATTTTGGTCGCCGTTGCCTGGCTCGGGCGGTTTACCGGCCGGATGCCTACGTCGGCACCGAACAGATATCACCAGTGTCCGAACTGCTGCAACCGCGGGGAGGTGACGTCGGGGTGTCGATCTGCAATGGCAGCAGGACATCGGCGAAGCGCAGGCGAGCGGAGTGGTAGAACAGCGGCATATTCGTGGCATGGGATGAAAGTGACATTGTACGAGGCAATCCGACTGATTTCCCACGGGTCCGACTCGGCTCGCAGGCCAGCACGACCATGCCGCCCAGGTGCGTGGTCAGTTCAAGCCGGTATGTCGAAGCGACCGACGATTCCAGCTGCCGGTGGCGGCGCCTGGCGCCGCCGGTCAGGCGAGTACGAGCAAGCCGGTGAGGTACATGATCCCCAGACCGGCGGTGAGGCCGCCGATCGCGACCGGATCCAGCAGTCGCTGCTGCTGCGGGCCGCGGATGCCTGGGGCGATTTGGATGATCACCTGGATGATGGCGCCTACGCCGATACCGAGCAGGAAGGTGGAGACTTCGGCGTTGTTGATGGTGGCGCCGAGGATGGCACCGAGGATGGCGGGAGCGCCCGGCGAGCAGGCCGAGGCCGAGCAGCGCCAGTGGGGAGGGGCCGCTGGCCGGAGACAAGTGGTGCGACGATCGCGATGCCTTCGGTGGTGTTGTGCAACGCGAACCCGACCACGAGTGCCGCGCCGAGGGCGAGTTCGCCGACGGCGTAGGCGGCGCCGATGGCGAGGCCTTCGCCGAGATTGTGCAGGCACAGCGATTATCAACGCCAGCCGCGCGCCGCCGCCATCACCCGGTTGGCGGCCGCCGAGCCACCGGTCGACCGCGGTCAGCGCAAGAAACGCCATGCCCGCGCCAAGGACCAGCAGACTGGCGCCGCCGAACGCGCCACCGGAGCTGTTGCCGAGTTCGAATCCTTCCAAGGGCGCGTCGACGGCGAGAAAGACCAGCAGGCCCACGGTGAGCGCGAGCAGGAAACGGATTCCGCGGCCTCCGATGCGGCGCAGCGCGGGCAGCAACAGCATGCCCAGCACCACAGGGATGACCCCGACGTAGGCGCCCAGCAACGCCATCAACCCGAAGAAGCTGCTACTCGGCTCGGGTGTGGCGACCGCGGTGGGGATGTCGTGTTCGATCACCAGGCCGGTGGAGGTCAGCATCGAAATCACGTAGGGCTGGCCCTCTTTCCACGGATAGTCCAGCCGCAGGACGTCGGAAGATTCGGGTCCGATCGGGTCGTCGGCACCGGCGAAGTCGACGAAGGCATCGTTGACCGCGACTTGGGCGACCTGGACCGGGTCGGGGCCGGTGTTGCGGACGGTCAACTCGACGGTCCCCGGGGAGAGCCTGGTGTGTTCGACCGACAGTTCTTCCACCGGCGGGCCGGTGCGTTCCGGTAGCGAGCGGGCGCCCAGCAGGGCCAGCGCCGCCAGCGTGGCAGCCACGAGCGCGACCGCGGCGGCGGCCCACAGCCAGGTCGGGGCCGAACGGGTCGCGGGGCTGGTCATGGCGTCACCTCGAACAGTCCCATCCAGCCGAGTTCGGCGAACTCGGACTTGTGGGCGTGGAACATGAATTGACCCGGATGCGGGAACCGTAGCTCGCAGATGCCGCGCTGCCCTTGGGCTTGCACGATGGTGTCGGTGTATTCGGCCGGCTGCAGGCGGGTTCCAGTGGGGTAGTAGTCGAAGAAGTTGCCGTGCAGGTGGAAGCTGTTGATCGGGTCGTACTCGAGCACGTTGACCAGGTAGATGCGGACGAGTTCGTTGCGTTTGACCTTGATCGGTTCGTGCATGTGATGGAACGGGATTCCGTTGACCGCATACAGCTGGTTGCCTTCGCCGTCGAAGGTGGTGTGGTAGCCATGCATCACCATCACCATCTCGTCCGCGGACGGTCGCGGTGTCGACGGGTCGACGATGAACGTGCCATACAGGCCGCGGGCGATGTGCTCGGCCAACGGCCCCACATGGCAGTGATACAGATGTAGCCCGAACGGGACGGCGTCGAGCTCATACACCACGCTCCCGCCGGGCGGCAGCCCGAGCCCGATACCGGGCACACCGTCCATCTCCGCCGGGTGGATGCCGTCGAAATGTATGTGTGCGGATGCTCGGACGCGTTGGTGAACCGCACCCGCAGCCGGTCGCCTTCGGTGCACCGCAGTGTCGGCCCGGGGACGCGGCCGTTGAACGTCCACGCTGGAAACCGCAGTCCCGGAGCGACTTCGATCTCGCGGTCGCGCGAGAAGACTTCCCATTCCCGCACTACCCGGCCATCCGTGCCCCGCGACACCTGCCCGTAGTCGAACTACCCGCAGGATCTCCGTCGGATGAAACCCGTACGCGGCGTGGTCGACTACTACGCCCTTGCGGAACGTCGGCCCGGCGGCACCGCCACCGTGCGCGGCTGATGACACGCCTGAATGATCGCCCGGCGGCTGCTGCGCATGAGCCGGCGCCCCCGTCGCCCCCGCGCGGCACCCAGCACAACACTACCGGCGAGAAATCCCCGCCGTGACGCCGTAGTCATCGCGTCGACCTCATCATGCCCGCAGAACCGAATGAAAATTTTAGGTGCCCCTAATTTAGAACTATGGTTGATCGAACGCAAGCGCGCGGCGGTGGCGCACTCTCCTTGGCCCGCTGGACGGCTTACTAGGGACCCCACAGCCGGAGGGCGATGACGCGGTCACAGCGCCGAGAAGGAAGTGAACTGCTCGTCGGCATCCACATCAGCGACCGGTGAAACTATGCTGCATAGTAGTGACGGGATCGTCACTGCGCGTGCCGCGCAGATGCGGTCGGCACATGGCGAAAGGAACGATGCGGTGGCCAAACAGCCGAGTCGCAGAGCGGCGAAGCGACCGCCGAAGACCGCCCAGTCGGTGCGCCCGCTCTCGAATAGACGGCGGGTGCGCTGGGACATCGTGGGTGCTGTTGTGGTGATCATCGCGCTGATCGGGCTCCTGGGCTACCGATACGTGCCGAAGTATCTGGAGAGGGTCGAAGCTGAGAAGTACAGCCCGAGCTCGAGTCAGCCGGATCCCGCCGACCGGATCGACGGCGTCGTGAAGAAGCAGTATCCGGCTGGCCAGCATGTGCGGGGGCCGCAGCGGGTGGCCTACGGTGAGAGCCCGCCGTTCGGGGGCACACACGACCAGTACTGGGCGACCTGCACCGGACTGGCTTATCCGCAGCCGATTCGCAGCGAGAACGCCGTGCACTCCCTCGAACACGGCGCGGTGTGGATCACCTACCGCACTGATCTCGATGAAGGCGAGGTGGCCAGCCTGAAACGCAAGGTGGACGGCAAGCCGTACATGCTGATGTCACCGTATCCCGGACTGACCTCCGCGGTGAGCTTGCAGGCGTGGGGTATCAGCTCAAACTCGACCGCGCCGACGACGAACGGATCGGCCAGTTCATCGCCGCGTTGCGGCAGAACCAGAACACCCATCCGGAGTTCGGGGCCAGTTGCTCCACCTTGGCTGGCGGGTTCGATCCGGACATGCCACCACCGTTCGACCCGACGCCACCTGGCCCCGACGCCGCCCCCGCAGAACCTGCTGCGGCGATTCCGCCACCGGCAAGGACTCCGGGGGGCGGCAGTGGCAACTGAGGCCTCTTCTGCGGCCCCGGTCGCGGCTGCCGCGTCGCCGCGCCGTCGAGGCCCGGTCACCGTGGTGTTGGTTATCGCCGCTACGTTGGCACTCGGACTCGTCTCGGGGTTCGTGGGGCGAGGACTGGTCGGCGAGGAAAGCGCGATCCCGGCTTCCGATTCGGTCGACGTGGGCTTCGCGCAAGACATGTCCATCCATCACGCCCAGGCCGTGGAGATGTCATCCATAGCACTGTCCCAATCGGGCGACCAAGGGGTGCGCACCCTGGCCTACGACGTTCTGACCACCCAGCAGAGCCAGATCGGCACGATGCAGGGGTGGCTGCGGCTGTGGGACCGCCCCCCGGTCTCCGATCGGCCGAGCATGCACTGGATGAACTGGGCGCCGAGTACCTCACCCATGTCGATGCCCGGCCACTCGATGCGCGGTGATGGCTCGATGCGGATGCCGGGCATGGCCACGAGCGAGGAGTTGGCCGCGCTGCGGCGCACGACCGGCTCAGCGTTCGACACGCTCTACATCCAACTGCTGCTGCGGCACCACGAAGGGGGACTCGCCATGGCCCGCTACGCCCGCGACAACGCAACTGTTCTCGCCGTGATCAGTCTGGCCGGTCAGATCGACGCCACCCAGTCCGCGGAATCGCAGACTCTGCGGCAACTGCTCGCCGAGCGCAACATCGCACCGCTACCGATGAACTGAACCCGCCAACAGGCGGCGGTACGCCCCAGCACTTCCACGCGCGATCAGCACCGAGCGCGCGTCTTCAGGTGCGCACCACTGCACGTCATTGATGATCTGCAGCGCCGAGGCATGGTCGAACTCCAACGGGCGGTCCAAGCCGCAGCGCAGCACGATGGGATCACCGCCGTTGTTGCGCTGCCATGCCCTGGTGGCAGGTGGAACCGGCTCCACCAGTGTGGACTTGGTGTATTCCCCCAGCTCAGCGGGCATCGCGGGCAACAGTGTCGTGCACTCCGGACCGGTCGCCGCAGGCGCGGGCACAGGCCCCAACGCCAGCGGTTCACGCTCGATCGGCGCCTGGCGGGTCAACACCGCGGCCACCAGCACGGCGACAATCAGCATCACCGGAAGCGCAACCGTCGTGGCAATGAGCGCGGGAGGGTATGCGCGAACATCGGAGGTCGGCTCGGTGTCGCCGCTGTCGGATTCTGCGCCGGATTCGGCGGCATCGGTCTGTTCGACGTCCGAATTCGAGGACTCGGGCTGCGGACCTGCGTCCGCGACGGCAGGCCCGGTGTTCGATGCGATCGCGACGGCGGGTGAGTCGGTCTTCTCGATCGAGTGATCTCTGTCCGACGACCACTCCGTTTCACGCACTGGTTTCCGTCCATTCCTCTCTGCACCCGCGCGCCGGTCGGCAGTAGCGTGCGGTCGACGCGTAGCCCGAGCTGAAACCTACACCCCCGCCTGCTCATCGCTGTGCTCTGTGACGGTCGCCGCTGCGACATGCCACACCTTGGCGGTGGCGATATCGAAGAACAATCCAGCGACGTGGACGCCGCTGGCAGCGACGAGCGGATGCCGTTGCAGCGTATCGATCTGGACGGCGACGTTGACCATCGCGAGCTGGTCGGCGGCGTTGTCGAAACCCGCCTCGGCGGCGGCCCGGGCGACTGGATGATCGCCGAGGTAGGCGCGCAGACTGGGTTGCGCGTGGGCGAGCCAGTCCCGTATCGGCGCCGAAATATGGCGGTCGGTATCGAGCAGGGCGCCCATCGCGCCGCATCCGGAGTGTCCACAGACGATGATCGAGGTGACCTCGAGTTGCTCGATGGCGAACGACAGCGCGGCCTCCACCGAGGTGTCGCGCGCTTGCGTGGGGGCCAGGTTGCCTATGTTGCGCACGGTGAACAGGTCGCCGGGGCCGCTGTGGGTGATGACATTGGGCACGACCCGGGAATCACTACAGGTCAGAAACAGCGACGTGGGATTCTGTCCATGACTCAGCTCACTCAGATGCTGTTGCAGCAGTGGCGCGTGTCTGCGGTGGTAGTGCGAGATCCCATCGAGGACCGGCCGCAGCCGTATGTCGGACTCGGCAGCGCCCGTCGCACCCGGCTGCAGGCCGCGCTGCCACGCCTTCCACGGCGCGAGCCCACGAGCCAGCGCTGCGGCACCGCGGCGCTGCGGGGGTTCGTGGGCGGCCACGGATAGCGCAGCCGTGCCGAGTTCGTCGATCTGCACGCTTCCACCGTCGCGGCTGTGCCGCCGGGCCCACTCGTTGATGACGTCACTGGCGGCGTGGTCGATGTAGTCGACGATGAGCTCGACGGTGACGTCTGCCCCTTCCGGCACCCTGGCCAGCGCGCCGGAAAGCCTGGGCAGAGACAGGAAGCTGCACGTTCCCTCGATAACGACGCGCCACTCGGCTTCCGCCGCGGCACCCACCGGCTCAGCGTGGATCACCGGGCGCGCTGCCCGCCACAGCACCAGCGCGATGGCGAGGAACAGTCCGATCAGCACACCTTCGAGGAGGTTGAGGAACATCACCCCGGCCACGGTGACCACGTAGACCCACAGATCGCCGGTGCGGTGCGCGAGACGAATTTGTGCGAGCTTGACCAGCTGGATACCGATCACGATCAGCAGACCGGCCAAAGCCGCCTTGGGGATTTGCTGCACCACCCCGGCAAGGAACACCGAGAACAGCAGGACCCAGATGCCGTGCATGATCGTCGAGGCTTTGGACCGGGCACCGGCGGCCACGTTCGTCGCACTCCGCACGATCACACCCGTGACCGGAAGCCCGCCCAACGCGCCGGACGCCATATTCGCCGCGCCCTGCCCGATCAGCTCGCGGTTCAAATCCGACCTCGCACCGGAGTGCATCTTGTCCACCGCGACCGCGGACAGCAGGCTCTCGACACTCGCGATCAATGCCACCGTGAGCACAGCGGCCGCAAAAGCCGGCCATCGACCATCCGGCAACTCCGGCAGGCCGATCGCGTCGAACAGCGATCCGTTTATCACGATCCGCTCCACATCGACCGGCAGCACCAGCGACAAGACGGTCGCGGCGACCACTGCCACCAAGGCACCCGGGACTTTGGTCACCGGCCCTGGCAGCCTCTTCCACACCAGCAGGATCGCAATGACAGTCCCGCCGATGAGTATGTCGCCGACATGCATGCGACCGAGTTGCGCGGGCAACTGACTCAGGTTCTGCCACACCGAGCTGCGCGAACTCCCACCCAGCAGCACATGAACCTGCTGCAGCGCGATCGTGAGACCGATCCCGGCCAGCATCGCGTGCACGACGACCGGCGAGATCGCCAATGCGGCCCGGGCGATCCTGCTGAGCCCGAACAGGATTTGGAGTACACCAGCTCCGACCGTGATCGCGCACGTGACCTGCCACCCGAATTTCGCGACCAGTTCGGCGACCACGACGGTCAATCCTGCCGCCGGTCCGGTCGCCAGCAGCGGCGAGCCACCCACCGCGCCGGCGAGCACACCCCCGACGACCGCCGCGATCAGCCCCGCCATGATCGGTGCGTCCGAGGCAATGGCGATGCCCAACGACAGCGGCAGCGCTACCAGGAAAACAACCACGGACGCGGGAAGATCGTGATGAAGAATTTCACGCACTCGATAGCCTGGGGATTGCTGCGATCTTGGAACGTTCGCTGTCCGCGCCGCGTCTATGCCTTTCGACACCATGTCTTCTCTTCCTTTGGCCGTTGCGCGTGCTGCCGGTCGTCGATGCTGGCAGGACGTATGGTCGGAGGTCTTTCGAGTTGGTCAGCGACTCGTCGCCGATGCACGGCATCCGAGTGGAACCGAAGGCTGTGCGAAAACCTGTATGGGAGAGCCCGAGGCTCCCATGGTGGGCCCCGGGTTGGCCGGTGCTCCCTGCCGGGGAAAGCGGCCTGCCGGGGCCCGTGTGCCTGAACCTGATGAGGGGAGGTCAGCACGGGTCGTGACCATACGGCCGCGCCACTGTCCGTGCCTGTGACCCTGTGCACAAATTGGCTATCTCTCAGCGACTTCTCAGACACAACTATGCACCTTAGTACTGAATTTTGCCGTAGTTTTCGTCCGCCGAGGTGGGACTCGCCCGTCGCTGCGGGCGTGCGGGATAGTCGTAGGGTGTCCACTGGACTTGGTCCTTTGCAGGCCGGTGGTCGCGGCCCGCTAGATCGCTGGTGGCGGCATCGTGGCGAGAGGATGGGATTTCGACGGATGAAGGGACTCGGCACCCTCGAGGCACGTGTTATGGACGTGTTGTGGGAGACGACGGAGGCGTTGAGCGTGCGTGACATCCTCCAACGCCTGCCGGGCTCCTACGCCTACACCACCATTCTCACGGTGCTGACCCACTTGTACGACAAGCAGTGGGTGGTGCGGATCATGCACCGTCGCGCCTATTTGTACCGGCCTGCGCAGACCCGGGCCGAGGCCACCGCGCAAGCGTTGCGCGAGATCATCGATGCCAGCAATGATCCGGAGGCGGTGCTGCTGCATCTGGCCAAGACCGTGACCGAGACCGAGTCGGCAGCATTTCGGCGCGGTCTCGAGCGATCGAAACCGCGGTCGAAGAAATGATCGTCGCCGCCGGATCGGCGCTGAGTGCGGTGCTGCTGTCGGTGACAGCGCCACCGCTACTGCGCGGCATGATGACGTCGTTTGCGCCGCGTGTGGTTGCGGCAGCGTGGCTGACCTGCATAGGCGCTGTGGTGTTCTTCACCTGCTTCGCCGTCGTCGTGCTGGCCTGGCCGGGCCACGCGCCCGCGTTGGGTGCGGTCGAGGCAACGATGCAATGCCTCACCTCACTCCTCCACGCCGCACCACAGTGGTTCGCCCACCCGTTCACCGCGCTGGCTGTCCTCGCGGCCCTCGCCGCGACCACCCGCGTGGCAGTGATCATGCGCAGGCATCTGCGCCGCCGAGCACGCATCCAGGACTATCATCGCGACGTCATCGCTGTCGTCGCCCGGTGCACCGACGATGTCGTGCCGGTGATGTGGCTGGACCACTCGATGCCGATGGCCTACAGCGTGGACGGCCGCCCCGGGATGGTCGTCGCGACCGAGGGTCTGGCGCGGTCGCTGACTGAGATGCAGCGCCGTGCTGTGCTCGCCCATGAACATGCTCACCTGCGCGGGCATCATCACCGCGCGATCAGGATCTGTGAGGTGATGGCAGCGGCCCTCCCCTGGATTCCGCTGTTCGCTGCCGCCCCCCGCGCGGTGACGACACTGGCAGAGCTGGCCGCCGACGAATCGGCCGCGAGGGATACGAGTGCGGCAGCGATCCATGCCGCACTGCGCTCGGTGTCGCAATCTAGGAGCACCGACTCGCCCTCTGCACTGCGCGGGTTCGGCGACGAGGTCATCACGATGCGGCTACGCAGACTCGAATCCCTGCCCTCGAACGCACCGCGGGAATCCTCGGCGCTGGCTGTCCTTCTACTTCCGCCGATCCTCGCCCTTGCGGTCGCCGCGCTCGGCGTCCTGGCCGCCGGCGGCATCGCCTGCCTGCTTTCGTCTTGACCGGCTCACCTGTCACAGCTGCAACTATGCAGCGTAGTATTCGCGGGCGGACGGCGTGCCAGGCACCATCCCGGGCCGGTTCCGTTCAGTCGTTTTATTCGACGGCCCGACGACCGGTCCCGATGAAGAAGATATGGAGAGGCAGATGACAAAGCACGCGATTGCCCTCGCCCTGCTGGCGGTGCTGATGTCGTTTCTGGCAACGGGCACTGCCGCCGCCCACAGCAAGCTGGACAGCTCTGTTCCTGTTGCCGACTCCGTGGTCGAATCCGTCCCGGAGCAGATCGCGCTGACGTTCAACCAACAGATCGAGTCGGCCTTCGCCAACATCGCGGTGACCGACGCCGGTGGGAAGAATTGGGCCGTGGGGAAAGCGGCGGCCGAGGGCATGATTGTGCGGGTGCCAGTGGATCCTGCGCTCCCGCCGGACACCTACACCGTCGCCTACCGCGTCGTATCGGCCGACGGTCATCCGATCACCGGTTCCTACCGCTTCACCTACACCGCGAGGGACGGCGCAACGACGGCACCGACGACAAGCCGAGCAGACACGACCGAGCAAACCGCACCCGAACCGCCTCAGAGCGACAAGTCGGACACCGCCGTGCGCTGGATCCTGATCGCCGCGCTGGCAGGATTCGCCTTGGGCGGCGTCTTCGTCGTCGTCCGAGGCAGCCTGCGCGGCAAACGCTGACACGTCCCACACGTCCTCGGCTGACGCACGACCATCGGCCGGCCATGACCAGCCTCCCAATATTTCAGCGCACGCTGCGCGATCCATACGGTTCGCGGGCAGTGCGGTCGGTCGAACGCGACATCGGCCCGTGAGGCCGATGTCGCGCCACCGCATTGTGGAGCCTTCCGCGTCTTCAGCGTGACGGCGGCGAATCATCGTGCCGGCCCGAGAGACGTATCGGACGGCACGCCCGTTCAGGCGCTCTGTCGCCGCGGTCGTTGCGTCGGGAACCACCAGTTCCAAGTGCCGAACAGCCGCATGAGTGCGGGAACGAGGATCAGGCGGACGAGGACAGCGTCGATGGCGACGGCGACGGCCAATGCGAGACCGAGTTGTTTGAGTTCCAGCGTCGCGGCGGTGAGGAAACTGGCGAAGATGGCGATCATGATGGCCGCGGCGGCGGTGATGGGCCGGGCAGTGTGGGTAAGCCCCGCGGCGACGGCATGTTGGTTGTCGCCGGTGGTTTCCCAGTATTCGCGGATGCGGCGGATGAGGAACACTTCATAGTCCATCGAGAGCCCGAACAGCACCGCGAACACGACGGTGGGTAGATAGACCTGGACGAAGCCAGGACTGGTGAAGTCGAGAACGTTTTCGCCAATCCCCCACTGGAAGACCGCGACGGTGATGCCGAGAGCGGCGCCTGTAGCGAGCAGGTTCATCGCGATGGCCTTGACCGGCAAGGCGAGACTGCGGAAGGCGATCGTCAGAAACAGCAGTGACACGGCGAGCACCAGCGCAACGACGAGCGGCAGTTTGGTTGTCATCTCCTCCGACAGGTCGACGAATTCGGCCGTGCTGCCTCCGATCCGGATTACCGGACCGTTCTGGCCACCGATCTCGGCAGCGTCGGCGCGCAAGTCTCGGACGAGGTCGGTGGCGGCCATCGAGTCGAACGCCACCGCGGGCACGACCATCACCAGCAGTCGTCCATCGCTGATCTGGGCGGGCAGCACGGTGTCGATGCGCCCGTCGCCGGCGATGTCGGCGAGGAACCGGTTCGCCATTGCCGCGGCGTCCGCGGTGAGCGGGGTGTCTGCAGGGCCGGTGGCGATGATTTCGATGGGCGAAAGCACTCCGGCGGGGAAGTTGGTGGTCAACGTGCTGGTCGCGCGTCCGGTCGGTGTGTCGTCGAGTGCGCTGGTGCCCATGTCCAAGCCGTAGCGGATGCCGAATACCGGCAGCGCGGCGACCACCAAGATTGCGATGGCCACACCACCGAACAGAACCGGTTTGCCCATGACCGTGTAAGCCCAGCGCGCCCACCGGCCCGGCCGGGCGACATCGACGGTGACGGTGTCGGCAGGTCGCCACCGTGGCGAGAGGGCGCCGCGGTTGACGGCCGGACCGAGGGCTGCCAGCAGTGCAGGCAGCAGAGTGATGCCGACGACGAGCATGCTGGTGACGGCGGTGGCCACGCCGATGGCGATGCCGCGGAAGATGGGTGCTTGCATGACGATCAGCGCGCACAGCGAGACCATCACCACCAGCCCGGACACCAGGATCGTCTTACCGGCGGTCACCAGCGACCGCCCGACCGCCGCAGCGATGGCGTCGTGATCGTTTCGGGTGGTGACCCCGCTGTGGGTGAGTTCTTCACGAAAACGGCTGACGATGAACATCGCATAGTCGATACCGACGCCCAGCCCGATCATGGTCGCCATTGCCACGGTCAGCGAATCGAACGTGGTGATCGTGGTGAGCGCGAACAGCACTCCGACCGCAGCCAGCAACCCCGCGATCGCGACCCCGATCGGAACTGCCGCGGCGACCAGTGCACCGAGGGCCATCACGAGAAGAATCAGGGCGACCGGGATACCGATCGCTTCAGCGCGGGCCAAGTCGGCGTTCTGCGTGTCGGTGGCCGCGTTCTGCACCGCCGAATACCCGGTCAACCCAGCCTGCACCGCGGTATCGGCACCGGTGTCGATGGCGTCCTGCAGGTCGCGGGCGACCGCGGCGCGCTCGGCCATTTCTCCATCCAGGCCCACCAGCGCGATCGCGACGTGGCCGTCGGCCGAGATCTGGGAGCCGGGGAGCCCGTCGTAAGGGCTGAGCACGCCACTCCTTCGACAGATCGCTGCGCTCGCGTGTTCGGCGAGCTCTGCCACCATCATGAACCTTCCAGTACGATGGAATGTCAAGGGTGAATCCGCTAGATTTCGTGCGCGACACGGGAGGTGTGATGAGGATCGGTGAGCTGGCCGCGGCCAGCGGCATCACGGCCAAGACCATCCGCTTCTACGAGCAGGAGGGCCTCATGCCCGAACCCGCCCGGACCCCGGGCGGCTACCGGGACTACAGCGACGACCACATCGCCCGGCTGCGGTTCATCCGAAGCGCCCAGGCTGCTGGGCTCTCGCTCGCCGAAGCCCGCCAGGTGCTGAGCATCGTCGACCGCGGCGAAGCACCGTGCAGCCACGTCGAACAGGTGCTGTCCTCCCGGCTCGATCAGGTCCGTG
>NZ_JABLTE010000210.1 GCF_013315795.1 Nocardia barduliensis
CGCCGAACTCGCAGCACCCCGCCGCTCCCCGAACTCCGGCGTCTCGAATTGCCCGGCAGCGGGCCGGAGGACGTCGTGTTCTCCCCCGACGGCCGGATCATCGCGGGAATCGAGGGTGGCGCCATTCTCGGCATCGATCCCGCGACCGGCGATGTACGCGAGCTGGCGAACACCGGCGGCCGCCCGCTCGGTCTGCACGCGGACGCCGACGGACGCGTGCTGATCTGCGATTTCGAGCGCGGACTGCTGGAGTTGGACACTCAGGGAAGGCTGACTGTCCTGGTGGACGAGATCGACGGCGAGCCCCTGCGATTCGCCAGCAATGTCGTGCGTGACAGCGACGGCACGATCTACTTCTCGGAGTCCTCGCGCCGATACGCGCTCCACGAATACCTGGGTGACCTCCTGGAGCACTCCGGCACCGGACGCCTGTTCCGCCGCGACCCCGAGGGCAGGGTGGAGACGCTGATCGACGATCTGCAGTTCGCCAACGGCGTTGTCCTGGCGCCCGACCGTTCCTGTGTGGTCGTCGCGGAAACCGGCGGATACCGGCTGACCCGCTACTGGTTGACCGGCGAGAAGGCGGGCACGCGGGACCGGCTGGTCGAGAACCTGCCCGGCTTCCCGGACAACCTGGGTCTGGGCAGCGACGGCCTGATCTGGATCACCCTTCCGTCACCGCGAAATCCGCTGCTGGACCGGCTTCTTCCGCTGCCCGGCATCCTGCGGCGCATCGTGTGGACGCTGCCGGAGTGGGTGCACCCGAAGCCGGTGCGGACGGTGTGGGTGCAGGCGGTCGATTTCGAGGGCGAGGTCGTGCACGACCTGCAGGTCGAAGGCACCGAGTATTCGATGGTGACCGGTGTGGTCGAGCAGGACGGCGTGTTGTATCTGGGCAGCCTCACCGAGTCCGCGGTGGCCGTGTCACGGGTGCCGTAGGGTTCACACCCCCCACTTCAGTGCACAGTTGTACACTCAAATTATGACGGAGGAGGCACGCCGACGACAGGCGGAGGTCAGGGCGCTGGCTCGGCTCGCCGGTGACGAACTCGGCGGCGCGGTCGACGGGATCGCGGCGGTACACCGGGCGATAGCGCACCGCGTGTTCGCCGCGGTGCGCTGGGGCGTCGGGCCGGCGGCGGTACCGGTCGAGCTGATGCACGACGTGATCGCCGAGAGCGTCTACCGCGTGGTTAGCGGGTCGGCGGTGGCGGTGGGGATGGTCGCGGAGCGCACCGCGGATCTGCCCGGCGCCGCGCCGTCACGGACGGTGTACGGCTCGGGGTTCCTTGCCGCCCTACAGGGTTTGATCGGTGACGATCTCGAGCGGACGCGTCCGATTCTGGCGGGACCGATGTCCTTCCGGATGGACGGTGCTCCCGTGCGCGCCGAACTGGTGGGTGGGCGGGTTCAGCGGCCTGGTTCGCATGTCGTGGTCTTCTTGCACGGGTTGGTGGAGACCGAGCACGCGTGGCGTTTGGGCGGCGGTCCGACTTACGCCGAGCGGTTGGAGTCCGACACGGGATGTACGGCGCTGCACGTCCGTTACAACACCGGTCTGCACATCTCGGAGAACGCCGGGCAGCTCAGTGAGCTGATGCGAGGGCTGGTCGAGCACTGGCCGGTGCCGGTCGAACGGGTGTCGCTGGTGGGTCATTCGATGGGTGGTCTGGTCGCGCGGGGTGCGTGCTTCCAGGCGGCTGAAGCGGGGTTGCCGTGGGTGCGGCTGGTGCGACAGGTGGTGTGCCTGGGTTCACCGCATCTGGGCGCGCCGCTGGAGCAGTTGGTGCACTACGCGTCGGCGGCGCTGGTGCGGGTGCCCGAGACGCGCCCGTTCGGGCGGTTGTTGCGTCGGCGCAGTGCGGGCATCCGGGACCTGCGGGACGGTTCGCTGGTGGATGAGGACTGGCGGGATCTGGACGCGGACGCGCTGCGGCGGCGGGTGGTCCGCGAGGTGCCGTTGCTGGCGGACGCGGCGCATTACTTCGTGACTGCCTCGGTTACGCGCAGTCCGCGGCATCCGCTGGGCCGGGTGATCGGTGACGGGCTGGTGCTCACGCCGAGCGGCTCGGGTCGTGGTCGCGCGCGCCGCATCGGTTTCGAGGTCGGCAACGGGATGCATCTCGCGTCGGCGCATCACTTCACGTTGCTCAATCATGATGCGGTGTATCGGGCGCTGCGCACCTGGCTGGCTCCCGATGCGGTGGAGTTCGCCGGGACAGGCGCCTGCTGAGTTCGTGCGGGCGGGACAGGGCGCGGCCGTGTCCCGCCCGTGGGCTCAGAGAAGGTCTTCGGGGTCGGCGTCGGCTTCGAGGCGGACGTCTTCGGCGAAGCGGCTCTCGGGGTCGTCGTGGTCGGTGTGGGCCGCGTAGAGCAGCAGGCAGCCGCGGATGCCGTCGAGAAGGTCTTCGAGCAGGTCCAATGCGGGGCGGGCGGGGTCGAGGCGGCTGATGCGGAAGCCGGTGAGCATCGCCTCGCGGGTGTCGGCGTCGACGCCGAATCGGTGGGCTTGGGCTTCGATTTCGGCGACGCGGGCGACGAGGCTCCACGGGGCGGGGACGCGGCCTTCGTGTACGGCCATGGCTTCGGCGATGAGGTCGAGGACGACTTCGGTGGGGGTGTCGCCGGTGGCGAGGCGTTCGAGGACGAGGGTGGGTGTTTCGACTTGGAGTGCTTCGAGTTCGTCGGCTTCGGCGACGACGTCGGTGGTGGCCACGTTGGCGGTTTCTCCGGCGACTTCGGCGGCGGCGTAGAGCCAGTGTGCCGCGGCGACGGAGGCGGAGGCGGGGTCGAGTTCGGTGAACAGTTCGATGCTGCCGAGCGGGTCGGTGCGCAGGAGTGCGTCCGCGGCGTGGACCTGGGCCGGGGAGACGTCGGGGCGGGACAGTTCGACGGCTTGGCGGGCGCGGCCGGAGAGGTCGCCGCGTTCGGCGGATTCGATGGCTTCCTGTTCGGTGCGCACTTCGGCGGCGACGGTGTCGCGCAGGGTGTCGTCATCGATGTCGTGCAGGGTGCGTCCGATGCGGTGGGCGGATTCGACGACGCCGCTGTAGGAGACGAGCAGTCCTTCCTCGGTGGGCAGGTTGGGGTTGCGGAGGCCGGCTTCGACCTCCTTGAAGTTCCGGCGTTCTTCGGCGCGGCGCCATGCTTCGCTGTTGGGGACGTCGGGGTCGCCCGCGGCGCTGGCCGGGTGGGTGTAGGTGCGCCATTGGAAGCGCGAGAGGGTGGTGAGGTTCGACGCCAGATCGGTTGCCTGGTCCGTGGTCACCTGCGGGGGCAGGGTGGCCACCGTCTGGGCGAGGTCGCCTCGTCCGGTCGCCCAGGTGGCGACGAGGGCGGCGCGGTCGGCATCGAATGCGTATCTGGTCACCTTGACCAGTCTGGTCGATCGGCGGCGTATGCGCGCGGCCAATTGATTCGCATATGTGACGATGTGCGGCGTTTCGCGGGGACGCGCTGGAAGGATAGGGGCATGACTGTCGATCATGGTGATCCGGGCGAGGCGCCTTCGGTGCCGCCGCCGATCGCGCCGGTGCTGTATCCGGTTCGTCCGTCGGCTGCGGAGGAGGCGAGAACCGTTGCGGCGGCGTCGAATACGGCGACGTTGGCCAGTCTGGCCGAGGATGGTTCGCCGTGGGCGTCGCTGGTGACCTACGGGTTGCTGGCGGGGCAGCCGGTGTTGTGTGTGTCGCGGCTGGCCGAGCACGGGCGGAATCTGGCCGCGGACGCGCGGGCGAGTGTGGCGGTCGTGGCGCCGGATCCGCCTGCGGATCCACTGGCGGGTGCCAGGATCACGTTGTCGGGGGTGGTGGAGCGCCCGGTGGGTGCGGAGGAGGCGGCGGCGCGGGAGGCGTATCTGGCGGCGGTGGCTGCGGGGCGGATGTACATCGATTACAGCGATTTCTCGCTGTGGGTGTTGCGGGTGCGGCGGGTGCGCTGGGTCGGTGGGTATGGGCGGATGGATTCGGCGAGTGCCGAGGAGTATGCGGCGGCGGAGCCGGATCCCGTGCTGCCGGTGGCGGCTCGTGCGGTGGCGCATCTCAACGACGATCATGCCGATGCGTTGCTAGGCATGGCGCGGCGGTTGGGCGGTTATCCCGACGCGACGGAGGCGACGTGCGAGCGCGCGGATCGGTATGGGTTGGATCTGCGGGTGGTGACGCCGCGGGGTGTGGCGCGCACGAGGGTGGGGTATGCGGTGCGGCTCGATGGGGTCGAGCAGTTGCGTGCGGCGACGGTGGAGTTGGCGCGGCGGTCGCGGCCGGAGTGAGAGCGCGATCGTGACGGTGGCGCGGCCGGCGACACGCGCGGCGCTGCCGTGGAAGTCAGCAATCGGACAGTTACGCTACGGCGATGCGTACTCGCACTCGGTGGCGTGGGCTCGCCGCGCTGTCGGCAGCTGTAGCGGTGCTGATGACTTCGGGTGTTTCCGCTGCTCAGCCGAGCAGGGAGGTGCCTGCGTTCGGTGCGGACTTTCTGTGGGGTGTGGCGTCGTCGGGGTTTCAGTCCGAAGGGTATGCGCCTGACAGCAACTGGTCGCGGTATATCGCGTCGGGCGCGACGGCCGATCCGTATCGCGATTCGGTGGATTTCGCGCGCCGCTATATCGGTGATATCGAGCTGGCGGCGCGGCTGGGTGCGCGGGTCTATCGGGTGGGTATCGAGTGGGCGCGGTTGCAGCCCGCGCCGCATGCCTGGGACGAGGCGGCGTTCGGGTTCTACGACAACGTGATCGCCCGGATTCTCGCGGCGGGGATGCGGCCGATGCTGACTTTGGATCATTGGGTGTATCCGGGGTGGGCGTCGGACCGGGGCGGGTGGCGTGATCCGGGC
>NZ_JABLTE010000211.1 GCF_013315795.1 Nocardia barduliensis
CGGGCACCATCGGCATATAGATCGCCACCCGATCCCCCGCGACGAGGCCGAGTTCGGTCAGTGCGTTCGCCGCGCGAGAGACGTCGTCGAGCAGCTCGCGGTAGGTGATGGCACGGGAGTCGCCGGGCTCGCCTTCCCAGTGGATGGCGATCTGGTCGCCGTGTCCGTCCAGGACGTGGCGGTCCACGCAGTTGTAGGCGACGTTGAGCTTGCCGCCGACGAACCACTTCGCCACCGGCGCGTCACTCCAATCCAGCACCTGGGTCCACGGCTGCTCCCAGTGCAGCCTGTGGGCCTGCTCGGCCCAGAACTCCAGCCGACCCGACTGCGCCCGGTCGTACAACGCCCCGCTCGCGTTCGCCTGGGCGGTGAACTGCGCGTCGGGCGGGTAGGCGGTGGTGTCGCGGTCATCGGTGGTTGCGCTGGTCACGCGAGATCTCCTATCGAAAGAGCGAGGGGGACGAGGAATGCCGGGCAGCGATCAGTGCACCACCGCCTTCTCGGCGCCCACACCGGTGAGCGAGCGGACCTCCATCTCCGCCGCCTTGGCCGGGTCCTCGGACTTGCCACCGACGAAGGTTCCGACGATGCCGAGCACGAACGCCAGCGGAATGGAGACGATGCCCGGGTTGGACAGCGGGAACCAGTCGAAGTCCGAGCCGGGCAGCATGGCGGACTTGGAGCCGGAGACCGCGGGGGAGAACACGATCAGCACGATGGTCGAGATCAGGCCGCCGTACATGCTCCACAGTGCGCCGGTCGTGTTGAAGCGCCGCCAGAACAGCGAGTACAGGATGGTCGGCAGGTTCGCCGACGCCGCGACCGCGAACGCCAGCGCCACCAGGAAGGCGACGTTCTGCCCGTTGGCCAGGATGCCCAGCGCGATGGCCAGTACGCCGATCACCACCGCGGTGATGCGGGAGACCCGGACCTGTTCGCGCTCACCGGCTTTGCCTCGCTTGATGACGTTGGCGTAGATGTCGTGCGCGAACGACGCGGACGCCGTGATGGTCAGCCCGGCGACCACCGCGAGGATGGTGGCGAAGGCGACCGCGGAGATCACGCCGAGCAGCACCACCCCGCCGAGTTCGAAGGCCAGCAGCGGCGCGGCCGAATTCTGCCCGCCCGCGGCCGCCAGGATGCGGTCCGGTCCGACGATCGCCGCCGCGCCGTAGCCGAGCACCAGGGTGAACAGGTAGAACGCGCCGATCAGGCCGATCGCCCACACCACCGACCGCCGCGCCTCTTTGGCGGTGGGCACGGTGTAGAAGCGCATCAGCACGTGCGGCAGTCCCGCGGTGCCGAGCACCAGGGCCAGGCCGAGGGACAGGAAGTTGAGCTTCGAGGTCTCACTGCCGCCGTACTGCGCGCCGGGAGCGAGCACGTCGCGCGCGGCCACCGCCTTGTTCGCCGAATCGGAAACCGCGTTCTGCGCGGAGCCGAGGACGTCGGAGAAGTTGAAGCCGAACTTCGCGAACACCATGACGGTCATCACCGCCGCGCCCACGATCAGCAGCACCGCCTTGATGATCTGCACCCACGTGGTGCCCTTCATGCCGCCGACCAGCACGTACACGATCATCAGCAGGCCGACCACGGCGATCACCACGGACTGCCCCGTCTTGTCGGAGATGTCCAGCAGCAGCGCGACCAGCCCGCCCGCGCCCGCCATCTGCGCGAGCAGGTAGAACAGCGACACCGTCAGCGTGGACAGCGCGGCGGCGGTGCGTACCGGGCCTTCCTTCAACCGGAAGCTCAGCACGTCGGCCATGGTGAATTTGCCGGTGTTGCGGAGCATTTCGGCGACCAGCAGCAGCGCGACCAGCCAGGCGACCAGGAACCCGATGGAGTAGAGGAACCCGTCGTAGCCGTAGACCGCGATGGCGCCCGCGATGCCGAGGAAGCTCGCGGCCGAGAGATAGTCGCCCGCGATGGCGACGCCGTTCTGCGGGCCGGAGAAGCCGCGCCCTCCGGTGAAGTAGTCGGCGGCCGTGGCGTTGTTGCGGCTGGCCCGGATCACCACGATCATCGTGATCGCGACGAAAACGCCGAAGATGGCGATATTGGCGACCGGGTTGCCGACCGTGGCCGCGGCGGCGTAGGTGTGCACGGTGTTCACGCTCGGTCTCCCTCGAGGTAGGCGCGGATGGTCGCCGCCCGCGGGTCCAGTTCCCGGTTGGCGAACCAGACGTACAGCGCGGTGATGGCGAAGGTGGACACGAACTGGCCGAGGCCGAGCAGCAATCCGACGTTGATCTCGCCGAACACCCGGTGGCTCATGAAGTCGTGCGCGTAGGCGCCGAGCAGCACGTAACCGAGGTACCAGAGCAGGAACAGCGCGGTCATCGGAAACACGAAGCGGCGCAAGCGCGTTCGCAGTTCCTGGAATTGGGGGCTCGCCTGGACTTCGGCGAATTCTGCTGCGCTCGGCGCAGGCCGCGATGCGGTGCCGTCGAGGTCGATACTGGTCATGATGGTCCTACCGAGTGACGTGGCTTACTTCTCGAGGACGGTAAGCCAGGCATACGGGCCACCAGTAGGCTGTGGTGTGGGTCACTCTGTGAAGGTGGCCGAATCTGCGGTGAGCGGTCGCCGCGGGGCGACGAACGGTCGGCCCGGATCGCACGCGCGGCGCTCCGCGTGAGGGTCGCCGGTCAGTCCGAGCGCAGACTCCGTTCGCGGTCCGCGCCCATGCCCAGGCGTTCCGGCGCGTGCATCCGGACGAAGATCCGGCTCACGGCCCTGGCGTCGAGCCGCCGCGTGAAGGAGCTGACCAGCACCATGGTGGCGAACGCCAACGGCACGCTGATCGCCGCCGGATAGCTCAGCAGCGCGGCCGGCCAGCCGCCCGCCACTTCGTCGGAGAATCCGCCGGTGACCGAGACCGCGGTCGCCGCCCCCGAAGCGAGCCCGCCCGCGACCAGACCGGCCGCCGCGCCCGCGGCGGTCAGCCCGCGCCACCAGATACCGAGGACCAGCAGTGGACACAGGGTGGAGGCGGCCACGGCGAAGGCCAGGCCGACGGTGCGCGAGAGGTCCAGCGATACCACGGTCAGCGACAGCGCCAGCGGAACCCCGCCCGCGGCCAGTGCCGCCGTGCGGAAGTCGCGGATCCGCCCGCGCAGCATGTCGGTGCTGAGCACGCCCGCGATGCTCACCAGCAGTCCGGACGAGGTGGACAGGAACGCGGCGATCGCGCCCGCCGCGGCCAGCGCCGCGAGCAGTTGTCCCCCCAGTCCGGCGACCACCGATCCGGGCAGCAGCACCACCGCGGCATCGGAGGTCCCGGTGATCAGCAGTTGCGGCACGTACAGCCGTGCGAAAACGCCCAGCAGCACCGGGAACAGATAGAACAGCCCGACCAGGCCGATCACGGCGAGCGCCGTCGCGCGCGCGGCCCGGCCGTCGGGGTTGGTGTAGAAGCGCACCAGCACGTGCGGCAGGCCCATGGTGCCGAGAAAGGTCGCGAGGATCAGCGAATAGACCTGATAGGTCGGATGCGGACCGCCCAGCCCGCCGCCCGGCGCCAGCCAGCCCGCGCCGTCCGCGGGTGCGCCCGCGACCACCGGCACCGCGGCCCCCGCCTCGAGCACCAATCGCGTGCCCGCGGCCAGTTCGTGGGTGCCCGGGGTCAGGGGCACCGGGCCGTCGACCGCGCGTCCGTCGAGGGTGCCCGTGATCGTGACCCGCTGCGGCGCATTGACCCGCACCAGCGCATCGGTGGTCACGTCGACGGTGGTGCGCTCGGATACCACCGGCGGGGCCGGTGCGCCCAGTTCCCGTTCGTCGGCGAGGAAGTGCCCGAGCAGCACCAGCGCGGGCAGGGCCACCGCGGTCAGTTTCAACCAGTACTGGAACGCCTGGACCAGCGTGATCGAGCGCATCCCGCCGCCGACCACGTTGGCAAGCACGATCGCGCCCACCGCCACCGCGCCCACCCAGTCCGGCACCCCGAGCAGGATGTGCAGCGTCAGGCCCGCTCCCTGGAATTGCGGGATCAGGTACACCGCGCAGATGAGCACCACCACCGTGGCCGCGAGCCTGCGCAAACGCAGGGAGCCCAAACGGAACTCGGCGAAGTCGGGCACCGTGTACGCGCCGGAGCGCCGCAGTGGCGCGGCGACGAACAGCAGCAGCGCCAGGTACCCGGCGGTGAACCCCACCGGGTACCACAGCGCGTCCGCGCCGTACTTCGCGATCAATCCGGCGACACCGAGAAACGAGGCGGCCGAGAGGTATTCCCCCGAGATCGCGGCCGCGTTCCAGCGCGGACTCACACTGCGCGAGGCGACGAGGAAATCGGAGGTGGTGCGCGCCAGCCGCACGCCGTACGCGCCGATCGCGACGGTCGCCAGCGCCGCGAGGACCAGCGCCGCCACGGTCAGCGCGGGCGCTGCGCCCGAGATCACGGCGCACCGCCGGACGGGTGAGCCGGTTCGGCGGGCGATGCGGTCAAGGTCGAGAAGTCCGTGGCGGAGGCGGATCGGTGCCACGGCCACCGGGTCGGTCCGCCCGCCCGCAACCCTGCCGGCCAGATCCGGGCCGGCCGCAGCCTTGCCAGCCGTTTCCGGGCCGGCCGCCGTCTCGTTTGCTTCGCCCACCGTGTCCGGCGGGGCGG
>NZ_JABLTE010000212.1 GCF_013315795.1 Nocardia barduliensis
GTGTCGGTGTGGGAGGCCGGGGCGGATTTCCTGCTGGCGGCCGGTGGCGGCGCGGCGGTCGGGATCGTCGTGGCGTATCTGCTGGCGATGCTGCGGCGGCGCATCACCGATCCCGTCATGGACACCACGTTGTCGTTTCTCGCGCCGTTCGCCGCCTACCTGCCCGCCGAGGGCGTGCACGCCTCGGGGGTGATCGCGGTGGTCACCTGCGGGATGATCCTCGGTCACAACGCGCCGGCCTGGCAGAGCGCCGCGTCGCGGATCGCCGAGCGGATCAATTGGCGCACGATCCAGTTCATCCTGGAGAGCGCGGTGTTCGTCCTGATCGGGCTGCAGGTGCGCGGCATCGTGGAGGGCGCGTGGAACAGCGATCTCGACCATGCCACCCTGCTGCTGACGGCGCTGGCGGTGCTGGCCGCGACGATGCTGGCGCGTCCGGTATGGGTCTTCGGTTCGGCGCTGTTGACGCGCAGTCTGGGCAACGGCGAGGCGGTGCCGGTCCGTCATCTGGTGGTGGTGTCCTGGGCGGGGATGCGGGGGGTGGTGACGCTGGCGGCGGTGCTGCTGCTGCCGCAGGACACCGAGCGGTTGGCCGTGCTGAAACTGCTGGCGCTGGTGGTGGTGGGCGGAACGCTGCTGCTGCAAGGGATGTCGCTGCCGTGGCTGGTACGCAGGCTGCGGTTGCGCGCGCCCAGCCGCGCCGAGGACGCGTTGCAGAAGGCCAATGTGTTGCAGCAGGCCACCGCGGCCGGTCTGGTGGCGCTCGAGCAGCAGGTCACGCCGGATACACCGGAGGCGGTGGTGCAGACATTGCGCGATCGCGTCCTGTGGAAGAGCAATGCCGCGTGGGAGCGGCTCGGGCGGGCGGAGTCGGAACTGGTGACACCCACGGCGGAGTATCGGCGGCTGCGGTTGGCGATGCTGCGCGCCGAACGCGAAACGGTGTTGCGTGTGCGGGATTCGGGCACTGTCGACTACGAGATCCTGCAACATGTGCTGGCGCAGCTGGATCTGGAAGAGTCGATCATCGACCGCTTCGACGAAGCGGAGGAGGAACACGCCGAGCCGCTGGCCGTCGCGGTGGCCGAGGACGTCTGCGGGCATCTGCGGGACGCGCCGCTGGTGCGTGCGCACGCCGGACCCGACCAATGCGCCGAATGCCTCGCCGAAGGGCTGAGCTGGGTGCATCTGCGGATGTGCCTGTCGTGCGGGCATGTGGCCTGCTGCGACTCCTCGCCGGGCAACCACGCCACCAGGCATTACGCCGGTAGCGGCCATCCGGTGATGCGCAGTGTGGAGCCGGGTGAGGCGTGGCGGTGGTGTTACGTCGACGAACTGCTCGGGTAGTGGTCAGCGCTGGGCGTGGGAGTAGATCAGTCGCGCGTATTCGGCCAGCAGCCGGTCCAGTGACAGGTTCTCCCCGCCCGCGGCGATCTGCTGGTAGCCGACGAGCATCGCCATTCCGAGCTCGGTGACCACGGCGGCGGTGTCGTCGTCGCCGACGACGCCTTTGACCGCCTTGTGCACGGTGCGCCTGCGGGATTCGTCGACGCGTTTGAGGGCGAGGTTGACCGATTCGTCGTTGGCCGCCCAGGCGCGGATCGCGGCTTCGGCGGCGTGATGCAGTCCGGCGGCGAGGTCGGACATCGCGCGGATGTCGTCGTCGGGGTTGCCTTTGTTGAACGGCATGGTGCCCAGGATGCGCACCTGCCGGTTCTCCCAGTGCTCGAGCAGGGCGTCGACGAATCCTTGCCAGCTGCCGAAGTGGTGGTAGAACGACCCGCTGGTGACGACGAGCTGCCGGCACAGCACACCGATGTTGAGACCCTTGAAGCCGAGTTCGGCGAGCACTGCCAAGCCGGTGTCGAAGTACTGCTCCTTGGTGACCACTCGTGACATACGCGCGCCGTTCTCTTCGTTCGGTCAGGGGGGAGGGACCGAACAGTACCCCATCGTAGCGTCGGCCGGACCGAGCTCGGGAAGTACCGATGCGTACCCCCAGAGAACGCGGCAGTACCTGTTACCTGCGGCAATACCTAATGCTCATGACCGAACGGGCGCCGGAGGGTCGTGCCGCCGTAACAGAGCAATCGCTCTGTTATGGTGTGGTCATGCCCCGCCCTCGGACGCACGACCCCGACACCGTGCTCGACGCCGCCGAAGCACTGGCCGTGCGCTCCGGTCCCGCCGCGGTCACCACCCGCGCGGTCGCCGCGGCCACCGGCGTCTCCAACGGCGCGATCTACCACACCTTCGGATCTCGCGCCGAACTGCTCGGCCGCACCTGGCTACGCGCCGCGCGCCGCTTCCTCGACCTGCAGACCACCCTGGTCACCGCGGCCCTGGACGGGCGCGACGGCGTCGAGGCGGTGGTCGCGGCCGCCGAGGCGCCCGCACTGTTCGCCGAGCGCTACCCGGACTCCTCGCGGCTGCTGCTGGCCGTGCGGCGCGAGGAGCTGCTGGGCGAACTGCCCGAGGGCATCGCCGGCGAACTCGCGGCCACCGACGAGGTCCTGGTCGAACTGCTGGTCCGCCTGTCCCGGCAGCTGTGGCAGCGCGGCGACCGCCGGGCCGTCGACGTCATCACCCTGTGCCTGGTCGATCTGCCCACCGCGGTGCTGCTGCGCCGCGACCGGCTCACCGATCCGCACGCGCGGGAATACCTGCGCGGCGCCGTGCGCGCCGTGCTCGCTCTCAGCCCGCCGCCGCCCTGATCTGCCTCGATCCCTGACGGAAGGAAACCCCATGCCCACCCTCGACTACCACGACAAGATCGCCGTTCTCGATCTCGGCGGCGAGGAGAACCGCTTCTCCCCCGAGTTCCTCGACCGCGTCGGCGCCCACCTCGACACCGCTCTCGCCGACGGCGCCCAGGGCCTGGTCACCACCGCGAGCGGCAAGTTCTACTCCAACGGACTGGACCTGGACTGGCTCGGCGCCCACGGCGAGCGCGCCGAATGGTACGTCGCGCAGGTGCAAGCGCTGTTCGCCCGGATGCTCACCCTGCCCATGCCCACCGTCGCCGCGCTGCCCGGTCACGCCTTCGGCGCGGGCGCCATGCTCGCCATCGCGCACGACTACCGCGTCATGCGCGCCGACCGCGGCTACTTCTGTTTCCCCGAAGTCGACATCCGCATCCCCTTCACCCCCGGCATGGCCGCCCTCATCCAAGCCAAGCTCACCCCGAAAACCGCCCTCGCCGCCATGACCACCGGCCGGCGCTTCGGCGGTGCCGACGCCGCGGCCCTCGACATCGTCGACGCCACCGCCGCCGAAGGCGCGGTCACCGAGACCGCCCTCGCCCTGCTGGCCCCGCTGGGCGGCAAGGACCCCGGCACCCTCGGCGCGATCAAGGACACCATGTACGCCACTGCCGTGACAGCGCTGACCACCTAGGAGAGTCGCCGCCGCTTCCGGGTTGAATCGCGGGAATCGCTGCACTGCAACAATTTCCACGGCATCCGCGGCGGGACTCTGCGCGAAATGATGTGGAATTCTTCCCGGATTCGAAAGACGGCCGAACAGGGCTCGGTTCGATAACTGCCGCATTCCTCGAACCGAGCGCCGTATCTACCTCGGTATCACCCTGAACCCCAGGTCTGGTGTGGTGCGCCGCCCGACTCCATAGACGAAAGCGGGCGGCACACCATTTCTCCGACCACGTTTATTCATTCGTCGTTCACGAGAAAGACGGTCGGGTCGGACACGCTGCTGACTTCGTGTTTTCCGACGGATATGGAGTGATCGTGGAATTGCTGACTGTTCTCGCCGACCTTCTGACTGCTGTGTTCCAGGCCGGTAGCGGCAGCGCGGGCTGACCTACGCCGAGGACTCGCCGCGACCGTGCACCGGCCGCAGGCGCGCGAGGGCGGCGCGGACGCGCTCACAGCGGGAACGTGAGTCGCCGCGGCTGCACATAGTCGGCCGGGTCGTGCAGGGCGCGCAGCTCCGGTCGGCGCGCCGCGGCGATCTTGTCCAGCTCCGCGCGCAGCGGTGGGTCGTAGTTCGCCGCGGCGGCGGTGAGTCCGGGCAGCCAGTTGTCGTGATGGGACGGGACGAACACCGCCGGGGCCAGCGCCTGGATGTAGGTGCGTGGGTCGCGCAGGCCGTTGCTGATCTGGTTGTAGCCCTGCACCGCGCCGATCTGCACATCGGTGGCCGGTAGTGCGGCCAGGACGTCGTACACGTGCGGCGTGCGCTCGGTGAGCGGTCCCGTCGAGTCGTGCCAGACGAGGGAGAATCCGGGGACCCGGAACTGATACAGCAGCACCCCGCCCTCGGGGTCGCGCAGACGCGGTACCGCTTGCAGCAGTCCGCTCAGCGTCGGCGGGTGCGCGAGCACGACTCCCGGTTCCGGGCGGGGCAAGAAGCGGGGTGACC
>NZ_JABLTE010000213.1 GCF_013315795.1 Nocardia barduliensis
GCGTGTCCAGGCGCAGTTGGGAGAGTCCGGACATCACCGACTCGCTCCACCGATCACCGCCCTGACCAGGTAATATCACGGTCTCGCATGTAACCAATTGTTGCGTTGGATGCAATTCCGCCTATTTGTTGCTGGCCAGATAGATGCCGTCGTCTTTGACCCAGATCAGCGACGGCGACCCCACGCCGGTGTTGTCGAAGGGCGGAAGCGAGTGTTCGGCGGCGGCCATGGCGTGCTCGGCGAGGTCGAGTACGTCGGCGCGGGGAAACCACAGTTTGGCGCAGGTCATCGCGGTGAGGTGTCCTTCCTGGTGGTGCCGGTATCGGTGGGCGGTGCCGCGGCGGATCGCTGGACCAGGCATCGCCAGATGCGCGCGCGGCTGCGGGTGGCGGGGGTGAGCGCGGTGAGCAGTGCCGGGTCCAGCCCGCGGTAATAGTCACTGCCCTCGATCTCGTGGCGGTGGGCCAGTTCGACCCGGACCCGGTCGCCGGACCCGCCGCTGCGGGCGAGGCGGTAGAGCAGCTGATGCGCGGTGACCTCGCCGGTGGTGTCGGCGATCGCGGCGGTCAACACCGTGTCCCAGCTGGTCGTGGCCCAGGCCGCGACCGTGTCGGCGGCCGGGGTGCGATCGCTGCGGAGCAACCGCTGCCCCTCGGGCAGGTGCTCGCGCAGATACGTCAGCGCGAAGGCGTCGATATCGGTGTCGGGGGGCACGGTGACCGCGACCGCGCGTGGTCCGGTGAGCCGATAGCGCGAAGCGAGCCGGTCCTCGGCCTCGACCCCGTCGAGCCAGTGCCTGCGGTCTCGGCCGAGCACGTATTCACCGCCGGGCGGGTCGTCGAAGGCGTCGATCAACTCGGCGCGGCAGGCCGGACTGCTGGCTTCGGCCAGGGTGGCGTCGCGGAAATCGCGCCAGTCGTCCCATTCCCAGCCGTGACCGGCATCGATCACCACCGATCGGCAGTCGGCGACGACGCCGTCGACATACACCGACACCCAGGTCTGGGCGGACGGGTCACGGACCACCACGACTTCCACGTTCGGATCCGGCATGATGTCTCTCCTTCCAGCTGCGGTCGATGGGTCATCGGCGCAGGTAGCGTGGGCGGGAGCGGGAGTAGCGCAGCCCGTTGGCGATAGTGCGATCCGCCTCGCTGCTGGTGAAGCCCTCGACCCCGACGTGCACCGCGGCGGCGTCCGCGAGCACGGTGCGGGCGTGGTGTTCGCTGATCTCGTCGGCGGCCACTAGCCGTCCCAGCACGAGCGCGGACCGGAACAGGGTGTGGTTGCGCAGATGGACTCGTGCGCTGGCGACGCGGTGGGCTTCCCCGGCGAGGATGGCCGCGAGGTAGGCGTCCGGGTGCGTCGCACCCGCGCAGGACCGAATCGTGGGCGCGGGTGGTGGCGGGGTGAGCAGAACGACGAGCTCGGCAGGCAGTTCGGCGACGGGGTGGTCGGTGGCGACGATGTAGTCGCCGTGGCGGGTCCGTGATCCGGGCGCGATGACGTAGCCGCCGTGCCCGCGGGTGTCGATCCCGTCCCCGAGACGGCCGATGCTGCACGGCAACCGCGGCGTCTGCGGGGCCCGGTAGTAGAGGTGCCAGCCGTGTGGGGTCGCCACCGTCCACGTCACCGGCACCGGCGCGCTCGAGCGTGCGTCGAGCCGGGCCACGGCGTCGGCGAATCCGGTGGCGGGCGGGCTCATATGGCGGGGGTCGAGGTCGATCACGCACAACCCGGCCGGGCCGGTCGCGATCGCCACGTTGCGGGCCGGGTCCTGATCCCACCACCGGTTGATGCGGGCAGGGTCGGTGGAGGCGTGGTCGGGCCAGCGTTTGAACACCGGCGGCTTCTTTGCGCCGGGCCGGATCGGGAACACCGGCCACCCGCGCGCCGCGATGTCGAGAGCGGATGCCCGCAGGTCCACGACGTCGGCCTGCGCCGACGTGGCGGTCACCACCGCGGTCCCACGTGGCGGGCGGTGCGGGCGATCCACACTGCGGTGGCGTGCAACTCGCGCACGCGTGCACAGACCGCCTCGAGGGTGGCAGGCGGGTCGGGGTCGGCGGGCAGGCGCGGGTAGTCGAGATGGTCGGCGCGCAGCAGTAGATGCCAGGACAAGCTCATCTGGTCGAACACGCGCACGGTGGCGCGGAAGCCGCCGTCGGCCTCGACGGTGACGGTGATGTCGGCGGGCTGGGCGTCGACCAGGCACAGGCTGCGGGCGCGATAGCCGTTGTCGTCGGTGCGGGCCAGGGCGTCGATGGCGGGTTCGTCGGGGGTGCGCACAACTGACTCCTTCGGAGAAGGCCGGAGAAGGCCGGGACGCGGCCCCGGTGCGCCCGAAACTCTTCCGGGCGCACCGGGACCGCGGGGATGCCGAGACGGTCAGGCCGCGTCGGGCAGGTCCTGCTCGTTGGCCTCGGTCTCCTCGTCCGCGTTGAGATCAACGACGCCATCGGCCCTGGTGTCGCCGGGTTCGCCGGTGGCGGTGGGGTTGTCGATGTCGATGTCGACGGCCTTGATCTCGCCGAGGGCGGCGAGTTCGACCGGGACCAGCGGGTAGCCGAGTTCGCGCAGGAAGCTCAGGTAGCGGCGTACGGCGGATTCGGTGTAGCGCCACAGGTCCTTGTCGGCGCGGTGCTCGTAGCCACCCAGCACCAGCGCGAGCGCGATGACCTGGGCGCGGGCGGGTTTGGTGGTGTCGAGGGTGGCGAGCATGTCGAGGCGGGACCGGTAGCCCTCGATGCCCAGCAGCTTGAGCGCGGAGTCGAAGGCGTGGTACTCGCCGGTCAGTCCCGGATCGGCCAGCAGGGACCGGGTCATGAACAACGCGGCTTGGGTAGGCGGGGTCTTGCGGGCCAGCAGCCGGGTGACGAACTCGATACGGGTCGCCTTGGCGGCCAGACCGAGCTTGTTGAGTTCGCGGACCCGCCGCCGCGCGGCCCGCTCGATCTCGGCCGCCTGCGCCGCGGCTTCGGCTGCCGCTTCGGCGGCGGCGCGCCGATCCGCGGCGACCTGCTCCTGATCGACCTGACCGAAACGGGTACCGCGCTCGCCGAGGTGCTCGCCCTCACCGACCTCACCGGCAGCGGTGTCGGTGTCGGTGTCGTCTGCGTTGTCGGGCTCGGTGTCGACGCGTTCGCGCAACCCTGTCGCATCCAACAGGTCGCGGGGCAGGAAGTACTCGCACAGCAGCTGGTCGCGCTGCTCGACTTCGCGCGCGTGGCGCAACCCCTCGGCGGGCTCGGCGTCGGGCTGATCGCGGGTATCCCAGTCCACGGTGTCGGGGTCGACGATATGGCCGGACTCGATTTCGACCCACACCTGTTCCTCGGCGATCTCGAACCACGCCAGCCACGCTTCGGGGTGGGCTCGGATGTGCTCGAATTCGACGGCGTTGCCGTCCGCGTCGATGAGTTCGCCCGCGCACAACAGTCCCATCTCGGCGTCATCGAGGTCGGGGTAGTCGGTGAGGATCCCGAGCCCGGCCTGGGCATACGGGAGGGCGTCGGCGAGGTAGGCGCGGCGTTCGGCGCGATCGGCGGCGATCCGGTTGGCCTCGTAGTCGAACACCCCGCTGCGGACGTTGAGCAGCCGCCGGACGGCGTCGAGGTCGCCGACGTTCTCGTATTCGGCGATGACCGCGGCGTGGGTCAGGTCGTACTGGTCGTCGTCGATCAGAGTGCGCGCGGTGGGCGAGGTACCGACCTTGCCGACGAGTTTGACCTCGTCGCGTTTGGTCTGCAACGCCTTCGCGACGCGGGTGACCGAGGCGCCGAGGTCGAGCATCGCCGCGATCCCGGCGGCGCGGTCGCTGTTGGTGAGCGGGATGCGGCGGTCGTTGAGGGTGATCTGTTCGGTGATGCGCTCGATCTCGGCCTCGTTGGTGTCCACGCTCGGGTCGAAATCGCGGATGTAGACCGGCACCTCGGGCAGTTCGTAGGCCAGCGCGGTCAGGGTTCGGACCTGCCCGTCGCGCACCACCAGACGGCCGTCGGGCATCCGGATCACCAGGATCGGGTCCCGGACACCGTGTTCGCGGATCGACTCGGTGACTTCCGGGTGGTCCTCGAGCTGGAAGGTCTCGCGCACGTTCTTGTCGATCTCGAGCAGGGCGGGATTCACGGTCGGGCCGGTGCACAACCGGTCGAGGGACCCGGGTGCCTCGTCGGTGTCGGCTTCGCCGGGGTCCGAGCCGCGGTGTTCGGTGTCGGTGGGGGCGGGACCGGGTGCCGGGTCGACAG
>NZ_JABLTE010000214.1 GCF_013315795.1 Nocardia barduliensis
CCCCCAAATGTGCTGTGCCACAACATATTCAAGCGAGATTGCACCGCTGCAGCCGGTTTGCTCCGGATAGCCGGAGGTACTCGCACGACGGCAGGGGATCCCATTCGTCGTCTTGGAGGCGTGCATGTTCCGTCATACCGATTACCTACAGTTCGATGTGAAGCCGGAGAAGCCCGACCCCGTGTACGCGCGCAAGCTCCAGGAGCTCGTCGGTGGAGCGTACGGGGAGATGACCGTCACCATGCAGTACCTGTTCCAGGGGTGGAACTGCCGGATGCCCGGCAAATACAAGGACATGATCATGGACGTCGCCACCGAGGAGATCGGGCACGTCGAGATGATCGCCACGATGATCGCGCGGTTGCTGGAAGGCGCTCCCGCCACGCGCGCCACGCAGGAGGCAGCGGCCGATCCGGTCGTGGCTGCCGTGCTGGGCGGGATGGATCCGCAGCAGGCGATCGTCTCCGGCGGTGGGCCCTCGCTGTCGGACAGCAACGGGGTGCCGTGGAACGGCCGGTACATCGTGGCCAGCGGCAACCTGCTGGCGGACTTCCGCGCCAATGTGGCCGCCGAGGCGCAGGGCCGCATCCAGACCGCGCGCCTGTACAACATGACCGACGACCCCGGCGTCAAGGACATGTTGAAGTTCAACCTCGCCCGTGACACCTACCACCAGAACCTCTGGCTCGCGGCGATCGAACAGCTGAAAGAGGACGGCCTGGAGGACACCGTCACGCCGAACGCGCTGTTCGACGAAGAGCACTCCGAGCACGCGACGAGCCTGTGGCACCTGTCCGACGGCACCGAGTCCGACCAGGGCCGGTGGGCGACCGGCGTCGCTCCGGACGGCGTGCACCAGAACGGTTTCCTCGCCGACCCGCAACCGCTGGGCGACAAGGCCTCGGCCCCGCCGCCGGACCCGCAGCTCTACGCCACTTACGACGGCTCCCAGGGCAAGCCGCGCTCGGCGGCATTCGGCACCGAGGCCGGGCTGGTCGGCAAGGTCAAGGACGCACTGGACCCGAACAAGCCCTGACCCGATAGGCCGGGCACCGAGGCGCCGGCGCCGGCTTCGTTCGGAACGAGCGAGGTCAGGTGCCGGCGCAGCCGGGAAACGCGGCGCTACTGTGCAGGTCGATCAGCCCGGTCCTCAAGCGTCCGGCATCAGTTGGTGGGGGTGGGTCCAGCGGGCGAGGAGGACGGTTGCGTCGTCCTCCAGCGGCTGGTGCTGATGGTCGAGCACGGCCTTGATGAGTCGCCGGGCGGTTTCCGGTGGCGGGTGGCCTGCCGCGGCTTCGCGGCGGAGGAAGTCGATGAGCCGGGTCTCGCCGAAGAATTCGCCGGTGTCGTCGCGCGCCTCGGGGACACCGTCGGTGTACAGGAGCAGCCAGTCGTCGGGCTGGAGGAATTCCTCGCCGATGTGCAGTTCTCCGATGCCGAGGCCGAGTGGCAGGCTGTGCCCGGCGTTGAGCGGTTTGACGATCTTGCCGCCGCGCATGATGAGTGGCTCCGGGTGGCCCGCGTTGATGTAGCGGAGCCGTCCGGTGGCGAGGTCGAGTTCGGCGAGGACGGCGGTGGCGAACAACGCGTGCCCGAATTGATCGCTGATGGTCTCGTCGATGGTGCGCGCTTGTTCGTAGAGGCCGTGGCCTGCGTGCCGGGCGCTGCGGTAGGCCGCCAGCGCGGCGGCGGCGATCAGACCGCTGCGCAAATCGTGGCCGACGGCGTCCAAGACGATCAGATTCGCGGTGGTTTCGGACAGGGCGTAATCGAAGGCGTCGCCGCTGACGCTGTGCCGTGGTTCGATGACGCCGGTGACGACGAAGCTGTCGACGCCCGCGGTGAGTGGCGGCAACAGCGACCAGATCAGTTCGGCGTTCACCGTTCGACGGACGCGCAGCCGGGTCCGCTCGAGTGCGTCGCCGTATCGACCCATCGCCGTGACGAGGTGGCCGAGCAGGTGCGACACCCACTGGCACTGCGCTCGCAGACCGGGATCGTAGAGATCGTCGGCGTCGTTCACTTGCACGTCCAAGACGCCGAGACGTTCGACTCCGTCCAGCAGCGGCACCCAGAGCCGGTACCGGTCAGAGGTCTGCGAGGGAAGGGTTTGCACCTGCTGGAACGCTCGTCCCGGCAGAGTGTTGTCGATCTCGAAAGCTCCGATCGGCACCGCGTCCGCTTCGCCGGTGGGGGACCCGGCCGGGACGGGGCACAGGTATCGCTGGTCGTAGTCGGCCAGGTAGATCTTGATGTGGACGCCCATCGCCTGCCCCGCGCTCTCGGCGATGGTGGGTAGGCGGTCCGGCGGTGCGAGTTCGGCGCCTTCGAGCAGTCGCACCAGCGCGGCCGATGCAGGGTCGTGGGGTTCGCGGCTGCGCAGCGAGCGGCTGTAGACGGCGCGCTTTGCCCAGGTCAGCTCGTCGAGGCGTTCGTTGACCGCGTGGGCGAGGATGTCGCGATCCAGGGCAGGCGTACTGCCCAAGCCGTGGACATAGGCGTCGATTTCGAGGTATCCGGCCTCGCCACCCATGCCGAAGTAGCGCATCCAGAGTTCCTCGGTGGACAACTGCGCGCCCTTCAATGCCAGCACAAGACTGCGCTGCTGCTCGCGGGCCCGGCTGTCGGCTTCGTCAGCGGCCGGGTCGCCGGTCATCGCGGTCACCATCCTCACGGTGGGCATCGACTCGGCGGGGCATAGGACCACCTTTCAGCGCAGACGCCGCACGGTCGACTGGGCAAGACGTTCGGCGACCCGGCGCAACGTGGTGTGCTGCTCGCTCGCGATATGGGCCAATGTCAGGAACGCGGTCCGCTCGTCCACTCCGTCACGGGCCATGACGATGCCCTTCGCCAGTGTGACCGCTTCCCGCGTGCGCAGCTGGTCGGCGATCTGCCCGCTGACACGTTCGGCGTCCTCGGCGGCACGCATATTCGCCAACAGCATGGCCGCCTGAGCGGAGAACATGGTCAGCAAATGATCCTCGCGCGTGCCATAGGCATGCGGCTCGGGGGCGTAGACCTTGATCGCACCCAGCGCCTGCGTACCCGCGACCAGCGGCGCGCTCACCGACGAGCGCAGCCCCAGCCGTGCCGCCTGGCGGGTCCACAGCGGCCAGCGATCGTCCACCGCGAAGTCGTCCACCCGCACCACCATCCGGTTCGCCCACGCGTCCAAGCACGGACCCGTCTCCAGCTGGTACTGCAAGTTGTCGGCTGCTTCGACCACGCGATCGGTGGCCGCCGCGGTCACGCGCTCACCTTCCCGGTCCAGCAGGGTGATACCGGCCCCCGCGGTGCGGGGAACCATCTCCACCGACAGCGCCGTGATCAATTCCAACGCCGTGGTCACCGTCTCGGCGGAGAGGAACAGGCCCGACATACGCGCGAAGGCGGCCGCTATTTGCTGGGTAGCCGCGAAATCGCTCGGTAGGCCCTCCGTCGGCGGGAGATCCGCGGGCATGGCGTCATGCACCTCCTCGACCCCCTCCGGCTGGCCCGGTCCTGCGGTGGTCCGTGCGACGGCCCGATTCAGGCCCTTCCGGCAGCCTTCCCCTGGCCGTCACCGAAGGCGGGAGAGGGCTGGTCGGTGCGCAGACGATGCTTGTCAAGGATACCGGACCGGTCGTGGTCTCGACCCCGACAGTCCGCAGCCGGCGTCCTGCGGCGTTATGGCAGATCGCGGTCGAGGCCGAAGTGGAGCTGGATGGTGGTGCCGTCCCGGGTGGTGTGGATGCGCACGAGGTCGGTGAGATGGTTGACCAGCAGCAGGCCGCGGCCGCCGGGTCGATAGGTCTGCGCGGGCAGGCGCCCCGCGAGTGGATTCGTGATGTGTCCGCGGTCGCTGATCTGGCAGCGGAGCTGGTTCTCGTCGGTCCACATCGTCAACGTGCCGTGTCCGCCGCCGTGGACGACGGAATTGGTGGTGGTCTCCGCGACGACCAGTTCGAAGTCGATCAGGCGGTGCTCGGGTATGCCCGCTCGGCGCGCGTAGTCCGCGGCGGCGTGCCGTACGTGAGCGAGGGTCGTCACGTCGAAGGCCACGGC
>NZ_JABLTE010000215.1 GCF_013315795.1 Nocardia barduliensis
CAACCCGAGTCGACCGAGCGGCTGGCTCCGGGGGCGTTGCGCGGGCAGGTCGAGGACTTCCTGCGCGATCACCCGGGCGAGGAGTACACCCCGCACCAGATCGGCAAAGCCCTCGACCGGTCCAGCGGTGCGGTGCACAACGCGCTGGTCAAACTCACCACCGTCGGCACCGCCCGCCAGACCTGCGCGGCCCCCAAAAAGTTCGCCCTCGTCACCGCTTGACCACTACCGGTGTGCGGCCCGGGACCCGAGGGACTAACCCCGGGTTCCCGGGGACCGCACCCGTTCGTTCACCTCGTCTGAAAATTTCCGAAAGGCTCTACCGGTCATGTACAGCACTTCCACCTCGGCCGTCGTTGCGGCGGCCCTGCATCGCGTATTCGCCTGCTCCCCGCACGCCGCCGACAGCCTCGAGTTGTGGCTGGCGGTCACCGCCGAGGCCACCCGTCGACTCACCACACCCGCCGAAACCGCCGCGTCGCAGTGGCTTCCGGTGTTCACCGCCTACCGCACACAGCGCACCGACGCCGAATACCACACCGGCACCGCTGCCGTGCGGATCACCACGGGACCGCTGAGCGGCGTCACCTACACCGATGCCGACAGCGCGGCCCGCGCGGTCGTCACCGCCTATCCCAACCCGGCCTGCGACCTCGACGTCGACGGGGATGAGGACGGGGACGACATGGCCGAGTCGCTGACTCTGGTTCCGACGTGGCGGCTGCGCGTCACCCACGACCCGGCCCCACACGCACAACCCGCCGCGACCCCGATGAACGGCTAGCGCGCCCGCACCCCTGAAACGGCCGGTGGGGCCGAGCAAAAGCTCGGCCTCACCGGCCGTTTCGTCGTCTGGCTGCCTGCCTGGCTGCCTGGCTGGCGTGCGGGTGTCTATGTCGTGTGGTCGATGGCGTGTTCGAGCCAGTCCAGCAGCGCGGTGGTGGCGGGGGTGGTGTAGCCGGTGGCGTGGACCCCGGTGGTGGCGAATCGGGCCGCGTCGCTGCCCTGGCGGGCCAGATCAGCCAACGCGGTGCCGGTGGCGGGTGTCGTGGTGGCGGTGTAGGTCTGGGCGAGCGAGCCGAACTGGGTTCCGGTGAACGCCGAGGCGGTGGCTGCGAGGAGGTCGGTGGCGACCGGGGCGAACCCCGTCAGCGCGAGCAGAGCGGCGAGGGGGTCACCGGCGGCGAGTGCCTCGGCGGCGGTCCAGGCGATTTCTTGGGCTCGGCCGATGTCGGTGGCGATCCGCGTGATGTCCAGGCCCGCCAGGAGTCCGACGATCTGCGCGGCCACCCCGACCCAGCCGGAGGTGTCCAGCGGCGCGGCCAACGACAACGCGCGGGCCACCAGACGCAGGTCGATACCGGCGACCATGCGAACCAGGGGGGCGAATTGGGTGTTCAGGTCCCCGGCGATCCGGTGTAGGCCGGGGATGTCGCCGGTGCCGACGAGTGCGGGCAGCTGGGCGAGGTCGTTGATGATGGCGGGCACGTTCGCGGCGAACCCGGCCAGCCCGCCCAGCACGGTGACCACCTGTGCGAGGACTTGGGAGGGATCCAGTCCTGCGGTCGAGGCCGGGATCGTGGCCGGTGCTGTCCCGGCCGTCCCCGATCCCGTGCTGGGCTCCGGTACCGACGGCGAGCCCGGGACCGGAGCGGAGGTGGTCGAGGGCCGATCCGGGGCAGGGGTGGCCTCGGCCGGAACCGGGCTGGGGGTGGAGGTGACGGCGCGGCCTACCGCGGCGAGGGCCGGGGATGCTTGGGGTGAGGTCGCGCAGTAGAGGTCGCCCTCGGCGCAGAGGGTGCGGACACGGTTGGCGAGGTCACCGAAGCCCTGCGGGCGGGGGCCTGCGATGCCCTGCCCGGGAACGGGATTGCCGAGCTGAGCGGTGGCGGGGTCGCGGCGTGGGTCGGAGACGAGTCCGATCGCGACGACTCGGGAGGCGGGTATCGGGCCTCGCTGGTTGCCGATCGCGGTGGCGAGGTCGCCGACGATATCGGCGCCTTGGGAGTAGCCGGCGAGTACCACTCGCGTGGTCGAGCACAATGCGGCGAGGGTGGCGGTGAGTGTTCGTGTGCCTTGGGTTTGGGAGGTGGTGTAGGGGGCGGCGTCGGCGGTGTAGGCGAGGGTGCGCACGTCGATGTCGCTGCCGTAGCGGGCAGCCAGACCCCAGGCGACCGGAGCCAGCATCCCCACCGGCTGAGCCGGGTCGGCGGCCGGGGTGGTCTCCCACGTGCCCGGCACCAGCAGCGCGGTCCAGCGCGGGCAGGACGCGGCGGCAGGGGCCGGTGTCGGGTCTGCGGCGGCAACACCCGCCCCAGCGGCCGTAGTGACGGCGACGGCGGCACACAAGACCGCACGAGCGAAGCGGCGGCGGGTGCGGATGCGCCGGGGGAGGGTGTGGTGGCGACTGCGCATGATGGGTCTCCTGTCGGTTCGGAAAAGGGCTGGTGTCTCGGTGGACCGCTAGGGTGAGTCGCGCGAATCGGGTTGTGCGGGTGAGGCAATGGCGGCAGGCCGGGTAGCCGCGTAGTAGTCATCGCCGGGCCAGCGAAAATTCGAGATCTGGACGGGCTCGTTGAACGTTGGCGCGTGCAGCATCTTTCCGGCACCCAGGTAGAGGCCGACGTGGTGCACGTTGCTGTCGGCGGTGCCGTAGAACACGAGATCACCAGGCGTGAGCTGGGTTTCGAGGACGCGGGGGCCGGTGTGGATCTGGTCGTAGGTGGTTCGGGGCAGGGTGATCCCGGCGGCCCGGTAGGCGGCCTGGGTCAGCCCGGAACAGTCCCAGCCGCCGTTGACCTCGGGGCCGTTGCCGCCCCACACGTAGGCGACCCCGAGCTGATCACACGCGAAGGAGATCGCTTGCACAGCAGCAGGACTCGCGGCAGCGACGGTAGAGCAGTCACCGCCGCCGGAAGGGATGGCGCGGTAGCGGGCCGCTTGGTCGAGGACCTGGTCGACGTACCAGTCGGCGTGGTTGTAAGCCCATATGGCCGCGCGCAGGTCAGCCGGTGCACCGGAGTCGCACAGGTAGAACGCGGCGGCGTGGACGGCGTCACTCGAGTCGTAGCGCGAGGGCGGACTCGCCCCGCCCGCAGGCAGGGGGTGTCGGGCGACGACGGCCTCGAAGGTCGGGGCCAGGAACTGCATCGGTCCGGCGGCCCCGGACGAGTTCTCCCCCGAGCGCACGCCGGGCAGGGGGGAGCGGCCGTGGTCGGTCTCGACCTTGCCGATCGCGGCGAGCACCGACCAGTCCAGGCCGGGACAATCCCCGGCGGCCTGCTGGTAGAGCACCAGCAACTCCGGCGGGATGTCCTCTCGCGCAGACGGGCTCGGGGAGCTACCCGCCCCAGCCGACGAACCGAGGCCGGGGATAGGGAGCGGCTGCTGGTAGACGATGACGGTGGTGACCACGGCGGCGATCACGACGACACAGAACACGACCGCAGCGCTGCCCGCGCCGAGGGCTTTGACCAGCATCAGCGGGTCACCGGTACTCGTCGGTCGGCGGGCGTGGTGGCGGCGCGGCGAGCAGGACCTGACCGCCGAGGGTGACCGCGCTCTGCTCGGTGTCGTGGTGGGGGCCGGGTGGGGTGCGGCGCGGCCACACGGCGGCCAGCTCGTGCAGGCGCAGACGGCGGGCTACCGTGCGGTCGAGGGGCAGCCAGACCTGGTCGGCGGGACTCGGATCGGTGAGCGGGGCGAGGAGTTGGGCGGCGGCGGTGGCGACGGGCACCGCGCCGGGGTCGGGCAGGCGGTCCCAGCTCCGGCGTATCGCGTCGCGGGCGTTGGTCTCGCGCAGGCTGGTCGGTAGCCAGATCAGGACGGGGGTGATGAGGCCGGTGGTGCGGGCGAGTTCGCCGTAGCCGTGCAGCTTGGCCGCGACTCTGGTGAGGGAGGTGGTGGCGAGGTCGTATTCGAGGAAGAAATCCAGCGTCGACCCGGTGGGGGCGTGGGTGTAGCGGCCGAAGGCGTCGGGGCGGGCGAGGTCTGTCTCTTATACA
>NZ_JABLTE010000216.1 GCF_013315795.1 Nocardia barduliensis
GGAGATGTTTATAAGAGACAGATTGTGACTCGTTGTCGACTGCGATGGGTCGGCGTGGTGGAAAGGTGTGCGACTCGTGCTGGTGATCAGGGCCGACCTCGTGGAGGCGATGGTGGCGCACGCGCGCGCCGATCACCCGGACGAGGCCTGCGGGGTCATCGCGGGACCGGAGGGCTCGGACCGTCCGGAGCGTTTCATCGCCATGGTCAACGCCGAACGTTCGCCCACGTTCTACCGCTTCGACTCCGGTGAGCAGCTGAAGGTGTGGCGGGCGATGGACGACGCCGACGAGACGCCGGTGGTGATCTACCACTCGCACACCGCCACCGAGGCCTACCCGAGCCGGACCGACGTGTCGTACGCCTCCGAGCCGTTCGCGCACTACGTGCTGATCTCCACCCGTGACCCCGAGCAGCACGAGCTGCGCAGCTACCGGATCGTCGACGGCGAGGTCACCGAGGAGCCGGTGCGGATCGTCGACGCGTACGAGAACTGAGACCCGATGCCCGTTCGCGAAACCGAGGAGTACTCATGCCGGTAACCGTGTCCATCCCGACCATCATGCGGGGCCTCACCGGAGGGGAGAAGCGCGTGCAGGCCGAGGGCGCCACGCTGTCGGCGCTGATCGATGATCTCGAGGCCAACCACCCCGGGCTCGCCGAGCGCCTGCTGAAGGACGGCAAGCTGAACCGCTACGTCAACATCTACGTCGACGACGAGGACGTGCGCTTCGCGGGCGGACTCGAGGCCGAGGTCCCCCAGGACGCCAGCGTCACGATCCTGCCCGCCGTGGCCGGAGGCTGACCCGTCCCGTGGCGCGTTACGAATCGCTGATCGCGACCCTCGGCAACACCCCGCTGGTCGGCCTGCGCACCCTGTCTCCCCGGTGGGACGGCGACGAACACGTGCGGCTGTGGGCCAAGCTGGAGGATCGCAACCCCACCGGCTCGATCAAGGATCGGCCCGCCCTGCGGATGATCGAGCAGGCCGAGGCGGACGGGCTGCTGCGACCCGGGTGCACGATTCTGGAGCCGACCAGCGGGAACACCGGCATCTCGCTGGCGATGGCCGCGAAGCTCAAGGGGTATCAGCTGATCTGTGTGATGCCGGAGAACACCTCGGTGGAGCGGAGGCAGCTGCTCACCATGTTCGGCGCGCGGATCATCGATTCACCCGCGGCGGGCGGCTCCAACCAGGCCGTCGCGCTGGCCAAGCAGATCGCGGCGGAGAACCCGGACTGGGTGATGCTCTACCAGTACGGCAATCCGGCGAACGCGTCCGCGCACTACGAGACCACCGGCCCGGAGATCCTCGCCGACCTGCCCGAGATCACGCATTTCGTCGCCGGGCTCGGCACCACGGGCACGCTGATGGGGACCGGTCGTTTCCTGCGCGAGAAGGTGCCGGGCATCGAGATCGTGGCGGCCGAGCCGCGTTACGGCGAACTGGTCTACGGCCTGCGCAACATCGATGAGGGATTCATCCCCGAGTTGTACGACGAGAGCGTGCTGACCACCCGTTTCTCGGTCGGGCCCTATGACGCGGTGAAACGCACCCGCGAACTGGTGCTCGAAGAGGGCATCTTCGCGGGCATCTCCACCGGCGCCATCCTGCACGCCGCGCTCGGCGTCGCCCGCAAGGCGATGAAAGCGGGCACGCGCGCCGACATCGCGTTCGTGGTGGCCGACGGCGGGTGGAAGTACCTGTCCACCGGGGCCTACGACGGCACGCTCGAAGAGGCGGAGGAGCGGCTCGACGGCCAGCTCTGGGCCTGATTCCCCGGTCGCGCCGGTACCCTCGGTGGAGCGGGGCCACGACCCCGCCACGGCGAGGAGGTGGCCATGACCGGCGCGGGACTCGGGCCGTCGTTCGACCCGGATCGGATCGCCGCGATCCGTGCGCGAGCGGGTAAGCCCGCCGGTGCGCCGGGGCCGTCCGCGCCCTCGGCGACCGGAGGCTTCGCCGCGATCAGGCAACTGTGGTTGCGCGCGGGGATACTGATCGCCGGATTCGTGGGGGTGCTCTACGGCGTCGAAGGGGTCGACGCCGCCGTCCACGGGGAGTTGGAGTACGCGGGCATCCAGCCGCGCCGCGCCGACGGACTGTCCGGCATCCTGTTCGCCCCGTTGCTGCACGACAACTGGGGGCACCTGATCGGCAACACGCTTCCGGTGCTGGTGCTCGGCTTCCTCGTCTTGCTGGCGGGCATCTGGCGCGGGCTGGCCGCGACCGCGATCATCTGGCTGCTCGCCGGGCTCGGCGTCTGGCTCACCGGAGCTACCGGCAGTGTGCACGTGGGCGCGTCCTCGCTGGTCTTCGGCTGGTTGACCTTCCTCATCTCGCGCGGCTGGTTCGCCCGCAACATCGCGCAGATCGTGCTCGGTCTCGTGGTGCTCGCCCTCTACGGATCGCTGCTGTGGGGCGTGTTGCCCGGACAGCCCGGAATCTCTTGGCAGGGGCATCTATTCGGCGCGTTGAGTGGATTGCTGGCCGGCTGGGTACTCTCTGGAGATGCACGACGAAACCGTCGCGGGGACCGAGCCGGAGTCGGCGCGGCTCCGCGGTGAGCGCGCGGCCCGCCGGAGAATGTGGGGGATCCTTTCTTGAGCGAGAATTCCGCGTGGCAGCATGGGGGAATGCGCCTTACCGTCCTCGGGTGCTCGGGCAGTGTGTCCGGCCCGGACTCTCCTGCGTCGGGTTACTTGCTGACCGGCCCGGACATGCCGCCGACGGTCATCGATTTCGGTCCCGGAGTGCTCGGCGCGTTGCAGCGCCACGCCGATCCCGGTGAGGTCGACATCTTCCTGACCCATCTGCACGCCGATCACTGCCTGGACCTGCCCGGTCTGCTGGTGTGGCGCCGCTACCACCCCACCCCGCCGGAGGGTAAGGCGATCGTGCGCGGCCCGTCGGACACTTCGCTGCGCATCGGCAACGCCTCCGCCGAAGTCGGCGGCGAATGCGACGACTGGTCCGACGTGATCGACATGCGGCCCTGGGTCGAAGGCGAGCCGATCTCCTTCGGGCCGGGCCACACGGTGACGGCGCGCCGCATGTACCACCCGCCGGAGTCCTACGGTCTGCGTATCGTCACCGCGGCCGGACGCACCTTCGTCTACACCGGCGACACCGCGCTCTGCCCCCAGGTGCACGAACTCGCGCAGGGCGCCGACGTCCTGATGGCGGAGGCGTCCTGGACCCACGACCCGGCGAATCGGCCGCCCGGCATACATCTTTCCGGCACCGAGGCGGGCCAGATCGCCGCCGAGGCCGGCGCGAAGGAATTGCTGCTCACCCACATCCCCCCGTGGACCTCCCGCGAAGACGTGATCGCCGAGGCGAAAGCCCAGTTCGCCGGCCCCGTACACGCCGTGGCCCCCGGCGAGTCCTTCGACCTCTGACCGCCCGCCCCGGCCCACCACCCTGGAAGCCGTGCGGACAGCCCCGACGCCGAAGGCGCGAATCGCGCTGCCGTGCCACTCCGGCTCCCGAATCACGATCTGAGGCACCCCTCCGTATCCGTGCAAGCCCCTAGCTCCGACCGCGTCGGGCACGCATTCCAGTCAGTCGCGAGCCGCGCGCCTTCACCGGCCGCGCCGATCCCGACCCCGGCGGCAACGATGTTCGCAACCCATTGCGACCAGCGGACCCGGCGGTGGCCACCCACCAGCGGCGGACGTCCGACGCAAGCCCCGAGTGTCGCCGCCCGGATCTCGGCGACCGGATCGTGCTTCGACGCGCCGGAGCCCGCCCGGAACCGCGCGGACAACCCCGGAGCAGCGGCCAGTTCGCCCACGGCAAGCCTTCAAGAGCAACACTTGCCCTGCACGCGCCCAGCGCACCCCAACCACGCCTTCCGAGCGAAGCGAGACCGAGCATCCGCCGTTCGCGGCCCGGCTCGCGTCCGAGCGGCCGCCGCGTCCGCGACGAAGTCGCCGGCGGCGTC
>NZ_JABLTE010000217.1 GCF_013315795.1 Nocardia barduliensis
AACCGGTGGACGGCGATATTCGAAGGTTGCGGTATTCCTGCTGTGAGGCGGGGTTTCAGGGTGCGTGGAAGAGGTAGTCGGCCCAGCTTGATTTGGCGAATCGAGCCCATCGGTGCGCGGTCGCGGGGTGGATTCCGAACAGGTCGCTGACCACGACGGCGTCGAGATCGGTGATGTTGGCCATCATGGCTGTGTTCCGTGCGGCGATGCTGGGAAGTCCGTGTTCTCTCAGCAAGAGGGCAAGTCCCGCACTGACTCGTGGACGGCCGCCGCGCTGTCCGCGGAACAGGTAGGTGGGTTGGTCTCGGGTGATGTGCCGGACCATGGATCTCGATCCGCCTTGGGTGATCAGCTGATCAAGCAGTCGAGACAGCGTGGGCGGCAGGATAACTGGGTGTTTGTCGATGTCGAGGTAGCTGTGCGTGTCGTCGCGGTGGAGTTGATCGGTGGTGATTTCGACGATGCGGGTCAGAGGAAGCGCATAGAGCCTGATCAACGCGCCAGCGGCCCGGACCGGCAAAGGAATGGAGTCATCGATGAGACATCGGCGCAGCTGACTCTCGTGCTCGTCCTGATCGTGGAATTGCTTGGGCAGACTGTCCTTTCGTCGTGGGATGTCCATGTCGCCGATGAGGCGGCGTCGTCGGAGCCAGTCGAGAAACACGGCGATGACAGCGCGTTTGCCGGGGTTAGCGTCGAGCCAGGTGTCGATGTGGTGCTGCGTGAGCCCGCCCAGCGGAGTGTCGGTTGTGTCGAGCCATTGCAGGAACAGGCCAGCGGTGCGAATGCGGTGGCGGGCCTGCGCGGCCGCGGTCTCGCGGAAGGGTCTGCGATCGGCTCGCTGGCGGGCGCGGCGCATGACATGCCATTCGACAAAAGCTCGGATGACGGGCTGGTGGTGGCGCGGTAGGGCCGAGGTGGTGCGTTCGACCCAGAGTTGCAGCTGGGCCAGATTCTCGTTGCGGGGCTGCAGGATTCCGGTGGTGACCAGCAGGTCGCGGACTCGTCGAGTGCTGGGGTCTTGGGGCAGTTCATCGAGTGCTGCGTGGGAGATTGCGATCCGGTCGACGACGAGGCCCGCCAGCAGTCGTGAGGAAGCGCTGCGGTGGAGCCAGCAGAGCACTGATCCTGGATTCGCCGAGGTGAGGGCTTCGGCGAGCGGCTCGAGAGCAGGAACCAGCGTTCCGTCCTTGTCGGAGAGCAGGTCGCGAATTCGGTCGGTCGCGACGCAACGGTCGCAGCGGCCGTCGGCGATGTTGCGGCCTTCCTGCCCGCAGGTCCGGCAGGTGAGATTCATGTCGAATCCCGCGCAGGCCGCGCAGGTTTCGCCGGGTCCGACCAGCACTCTCGTGTGTCCGCAGGCGCTGCAGGCTGCAGGGTTTGCGCGTCGCTGGTAGTAACAGCGGTGACAGACCGGTCCTAATGGCCATGTCGTGTTCGTGCGTTCGATCACTCCGCAGAGCGTGCAGGCGCGGATCGGTCTGGGACTGCAAGAACTGCACTGGAATTTGCCGCCGCCGACTTTCCCGCCGTGGCGGTGCTGACCGCAGACGACGCAATCGCCCATGTTGCGGTAACAGCCGCGGCAGATGTCGGGGCGGCCGTTGCCGTCGGCGCGGGCGGCGATCGGACGGATCTGTCCGCAGATGCCGCAGAGCCTCGGTGGTGTGGTGTGGCAGGCGCGGCAGCTCGGTCCCTTCGAGCTGTAGGCGTGAACGGGCCGGGCGCGGCCGCAGTGCGAACACGGCTGTGTTCGTTTGGGAATGCATGTCTGGCAGAGTGCGTCGCCGTTGTCGAGCCGTTTTGCCGGCACCCGGATGCGGCCGCAGCCCGCGCATTCGGTGATGAACTCCGGGTCTTTGGTGTAGCAGCGGCGGCAGATCATCCCCTCGGAACGGCGAGCGACGAGTTCACCATCGGAATGGCAACGCGCGCAAGGACGCAACCGGACAACGCAGCGTCGGCAACATCGTCCCTCGGGGGTGAGGTTGTCCAGGATTCGGTCGGTCCGTCCGCAACGGGCGCAGCCCAGCAGCACGACCCTGTCGCCGAATCCTGCGGCCCCGATCGCTTTCAGCAGCCGCAGCAACGACATCGGGCAGTGCGGCGAGGGAGCCAGGAACGCGTCCGGATGCTCGGCGATATGACGATCCAACGCGTGTGCGCTGACCGAACTCCAGGCTTTGGCTTGCTCGAGCATGGTTTGCGCGGACTCCGCGATCAGGTCGGGGCCGATCGTCTGCCGGAGAACGCCGATCAGTCGCTCCCGCGCGGCGGCCAGGGCTCCCGGGCGGTGTCGTGGGCGGGTCACTGCTTGCCTGGCTTGCGTATCACCGTGCGGCGGACCGTGATTGGAGTCGGTTCCGCTTGTGCGCCAGCGGTTTTGCGGATTTGCTGATTGAGGACCTCGGGCTCGATGAGGTCGTTGGGGGTGCAGTCGAGGATGTCGCAGAGCGCGACCAGGACGTCCATGCTCAGCCGTTGCGGCGGGCTGGTGACCAGCCGATAGACCTGCTCACGCGACAACACGATGCCCCGTTCGGCCAGCAACGGGACCAGATTCGAGGTCTGGAACATCTGCTGATCGGCCATCAGATCCCGCAGCCGCCAGCGGTAACCCATCTTCTTGTTCATGCCATCACATCCCATTCGGCGCCGAGACGCCCTTTGAGTGAAGCGAGCAACAGCCGGTTGCGGAACTCGTCGGACACGCCGGTGTAGATCGCAGTCGTGGCCGCATGCGAATGACCGACTTGTTCCTGGACAAACCTTGGGGGATAACCGAATTCGGTCCAATGCGTCACCGAAGAGTGCCGTAAACAGTGGACATCGAGGTGCTCGTCGAGGCCCGCGGCGCGCTTGGCCGCGACGAACGCCTCGTTGATCGAGCGCGGCGACAGCCGGCCGACGCGTTCTGTAATCCAGAGTGCCGGATGCCGGCCCGGCGAGAACCGGGGCCGCAGATCGGTCAGCCAGTAGTCGAGAACCTCGACAATCCAGTCCATTTCCGGCACCAGCAGCACAGTGCGCCGCTTGGGCGGCGACCCTTTCGACGACTTGCCGTAGCGGACCATGACCGATCCGAATCCGTTGAACTGTGGCGCTTTTGGATTTCGGCGCAAGTCGACCAGGTCCAGTTTCGATGTCTCGGTGCGGCGTAGGCCGTAGGCGTAGACCGTTTTCAGCACCGCGGCGTCGCGGGCCGCACCGAGCGCGCCTTTCACGCCGCGCTCGACGATCCGGCCCGGCCTGGCATCGGCCGCGTCGAACAGGGCCTGGATCTCGTCGTAGCTCAGCGGGCGACGCCGCGGATCTCCCTCGTAGTCGACCCGGTGCAGGATCGAGTTGCCCTCGTGGAACACCTGCGCAGGCACCTCACCGAACCGCTCCTCACACACCCGAATCCAGCCGTAGCGGGCATCGAGCAGGAATTCCAGGAACAGGCTGATCATTACTTCGTAACCCCGCGCCGTCGACACCGCGCGCGGCGCATCGCCGCACCGCAGCTGATCGATGAACGCCTCGCCCTCGGCCGGAGTCCACTGCCACGGATACAAGCCGGTGAACGCGACCATCCGCCGGATCAGGCGCAAACGGGGCCCGATCGTCGAATCCTTCAGGTATCGAGCCGATTGCTGGCGGCGCCAGCCTTCCAGCATCGCCTCCAAAACCGCCGGAGCCGGGTCCAGATGGACCACGTTTCCCGCCAGTACCAACTGCGCCGAACCAGGTGGCTGCGAGGTCACATGAGCGTTGTAATCGATGCAACATTGATGTGCCGCGTGTCCAGGCGCAGTTGGGAGAGTCCGGACATCACCGACTCGCTCCACCGATCACCGCCCTGACCAGGTAATATCACGGTCTCGCATGTAACCAATTGTTGCGTTGGATGCAATTCCGCCTATTT
>NZ_JABLTE010000218.1 GCF_013315795.1 Nocardia barduliensis
TCGTCCTGCCGATGCTGTTCGTGGTGGCCCCGGGCATCGCGCCGCAGACCGCCCTGGGCACCAACAAGCTCGCGGCCCTCGCCGGGACGAGCGCCTCGGTACTGACCTTCGCGCGCAAGGTGCCGATGCGCTGGCGGGTGCTGCTGCCGGCGGCGACGATCGCGGCGACGGCGGCCGCGACGGGCGCCGCCGCGGTCTCGCTGATCGACCGCGAGCTGTTCATCCCGATCGTGATGGTGGTGCTGGTCGGCGTCGCGGTCTTCGTCACGCTGCGGCCGTCGATCGGCGTCACCCTGGCCACCCACCCGCCGACCCGGCGCAAGGTCGTCCTCACGGTCGCGCTGGCGGCGGGGCTGATCGGCTTCTACGACGGCTTGCTCGGGCCCGGCACCGGGACGTTCCTGATCATCACCTTCGCGACCCTGCTCGGCACCGAGTTCGTGCGGGCCGCCGCCATGGCCAAGGTGATCAACTGCGGCTCCAACCTCGGCGCTCTGCTCTTCTTCGGCGCGACCGGGCACATCCTCTGGGCGCTCGGCGCGGGGATGGCCGTGGCGAATGTCCTCGGCGCCGTGGTCGGCACGCGCATGGCTCTGCGCAAGGGCGCCGAGTTCGTGCGCATCGTGCTGCTGGTGGTGGTGATCGGGATGGTGATCCGGCTGGGCTGGCAGCAGTTCGGCTGATCAGCCCACCGGTGCGGCGTGCTGGGTGGCGAGCCAGGGTTCCAGCACCCGCGAGGTCGTCTCGTGGATCTTGCGGTGCAGCCGCTCGCCGTCCTCCACGCAGGCCACCGGGTGCTGGAACAACACCGTCAACGCACCCGACACGGCGCCGACAACGGCGCCGACCAGCGCGGCGGCGCCGACCTCGTCGAGTTCGGCGGGAAACGCCTTGTGCAACTGCCTGGCGATCTCCCGCTGGGTGACCAGCTGGGCATGCGCGGCGCGGCCGCTGACCGCGGGGACGGTGCGCGACACCTGGGCGCGCAGCGCACCGATCCGGGCATGCAGATCGTCGACGAGATGCTCGCCGGGGTTGTCGCCCGCGGCGCGCAGCGCGCGCAGCAGGACCTCCACCGGACGTTCGCCGGGGCGCCTGCTGGCGATCGCCGCCACCGCGGCGCGCACCCGCTCGTCGGATTCCGGGAAGAGCAGCTCTTCCTTGCTGGCGAAATAGTTGAAGAACGTGCGTGTGCCGACGTCCGCCGCGGCGGCGATGTCGGCCACCGTGGTCTCCTCGTAACCTCTGGTCTCGAACAGCTCGGCTGCGGCCTCCAGAATGGCTCGGCGGGTACGTTCGCGTTTGCGGTCACGAAGGGGGGATGGCGGCACGCGGGCACAGTACGGCATCCGGCGAGCAACACGCCGGAAGCACGAGTGTCGCGCGCGCCGTTCACGCTGCGCTACCGGCGCATCCGCGCGAGGCGCTTTTTCACGGTAGGGATCACCACGCGGCACACGCACGCGGCGGCACGACTAGGTTGGTGCGGGTGAGCATCGCGACATCCAGAGACGTCGACGCCGAATTCCTCGACCTGCCGCTGGCCGTGCTCGCCGACGCCGCCCTCGCCGCGGCCACGGCGGCCGGCGCCGAGCACGCCGACCTGCGCGTGCACCGCCTGGTCACCCAATCGATCCGATTGCGCGACGGTCGGGTCGAGTCCGTCACCGACAGTACCGAACTGGGCTTGGCCGTGCGCGTGATCGTGGACGGCACTTGGGGTTTCGCGTCGCACGCCGCGCTCACCCCCGATACCGCCGCCGAAGTGGCGCGCACCGCCGTCACCGTCGCGACTACGCTGCGGGCGCTCAACCGGGAACGCGTCGAGCTGGCCGACGAGCCGCGTTACGCCGACGCGCGCTGGGTATCGGCCTACGACCTCGACCCGTTCACCGTGCCGACCGGCGAGAAGGTCGCACTGCTGCAGGACTATTCGGCGCGCCTGTCGCACGCCGACGGCGTGGATCACGTCACCGCGAGCGTGCTGCAGGTCAAGGAACAGACTTTCTACGCCGACACCGCGGGCTCCTCGATCACCCAGCAGCGGGTGCGGCTGCACCCGAGCCTCGAGGCGATCACGGTGGACACCTCGGCAGGAGTGTTCGAGACGATGCGCACGCTGGCCGCGCCGGTGGGCCGCGGCTGGGAGTACGTCACCGGGGCCGACGGCGTGTGGGACTGGGACGGCGAACTCGCGCGGATCCCGGAGTGGCTGGGCGAGAAGGTGAAAGCGCCCAGCGTGCAGGCCGGGCCTGCCGACCTCGTCATCGACCCGACCAACCTGTGGCTGACCATCCACGAATCCATCGGTCACGCCACCGAGTACGACCGGGCGATCGGCTACGAATCCGCCTACGCGGGAACTTCTTTCGCGACGCCCGACCAGCTCGGCACACTGTGCTACGGCACCCCGATCATGCACGTGACCGGCGACCGCACCGAAGCGCACGGCCTGGCCAGCGTCGGCTACGACGACGAGGGCGTGGCCGGGCAGCGCTGGGACCTGGTCCGCGACGGTGTCCTGGTCGGCTATCAGCTCGACCGCGTGTTCGCACCGCGGCTGGGTTTGCAGCGGTCCAACGGCTGCTCGTACGCGGACTCGGCGCATCACGTGCCGATCCAGCGGATGGCCAACGTCTCCCTGCAACCCGATCCGGACCACGACACGACCACCGAGGAGCTGATCTCCCGGGTGGACGACGGCCTGTACATCGTCGGCGACAAGTCCTGGTCGATCGACATGCAGCGCTACAACTTCCAGTTCACCGGACAGCGATTCTTCCGCATCCGCGGCGGCAAGCTGGACGGCCAAGTGCGCGATGTCGCCTATCAGGCCACCACCACCGAGTTCTGGGGTGCGATGGAAGCGGTCGGCGGACCGTCGACCTGGCAGCTCGGCGGCGCGTTCAACTGCGGCAAAGCGCAGCCCGGCCAGGTCGCCGCGGTCAGCCACGGCTGCCCGTCGATCCTGGTGCGCGGCGTCAACATCCTCAACACCCGGACGGAGGCCGGCCAGTGAGCGACGATCTGTTCCCCGCGAACGCGACCGTAGAGCGGGCGCTGGCGCTGTCGCGCGCCGACGAGGCGATGGTGATCGTCCGCGACGAGCACGAGGCGTCGCTGCGCTGGGCCGGGAACTCCATGACAACCAACGGGTCGTCGGTGTCGCGGAACTGGGCGGTGATCTCGGTGTTCCGCGCGGGACCCACCCTGGCCCGCGTCGGCACGATCGCCTCGACCAGCGTGGACCCCGACGACATCGAAGGGGTCGTGCGCGCGAGCGAAGCGGCGGCCCGCGGCGCCGAGCCCGCGCGGGACGCGATGCCGCTGCTCGAGCCGGACGCCGTCGAGGACGACTGGGCCGACCCGGCGAGCGGCACCGGCATCGAGGTGTTCACCGATCTGGCCGAGGGCCTGGCCGCCGGGTTCGACAGCGCCGACCGCCTCTACGGTTTCGCCCACCATCAGATGCACACCACGTGGCTGGGCACTTCGACCGGCATCCGCCGCCGCTTCGTGCAACCCACCGGTTCGGTGGAGATCAACGGGAAGCGCGGCGAGGGTACGGATCTGGCCAGCGCGTGGGTCGGGGTGGGCACCGCCGACTTCACCGATGTCGACGTATCCGGCCTGCTCGCGGACCTGGCTCGCCGCCTGGACTGGGCCGCACGCAAGATCGAGCTGCCCGCGGGCCGCTACGAAACCCTGCTGCCGCCCTCGACCGTCGCCGATCTGATGATCTATCTGGCCTGGTCGATGGAGGGCCGGGGCGCGCAGGAGGGCCACAC
>NZ_JABLTE010000219.1 GCF_013315795.1 Nocardia barduliensis
GCGGCGGCTCGCTGGTCGGCGGGGGCGGCGGGGTGGTCTCCGGCGTGGTGGTCTCGGTGATCACCACCGGCGGCTCGGCCGGCTCGGTGGCGGGCGCCGGTTCGGACGTGACCGGCGGCGGGGGCGGGACGGGCGCCGAGGTCTGCTCGGACTGTGCGTCCGGCAGCGGAGGTGCCGGTGTGTCGCCGCTGTCGCGGAACAGCAGGGCCACCACGATGCCGCCGAACACCAATCCGATCAGTGCGGCGCCTGCGATCAGCAACGGCGTACGCCTCGGCTTCTTCGCCGGAACCGTTGCGGGCGCCGGTTTCCCGACCGGCTCGGGTTCGGCGGTGGTGACCGGCCCGGAGATCGGGATGGCCGCCGAATACGCCTGCGGCTGCGCTTCGGTGCTCGGCACCGCCGGGATGACGATGGTGTCGACCGTCGAGTTCTCGGCGGTGGACGGGTCGGGCGGGGTGGCGCCCGCGGGAGTGGCCAGCACGGCCGCCAGCGCCCCGCGCGCCGCGTCGTAGGCGAGCGAGTCGCCGCCCGCTCCGTTCTCGGCGCTGGGCAGCTCGCCCTCGCTGACCAGCAGCACCGAGCGCAGACCGAGGTAGTCCAGCGCGTCACGCAGCGACCGAACGTGCTCGGCGGGCCAATCGGCCGGATACGTCGCGTAGAACTCGGCCGGACCGCTGAGATATTCGGCGGCCAGGTTGATCAGGCAGAACAGGGCGGTCGCGACCAGGTCTTCGGCGCGGTATGCCTCGCCGTCGTCGACCGTGATGCCCGCAGGGTCACCGACGGCGGGCACGAATCCGGTGATCGAGTGCGCGTGCCCGGTGGGCGGAGGACCGCCCAGTTCGGCGTCACCGTCGTCGGACATGTGCAGGATCGACTCGCGGACGATGTACCGCGGTTGCTCGTCGCCGTCGGTGACGATGACCGCAGTGCACTCGTCCTCGGCGACGCGCAGCCCGACCCCAGTGGCCATCTCACCTACCTCGCTTGGCGTTCCCGCTGACGGAACCGCACCCCGGTCACACCAGAAGCGAGCCGTGTCCCATGGCGCGGAGCATCGACAATAACTCCGAACGGGAACGAGCACCGACCCGGCGTCGAATGCGCGCCACGTGATGCTCGACCGTCTTCGCGGAAATGTACAGCCGCGCGCCGATCTCGCGATAGGTGAGCCCGAGCAGAACCAGTTCGGCGACTTCGCGTTCCCGTTCGCTGAGGATCGCGGCTTGCGGCGGCGTCGGCGACGGAGCGGGACCGTCGCCGTTGTGCGAGGCAGGCGCCGACGGCCGGGTTTGCGGCTCCTGCGGACGAGCGTCGGCGCGGACCGTGCGGGCCAGTTTGAGCAGCGCGGTGGCCGTGGTCGAGTCGGCCGCGGCGAGCGCCGCCTCGCTGGCCAGCCGGGCGCCGTCCCAGGTCATGCCGATCTCGGTGAGCGCGGCGACCGCGGCGTGCACCGGTGCGGTCGCGACCTGCCCGCGCAGCACGAGCACCCAGGTGCGGCCCGCGTCGGCGAGCACGGCGGCATGCCGGTCGCCCGCTTCGGCCGCCGCTTTCAGCGCTCGCGCGTGCGGCAGCAGCTCCTCGGGGCTCTCGTGCGCGATCGCGGCCTGCACGCCGTACCAGTGGAAGGCGTTGGACCAGGCGGGCGGGTCGTTCAACCGGCGCAGCAGTGCGAGCGCGGCGTCCACCAGCGGCGCGATCCGTCGTTCGTCCCGCATCCGGATGCCGGCCAGCCACAGCTCGCCGATCGGCAGCAGCGCGAGCAGGTCGGCCTGCACGTCGTCGAACAGCGGATACGCCGCCTGCCACGCGCGGGCCAGCGCGGTGTGATCGCCGCTGCGCCGGGCCAGGCCCACCGCGACACCGTGGGCGAGCAGCCGATCCCGGACGTCGAGTTCGTCGTGGTTCAGCGCGGCCACCGTGGCCGCGGCGGCGCGCTCGTCGCCGCCGAGCATCGCCGTCCAGGCCGCCAGCACGTCGAGCTGATGGCAGCGCAGCCCGCTCGCGGTGGCCCGCCGCAACGCGTCCTGGGCGCGGCGCGGCTCGCCGGTGCCGAGCGAGAGCAGTGTGGCGATGGAGGCCGCCGTGCAGGGCAGGAAACGGTCCACGCCCGCGTCCGCGTGCGCGGCCTGCACCAGCGCCGATACCGCCGCCGCGGTGCCGTTGCCCGGTGCGAGGGTGTCCGCGAGCGCGGTCGCGATCACTCGCGCGTGCGCCCCCGCCTCGGTCGGGGGCCATTGCGTCGCCGAGGACGACATCTCCCTGGCGGCCGCCACCTCACCCGCCAGGCACAACACCGTGGCGCCGACCGCCCAATCGGGGCCGACCCGGTCACCGCCGAGCCAGGTGTACAGTTGCGCCGCCCGCCCCACCAGTCCACGCCGGGTGAGCACCGCGGCGCAGATCCGCACGGCCTGCGCGAGGTCCGCGCCCGTGCTGCCCGTACGCGCCAGCATCGGCTCGGCCAGCCGCATGGCGGTGTCGCCGTCGCCGGTCCGCGCGGCCGCCTCGGCCCAGCGCAGCGCGATCGGATCGAGTTCGGCCCCGGCGGCGGCCGCGGCGGCGTAATAGCGAACCGCGTCGCGACCGGCCTGCTCCGCGGCGGTGATGAGGAAATCGGCCAGACGCTGGTCGCGGACGCCGGACTCGGCCAGTTGCAACGCGGTGCGGTCACGCAGCAGGCCCGCCTCCAGCCGGGCGCCGAGCAACCGGCGCTCGACCGCGACGAACCGGCGGTCGCCCAGCAGCGTGCGCAACGGGGCGACAGCGGGTTCGAGCAGCAGGTCCGCGTCCGTCACCAGCGCACTGGCCCTGGCGCGGTCGATGAGGTCCTGCGCGACGGCCTGCGGCACGCCGAGCACCTCGGTGAGTTCGGTGGAATCCAGACCCGTTCCCGTGGTGGCGACGACCAGGGTCTCCAGCAGGTCGGGCTCGAGGTTGTCCAGCAACCCGCGCGCCCACGCGGCGACGGCCGTGTCGACCGCCGCGAAGCCCGCGTCCAGACGCGCCGAGCAGGCGGCCGTGAGCGCGGCCACCACGCCGCCGCGGATCCCCGCGGTCTGCACGTGGATGTGCTGAGCGACCTGGCGCGGCACCATCATGCCCAGCTCCCTGGCGAACGGCGCCATGTCCGCGACGCCGAGCGGGCGCAGGTCCACGACGCGGCCGCGCCGGGCGATCGCCTCCGCGAGCATCCGCAGCCGCGGGTCGTGCGGGCGCGGCTGGGCGGCGACCACCACCGTGCGATGCCCGGATTCCACTGCGGCACAGAGGTATTCCAGGTCGATCTGGCCGAGCGTGTGCGCGTTGTCGATGACCAGGGCCGGGCGGGCGGTGTCGGTCGTCACGCCTGCCGTGGCGCCTGCGGTCGGCGTGCGCGCCGCCGGGTGCGCGCCGTTGCGCAGGTGCGCGTGCTGGAAGGCGGCGGTGTCGTCCTGCAACGGGATGCCCCGGACGCGCAGCCGAGCCCGGATCTCCGCGAGAAGTGTCGACTTGCCGGTCTGCGAGCGGCCGCGAATGAGGTAGACCACCGGCTGGTCGTCGGCGGAGTCCAGTTCGCGGAAGATGTCCCGGGCGCACGGGAGAGTGTCGAAGGCGGTATCAGCCACCGGAGCCTCCCAGGATCTCCCCCGGCGCGCGCAGCACCGTGCCGAGTGTGTCGCCGAGCACGCCGGTGGGCAGGCTAGGCGCGCTCGGTGGAGTGGGTCGCGGCTGCTGCTGGGTGGGCGGCGGCGGGTTGGTCGGCGCCGGTG